>CAWAUK010000077.1:0-72959 GCA_963784975.1 uncultured Thermoleophilia bacterium | reverse complement strand
CAGCGCCGCCGCTCAGGTTCTCCGGCCCGGCGGCCGATAGAACCAGCGATGCCGTCGCAACGACTCCTCAGACTCAGGCACGAACGGACCGACGTGGGGTTCCTGGCCGCCAGCGTGGTCGAGGACGGGGGACGCGATCCCTGCTGGAGCCTGCGCGTCGAGGCGCCGTCGAGCTCGGCGGAGTTTCGCGAGCACCTCCACGACGGCTCCTCCATGTCGTTCAACATGATCACCCGCGACGGTGTCCAGTTGCGCGGCGAGGCGTACGTCTCGAGCATCAGCGACGGGATGGATTCCGCGACGGTGGTGGTGCTCGCCGGCAGCGGGCCGCTCAGGCGCGTCTGACGCGCCCGCGGCCGGACGTGGTCAGTCCGGGAAGACCTCGTCCCCGACGAGCTCACGCACCCGGAGCATGTCGAAGACTCCGCGCACGGCAGGGGAGAGGTTGCGGGCCACGAGCGGGGTGCCCTGGCTCTTCAGGTCGAGGGCGAGCCGCACGAAGATGCCCGTGCCCGAGGAGTCGATGAATTCCACGCCGGCGAAGTCCAGGGCGACCATCTGCGCTCCCCGCGCGGCCTCGGTGACCGCCCCGCGCAGGGTGTCGGCGCAGTCCAGGTCCATCTCGCCGGCGAGGTAGACGGTGGGCGCCGGGCCCTGAGCGATCGACGTTCGCAGCATGGGTTCTCCTGGCTCAGATGATCAAGCGGTCCAATAGTAGCGTAGTGCCGCCCGGACCGGTATGCAGGGCGATGGCGTCGAGGTAGTCGAGGATGATCTTGTAGCCGTACCCCATCGACGCCTGCCCGCCCTTCGTGGGTGGTTCGATCCAGTTGAGGAAGCTCAGGCCCGGCCCCTCGTCGGCCACGATGAAGCGCAGGCGGTCGCCCAGGCGCCGGACCATCATCCGGCCGTGTCCGCCGCCGTGCAACAGCATGTTGGTCACGGCCTCAGAGATGCACAGGATGGTCCGCTGGCGGTTGATGTCGTCGAGTCCGGCCTGCTGGAGCACCTCGTTCACTGCCTCCCGCGCCTCCTGGAGCTCGGTGGTGTCCCCGATCTCGAAGTGCAGGACGTTCCTGCCCAGCCCGACCTCGTTCGTGACCTGCTCGACATCGAGGATGCGCAGCTTGCCGCAGGCGACCGCGGCTGCAAGGTTGTTGAGGATCTCCACGAGGCTGCGCCGGTGGTCGCCGTGGTGGCGCTCCCAGCCGTTGGTCCTGATGCTGAGGATGTCGCAGTGGTCGCCCTGCGGGACGAAGCAGAGCTCGTCGGCGACGAAGTCGTCGGCCTGCGACACGGCGTAGCACATGAACGTCTCGCGCTCGAGCGCCTCGGTCGCGTGAGCGACGAGATCCTCTTGCGGGAGCTCGGGTTCCAGGATGCCGATCACGGCCTCGACGCGGTCGGCGCCGGCCGTGTAGCGGTACACCTGAAGCGAAGCCGGCGTGGCGCTCGTCTGATCGGCCATCGTCACGGGACCCCGTCGGTCGCGGTTGTCGCTCCGGCGCGTCACGTGAGGCGGACCAGCAGGAGCGTGGCGTCATCGGTGGGGGCGCTGTCGCCGCGGAAGGCGGCGATGTCGCCCCACACACCGTCAAGTGTGTCACGAACGGACCCGCTCCGACACCGTTCGAGCGAGCGCTCGAGGCGCTCGAGGCCGTAGAGAGTACCGCCGGGGGCTCGCGCCTCCGTGAGGCCGTCGGTATAGAGCGCGAGTGTGGCGCCGGCGCCCGGTACCACGCGGTCCTCGGGGAACCGCAGGCCGGTGCGGACGCCGAGGGCGGCGCCGCGCGACGGGACCTCGCTCACGCCGTGCTCGCCGGCGACGAGGACGGGGTTGTGGCCGCCGCCGGCGATGACCAGGCTGCCGTCCGACGGGTCGTATGCGGCCAGGGCCAGCGTGAGGAAGTACGGCAGGCGCTGGCCCTCGAGATCACGCGTGAGCCCGTCGTTGACCTCCG
This sequence comes from uncultured Thermoleophilia bacterium, assembly GCA_963784975.1. Lineage (GTDB taxonomy): Bacteria > Actinomycetota > Thermoleophilia > UBA2241 > UBA2241 > CAIXSE01. Next base: position 70,998 of record CAWAUK010000077.1, on the reverse strand, counting down.
CCATGATGTCCCCGGGCTGCTTGCCTGGAGCGATGGCGCTGTGCAGGAGCGAGCGGGCCATCGCCATGATGAGCGCGGCGGCGAGGCCCTTGCCCATGACGTCGCCGCACACGATCCCCAGGCGTCCGTCGCCGAACGGGATGTAGTCATAGTAGTCGCCGCCCATCTCGCCGAGGAACTCGATGCGCTGCTCCAGCTCGATGCCCTCCACGTGCGGCACCGAGGTGGGGAGGAGGTCCGTCTGGATGCGCCGGGCGCGCTCGATCTCCGCCGCGACCTTGAGCTGGGCCGCGCGCAGCTCGTCGTGCAACTCAAGCGAGGCGGCAAGCTCCTGGTGGAAGCTGTCGCGCTCGGCGTCGAAGGTCACCTTCTCGCGCGCGCGCTTCACGTAGATGTCGTAGGAGTAGTAGATGAGGTAGAGCGGGGGGATGCCGAGCAGCATGCCGGGCACGCCGAGCCAGAGGTAGAGCGCGGCCACGAGGAGGGCGAGCGTCGACCCCGCGAGGTACCCGGGCAGGGCCCACTGGTAGTTCTGCCGCCAGACCCTGACGGCGCCGGCGCCCTGTGTCGACAGCGCGATCACGCCGGCGAGGAGCGCGGTGTGGGCGAGGAAGTCGACGATGGTCGCGCCGAACGTCGGCAGGACCTTCGTCATGAACGCCCCGCCCTCGGGGGCAAGGGCCAGGTACAGCAGCCCCGCGAGATAGGTCGAGACGACGTAGTTGCCGACGTTGAACGCGATCTTGATGGGATCCCGCGTCACCCAGGCCGCCGTGATGCCGCTTACCGCGGCGACGGCCATCGCGGGCCAGAGGCCGAGGGCGATGAGGCACGCGAGCACGGGCACGAACGACAGCGTGACGTCGCCCACCCACGGCAGCTTGATCTCCCGCAGGTCGGTGAGCGTCGCGAGGATCATGAACGCGACGATGTTGATGGTGAACGGCGCCGGCTCGCGGACCACGGCGGCGATGGACACGCCCGCCGCCGCGGCGCAAACGAGGGCTACGTAAAGCGAGACGGCCGTGCGTCTCCGCACGGCCGTCTCGTCATGACCGATCAGTTCCTGGGACTCGGAGCTCACTGCCCTTCGGTGAGGATCGTCCACCTGAACTTGGCCCACTCGTAGTCGGTCCACCGGAACTTCGTCCACCGGAACTTGGTCCAGGCCATGTTCGTCCACCGGAACTTGGTCCAACGGAACTTCTGCCATTCGACGCCGGTCCAGCGGAACTTGGTCCACCGGAACTTGGTCCAGCGGAACTTCGTCCAGCGGAACTTGGTCCATCCGTACTTCGTCCATGCGACCTGGTCCCAGGCGGCGTAATCGTTCTCAGTAAGGATTGTCGTTCCATCCCCGACATCCTCTGAGAGCGCATATCCGTGCGAGTGCGCCCTGCTCGCCAGCGCGCCGGCGGCGTCGATGACTCCGGCGCCCTGCTGGAAGCGCGAGACGCCCGGCAGGGGGTCGGCGGTGCGCATCATGCGCACCTTGACGTCGTCGGGGCTGAGGCTCGGATCCTGGCCGATCATCAGGGCTGCGACGCCCGCGCCCACCGGCGCCGACGTGCTGGTGCCGGAGAGCATCAGGTAGCCCGGCTCCGTGCCTTCGGGCGCCGTCGGCGCGTAATCGGCCACGTGGATCACGTTCTGCGGGAAGCTCGTGTCGATGTACGACCCGTTCACGCGCAGGGAGATCAGCCGGTTGCCGGGAGCCACCACGTCGGGCTTGGCGTACTCGTCCCAGAGAGTGGGGCCGACCGAACTGTAGTAGGTGATGATGTCGTCGCTGGTGGTCGCCGTCTGCCGCGTGTCGCTGGCGCCGACGGTGATCACGTAGGGGCTGTTGCCCGGAGAGAGGATGCCGCCGGGGCCGAACTCGCCCTCGTTGCCGGCGGCGCAGACGACGGTGATCCCGTTCTTCCAGGCGAACTCCACGGCCTGGGCGATCGGGTCGAAGTCGCTCGGCGCGACCGGGTTGCTGCCGACCGAGAGGTTGAGCACGCGGATGTTGTAGTCGCGTTTGTGGGCGATCGCCCAGAGCACGCCGGCCATCACCGAGGATGCCCTTCCCCGGCCGGTGGCGTCGAGGACCTTCACCCCGATGATGTCGGCCTGTGGAGCGACGCCGCGGAACTGCACGGTCGCGTAGCCGCCCTGGTCGAGCGGCAGAGACGCCGTGCCGTCTCCCGCGATGAGGCCGGAGACGAAGGTGCCGTGACCGGCGTCGTCATACGGGGTCTTCCGCTCGTTGACGAAGTCCTTCCACCCGACGATGCGGCTGTTGCCCACGTCGGAGGTGGTGGCGATGCCGCTGTCGAGGACGGCCACACCGACGCCGGCGCCCGCGGGGCCTCCCGCGGCGGGCGCCGCGACCCTGTCCAGGCCGATCGCCAGGTTGGTGACGTCGAGGGAGCTCGCGTAGTCGAAGCCGAACACCGGGTTGTCGGCGACGATGAGATCGACGGAGTCGCTCGCAGAGAGCGCGTCGATCTCTTCCTGCGTCAGATACGCCGCGACGGCGTCGAAGCCGGCGAGTGCCGTCGTCTCGACGCCGGTGGGGACGACGTCGTCGACGACGCCTCCCGCCCCTGGGTCCGTGTAGACGATGACGGGGACGGCCTCGTTCCCGCCGGTGGCGTCGAGGACCGTCGTGACGCTCGTATCGATCTTGCCGCCGTCGTTGTCATCCGCAGCCAGTGCCGCCGAGGGCGAGGCCAGGAGGCAGAGCAGCGCGATCGCGAGGATCAAGTACTTGGCCCGCATCTTCATCGCCTCCGCACCAGTGCTCCTTGGGCCTGCCGACTTGCTCAAGGCCGGCGGACGATTGCCTGCGTCGGTGTCTCGAGGGGGGACTCGCGAGAGGCGCTCGCCGCTGGAATCGCGATCCGCGACTGCGAAAGCCGGGTTCGGCAACCGAGCTATCTTGATCATCCAAGACCTCTGGCTTTGCGTCCCTGCCTCACGGCAGGTTTGCCTTTGTCGTTCAGGACTGGGTATCGGCGGCTCGCGCGCGAAAGTTAAGCACTCCGTAGACGAATTGGCACAGGAAGTGTCTCCGCCGTGGCTACAGGGGTCTCGCGAGAGGTCATCGCGGGCACACTCCTTTTTCGGGCTGCATCGGTCCGGAACCGTCGACCCGGTGATAGACTACGTTCACAACACTTACGAGACCGTCGGGGGGAGCCGACGCGTCCAGGCGGTGACCTCCCGGTGTCGAGCCGCCCGGCACCTCCTCTCCGACACAACGACGACAGGTCCGTGCGCCGCTGGACGCCGGCGCGCGCAGACGGAAGGAGGAGATGGATGAGCCATACGGGTGGGCTTTACACTGCCGCGCAGCGGCAGGTGATCAATCAGATGCTCAAGCTGGCGTCAAGCGACGACAAGCGCAAGATCGTCAAGGCGTTCCAGCTTGCTGAGAAGATCACGCCAGACCAGTGGAAGGGCTCCGTGCGCTTCGTCACGGAGAAGGTCCAGGATGACCACCCGGCGCTGCTGATCGCCAAACACGTCACCTCGAAGCTCAGCCCGCGCTGCCGCGACGCCTTTATCGAATGTCTTATTGTGAACACACTCCTTCGCGGCGTGGACAAGCGGAAGAAGCTCGTGGAGTCGACTGGCAACAACGCGCCGACGACGATCCTCATGAGCCCGACCATGCGCTGCAACCTCACCTGTGAAGGGTGTTATGCGGCGGAGTACTCACCGGACCAGGACCTCGACCGCGGTCTGATGCAGAAGATCGTGGACGAGGGCAACGACATGGGCGTCTACCTGTTCACCCTCCTCGGCGGCGAGCCGTTCATGTGGGACGAACTGCTCGACTTCGCGCGGCAGAACCGGGACGCCTACTTCCAGGTGTTCACCAACGGCACGCTCCTCGATCACGACACCATCGACGAGCTTGCCAAGGTGGGCAACATCGCTCCCATGCTGAGCCTCGAGGGCTCACCGGAGCTCACCGACGAGCGTCGCGGTGACGGCGTGCACGACCAGGTCATGGAGATCATGGACCACCTCGGTGAGGCGGGCGTGCTCTTCGGCTACTCGTGCACGGTGACACGCCACACGTGGAAGGCCATCGTGAGCGACGAGTTCGTCGACCCGCTCATCGCCAAGGGCGCGCTCCTGGGCTGGCACTTCCTCTACATGCCGGTCGGGCGCGATCCCGACACGAGCATGATGCTGACGGCGGAGGAGCGGAACCAGTTCCGCGTCGACATCCACCGCATCCGCGACACCAAGGCGCTGTTCCCTGTGGACTTCTGGGGAGACGCGCCGTGGGTCAACGGCTGCATCGCCGGCAAGCACTACATGCACATCAACAGCGGCGGCTGGGTGGAGCCGTGCATCTTCACGCACTTCGCCACCGACAACATCCGCGACGTCAGCCTCCTCGAGGCGTTCAACTCGAACTTCTTCAGGGAGATCCGTCGCCGCCAGCCGTTCAACCACAACCTGCTCATGCCCTGCATGTGGATCGACAATCCCACGCAAGCGCGAGAGATCATGGCGGCCACCGGGGCGCAGCCGACGCACCCCGGCGGCGACGTCATGATCACCGACCTGCAGGACGAGCTGGACCAGTACGCGAGCACGGTCGAGCACCTCTACAGCCCCATCTGGAGCTGTCTGAGCGCGGAGAAGGAAGACGCGGCCGACATGCCCGCCAAGACGGCCGCGATCGTCGAGGCCGCGCAGGACGAGGTGCCGGTGGGCTGAGGCTCGCCGGGATCCGCGACCGACCCGGGCGGCGGGGCCATCGGCCCCGCCGCCCGCTCTCGTTGCAGGCGCAAGAAGGAGGCCGGCCGGCCCGCTCGCGGGTCAGGCGGCGGCACGCCGCCGGGTCACTCGTCTAAGGGTTTCGTGCTAGTGTGTCGAAGTCTGAAGTCAGCCGAACGAGCCTATGGCGAGACCTCACCCCCACAAGCGAGCCGCGCGTCTCGCGGCGATCTCCATCCTCTCTGTCCTCGGAGCGGTAGCCGGCATCTGGGCCGCACCTCGAGTCAGCGATGCGGTCGCGGCGTGGATGAGCGCTCCGCCGGTCGAGTTGCGCACCACGAAGCTCCCGGCGACGCTCCCCGTGGGTCGGGCGTCCGTCGCCGGCGCGCGCACCGCGGCGCAGACGGGCGCGGCCGCGACCATCGACGCCGGCATGCGTTTCACCATGGCCGGCGTCACCTGCGCGCCGCCGAGCGGGTCCGGGGAGGTGCAGGTGCTGCTGCGCACGAGCGAAGACGGGCGGACCTGGAGCCGCTGGTACTCGGTCGCGCTGGAACGCGTCGCCGAAGAGGGCGGGGAGGAGAAGGCCTTCACCGAGCCCGTCTGGACCGGTGCGGGCCGCTACCTGCAGGTCGGCGCGAGGCAGGCGGGGGAACGCGGGACGGTTCCCGCGCGCCTGCGCGACGTGAACGTGGTGGCGATCAACAGCACCGAGGACGCCGACCGCGCATCCGCGGTCGTCGGCGTCCTCCGCCGGGCCGCAGCCACGATCGCAGGCTTCCGCCTGACCCCGGCGGCGGCGGCCATGACGACCAAGCCGCAGATCGTCACCCGGTCGGAGTGGGGCGCCAACGAATCCTGGCGGTCCGGGTCGCCGGACTACGCGCCCGTCAAGATGGCGTTCGTACACCACACCGACGGCGGCAACGACTACTCCCGCGCGGAGGCTCCCGCGGTGGTCCGCGGCGTCTACGCCTACCACACCAAGTCGCTGCACTGGAGCGACGTCGGCTACAACTTCCTGATCGATCGCTACGGCACCATCTACGAAGGCCGCTATGGAGGCGTCGCGCGCGGCGTCATCGGCGCCCAGGTGCTCGGCTTCAACACCGGGAGCACGGGCATCTCCGTCATGGGGACGTTCACCAGCGCCACGCCGCCGTCCGCGGCCGTCACGTCCCTGGAGCGGCTGCTGGAGTGGAAGCTGGACGTACACCACGTCGACCCCCTGGGCACGGGCACGCTCGTCTGCGGCTACGGGCAGAAGTACGCCACCGGGCAGCATGTCACGTTCCCGGCCATCGCCGGGCACCGCGACGCCAACTACACCGACTGCCCGGGCGGGCGACTGTACTCGCAGCTGCCCAACGTGCGCAAGGTCGTCGCGCGTACGGGCCAGCCGAAGATCTACGGCTTCATCGTGGAGACCCCGGCCATCAGCCCGAACGGCGACGGCGTACGCGATCAGGCCACCATCGGCTTCACCATCTCGCAGACGGCCACCTGGCGTCTCGAGATCCGCGACGACGCCGGCACGCCGGTGCGGCACCTGACCGGCGAAGGCGACGTCGTGGAGACGACGTGGGCGGGTCGCGACGACGGCGGCAAGCTGCAGCCGGACGGCGTCTATACGGTGCAGGCCGACGCCACGAGCGCCGACGGGGTCGCGCGCTCCGCCACGGACACCGTGCGGCTGGACACGGTCGCGCCGGACATCGTGAGCGCGACCGTCGCGCCGGATCCGTTCAGTCCGAACGGCGACGGCCAGGACGACGTGAGCGTGCTGGCCTTCCAGCCGGGCGAGGCCGGGACGGCACGCGTGTCCGTCGTCGCCGCCGACGGTACGGTGCTGCGCCGGGTCACGGGCTGGAGGGCCACGACCAAGGCCGTCCAGAAGGTCGGTTGGGACGGCCGCATCTCCTCCACTTCCGGTCTGCAGGCTGCTCCCGAGGGTGAGCGCCCTCCTGCTGCTCGAGGTCCGCGACGCGGCCGGGAACACCACCAGCGCGCGTCGCCAGGTCACCGTGGACAGGACCCTGAAGCTGACCTCGATCTCGCGCAAGACGTTCTCGCCCAACGGCGACGCCGTCCACGACTCCGTGACCCTCTCGTTCCGGCTCACGCGGGCCGCCGACGTGACCGTCGCCGTCGTGCGCTCCGGCTCTACGCTCAGGACGATGCGCCTCGGCCCTCTGGCGAGGGGCGCGCGCACCGTGGACTGGGACGGCAAGCTGGGCGGGGGCGGCGTGGCGAAGAGCGGTCCTTACTCGCTCAAGGTAGTCGCGGACGGCGCGCTCGGCGAGACGTCCGTCACACAGGCCGTGACCGTCGATCTCGCGGTGCCCAGAGTGACGGCGCCGGCGACGGCGTCGGTGGCCTACCGCAAGACGGCCAAGATGGCGTACACCGTCCGCGACCTCTACAGCCCGGTCGTCAAGGTGAGCGCCACGATCACGAACGCCAAGGGGCTGGTCGTGGCGACGGTGCAGTGCGGCTGGGTCAAACAGGGCGCGAGCCACACCTGCGCGTGGAAGCCGAGGGCGCGAAAGACCTACACGGTGACGTTCCGGGCGATGGACCTCGGCGGCAACCAGGCGGCGCCGGCGATCACGACACTGCGCGTCCGCTGACCGACGCCGGGGCGGCGACGCTTGCCGGTCCTGTTCGCGTCACCAACACGACTCCGAGCGCGCTGACGCCCCGGTCCCGCTGCCGCTGGACCGGGGCCAGGCACTCGGCGAGCTACTTGCGAGCCGGCGCGCCGGCGTGGCGCACTGGCTGCTTGGGCGCGCGCAGAGACCGCACGACCAGCACGACGACTGCGATGACGCCGACCACCAGCGCGATGCGGAACACATAGAGCAGCACCACTGCCGCCCACGCGAGGATCTCCCAGAACATCCCGACCCCTTCCTCCGACCGCGCGAACCGCTGATTGCGGTCCTCGCTAGTACTGTTCCCTGCGCGCGGAAGTGGGCCTATAGGGGTTTATCCCTAGTTGGCCGCGGCGGAGGAGGGTAGATGCGGCGACGGCGGAGGAGCCTGGATCGCCGCCGTCGCCGCATCGTAGCACTCGCTCAGGCCTCCGCGTGCTCCCGCCGCCACCGGCAGTGGGGCATGGGGCAGGCGGCCATGCGCGCGGCGTCGCACACCTCGCAGCGCTGCTCGGCCATGCTGATCGGGAGGTCGAAGCAGCCGTCCGGCGATTCGCCCAGGCGCAGAACCGCGAACAGCGCGCGGGACACGGCCTTCATGTCGGCGAACGTGTCGGCCTTCTCCGGCAGATCCACCAGGCCCATCCGCACGGCGCGCTTGCGCACCCGGCCGTCCGGGACGCAGGCGAAGCGGTCCAGCGCCTCGTCGTCCCAGAGGCCGTACCTGCGCATCTCGCGGACCGCCCAGAAGGCGCGGGACTTGAGCGCGCCGCCCGAGGCGGCGTGCAGGACGTCGACGGCGACATCCGGGTCCGGCGGCTGCGGGAGCAGTCGGCCCCAGGTGTCGCGGGTCTCGGCGAGGCGCACGAAGTCGATGATCTTGCCCTTGCTGTCGTTGCGCGAGACGGGCGGGTCCAGCGCGTAACGCTTGAGGTCGAACTCGCCGGCAAAGAGCGCGTCGACGATGCCGGCGTCTCCGAGGCGGCGCCAGTCGGCGTCGACCACCGACTCGGGCGCCGGCTGGGCGGCCAGCGCGCCGTAGCAGAGCAGCGTGTAGAAGAGGCGGGTCTGCTCCGACTCGTCGGAGGTGAAGCGGTCGCGCTGCTCGGCGTCGAGGATCTCGGCCGGCAGCTTCTGGGCGGCGAGGAACGCCTGCCCGAGGAACGCCACGTTCTCTCGGCGCTCGCGGTTGGTGAGCGTGGTCGAATCGTTCACGGATGCCCCCACGGGTGATGTGATTGAAGAGGGCGGCCGGCCGGCGCGCCGCAAGAGCATGCTAGAGGCGCGCCGGCCGGCCACACAGGGTCACGAAGCCGCTGCGGGGGTGACGCTGCGGCGCGGGCGGGGTCACGTTGCGCGGCGGCGAGCGCCCGGACGACGCTGCGTTGACGGAGATAGAAGACTACTATAGTCTTCTTTACATCCGGTTTGCCCCGGGCGCGCGTGAACGGTAGGCTTTGCAGTCGGCGGGGCGGCCGCCCCCCCGGAGGAGGACCCTGCATCACACCCATGACCACGCTTGGCATCGACATCGGCTGCATCAGCCTCAAGGCCGCACTCGTGGGCCAGGCTGGCGACCAGGACCTCTTCCGTGACCTTCTCTCGCGGCATCCCGACCTCTTCCAGACGCCGCGCGACGGGCTGACGGTCGTCGGTGAGACGCCGGTGCTCGTGGCTCAGTACCGGCGCATCAAAGGAAGCCCGGCCGAAGCGGCCGAGACGCTCCTCGGAGAGCTGCTGGCCGTGCTGCCGCAGGGCTCGGTGCACGGCGCCCGCGTCACGGGCTCAGGCGGGCGCCTCGTCGGCCCCGCGCTGGATGCGGCGTTCGAGAACGAGTTCAAGGCCATCACGCGCGGCATCTCCGCGCTGCATCCGGAGACGCAGACGATCTTCGAGATGGGCGGCGAGACCTCCAAGTTCATCCGTCTCGAGGGGAGCGACGTCGGCTGCCCCGGCATCACCGACTACCAGACCAACGGCGACTGCGCCGCCGGTACCGGTTCGTTCATGGACCAGCAGGCGAGCCGGCTGCTCTACGACATCGAGGACGTGGGAGACATCGTGCTCGGCGCCAGCAAGCCGGCCAGCATCGCCGGCCGCTGCAGCGTCTTCGCCAAGAGCGACATGATCCACGCCCAGCAGAAGGGCTACGAGCCGCCCGAAGTGCTGCGCGGCCTCTGCGACGCCGTGATGCGCAACTTCAAGGGCACGATCGCCAAGGGCAAGGTCATCGAGCCGCCCGTCGCGTTCATCGGCGGCGTGGCCGCCAACGAGGGAGCGGTGCGCTCGCTGCGCGAAGCCTTCGCCCTGGACGACGGCCAGCTGTTCATCCCCGAGTTTCACGCGAGTGTGGGCGCCATCGGTGCCGCGCTTCTCGAGGCCGACCTCGAGGCGGCGCGGGACGCCGTGCTCGGCCTCGACGTGGAGCGCCTCCCGGCAGCGGAGTTCCCGCGTACCGACCCGCTCTCGATGGAGCGTGTGGTCCTGCTGCGCGACATGGCCAGGCCCTACGAGTTCGACGGCAATGGGTCGGTCGTCGATGCCTATATGGGCATCGACATCGGGTCGGTCTCCACCAACCTCGTCGTCATCAACGACGAGGGCGAGGTCATGAAGGAGATCTACACCAAGACCGACGCGCGCCCGGTCGAGGTCGTGAGCAAGGGGCTGAACGACATCCAGAGTGAGATCGGCGCCCGCATCAACCTGCTCGGCGTGGGCACGACGGGCTCGGGGCGCGAGCTCATCGGCGAGCTCACCGGGGCCGACATCATCACCGACGAGATCACCGCCCACAAGACGGGCGCCGACTACATCGGCCGCAAGATCGGCAAGCAGTGCGACACGATCTTCGAGATCGGCGGCCAGGACAGCAAGTTCATCAGCTTGCAGGACGGCATCGTCGTCGACTTCGCCATGAACGAGGCCTGCGCCGCGGGCACGGGCTCGTTCCTGGAAGAGCAGGCGGAGAAGCTGGGCATCGACATCGTCGGTGAGTTCGCCGAGCTTGCGCTGGGCTCCGGCTCGCCCGTCCGCCTCGGCGAGCGCTGCACCGTGTTCATGGAACGCGACGTCATGGCGTACCAGCAGCGCGGCGCGCGGCGTGACGATCTCGTCGCCGGCCTCGCGTTCAGCATCGCGACCAACTACCTGAACCGGCTTGTACGCGAGCGGCACGTCGGCGACGTGATCTTCTTCCAGGGCGGCACCGCGTACAACGACGCCGTCGCGGCGGCTTTCAGCCAGATCCTCGAGAAGGACATCATCGTGCCGCCGCACAACGGCGTGATGGGCGCGCTCGGCATGGCGCTGCTCGCGCGCGAGCGCGTGAACCGCACGGGCGAGCCCACGGGCTTCCGCGGCTGGGACCTCGAGCAGGTGGACTACACGGTCGTCGACTTCGTCTGCAAGGCCTGCTCCAACGAGTGCGACGTGCGCCAGTTCACCATCGAGGGCGAGAAGACCTACTGGGGCGACAAGTGCTCCGACCGCTACCGCAAGCCGGCCAAGGTCGACAAGGAGCCGGTGATCGCCGACCTCATCGCCTTCCGCGAAGAGCAGTTGCTGGCGCCGTACGAAGCGGCGCGCGCGCGCGTGCCGGAGACGGCGCCCACCGTCGGCTTCGCCCGCGCGATGTACACGTACGACCGGCTGCCGTTCTGGTCCACGTTCTTCGCCGAACTGGGCATGCGCCCGGTGCTCTCGCCGGAGAGCGACAAGCAGATCCGCGAGGCCGGGGTGGCGCTCACCGTGGCCGAGCCGTGCTTCCCGATCCGCGTCGCGCACGGCCATGTGCGGTGGTTGTTCAACGAGGGCGTCGACTGGGTCTTCATTCCCAACCAGGTGAACGAGGAGACCGAGTTCGAGCGGTACAACTCGCACGCCTGCCCCTGGGGCCAGACCCTGCCGTTCGTGGTCAAGACGGCGCCGGGCCTCGAGGCGCACAAGGACAGGATCCTCGAACCGCGCGTGCGCTTCCGCGACGGGCGCGAAGGGCTGGTCCGCGACTTCGCCGGCATGATGCAGAAGCTCGGCCTGCCCAAGGCGCGCCTGCGAGGCGCGCTCGACGCGGCCTACAAAGCGCAGGACCAGTTCCGCGACGGGCTGCTGGCCGCCGGCGCCGAGGCGCTGGAGCGCCTGGAGCTGGCCGGCGAGCTCGGCATCGTCCTCGTCGGGCGCCCATACAACATGTACGACAAGGGCATCAACATGGACATCCCGCGCAAGCTGCGCAAGTTCTACGGGGTGAACCTCATCCCCCTGGACTTCCTGCCCATCCGCGGCATCGACATCGACCCGGTCGTGCCCAACATGTTCTGGAACTACGGGCGCAAGATCCTGCAGACCGCGACCTACGTACGCGACAAGGAGCGGCTGCACCTCATCTACATGACGAACTTCAAGTGCGGTCCGGACTCGTACATCAAGCACTATGTGCGCGAGGCGTCGGCCAAGCCGTTCCTCACCCTGCAGTTCGACGAGCACCAGAACGACGCCGGCGCGATGACCCGCTGCGAGGCGTATCTGGACAGCAAGGGCTTCCTTCGCTGGTGGTCGCAGGACGCGGCCGACGAGGCGCACGCGTGCCGTGAGGAGGTGGCCGGTGGCGTCTCCTGACAGCCGCCGAAGCGGGGCCGTCGCCGGGGGCGGCGGCGCCTCACCCAGCCGCAAGCAGGCGGCACAGGACGCTCGCATCCAGGAGGCGATCGCCGACAACGGGCTCGCCGGCCGCAAGCTGTACCTGCCGCAGATGCCCTACGGCGGCACCTACCTGCTGGCCGCGGCCATCCGTTCCATCGGCTTCGACGCCTGGCCCACCAGCGACTCCGACGAGCGCACGCTCGACCTCGGCGGCCGCATGACCTCGGGCGACGAGTGCTACCCGCAGAAGATCACGCTCGGCGACTTCCTGCGCATCATCGAGGACGAAGGGCGCGACAACGTCGCCTTCCTCATGCCGTCCGCCAACGGGCCGTGCCGGTTCGGGCAGTACCTGCATCTGATCCGCACCAAGTTCGACGAGCTCGGCTACAACGACATCCCGGTGATCAGCATCACCTCGAGCGACGGCTACTCGTCGATCGGCAACTACTCGCAGGATCTCGTGCGCACCGCCTGGCGCGCCGTCCTGGCGCAGGACATCCTCATGAAGCTGCTCCTCAAGACGCGGCCCTACGAGCTCGAGAAGGGCTCCACGGACGCGATCTACCAGCAGAGCCTGGAGGAGGTCGGCGAGGCCGTCGCCATGACCCACGTCACGCACAAGGAGCGCCTGGCGGCGATCCTGCCGGCCATGGTGCGCGCCCGCGACCGCTTCCGTGCGCTGCCGGCCGACTACGACGCCTCGCGTCCGCTCGTCGGCGTGGTCGGCGAGATCTTCTGCCGCCAGAACACCTTCTCCAACTTCGACCTCATCCGCGTGGTCGAGGAGCAGGGCGGGGAGTGCTGGCTGTCGGACATCGGTGAGTGGGTCTGGTACACCGACGACGAGCAGCGGCGGCGGCTCGCGGAGCAGGGCAAGCGGTTCGGCAAGGACAACACCATCCGCTTCATCAAGAGCTGGGTCATGCGCTCCGACGAGCATGCCGTCTACGGCCCGTTCCACGACGACTTCGTGGGCTACGAGGAGCCCGAGGACGTGCGCGAGGTGCTCGAGATGAGCTTCCCGTACCTGCCGTACACGGGCGCCCTCGGCGAGATGGTGCTGAGCAGCGGCAAGGCGATCTACCTGCACCAGAAGGGTGCCGACGGCATCATCGACATCAGCCCCTTCACGTGCATGAACGGCATCGTCACCGAGGCGGTCTACCCGAGCCTCTCCAAAGACCTCGACGACATGCCCATCCGCACCTTCTACTTCGACGGCACCCAGGGAGACCTGGAGCGCGACGTCGGGATCTTCATCGAGCTCGCGCGCACCTACCAGCGCCGCAAGCACCAGACGCGGCGCTACCCCGCCTGCTTCGGCGTCTGAGAGGCGCCGCCGGCGCGGCGTCGTGCGGCGCCGGCCCATCCGTCCGCCGGGTACTTGCTCCACACGACACGCGTTTCTCGGCGACTCCGGAGCGCCCGGCTCCGCACGCGGCTGATGGCGCCGAGACCCATTGAAGGGGGAAGGGCCCCTCGCCATGATCCCTGATGTCCGGGGCCGGAACCAGGGGGGCGAGGGGCCCTTTGTCTACCGAGTCGCGACGCGGGGGGACGTCGCGATCGGGACGGAGGATCGTGGGTCGGTCCTGAGGTCAGCGCCCCAGCCAGCGGTCGCTGCCCGACACGTCGTACATGGTGTCGATCGGGACGTTCATGTGGCCGCGCGCGTCACCTGATGGCGTGCTCAACACGCTGCCTGCGCCTTCAAAGAACCGGCCGATCGAACGAAAGAAGCGATTCTGCATGGTGCTCACCCCTCCTGGTGTCAGCGCCCGTCGCGATCGGCGCCGTGAGTAAGGTCATCGAGCATGAAGTCCCTGCCGCGCAGGTGACCTCGCGTACCCGGCGACGGGGTCGTGACGGCACTCACCGCTGCCTCGACCAAACGCTTGATGCTGGCGAGCCCGTCAGGCATGACAACCCCTTCCCGGAAAATAGACGCATATTGTGTAACGTGACACAAAGTATATGTCCGCTCGTGAATCCTGTCAAACGGCCTGTCGCCTGACGAAGGTCAATGAGGGCACGCCGCCCTCTGGGTACGTTGGCTGCAGAAGACGCCACCGATCCGGGAGGACAGCATGGACGAAGCGACACCCGTCGTCGCCGACCTGAAGGCGATGGTCGACGTCGCCGAGCAGGGCATCGTCAGCAAGGCGATCGTCGAGAACGACCACCACAAGATCATCCACTTCACGCTGGCCGCGGGTCAGGAGCTCAGCGAGCACACGGCGAGCGTCCCCGCCTCCATCCACGTGCTCCAGGGGGAGGGGATCGTTTCGCTGGGCGGCGAAGAGCACGAGGCTCGGCCGGGGATGCTCTACTACATGCCGGCCGAGCTCAAGCACGCCGTGGTGGCGCGCGGCGACCTGGTCTTCCTGCTGACGATGTTCCGGACCTGAGCCGGCCGGCTCAGCGGGCGTAGGGCAGTTGCACCCGGGTGACGTACTGCTCGGGCGGCACGCCGTCCCTCCGCGTCACCTCGTAGACCTCGGTGACCGGACCTGCCGGCGCATAGCCCAGCGCGCCGCACGCCTCCCGCACCGCCCGCCAGGCGTCGTCCATCCGGTCGTGCGGACCGCGGTGCACGGCCTCCAGGACGTGGTGGAGCGGCAGCCACTCGCCGCGGGCTTCGCCGACGGCGTCGGGCACGGAGTCGTCGGGGCGCGGGAGGACGGCGATGGCGACGTCGTAGTCCGCGTCCTGTCCGGGCACGGCGTCCGCGTAGAACCGCGCCATCATCGGGCCGGCAGTCTCGAGGCCGGCGTCGCGCAGCAGGTGCCGCAGGCGGCGCATGGAGGCGCCGATGTCCGCGAGCCGACCGTGCCGGCGCAGCGAGACCACGGGCCGGGCCGGAACGCTGACGATGTCGACGTCGTAGACCACGCCGTCAGCGTGGAGGTGGGACCGGCGTCATGCCACGCCCACGGTCCCGCCGGCCTCGGCGACGAGGCCGTCCCGGCGGAGGCGCGCGACGATGTCGGCGGTCTCGTCGAGCGGCAGAGCGAGGGCGGTCGCGAGCTCGGCGAGCGGCTGCGGCCCGCCGTCCAGCAGGCGCCGCAGCAGGCGAGCGCGTTGCTGCCGCCGCGATCCTTCGAACGTGCTCTGGCGCGTCCGCGGCGCGATGCCGGTGCTCCGCGCCGTCAGCACCAGGGATCCGTAGTCCATGAGCGCGTTGTGCCAGTCACGGCTGCGCCCGCGCGGCAGGACCGCGTCGGCGACCGCCTGAAGCTGCGCGTCAGTCAGGTCGCCGGCGAGTCCGAGTTCGTGCGTGAGGACGCGGCGCACGTTGGCGTCGACTGCGGCCAGGTCCTCGTTGTGGGCGAAGACGAGGACGGCGCGCGCCGTGTACGGGCCGATGCCCGGGAGCGCGCGCAGGCCGTCGACCGTGCGCGGGAGCTCGGCGGCCCGGCCGTCCGGCGTGGCTTCGACGGCCGCGGCCGCGCACTCCTGCAGGCGCCGCGCCCTGTTGTTGTAGCCCAGTCCCTGCCAGCGCCGCAGGACGTCGGCGAGCGGCGCCGCGGCGAGGCTCTCGAGGTCCGGCCACGCGTGCAGCCACTCGAGGAAGCGCGGCGCCACACGCGCGACCTGGGTCTGCTGGAGCATGATCTCGCTGACCAGGATCGCGTAGGGGTCGGTGGTGTGGCGCCACGGCAGGTCGCGCCGGTTGTCGGCGTACCAGGAGAGCAGGCGCCGCTGCAGCGCGCGCGCCCGTCGAGTCGGCAGGGGCGAGTCGGCCGCAGGGCTCATGTCTCGTGCGCCGGGAGGACCATCGAAGAAAGCCTAGCAGAAAGGCGGAGCGGCCCTGCGGCCCTGACGCCTCCCCGTGTCAGGCCTGGTCGTCGACGAGCTTCTCCCAAGCGGCGTACTCGCGCTGCAGCTGACCCTCGACGATGCCGCGCTCGTCGAGAAGCCGGTTGAGGACGTCGCGGTCGGCGTACGTCTGAGGCTCGGCGAGCTCGGCGTCGATCTCGCCGAGCCGCGTCTCCGCCCTGAGGATGGCCGCCTCGGCGCCGCGAAGGCGGGCGCGCCGGCGGCGCGCCTCTTCGGCGCTCTCCTTGCCGCGCGTGTCGGCGGCGCCGGCGGGCGCCCCCATGCCGGCGCGCTTGCCGCTGCGACCACCGGGCTCCTCGGGCGGCGCCGCAGCCAAGCCGAGGCGTTCGCTGCGCGCCTCCCAGTACCGGGCGGCGGAGAGGTGGTTGAGCAGGCGCCCGTCGTGGATCTCGAGCACTCGTGTCGCCACGCGATCGATGAGGTGCCGGTCGTGGGTGACCAGCAGGATCGTACCTGTGTAGTCCTCGAGCGCGTCGGCGAGCGCCTCGACCGAGCCCATGTCCAGGTGATTGGTGGGCTCGTCCAGCAGCAGGAAGTTGGCGTCACCGACGAGGAGCGTGAGCAGGCGGAGGCGGCTGCGCTCGCCGCCCGAGAGCATCTCCACCCGTTTCTCCACCTCGTCGGGCCCGAACTGGAAGCGCCCGAGCAGTCCGCGCGCACCCTGCTCGTCCTGGCCGACGAGGGGCAGCACAGACTGCAGCACCGTGTCCCGCTCGCGCAGCTCCCGGCCCTGCTGGGAGTAGTACGCCGGGCGCACGTTATGGCCGAGGTGCGAGGCGCCGGCCGCCAGGCTGCGGAGGCCGGCCACCGTCTCGATCAGCGTCGTCTTGCCCGAGCCGTTGGGCCCCAGCAGGGCGACCTTCTCTCCGCGTTCGAGCACGACGTCGACGTCGCGCACGAGCGTGTGGGCGCCGGCCCTGTCGTCGGCGGAGCCGACGCTGATGGCCGGCGTCTTCAGCTCGAGCACGACGCGCGCGGAGGGCTTGGGCTGCGGGAGCCCGAGCTTGAAGCTCCGCTTCTGCTTGGGGGGCTCCCGCAGCCCGGCCTTGATCCGATCGATCTGCGTGAGCTTGGCCTTCGCCTGCTTGGCCTTGTCCTTCTTGGCGTGGAAGCGGTCGTAGAACCGCTGCAGCTGCTCGATCTTCTCCAGGTCCTGCTCGTACTCGCGGCGCATGAGGTCGAGGCGTGCCTCGCTCTCGCGCAGATAGGTCGCGAAGTCGCCGCCCTGCGTCTCGACGTGCTCGTGTTCCACAGCGAGGACCCGTCGCCCGACCTTCTCGAGCAGGCGGCGGTCGTGCGTCACCAGGAGAAAGGCGCGTTCGTAGTCGGAGAGGAACGTCTCGAGCCACTCCACGGAGTCGATGTCGAGGTGGTTGGTCGGCTCGTCCAGCAGCAGCAGGTCGGCGTCGGCGAGCAGGGCCCTCGCCAGGGTGACGCGGGTCAGCTCGCCGCCGGACAGTGAGAGCAGGTTGCGCTCCAGCATGTCGTCGGGGAGCCCGAGGCCCTCGACGACGCCGCCGAGGCGGTCGCGATAGCCGTAGCCTCCAGCGGCTTCGAAGCGCCGCTGGAACTGCTGATAGGACTTCATCGTGTCGCGCAGTTCGGGGCTGTGCTCGGCGAGGCCGGAGAGCCGCTCCTCGGTGGCGCGCAGCGCCGCCTCGAGCTGGACGGCCTCCCCGAACGCCTCGAGGAGGTACTCTCGCACCTGGCGGTCGCGCTCGAGCTCCGGGGTCTGCTCGTGCAGCCAGATCCTGCGGCCTCGCGCACGAGAGATCGTCCCGGAGTCGGCGTGCTCGTCGCCCGAGACGAGGCGGAGCAAGGTCGTCTTGCCGGTGCCGTTGCGGCCCACCAGCACGGCGTGGTCGTGCCCGTCCACGGAGAAGGACACGGTCGTGAACAGGCGCTGCCCGGCGAAGGACTTTTCGATGTTGTTGAAGGTGACGATGCTCATGGCGTTGCCGCCGGCGGCTGCAGGAGCGGGGCGGGAGCGGCAGGATACACCGGGCGCGCCGGGCAGGCAACGTGCGCGCCGCCGCGCGCCCCTGCTACCCTTGCCGGGTCCCGAAGCGCGGAGGAGGTGCCGCCCACGATGAGCGTCAGGCGTTCGCAGGACATCCTGATCGGGCCGCGCACCACGGTGTGGGCACTCCTTCAGGCGTACCCGTTCCTGGAACCCTTCCTCCTCGCCCGCTTGCACGGGTTCGAAGCGCTGGCTGAGGAACGCGCGCGGACGCGCTGGGCGAGGGTGATGACGCTCGACGACGTCGGCGTCAGGCTCAACATGCCGTGGCGGCAGCTCGTGCATGAGATCGCTGCCGAGGTCGAGCGAGGCGTGGGGCGGCCGGCGAGGGTCGCCGACGCGCCGCGCCGCATCGCCGACGACGAGCGCCGGCTCGGCGAGCTGCGCGGCATCGTCGCGGGCCTCGAGGCGGGCGGCTCGCTGCTCGAGATGGCGGAGCGCTGGCGCGCCGCCACGGCGGACCTGGAGCTGGCGGAGTCTGCCGCGCTCGACGCGGCGCTCTCGGAGGCGGCCGTCGAGAGCCGGGTCGCCGGGGAGCGAGCCGTGCAGGCCGCGGCCGAGGCCGCCGCCGGGACGCTTCCGTCGCCGCCGCCGGGCCATCCGCTCGAGACGCTCCGCCGCGAGGCGGGCCAGGTGCGCCGGCTCAGCGCCGGGCTTCAGGGCGAGCTCGAGCGCCTCGGCGGCTCGCCCACCCGCCGGCGCTGGCGCCTCGAGAAACCGCTGGTCGCACGTCTCGTCGGACGGCTCAGCGCGGTCGAGCTCCGCTTCAGGCGCGAGCAGCAGGCGTGGTTCCCCGCGCTCGAGGTGCACGCGGTCGACGCGCCGAGGTCGCTGCTGGTGACGCGCCAGACGGAGGCGCTGGAGACCCTGCGCCGCCTGCGCCTGGCCGTCGAGCGCGACGACGCCGCCTACGTCGCCGAGGCGGGCGGCCGCTTCGTCGATGCCCTGGAGGACCTCCTCGCTCAGGACGAGAGCCTGCTCGAGCCGCTCGCCCTGCGGCACTTCTCCGCCGGAGACTGGGCGGCGGTGCGCGAGCTGGAGGACGGGGTCGGGTGGGGACTCATCCCGGCGCCTCCCGCGTGGCCGGATCCCTGACTGTCGGGGGCTCGCGCCGGCGCCGCCCGCCGGCTCTCAGCCGGCCGCCCGCCCGGCCTTGGTGCGCACGGCGAGCGACACGTCTTCCGCGCGCCCGCCGAACTGCTCCTCGACCTCGGCGTACCAGCGCACGCGCTTGCCGATGCGTGCGCGCACGCGCCAGCGCAGCGTCTTGGCCTGCTCCGTCATCGTGTCCTGCGCGAGCTCGAGCGTCCGGCGCACCCGGGCCGCGTCGCGCGGCCCCAGGTCGTAATCGGCGACGTGATCGATCACCGTGTCGATGTTGTTCATCACGTCGATGTAGAGGCCCCAGTCGGCGGCGCACACCTCGGCCACGTGGTGGAGGTCGAGCACCCCCGGGTGCGGCTGGAAGTCGACATAGACGTCCTTCACGAGCGTGATCGCGTCGTGCACGTCCTTCTCGTTCAGGTTGACGATCTGCAGCTTGCTGAGAAAGAGGTCCGCCGGGTCGATGGCGTACGTGTTGATGTCGAGCCGGTCGCGGAAGTCCACCTCGTGGTCCATGCGCATCGCGTCCAGGAAGACGTCGATGTGGTCGCTGGGGGGCACCTCGGTGAGCACCGGGAGGTCTCGGGGGCCTCGGCCGACGGCTCCCTCAGGGGAGGACGGGTCCGGGACGAAGAACTGGAGCTGACCGTTGCCGGTGGCCATGGCCACGTGGCGGTTCTCGACGTACCCGAGGTCGCGGAAGACGTCGCCGACCGCGACCACCTGCCGTTTGAGGCCGATGAGGTCGATGTCGCTGTACTCGCGCTCGGCGAACTCGAGGTCGATCGCGTAGTGACGCACGGCAAGCCCGCCGGTGAGCCGGAGGACGACGCCGCGCTCGTTGCCCGCGTCGACGATCGCGTGCGCCTCGGCCATGAGGCGCTCGTGGCGGCGGATCGTGCCGTCGAGCGCGGCGTCGTGCAGGCGGGAGGTGGCGTGGACATCCATGCGCGCCGATTCTACCCGGCGCGCCGGCCTGCGGCGGCGGTCAGACCCGGACCTCGCGCACGTCGACCTTGTCGAGGTCCATCTCGCCGAGGCCCATGTCGTAGGCGGCCTGCACGTACGGGATGTCGGCGCCGGTGAGGTCGAAGAGCGTCGCCGCGTAGGCGTCGGCGGCGACGATGTCGACGCTCGCCAGCACGGTGTCGAGCCGCTCGACGTCGGCCAGGTCCCCGCCGGTCGGCCCGTTGGCCGTGAGCACGCGCACGGCGTCGACGACGGTGAGGGTGGGCCGGCACGCACTGACCAGGTCGGCCGTGCGCTGGCCGATGTTGGTGTGGATGTCGCCGGCGTTGAGGATGACGCCGAGCAGGTTCTTGCCGCCGAGACTGAGCCTGGTCGTGCCGTGGTCCTTGGCGATCGGCACGTCGATGAAGACGTCGCAGGAGAGCACGTCGGAGTAGATGGGCCAGGACGTGAGGTCGAGGCCGCGGGGGATGCGGTAGGTGCGGAAGCCGGCGGGCGACATGATCTGCATCTCCCCGCCGGACTTCTCCACCGTGTCCCGGATGCCGCTCACGCGGTAGGCCTCTTCGGCGGGCCCGCCGAAGGGGAGGTCCATGACGCGCACGCGGCCGGCTCCGGCCCTTCGGCAGAGGGAGACCAGCGTCCCGACCACGTCGGGATTGGTGGTCGCCGCGTACTCCGGTCCGTGGTACCCGGTGCAGATGTTGGGCTTGACGATCACGTCGGCGCCCTTCTTGACGAACGCCTCCATGCCGCCGACGGCGGCGACGGCGGCCGCGGTGATGTCGGCAGGGCTGCCGCCGCGTGCGACGGCGAGCGCCGGCTTCGCCTGCTTGCCGTTCGGGGAGGTGGGGACCGGGGAGGAGAGGCGGCCCTCCTGAGGCGGGTCGGCCGCGGGCTGCGTCCCGCAGCCCGCGGCCGCAAGCGACACGCCGGCGGCCGCCATGCCGGCCATCTTGAGGAACTCCCTGCGGGTCCAGTCGCGCATGTCTGGGGCAAGGGTAGCAGGGGCCGGGCGCGAACACACGTGGCATCGCTTCGCGTGCGTCCGAGCGCCGGACTGTGGATGCCGTCGACTCCGCCGGCGCCGCACCGCCTAGTGGAGCGCCGCGCGCAGCTCCTGCCAGACGCGCGGGTCCTCCTGGCCCATCTGCCACGCGTACACGCCGCGGATGTGCGGGTGGCGGTCAAGCAGCATCTGCAGCTTGGCCCGGACCGCCAGGGCGTCGGGGAAGAAGGCTTTGTGCGTCGCGCCGTCCCGCTTGTACTCGAGCAGGAGCTCACGAGAGGCGGTGCGGAGCTCGCGCGGATGCCAGCTGGCGCGGATCGCCGCGACGTCGTCCCAGAGCAGGTCGGTGGTCTGCGAGCCCTGCCAATCGCGCCCGTAGAAGCCGAGGCCCATGACGATCCGCCTCGGCGCGACCTGTGTCTCGGCGAAGCTGATGACGCGGTCCATCCACTCCGGCGGCGAGAGCGGCCCGGGGCCGGACCAGGAGCCCGAGAAGTTGTAGGTCATGACCCGGAACTGGTCGACCGCGCGCCCGAGGCGCGCCCAGTCCTGAGCCCGGGGGCCGTCCCAGCCGCCGGGCTCCCTGGTCTTCGGGTAGACGTCGACGGCGATGAGGCGATCGTCCGCGTGCAGCCGCCTCGCCAACTCCTCGACGAACGCCGAGAACGCGTCTCTGCGGGAGCCCTTGACGGCCTCCCAGTCCACGTCGACGCCCGCGACGTCGTAGGCCTTGCACCAGGCGGCCACGGCATCGGCGTGCCGGCGCCGCGACTCCGGCGTCGCCAGGATCGCCGCCGAGATCGAAGGATCGAACGTGTGCTTGGCCTCGTCGTAGTCGGTGAGCGTGACGAAGACGCGGCAGTCCTTGCGCTTCGCCTCGGCGATGAAGTCGGTGTCGAGGCGCGGCGCCGCGACGCTCCCGTCGGCGCGCGACTGCAGCCAGTCGGCGCTCACCTCGTCGATCGCGCCGGCCTTGACGGCGGCGTCCAGCGAGGCGCGGTCGCCGAAGGTCCAGGCGCCGATCAGGTAGGGGCCGTGGGGACGGTCGTCGTCCAGCGCGCTGGCGAGCGCGAAGGCCGCGGCCACCGCGACGAGGCCGACGAGGACGATGACGACGAGGGCTGAGCGCCGCCGCCGGGGCGGCGGGCGCGGCGGAGATCCGTGCTTTCGGCGTCCGGTGGCATGCGCCCATGATGACGGCTGGGCGCGCCGGACGAAACCGCGGCCGCGGACGCCCGGCGCCGCGGCCCGGCGCCCCCCGTCCCCCTACGATCCCTCGCCGATTACGCCGCGCCCTCCCGCGGGTATGCAGCGGGCACGCATCGGACACCTACGACCAGTGAGGTCATCGTGAAGGAGAAGCTCGGCTCGACCAACGCGCTCTACCCACTCGTCACCGCCATCGTCGGAGCCACCGTGGACGGCCGCCCCGACTTCGCGACCATCGCTCACGTCGGCATCGCGCACCTCAAGGGCATCACCCTCGGCATGGGCAACGTCCACCTGACCAACCAGGGCATCATCGAGAACGGGACGTTCAGCGTGAACCTTCCGTCCGAGGACATGGTCGCCGTCACCGACCACATCGGGATGGTGAGCGGCAGGAAGGAGGACAAGAGCGGCCTCTTCGAGCTCTTCTACGGCGAGCTCGACACGGCGCCCATGATCTCGCAGTGCAAGGTCACCATGGAGTGCCGTCTGATCGAGCGCGTCGAACTGCCGACCCACGACCTCTTCGTGGGCGAGATCGTGGGGACCTACGCGGACGTCGACGTGCTCACCAACGGGGTCGTCGACATCGCCAGGCTCAAGCCCCTGCTCTTCGACATGGCGAGCAGGAAGTACTGGTCTCTCGGAGAGCCGGTGGCCAAGTGCTGGAGCGTCGGCAAGGAGTTCGTGCCGGAGGGCTGAGACGTCGCCGCGCCGAGGTAGCCGGTCCCCTTGCGGCCCCGTCAGTTGCTCGCGCCCATCTCCCGCTCGAGTCCTTCTTTGGCGTTGACCATCTGCGTCTTGAACTCCATCGGACGGCGGATCTGCTTCAGATCGTTGATGCCGGCGCCGGCCGAGGCGGTGAGCACGACGATGTCGCCGTAGTGCAGCATCCGTCCGAGGATGGACTGCCTGAGCACGATGTCGGTGAGCTTCTCGAGCGACGAGTCGGCGACGCGCTTGCTGAGCACCCCGGTGGACTCGATGACCCGGCGGTTGGTGAGCACGTAGACGTTCATCCGCCACGAGAGGAAGCCCCAGGCGATGCGCACCGCGGGGACGAGGACGACGAGCAGCAGCCACCAGATCCAGCCGGCGTCCGGCAGCAGCCAGACCTTCAGCACGATGACGAGGGCGAGCACGGCCACCGCGAAGAGGATCCACTTGATCATCTCGGCGACCGGGAAGATCCAGTGGTGGCGCTCGGTGTACAGGATCTTCTCGCTGGCGCCGAGCTGCTGCTGCACGTACTCGATGCTCACATGCCCCTCCTCGCGGCCGGTGTCGGGTGCACCCTACCACGGCTATACTGGGCCCCGCACCGACAGCCACCGTGGGGGGTGTGCTCGTGAGCGTCCGTCCTTCCAGTCTCTTCCGACCGCGCCGGCGCGCAGGCGCGGGACGCCGGCGCGCGCCTGTCTCGCCGGCGCTGTTCGTGCTCGCGTTCGCCCTGCTCGTGGGGGCGGCCGCGGCGCTGCCGCAGGCGGCCGCCGCCTCCGCGCCCATCCGCTGCTACCGGGGTCTGGGGACGTGGGTCGACCTGTACGACGCGCGGGCCTGGGACGACCCTGCCGCGGCCGTCGAGGACATGGAGGCGCACGGCGTGCGGACGCTGTACCTCGAGACGTCCAACTACCACTGGCCGTCCGCGCTCAACAGGCCCGCGGCCATGAGCGCGCTCATCGAGCAGGCCCACGCGAGCGGCATCCAGATCGTCGCGTGGTACCTGCCCGGGTTCAGGGACCCCTCCAAAGACTACAGACGCTCGCTGGCGGCCATCGACTTCCGCAGCGTCGCCGGCCAGAAGTTCGACTCGTTCACCCTCGACATCGAGGCGAGCATCGTCAAGGACGTTGCCCTGCGCAACAGCCGGCTGCGAGCGTTGTCCAAGCGCATCCGTGCCGCCGTGGGAACCTCCTATCCCCTCGGCGCGTGCATCCCGTCGCCGGCCGGCATGGCCATGCACACCAGCTACTGGCCGCAGTTCCCGTTCAAGACCCTGGCCGGTATCTACGACGTCTTCGTGCCGATGGGCTACTACACGTACCACGGCGACGGCTACGCCAACGCCTACCGTGACACGCGGGACAACATCCGCATCATCCGCGAGAAGACCGGCCGGCCGGCGTGCCCATCCACGTGATCGCCGGCGACGCCGCCAAGTCCTCGGGCAGCGAGACGATGGCGTACGTGCGCGCCCTGCGCGAGAACGGCGCGCTCGGCGGCAGCATGTACGACTGGGCGACCACCAGCGACGCCAGCTGGCGGGCGCTGAGCAACGTGCGCTTCAACCCGCGCCAGACTCCGGCGCTGCCGCTCGAGCTGCCCTTCGCGGCGCCGCTCGGCTACTGCGGCGCCGACCACACGCACCCGAAAGAAGTCTTCTACAAGACCGCCGGGCAGGACGGTGACAGAGTCCTGCGCTTTCGCCTCTTCGACGTGCAGGCCGATGAGGTGCGCCTGGTGGTGAACTGGCAGGACACCGGGCCGCTCGCCGCCGGGCCGGTCAAGAGGTGGAGCAAGACCCGCGCCGTGACGATCCCGGCGTCGCTGCTCAAGCCGGGCGCGCGCAACGTCATCGGCTTCGTCGCCCGCGGCGACTTCCCGGCGTGGCAGCGCTGGGGCGTGCGCGACGTGACGCTCACGGCTCCCTGACGGCGGCGCCCGCGACCTGCGCCGCGCATCCTACCGCAGCCCGGCCGGGGTCTGCTAGGCTGCGCCCATGGATCCGGGCCCGGTGGTCGTCGGTATCGACATCGCCGCGAGCAGGCCGTGCGTGGCCGTCGCGGTGCGCTGCGGGCGCACGCTCGAGGTCGTCTCGTGGGCGGAGTCGGACGACCGCGTCGCCGGCGACCGCGGCCGCCTCTTCGCCTGGCTCGACGACCTCCACGCCGTCTCCGTGGGCGTCGACGCCCCGCAGCGGCCGCGCCGCGTCCGGGGCGCCGCCGCCACCCGTCCGCGCGCCTGCGACGCCGATCTGGCGCACCGCCGCATCTCGATCTACCAGGTGCCGACCCGGGCTGTGGCGGCGGCTGGCGGCCGCTACACCTGGATTGAGGCCGGCTGGGAGTACTACCGCGAGCTGGGCCGGCGCGGCTTCGAGCCGCCGGCCCCCGGCACGATGCCGGCGGCGCTCGGGGAAGCGCCGGCGGCCCTCGAAGTCTACCCGCACGCCACATTCGTGAGCCTGCTGGGCGGCACGCCGCCGCCCAAGAGCTCGCGCGCCGGCCTGCACGTGCGCGTCACGGCGCTGCGCGCCGCCGGGATGGTCTGGGACGGGTACTACGACCACGACTCGCTCGACGCGCTCGCTGCGGCGCTCACGGCGTGGCGCTTCGTTCAGGGCCGCGCCACGCCGCTCGGCGACGACCGCGATGGCTTCATCTGGCTGCCAGTGGCGGCGCACGACCTGCTGCCGTCCTACGGCCGGCTGAACGAGCGAGAGGCCATGGCGGCCGCCCGCCGCCTCGCCGGCTGACATACGCCCTCCGGCGCGGCCCGTCCGGCGCCGTCCCGCCGCCCTACATCACGATCTTGTTGAGCGGGAACTCGACGATCCCCTCCGCCCGCGCCTCTTTGAGCCGGGGGATGATCTCGCGCACGACGCTCTCCTCGAGGATCGTGTTCACGGCGAGCCAGCCGGGGTCGCTGAGGTGCGAGATCGTGGGCTTCCTGAGCGCGGGCAGCACGGAGAGGACCGCGTCGAGGTCGCCGGTGCGCACGTTGAGCATCAGCCCGACCTTGTCGAGCGCCGCCATCGCGCCCTGGAGCAGCATCGAGATGTCCTCGATTTTGCGCCGCTTGTCCGGGTCCTGCCAGCTGTCCTCGTTGGCGATGAGCTGGGTCGTGCTCTCGAGGACGGTCTCGACGATGCGCAGCTTGTTGGCGCGCAGCGAGCTGCCCGTCTCGGTCACTTCGACGATCGCGTCGGCGAGCTCGGGCAGCTTGGCCTCGGTGGCTCCCCAGCTGAACTCGACCTTGGCGGTCACGCCGCGTTCGGCGAGCCAGCGCCGCGTGACCCCGACCAGCTCGGTGGCGACGATCCTGCCCTCCAGGTCCGCGGCCGAGTGGACCAGCGACGAGTCCGGCACCGCGAGCACCCAGCGGACCTTGCCGAAGCTCTGCTTGGCGTAGACGAGGTCGGTGACGGTGTGCACCCTGGCCTCGTTCTCCACCACCCAGTCCCGGCCGGTGAGGCCGCAGTCCAGGGCGCCGTCCTCGATGTAGCGCGCCATCTCCTGGGCGCGCACCATCATGCACTCGATCTCCGGGTCGTCGATGGCGGGGAAGTACGAGCGTTCCGCCACGGTGATGAGGAACCCCGCGCGGCGGAAGAGGTCGATCGTCGCGTGCTCGAGGCTTCCCTTCGGCAGGCCGAGCTTGAGTGTCATGTCGCCCTCCTTCCGTCGGTCGCGCGGGCGGCGCCGATGCGCCGGCCGCTCTGAGCGTGAGCGCGAGTCTATCGCAGTCGGTCGCCCGGGCACGCGAACGCGAGGCGCGTTCGCGGATCCGCGCAAAGCCGCCCTTGCGCCGCACGGCCGCGATTCAATAGCCTTTGGTGCGCGGCGCCGGGGGGCGCCGCCCGACCCCGGCCCGGTGGTCGATCAGGCTTGCCAGCGCAGAAAGGAAGGCTCATGACTGCGCGTCCGCTTCTCTCGCAACGAGTGCTCCTGCTCGCCCTCGTCCTCGCGCTCGCCGCCGGCCTCACATGGGGCCTCGCCGGCGCGTTCGCGGCCAGCTCGAGCCCGTCGCCCGCCGGCGGCACGATCACGCTCAAGGTGGGCTGGACCACCGACCCCGACAACCTCAACCCGTTCGTCGGCATCGAGCAGTCCAGCTACGAGTTGTTCCACGTGAGCTACGACTTCCTCACCGACTACGGCGACAAGTACCTGGAGACCCGGCCCGGGCTCGCCGAGAGCTGGACTAAGAGCGGCGACGGCCTCACCTGGACGTTCAAGATCCGCCAGGGGGTCATGTGGAGCGACGGCCAGCCGCTCACTGCCCGCGACGTCGCCTTCAGCTACATGTACCAGAAGAAGCTTGAGCTGACGGCCTTCCTCTCGGCGCTCGACGGCATCAAGTCGGTCACGGCGCCCGACGATGCGACCGTCGTCATCCAGTGCAGTCAGCCCAAGGCGGACATCCTGTCGATGTGGGTGCCCGTCGTGCCGGAGCACGTCTGGAGCCAGTTCAAGACCTACGACCAGGCGACCAAGTTCCTGAACAAGCCGCCGATCGTCGGCTCGGGTCCCTTCCAGGTGGTCGAGTGGCAGAAGGGCAAGTACATCCGCTGCGTCGCCAACAAGGACTACTGGGGCGGCAGGCCCAAGGTCGACCAGATCATCTTCGAGGTCTACAAGAACCAGGACACGCTGGCGCAGGACCTCAAGCTCGGAGCCATCGACCTCGCGATCAACATCCCGCCGGCGCAGGTCAAGGCGCTGCAGGGTGACACGGCGCTGGCGTCGGAGGCCTGCTCACAGAAGGCCTTCGACTACCTGTCCTTCAACTGCTACGAAGGCCCGTCCCTGGGCAACCCGGTGCTTCGCGACGTCAAGTTCCGCCAGGCGCTCAACTGGGCCGTCGACAAGGACAAGCTCACGGCGCTCGCCTACCAGACCTATGCCGACCCGGCCACGTCGATCTTCGAGGTCAACTTCTACGACCCGAACCTCGACTGGCATTGGGAGCCGCCGGCTGAGGTCAGGTACACATTCGACCTCGAGAAGGCCAGGCAGGCGCTCGCCGACGCCGGCTACAAGGACACCGACGGCGACGGCATCCTCAACGACCCCAAGAACGGCGGCAAGGACATCAAGCTGCGGCTCTGGTCGCGCCAGGAGTCGGCGCAGAGCCAGGTCATGGGCAAGCTCATCACCGGCTGGTGGAAGAGCCTCGGCCTCGACATCCAGTACTCGGTCGAGGACAACGGCGTGCTCATCGACGGCGGCTACAACTACGCCGGCAACACGTACAAACCTGACTACGACATCTACATCTGGGCCTGGCAGCCGAGCGGCTCCGATCCGGGCCGTCGTCTGGGCTACTTCCGCACCGTGCAGATCGAGAACCAGAACGACGCCTGCTGGTCGAACAAGGAGTACGACGCGCTGTGGCTGCAGCAGTCCAGGGAGCTCGACCCGCAGAAGCGCAAAGAGATCGCCTACCGGATGCAGGAGATCCTGTACAAGGAGTCGCCCTACATCATCCTGACGTATCCCAAGCTGCTGGAGGCGTGGAACACGGAGAAGTGGGAGGGCTGGAAGCGCATCCCGCAGCCCAATGGCGCCGTCGCCTACATCAGCGACAACGTCAGCAACTACTACAACGTGGCGCCGAAGGCGGCGGAGACCACGACGAGCTCAGGCGGGTCGGACTCGACCATCTTCATTTTCGTGGCCGCCGTGGTCGTGGCGGTCGTGGCCATCGTCCTGGTGCTTCTGCGGCGCAAGCCGAAGGCTGAGGAGGGCTGAGCGGGGCCGCTTCGGCGGTGCTCACCGCGCTGTACGGGCGCGAACGGCCGCCAAGGTCCGCGAGGGTGGCGGCGCCGCAGCCTGCCGCCGCCCGATGGTCACTCGGGGACGACCGCGAGCAGCTCGCCGACGACGTCGCCGGCGTCGTTGGTGATCGGCGGCCGCGCCAACCGGCGCAGCTCGTCGCTCATCGCCTCTGCGCCGACGACCGCCTCGAGCGCGGCGAGGCCGGCCGGCTCGTGGGCGCGGTCGGCGCCGTCGACGACCTTGACTGCGAGCCCGCGCCCGTCCGGCAGCGAGAAGCAGCTGAGCCCCTCGGCGCCGCACTTGCTGGTGGCGCCGGGGAGCGCGCGCATGACCTCGGTGTCGATCGAGCCCGGCCCCTCGACGAGCTCGGGGTGCGCGCGCATGGCGGCGGTGATCTCCGGCAGCAGCTCGGGGAGGAGGGCGTAGGTGGCGGCGGCCGACGGTCACCGGCGTGGCGTAGCAGACCACGCCGCAGCCGTCGACGCCGGTCGCGAGCGTCGCCGCGTCGAGGCCCGTGAGCGCGGCGAACGCCTCGAGCGCCGCCTGCTGGGCCGGGTGCTCCGGCCGCTGGTACGTGGCCACGTCCCAGCCGTGGCGCACGCAGGCGGCGAGGAACCCGGTGTGGTTGCCGGAGCAGTTGTGACGCGCCTTGTGCGCGGCGTCGCAGCGCAGGTCCGGCTCGCTGAGGCCGAGGTCGGCCAGCATGCGCCGCACGAGACCGGCCTGGAAGTCGAGGCCCGTCGTGCGAGGCGCTCATGATGGCGAGCTCCTCGGCGCCCCATCCGAAGTGGTCGACGGTGCCGTCGGCGAGCCACGCCTGCGCCTGCAGCGGCTTGGCGGACGAGCGCCAGAACGTGACCATGCCCGGGTCGCCCCAGCGCTCGACGATCTCGCCGTCGGGGCCGGCGAGCGCGGCGCAGGCGCGGTGCAGGCTCTCGACGATCCCGCCGCGGCGGGCCTGGACGAGGATCTCGGGATGCTGGACGGCTCTGGGCATGCGGCTGCTCCTCGGGACGACTGCGCGCCGAGTCTATACGCGGTGGCCTGCGGCGCCACCGCCAGTTGACTCCGGTCGTCGGTCAATCGGGTAGCATGACGCCATGCAGTACCGCGACTTCGGACATCTCGACTTCAGGCCCTCCGCCCTCGGCTTCGGCGCCATGCGCCTGCCGGTCCTCACCGACGACGAGGGCAAGCCCGACTTCAAGCGCATCGACTACCCGCTGGCCACCGAGATGCTCCACCGGGCCATCGACGGCGGTGTGAACTACGTCGACACCGCCTGGATGTACCACGAGGACACCAGCGAGACCTGGCTCGGGGAGGCGCTCAAGGGCGGCTATCGCGAGCGCGTCAAGATGGCCACCAAGATGCCGGTGTGGAACGTGAAGAAGCCCGACGACTTCGACCGCATCCTCGGCATCCAGCTCGAGCGCCTGCAGAACGACCACATCGACTTCTACCTGCTGCACGGCCTCGACGGGGATCACTGGCAGACCGTGCTCGAGCAGGGCCAGCTCGCGTCCGCCGAGCGCGCGCTCGCCGACGGTCGCATCCGGCACCTCGGCTTCAGCTTCCACGGACGTCTACGAGGACTTCGAGACGATCCTCGCCGCCACCGACCTCTGGGAGTTCGTCCAGATCCAGTACAACTACATGGACGAGGAGTACCAGGCCGGCCGCAAGGGGCTGGAGCTCGCGGCCGGCAAGGGCCTCGGCGTCATCGTGATGGAGCCGGTGCGCGGCGGCGCGCTGCGCGCAACGCTGCCGCCGCAGGTCCAGGCGGTGTGGGACGAGGCGCCCGTCGAGCGGTCGCCCGCCGAGTGGGCGCTGCAGTGGGTGTGGAGCCAGCCGGAGGTCTCGTTCCTCCTCAGCGGCATGAGCACCATGGCGCAGGTCGAGGAGAACCTCCTGTCGCCGACGTTCGCGGCCCGGCCTGCTGACCGCAGGAGGAGCTCGCGCTCGTGGCGCGCGTGCGCGACCTGTATCACGAGCTCAGCCCCATCCCGTGCACGTCGTGCCGCTACTGCATGCCGTGCCCGCAGGGCGTGGCCATCCCCGAGGTGTTCGACCTCTACAACGACGCGCACATGTACAACAACCTGAGCGCGCAGCAGTTCGTGTACCGCGCGTTCTGGACCGAGAACGAGCGCGCCGACCGCTGCACGGCCTGCGGCGAGTGCGTGGACAAGTGCCCGCAGGGCATCGACGTGCCGGCCTGGCTGGAGAAGGCGCAGGCGTTCCTCACGGTCTGCTGAGCGCGGCTGCGGACCACGTTCCACCGGCGACCCGCTGAGGGTGTGATTCGCGCCCAGAGGGGAGTCCGGATCGGCGAGCCGGCCGGCGAGATCCTCGCCAGCCGGGGCTCAGAACGCCGCCGGAAGCAGCAGGAACAGCGCGGTCCCCAGCGCGAGCGCCAGCAGCACGAGACCACGGCGAGCAGGAGCGCCACGGCCGGGTCCGGGCCTGGTGCCTCGTGTGCCCGCGCCTGCGCGCGGCCCCCGCCTGTGCGTCTGTCGTTCCACGGCGCGCGACCCCCGTCGAGCCTGCTTCTGAGGGGTCTATCGACCGGGGGCAGGCACGCCAAACCGTGGACCGTTGCGGCTCGCACCTGCCGCCGCGCCGCTACGGCAGCCGCGCCCCGTAGATGTGGATGTGGCTGAGCACCCGCTGCGCCGGCCCGGACTCCCACACGACCCTGTGCCCGCTGATGGACGGGAAGAGGCAGGTGAGGTCCTTCTGGGCGAGGGCGACCACGCTGGTGTTGTCGACGACGTTGCGCACGTAGATCTTGGCACCTTTGGCGTACGAGGTCACGAACTCTCCGCCGTGCCCGCCGCCGTCCCAGGTCGACCAGCTCCCCGTCGATGCGCGGCCGAGAGCCGTTGTGCACGAACGCGCGCCGCTGCGTCTTGAGGTCGCGCAGCATGATGCGCCCGCCCGACTCCCACCAGACCACGCGGTTGTGGCTGATGTCGGGCATCCACTCGAACGTGTCTCGCTGGGAGACGATGAAGGGCGTCCCGTCGGGGACGTTGCGGCCGCTGATGTCGCCCTTGCCGGACGTGTAGACGGCGGTGTAGACGGTGCGAGAGCCGACCGTGCGGCTGTCGATGCCCACGGTGCTCAGCACGCTGCTCGTCGCGATCGTGTACGTCTTCCCGACGTCGAGGTCGCGGGCCTTGATCGTGTACGGCCCCGCGGAGTCATCCGCCTCGATCCAGACGACCCACTTGTCGACGATCTCCGGGAACCACTTGATCGTGGCTCCGCCGGCCACCTTGAAGCGATCGCCTGTGGTGATGTCGCGTCCGTAGATGTCGCTCGACTCACCGGAGGGGTGATTGCGCTTGTCCACCCAGACGGCCACGTAGCGGACCTCGCCGGCCACCACCCGCCGCGTCACCGCCGGGTTGTCCTGCTGCGCCTCGTTGGTGCAGACCGCGTACTCGCGGCCGGTGCTGAGGTTCTTGCCGAAGATGTCGAGGTTGCCGTTGCGGTTGTCGGTCCAGACCGTCATCGCTCCCGCGATCTCGGGTCCCGCCTGGCCGCCCAGCTGGATGCAGATGGGGAAGGGCCGGGCGGCGGCTGGGGCGGCGGCCGGCGCGAGCAGCGCCGCCGCCAGGGCGGCGAGCACGGCGAGCCCACCTAGTATGGAACGACTCCCAGCCGACCTGCGTGACGTTCCCCTGGCCATGACCGCCCCCTCCTCGTCGACCATCACTGCAGCCATACTACCCCGAACGTCCCGAGGCCAGCCTGTTCAAGCGGGGCGAGCCGCCGCTTCCCGGCGCTCCCCGGGGTCCCGGCCTCTCGCGGCGGGGAAGTGTGCCCGGCACGATGAGGAAGGAGGCCAGCGAGGTCGGGGACCCGGCCCTATCGTCGCCGCTCCGCGGCCACCCGATGCCTTGGGTGAAGGCGAGGCGACCCGAGAGGAGGCCACCATGGGCGGTGCTCGTAGGGCGAGGACGGGAGTCCTGGTCGCGCTGATCGGCGGAGTCCTCCTCCTGCTCGCGTTCACCCCTGCCGCCGCCCTGGCCGCCTGGACCCGCGCCGAGGCGAGCATCATCGATCCTCACGGCACCGGTGTGGTCCCTCTGCTCAACGTGTCCGTCGCCAACAGTGCCGCCCACACCACATCATTCGTCACTTCGGTGCAGCTGTCGGAAGACGGTCGGGACTGGTACACAGTGCCGTACACCGGCGAGCCCTGCGACTGGGTGCTCGGCGGCGAGTCCGGCCGCAAGACCCTGATGGTGCGCTTCGGTGCGGCCGATGGGAGCGTGAGTCCGGTCATCAGCACGGCGATCACAGTCGACACCGCCGGACCGGTCACCTTCGCGGGGTCGGTGACTCGCTCGAGCGCCGGCCGGAGCGCCTTCCGGTTCGTGGTCCGCGACGCCGGCTCCGCGCGCGTAGCCGCGACCATCGTCGTTCGCGGGCGCGGCCTCACGCGGCGCTACGAGCTGGGCAACGTCCCCACGGGGACCGGCAAGGCTCTCCTGAGGCTGCGACTCCCGGCAGGGTCGTACCGCTGGCATGTGGAGGCGACCGACCTCGCCGGCTGGGCCCAGGAGCGACAGGCGTCCGGAGGGTTCACGGTCAGGTGATCCGAGGCCGCCGCCGCGGCGACGCGGTGCGGTTCTCTCCTGAAGCCCCCCTGGTGCACGGGCGGCCCCTCCGGGGCGCCGCCCATCACCGCTTCAGGAGGCAGACCCCTCCCGGCGGGCGACGGCGAGGAACGCCTCGTGGACGGCCTCGTCGCCGTCGACGGTGAAGTACGGCGCCAGCTCGCGCAGCAGGTGGGCGAGGTCCGGCTGCTCCGCGCAGACGTCGTCGAGGGTCCGTCCCGCTGCGCTTGCGGAGGCGCCGGCCTCGTCGCGCGTCGCGCGCAGCGCAGCGACCGCGTCCGTGAGGGTGAACCAGGCGCTCACGTACTCCTCCGAGTACGCCCTCACCGGATCGACGGCGCCGGCGGCAAGCTCTCGCTCCGAGAAGCGCTGATAGTTCAGGTGCGCACCGTGCGTGGCCAAGGCCGTCGTCTTGAGCCGCGCCAGTGCGTCCGCGACAGGCGGAGGGCCGGGCGCCGCGGCGGGTTCCGCCGACGGCCGGACGCTCTGCGTGCTCGCAGAAGGCGGGGCGACGGGGGCGGGCGGGACGGGCGCGCCGAAGGCCGGCGGGCCAGACCGGGGGGCGCCCTGAGCCGCGCCGGCGAGCGTCGTCCGCCGTACCACGACGGTGCGCGCCGCGTGGTCGCCGAGGCGCTGGCGGCGCGGGCTCGCCGCGCACGAGACTCCGGAGGGGATGTAGAGCAACATGGCCTCCGGCACGCGGATGAGGTTGCGCAGCACGATCGCGCCGCCCGTGGGCCGCGAGCCGTCGAGCGCAGTGACCCGCATCCGGCAGACGAGCTTGCCGATGCTGGCCGCGAAGATCGCCTCGAGGACGACGTAGTAGAGAAAGAGTGACCCGAAGATGATCACGTTGGCCAGAAGGTTCGAGTCGCCGAGCTGCCGGCTGATCTCCTGGCTGAGCGCCTGCGCCGCGGCCGGGTTGTTGGGATCGATCTTGCCCTGCGCGGCGAGTACGAAGACGTACACCATCAGCACGGCGATGAGGATGCCGAAGAGCACGACGGTGTCGATGAGCACGGCAGTGAAACGCCAGCCGAGGCTGGCGAACTCGACCCGTTCCTGGACTGTGACCGGTTGCATGGCGCGCCGATTGTACACGGGCGGCGCCGCGGAGGGCGCCGAAGCTTCATGGGCGACGCCGGGCGGGCACGGGAGTGCTCGCCGCCGCCCTCCGCTCGCGTCAGGACTCGAGCACGGCCTGCAGGAGCGACGCGAGCGGCGGCAGGTCGCCGCGGACCGTCCGCCAGAGGATGGCGTCGTCGATGCCGAAGTACTCGTGGACGACGACGTTGCGCACCCCGCGCATGGTGCGCCAAGGCACCTGGGGGTGCGCGGAGAGGATCACGTCGGGGATCCAGCGCACCGACTCGCCCATGGTCATCAGGTTGCGCACGACGGCGTCGCGCGTCCGCGCGTCCGCGACGAACTCCTCGAAGGTCATGCCGTCCGTGTAGGCGGCGACGGCGTTCACGGCGGCCAGGATGTCGCGGACGCGGAAGCGCCAGTCGCGGAAGCGCAGCTTGGTCTGGCGCTCGTCGTAGCCCGGCTCGTGAAGATGCGGGTCAGAAGGCACGGATGGCCTCCGCGACGATCTCGTCGCGCATCTCCGCGCGCAGGGCGCCGGGCGTGGCGAGGTCGATGCGCGTGTCCATGACGTCGGTGAGGAAGTCGAGGAGGCGCACGTAGGCGAAGAGGCCGACCGGCGCCCCGGGCTCGAACTCGACGAGCAGATCGACGTCGCTGTGGAAGGTGGCCTGGTCCCGCGCCGTGGAGCCGAACACGGCGATGTGACGCACGTGGTGGGTGCGCAGTCTCTCGCGGCTGCGGTTCAGACGGCGGAGCGCCTCACGGGAGGTCATGGCCGTATGCTACCGGACGCCGGAGGTCGACACCGCCGCGCTGAGGCGTCAGGCCAGCGACCCGCCACGCGCCTTGCGCAGGCGGCCGAGGAAGCCCTTGCCCAGGAAGCTCTCGTCGCCGAGGGCGCAGAGCTGGGAGAACAGCGGCAGGGTGACTGTGAACGCGAGGACGCCCGGCGGCAGCCCGTCGCGCATGGCGATGTCGGTGCCGCCTATCACCGCCTGCGGTGCGTCCAGGTCGCGGAACGGCACCACGAGCTCGGAACAGCCCGACCCGAAGGGCACCGTCACCGGGTCGGGCTCACCCCACGCATGGTGGTGGTAGGCGCCGTGTTGCAGCACGCAGAGCTGGTCGGCGTTCACCCAGAACGTGATCGTACGCAGGTACGCCGCGAGCTCGGGCTTGATCGGCCCGACCATGACGTTGACGTGGTCGGGCCGGTACGTCGGCGCGTTGTCCACCCACGCGGCCATGAGCTCGCGGCTGGCGCGCAGCCCCTCGTCTCCCCAGAGGAAGTCGATGAAGTCCTCACGCTCGCGCACCTGGACCCCGAACAGCGAGCGCCCGCAGCCGCCGCACCCGAACCTGTCCGCGGTGAGGTGAAGCGTCTCGCCCTTCTCCCAGCGACGGTAGTAGTTGAAGAGGCACGCCCCGCGGCCGCGGCCCGGCCCTGCCGGCGGCCGGACCAGCGGCGCGAACGCCTCCGGGTCGGGCGCGTCGTAGAGGCCGATCAGCGGGGTCTGCAGGTCGAGCTCCCGGAGCAGGCGAGAGGGGTCGGGGAGCGGGGCGTGGTCGGCGGGCATCGGACCTCCAGGAGCGACGTGTCTGATGGGCGGATTGTACGCCGCGGCCGTCCGTCGACGCGGACGGTGCCCTCCCGTGCAAGCCGCCGGAGTGAGGCGGCGCTGTCTCCGGCTCAGGGGAGGACGAGGACCAGCGACGCCGGCTGGCCGAAGTCGCTTGGCGGCGCGCTGGCTCCGCCCCAGTCGATGCAGAGGACCAGACCGAGGCCGAACAGGACGACTGCCGCGAGGGCGACGAGCGTGAGGACAAGGGCCATGTGACGACGGTATGCATACATGACACCGAGTGTACTCCGCCCCACGCCCGAGGTCGCTCAGGAGACGAGGAACGCGGCGCGACTGCCCGACTTGTCGGCGGTGATCTCGAGCCGCGCGTCGATGCGCTCTCGCAGTTCGCTGACGTGGGAGATGATGCCCACCAGGCGGCCGTCCTCGCCGAGGCCCATGAGGGCGGAGATCGCGAGGTCGAGCGACTCGTCGTCGAGCGAGCCGAATCCCTCGTCGACGAACACGGTCTCCAGGTGGATGCCGCCCGCGTGCGCCTGGACGACCTCGGCGAGCCCGAGCGCAAGAGAGAGGGCGGCCATGAAGGACTCGCCGCCCGACAACGTGGCGACCGGGCGCGAGACGCCGGTCCACGCGTCGTACACCTCGAGGTTGAGCCCGGCCGCCGACTTGCCGCCGAAGCGCCGCTCGGTGCGCTCGAGGCGGTAGCGTCCCTTGGTCATGAGGTGGAGGCGCTGGGAGGCGGCGACCAGCACGTCGTCGAGGAACGCGCCCAGCACGTAGCGCTGGAACGAGAGGTGACGGGGGTTGTCGCCGTTCGCGACGTCGGCGAGACGGCCGACGACCTCGTAGCGCTCGTGGACACCCGCTGCTTCGCGGTCGAGCTCTGCGAGCCGCTCGAGCTGGCGGCTCGCCGTATCCGCGGCGGCCGAGAGTTCGACGGCGGCGGTGCGCGCGGCGAGCGCGGCCTCCGCCGCCGTGGCGGCGGCGGCCTCGAGGTCGCCGAGGTCCGGAGCCGTGACGCCTTCGGCGGCAGCACGCGCCAGCCGCAGACGCTCGGCGGTGCGCGCGGCCTCGTCGGCGTGGGCGGCGATCTCCCCGCGCAGGCGCTCGACTTCATCAGGCTCGCGGCAGGCCGCGATCCACGTGTCCTCGTCCGAGAAGTCCGCCACGGCGAGTCGCTCGGCCAGTGCGTCGCAGGCGATGCCGACCTCCTGGTCGGCCTTGAACAGCTCGTCGGCCGCCGTCGCCGCCGCGGTCGCGGCGGTCGCCGCGGCAGTGGCCGTCTCGTGCGCCGCGGCCTGGGCCTTCCGGTGTGCGGCGATGAGGTTCGCCGACCTCGTCTCGGCGGCAGCGATGGCCGCTGTGAGCGCCGCTGGGTCGGCGAACTCGGCCGGCGCGGTCTTCTCGCGCTCTGCGAGCAGTGCCGCGGCCGCAGCGGACGACGCCTCGGCCGCGACCAGTCGCTTCGTGGCCTCGTCTCGCGCTGTGAACGCGAGGTCGGCTGCCTCCCTGAGGGCCTCGACTTCGTCCTGGCCCGGAGTCTCGTGCGGCAGGGACGCGGGGGAGGGGTGGTCGGTGGAGCCGCACACCGGGCAGGGCTCGCCGGTCCGCAGTCCCTCGGCGAGCCTCCCCGCCTGCGCTTCGCGCCATGCAGCCGCGGCCGCGTCGCCGCGGTCGCGGGCCGACGTCCAGGCGGCCTCGGCCGCAGCCGAGTCGCCGCGAGCGGCGGCTGCGGTCTCCTGGGCCTCGTCGGCCGCCGCCCGCGCCGTCGCGAGATCGGTCGTGACGCCGACGAGCGTCTTGAGGCGCCGGACCTCGTCGGCGGCCGCTTCTCGATCTGTCGCGGCGGCCTCGACGGCCTCCAGCGCGGCAGCGGCCTCTGCGGCTGCCTCGGACCGGCGTAGCCGCTTGTCCTCGCAGGCCTCCGAGGCGGCGCGACGCTCGGCTGCGACCGTGCGCGCGGTTGCGACGCGAGTAGCGGCTTCGCTCACGGTGGACGCCTGCTCGGCCGCACCCAGCTCCGCCCGCACGGTCGCAGCGATCTCTTCGCGGCCGGCGACCGCCTCGGTCGCGGCCTCGGCGGCGGCGAGTTCGTCCAGCCGGCCGACGGCGTCGCGCCCGCCCTGTAGCCGCCGCTGCGCTTCGTCGCGTGCCTTCTCCGCCTCGCCGGCGTGGGCCGCCGCCTCGGCGGCCCCGAGAGCGAGGCGGTCGCGCCGCTCCGCCAGGTCCTCTGCGCTCTCTGTCTCGGCCTGGCGCAGCGCCTCGGCGCGCTGAGCCGCCAGGCGCGTGGCCGCGTCGCGCAGCCCCTTGGCCGCGTCCTTGAGCGCCAGCTCGAGCGCGCCGTAGTGGCCCGTGTCGAACAGTGCCCGGAGGATCTCCTCGCGCTCCTTGGAATCCGCCTCCAGCAGCTTCTGGAAGCGGCCCTGCGGGAGCATGACGACCTGGCGGAACTGCTCGGAGCGGAAGCCCAGGAGCTCCTCCGACTTGACGCGCACCTTGGTCCAGCCCGTCTCCAGCGGCCCGCCGCTCTCTTCCAAGGCGCCTTCGCCCTCGCGCAGCCGCCAGAGTGTGGCCGCCTGGTTGTGCCTGGTGACACCGTCGCCATGGAGCTTGGGGCGCTCCTGCTCGGGCTCGCGAACGATCCGGAAGCGGTCGGCGCCCAGTGCGAAGTCGAACGTGACCCGCGTGAGGAGCTCCGGGTCGGCGTGGT
Source organism: uncultured Thermoleophilia bacterium (assembly GCA_963784975.1). Classification (GTDB taxonomy): domain Bacteria; phylum Actinomycetota; class Thermoleophilia; order UBA2241; family UBA2241; genus CAIXSE01. The sequence goes on along the minus strand of CAWAUK010000077.1, from coordinate 32,305 downwards.
CGCTGCGCATGGCAGCGCCCGAGCGTCCGCCCTCGTTCTCCGGACCGCCGCTGGTGACGCCGTAAAGGGCGAACGACATTGCGTCGAGGACCGTGGTCTTGCCCGAGCCCGTGGGGCCGGTGATGAGGAAGAAGCTGGCGCCGCGCAGCTCGGCGAAGTCGAGCGTCTGCTCGCCGGCGTAGGGGCCGAACGCCTGCATGACGACGCGCAGCGGCCTCACGGAGCCGCCTCCCGCCGCCGCCGCTCCAGCGAGTCGATCACGCCGGTGAGCGCGTCGCGGCGGGCGTCGCCCAGCTCGCCGTCGGTGACGTAGCCGAAGAACGCCTCGAAGAGTTCGACGTCGCTCACCGAGCCGGGGCGCGGCCGGTCTGGGCCACCGCCGCCGGCGTGCTCGTACGCGGGCCGCTCGATGGTCAGCGTGTTGGGGTACACGGCGCGCAGGCGGCCGATAGGGTCGAACAGCGCGCCGTCGTCGAGCAGTGAGGCGAGGACGTAGTCGTCGCTCCGCGGGTCTGAGGGCCCGCGCCGGAGCAGCTCGGCGAGCGTGCCCTCCACCCGGCGCACGTCCCGGCGCGGGCTGAGCGCGACGGTCTCGACGCTCACCTCGGCGCGGCCGGCGTCGCCGGCCTCGCCGGCCGCGCTGCCGCGCGGGCCGATGTCGACGACGCTGACGGATTTGTCGTGCGCGTGCTCGGCGAAGGAGTACTTGAGGAGCGAACCGGCGTAGCGGACCGAATCCGAGCCGCAGGTCTGCGGCCGGTGGAGGTGGCCGAGCGCGACGTAGTCGAAGCCGGCGAAGGTGCCCGCGGAGACCTGCTGGGCGCCGCCGACGCTGAGCGGCCGCTCGCTCTCGCTCTCGAGGCCGCCGGCGACGAAGGCGTGGGCCACGAGCACGTGGCGCTCGTGCGCCTCGGCGCCGGCGAGCGCCCGTGCCACGCCGGCGGCGGTGACCGCCTGCTGGTCGTGGATCTCCGGGTCGCCGTAGATGGGGCGCGCCTCGGCGGGATCGGCGTAGGGGAGCGCGCTGACGCGGACGGGACCGTGCTCGTCGCGCAGGACGATGGGCGAGGCCGCCTGCGGCAGCTCGCCCACGAGGTGCAGCCCCCGTTCGCGCAGCAGCTGAGAGGCGAAAGCGACGCGCACGGCGCTGTCGTGGTTGCCGGCGATGGCGACCACGGGGATGCCGAGGCCGTCGACGAGCTCCGTGAGCACGTCGTCGAGGAGGTCCACGGCCTCGGTGGGCGGCACGGCGCGGTCGTAGAGGTCGCCGGCCACGATCACGGCGGCCGGCTTGACGTCCGCGGCGAGCTCGACCAGCTGCCTTAGGACGTACTCCTGGTCCGCGGTGAGGTGCTGGTTGTGGAAGAGCCGGCCGAGGTGCCAGTCGGCCGTGTGGATGAGCCTCATGGCGGCGACCCTACCACAGCGTCGGGACGGCGCCTGAGGCTCCTCCGGAGGCTGGCCGGCCTCCGGCGGGATACAATGGGGACAGTGCGCACCTTCCGCCTGTCCAAGTCACGCATCACCGCCGGCCTGCAGTGCGGCAAACGGCTCTGGCTGGCCGTGCATCGTCCCGAGCTCGAGCTCTACAGCGCCGACACCCAGCGCCGCTTCGCCGCGGGCCACGGTGTCGGCGAGGTCGCGCGCGAGCTCTACCCGGGTGGCGTGCTCATCGGCGACGGCGCCTCGCTCAGCCAGGCGCTCCGCGAGACGGAGCTCGCACTCGCGCAGCCCGGCGACGTCATGCTCTACGAGGCGACGTTCCGGCACCGCGGGGTCCTCATCCGCGCCGACGTGCTCGAGCGGCGCGGCGGCCGCTGCCGCATGGTCGAGGTCAAGTCCGCGACGCGGCTCAAGGAGTACCACCTCCAGGACATCGCCATCCAGGGCTGGGTGACCGAGGGCGCCGGCGTGCCGCTGGACGGCCTCAGCGTCGCGGTCATCGACACCGACTACGTGTACGCGGGCGGCGGCGACTACCGCGGCCTGCTGCGGGAGATCCCCGTGGCCGACCAGGCCCGCCCGCTGATGGCGCACATCCCGGGCTGGGTGCGCGGCTTCAACGAGCTGCTGGCGGGACCGTTGCCGGCGAGGCGCATCGGGCCTCAATGCCGCCGCCCGTTCGAGTGCCCCTTCGTGGCCTTCTGCGAAGGCCAGGAGGGCAAGACGCACTGCTCCGACGGCGAGGAGCGCGACCCGGACGGCGCCTGCGCGGCGCCGCCCGACCCCGCCCTGGGCAGGCTCGACCCGGCCGCGACGGTGTTCCTCGCCACCCTGCCGTACCCGCGCTACTACCTCGACTTCGAGACGGTGCAGTTCGCCGTGCCCATCTGGGCGGGCACCAGCCCCTTCCAGCAGGTCGTCTTCCAGTGGTCCTGCCACGAGGAGCGGACGCCCGGCGAGGTCAGCCACCGGGAGTTCCTCGACACCAGTGGCGAGGCTCCGATGCGTCGGGGCGCGGAGGCCCTGCTCGAGGCTCTCGGCGACCAGGGCCCCATCTTCGTGTATCACGACTTCGAGAAGTGGCGGATCATGGAGATGGCCGCCATGCTCCCCGATCTCAAGCCGGCGCTCGACGCCGTCGCCGGACGGCTCGTCGATCTCTTGCGCCTCACGCGCGACCACTACCAGCATCCGGCGCTGAACGGCTCGTTCTCGCTCAAGAACGTGCTCCCGACCGTGGACGCCGAGCTCGACCATGCCTTGCTCGAGGAGGTCCAGGACGGCCTCTCCGCTCAGGCCGCCTACCACGAGGCGGCGGACCCTGAGACGGCGGACGACCGCCGCGAGACCCTCCGGCGGTCGCTGCTCGAGTACTGCTCGCTCGACACTCTGGCGCTCGTGCGCGTGGCGCAGCGGTTCGCGACCGCGGACGCGGCCTCATGAGCCACTTCACCGAGATCGAGGTGGACGGCCTGGCCGTCCCGACGCTCGCCGACATCCTGCCCGACCAGGGCACGCTGCGGGCGCTGTTCGTCGGCAAGACGCCGTCGCCGGCGAGCGTGGAGGCCGGCCACTACTTCGAGGGCAAGCTGGGCAAGGGGCTGTGGAAGCGGCTCGCCGACGCCGGCATCCTGAGCCCGCCGCCGGAGGGCTACGCCGACGACGCGCTGCTCGGCGAGGGCTTCGGCGTCACCGACCTCTGCAAGGTGCCGCGACCGTTCGGCGACGAGCCCGCCCGCGACGAGTACGAGGCGGGTTGGCAGCGCGTGAACGCCATCGTCGCGCGGCTCCGGCCGCGCATCCTCGTGTTCGTCTACAAGGGGTCGCTCGATCGGGTGTTGCGTTTCTCCTACGGGTGGGAGCACAAGAGCGGCTACGGCTTCAACGACGACCTGGCGCGGACGTTCGGACGCCGGGTGTTCGCTTTCCCCCTGCCCGGCGTGTCCTGCACGGCACGCGAGGCGCAGCGGCACATGAGTGACCTCGCGCATGCGCTCGAGGTGTTGTGAGGAGACGATGACATGAGAGTGGTTGCGTTCAGCGGCAGCTCGCGCAAGGACGGCAACACCGCCTTCCTGGTGCGCAAGGTCTTCGCAGAGCTCGAGGCGGAAGGCATCGAGACCGAGCTGGTGCAGCTGTACAACAAGGGTTTTCGCGGTTGCACTGCCTGCCTCAAGTGCGCGGAGACCGAGGACAGCACCTGCTCCGGGCTCAAGGACGACGGGGTGAACGAGTGCATCGAGAAGATGCTCGCCGCGGACGGCATCATCATCGCCTCGCCCACCTACTACGCCAACTGCACGGCGACGACCCAGGCGCTGCTGGAGCGCGCCGGCTACGCCACGCGCAAGAGCGGCAACCCGTTGGCGCGCAAGGTGGGCGCCGCCGTGGTCGCCGTCAGGCGCGGCGGCGCCATCCACGCGTTCGACAGCATCAACCACTGGTTCCAGATCAACGAGATGATCGTGATCGGCTCGAGCTACTGGAATGTGGGCATCGGCCTCGGCAAGGGCGACGTGGAGCAGGACGACGAGGGCATGGAGACCATGGTCACGCTCGGGCGGCACATGGCCTGGGCGCTCAAGAAGCTCACCGCCTGAGGGCGGGCGCTCCCTCGCGGCGACGCCCGTGGACGCTTTGATGAAGGTCGTGGTCTTCGACGGCAGCGCGAGACCGGGCGGCAGCATCTCCGCCTTGCTGGCTCGCGTCTGCAAAGAGCTCCAGGCCGAGGGCGTCGAGACGGAGGCGCTGCGCCTGGAGAAGAACCCCTATACCGGCTGCACCGTGTGCGGGCAGTGCGGGCACCGGCGCGACCTGAGTTGCTCCCGCCCGCCGGAGGACGGGCTCCGGCGCTGTGTGCGCAAGCTGGTCGCCGCCGACGGCCTCGTCATCGGCTCGCCGGCGTACTCCGCGAGGTGCAGCCCGGCGACGCAGGCGCTCATGGTCCGCGCGGCGCAGGCGCGGCGCGCCGGCGCCGACCATCCGCTGGCCTGCAAGGTCGCCGGGGCCGTCGTCGACGTGCGGTCGCCCGGCTCCGCCGGCACCTACCGCACGCTCACGGAATGGTTCGGTGCACACGGGATGATCGTCGTCCGCGCGCGCCCGTCGCCGACGAGCAGTGGTGCGATCACCGCAGCGGACCAGGACGAAGTCGGCCTGGAGGCCGTAGCCGACCTGGGCCGCACCATGGCCTGGACGCTCAAACGCCTCAGAGGCTGACGCGGGCGACGCGCCGGCGCCGGCACGCCGACCGGCGCGGCCCCGTACGTACTCGGGCCCGGCAGTCCTGCGACCACCGGGCCCTCGGCACGCGACCCTCGTCGGCGAACCGCTGCCGCTATTGGGACTTTCCGTGTCTTATCTCGCCGATCCGGGTCGCGGGGTGGTGCATCGTCTTGTTGGTCCACGCGCGGGGCGCCTGCGACGTCCTGCGCGGGTCCGGCCACTGTTCGTGCTTGTGCTGCGCCTTCTTGGCGGGAGCCTTCTGACTGTTGTCGTCCGGTCTCATCTGCCGACCTCCCCTGACGACGATCGCACCCGGAGTCCTACCCGTCCCGGCGGCGCGCTAACGCCCGGGTCTGTTCGAGCTCTTGTACTCGCAGGCGACGAAGCCGTCGCGGTGGTACAGCCACGTGTCGCCCTGCTGGTCGATGGAGGACACGTCGCCGAGCAGGGAGCGGGCGAGCATGATCCCGTCGCGCTTTCTCCGCGTCCGCCGGAGTGGCATACTGACATCCTGACGACCGTCCGCTCCAACGGGCGGTCTGCCGGCAAACTGCGATGGGGGAGCTCATGAAGGCCAGAGAATTGCTCGGGGGGTTCTTCCAGACCCTGGGGTTCTTCGTCATCGCCGCCGCCCTCCTCTTCGGCATCTTCACCTTGGTCAGTTACCTGGCCGGCCCGGTCGGCGGCTGACGCCGGCCGGGGAGGCGCCCGGGGCAGAGCCCCGTACTGCCCGCGCTCGTCGCCCCGCGCGCTCAGTCCGCCGGGCCTGAATCGAAAGGGATCCGCGTGGCCCGTTTCGTCGAACGCAGCCAGTACGACTGGTTCACCACGATCTGGAAGCTCGCCATCTTCGTCGGCATCGTGGCGTTCGCGATCCTGGTGGTCTATCCGTGGAGGGGCTTCCTGCCCACGTTCATCCTCATCGTCGCCGGCCTGTGGATGTACGTCAGCCTCATCTCGCGCACGTCCGGCTACGTCTGCGCCAAGTGCGGCAAGGCGTTCCAGGTGCCGACGACCGTGAACTTCTTCACCACGTCGAGCGTCGGCAAGAACCCCGACGGCACCTACTACAGCTACAAGAACCTCACCTGCCCGCACTGCGGTCAGCAGAGCAAGGCGCGCCTCGTCAAGCGTGTCGGTCGCGAGGCGGCCAAGGGGAGCGGGAGGCTGCTCAAGTAGCCGCGGTGAGGCGCCGCAGGTGGTACGCGACCACCGCGGCCACCTCGGCGGGCGCCGCCTCCACCACGTCCATCTCGGGCAGGCTGGCGAGGAAGTCGCGCCGGTACGCCTTCTGCGTCAGCCGGTGGTCGAGCACCACGATCACGCCGGTGTCGCTCTCGGTGCGGATGAGCCGGCCGAACCCCTGCCGGAACTTGAGCACGGCCTCCGGCAGGTAGAAACGCTCGAACCACCGTTCGCCCGCCTCCTCGCAGGCGCGCCGGCGGGCGCGGAAGAGCGGGTCCAGGCGCGGGAACGGCAGCTTCGCGATCACCAGGCAGGTGAGCGAGTCGCCGGGGAAGTCCTGGCCGGTCCACAGCGTGTCCACGCCGAGCAGGATCGTCTCGGGATGGGTGCGGAACTCCTCGGCGAGACTCGCGGCGCTGCCGTGCAGGCCCTGGGCGAGCACGAGGACGCCGTCGTCCTCGACGTGCTCGCCCACCGCCGCCGCGACGCGGTGCATGTCGCGCCTGTTGGTGAACAAGGCGAGGGTGCGGCCGCCGGTGACCTCGGCGATGCGCTTGAGGCGCTCGCCCTGGCGAGCGGCCAGATCGTCGGGCCGCCAGGCGCCGCCGGGATCGTGCTCGAGCACGAGCACCGCCTGGCGGCGGTAGTCGAACGGCGACGGGAACACCTGCTCGCGCGCGTCGACGTCCCCGGTGAGCCCGGTCATGTCGCGGAAGTAGGCGAACGAGCCGGCCACCGTGAGCGTGGCGCTCGTGAGCACGGCGCTGCGGAGCCGGTCCCAGAGGATCTCGCGGATGCCGCCCGCCGGGGTGACCGGCGCGCGGGTGAGCGCCCAGCGCGGCGCGCCGGCTGCGCTCCGCGCCGCGCTCTCGAGCTCGGCCCAGGCGACGCTCTCCTGGCCGCCGCCCTCGGGCACTTCGCCCAGCAGCTCGGCCGCCACGGCGGCGTCGTCCGAGAGCGCCACGAGCGCGGACCGCTCGCGGTGTGTCCTCGGGGAGAGACTCGGCCCCGGCGGCCGCGGCTGTTGCGAGCGCGGCGAGGCTCTCGGCCAGCAGGCCGGCGTGAGTGAGGAACAGGTCGTGTTCGCGCAGGTCGCGCAGGCCGGGCGTGAGCCACACGGTCGTCGTGTACTCGTCGGACTGCCGGCCGCCCCCCTCGTCGTCCTGTGCCGCACGCGCGGCCGCCGCGGCGAGCCCCGCGATCGCGTCGCCGAGGGCGCGGCTGAGCGCGGGCGCCTCCTCGGCCGCGCGCTCGCACGCGTCCGCGGCCGCGACGAGGACCCTCGCCTCGTCCGGCGGCAGTCCGCGGGCCGCCACCCGCAGGCGCTGTGGCAGCGGCCGCTGGCGGTGACGCCCGTGCAGGTCGCCGAGCAACTGGTCGAGAGACTGAGCGTCCACCCGGTCGCTGAACGCCTCCGTGGCCTCCTGGTACAGCAGGTGCGCCTCGTCGATGACCACGTCCTCGAAGGCCGGCAGCGTGTCGCGGCCGGAGAGCAGCAGGGCGTGGTTGACGCAGACCAGGTGCGCGGCCTCGGCGCGGGCTCGCGCCAGACGCCAGTGGCAGCCGCGGCGCGCGGGGCAGTAGCGGCCCAGGCACGTCGCCCGCGACGAGCGCAGCTCCCGCGCGAGGTCGGACAGCGCGGGGAGGACCTGGGTCGCCCGGTACGGCAGCGCCGAGAGGTCCACGTCGCCGCGCCGCGCGCGGCCCACGAGGTAGGCGAGGGCAAGCGTGCGCTCGGGGTCGGGCAGCGTCTCGCTCTCCGCCGCGACCGCCTCGTCGAGGTGCCGCCGGCAGAGGTAGTTCTCGCGCCCCATGAGGAGCGCCCAGCGCCAGCCGCGCGGCAGCCCGGCGGCGACGAGCGGCAGCTCGGTGCGGGCCAGCTGCCGCTGCAGCGCCTTGGTCTTGGTGCTCACGACGATGCGGCGGCCGGCGGCCGCGCCTGCGTACGCCGCCGGCAGCAGGTAGCCGAGGCTCTTGCCCATGCCGGTGCCAGCCTCGAAGACGCCGATGCCGCCGCGGGAGAACATGCCGGCGGCGGCCTCGGCGTAGGCCACCTGACCGGCGCGGCGGCGAAAGCCGGGGAGGCGGCCGGCGAGGCCGGGGGCTCCGCCGGCTCCGCCGGGAACGTCGTCGCCGGCCGCATCGAGCTCCTCGCGCCAGGCGCCGGACTCCACCGGCAGGATGGCGAGCGGCCCCGGGCCTTCCGGCGGCTCGTCGGCGACGAGCGGGGGAGGGGCTTCGTCGGGCCGCGCCGCGCACGCGTCGAGGACGGGAAGCGGCGCCCAGGAGACGCTCTCGAGCAGGCGCCGCTCGACCTCGGCGAGGCCGGCCGCGCGGCGCGCGAGGTGAGCGAGCACCGCCGCGGTCGCCTCGGCGTCCGGCAGCGCCCGGTGTGCGGGCCAGGAGAGCCCGAGCTCCTCCACCAGCACGGGCAGCGCGTGGCGGTCCAGCTCGGGGAAGAGGAGGAGCGCCGCCTCGAGGGTGTCGAACCAGCCGGCCGCCAGCGGCGGCGTGCCGCTGCGCCGCGCCGCCGCCGCCAGGTGCTCGCGGTCGAAGCCGGCGTTGTGCCCCACGAGCGTCGCGTCGCCGGCGAACTCCCGCAGGCCGGCGAGGGCCTCCGCGACACGCGGCGCGCCGGCCACGTCGGCGTCCGAGATGCCGGTGAGCCGCGCGACGAACAGCGGGATGGGCAAGCCGGGGTCGACGAGGGTCGTGAAGCGGTCGGTGACGGCGAGGTCCTCGTCCAGGCGGACGGCGCCGATGTCGATGATGCGGTCGCTCCGGGGGTCGAGACCGGTGGTCTCGGTGTCGATCACGACGAACCTGGGGCGGGGGCGGGGCATGAGCCGAGGATAGCAGAGCCGGTGGGCCCGACCGGCGCCCGGCCGACCCGGGCGGGTGACCTTTAGGAGGCCGCGCTCCCGATGGCCCCGGCGGCCATGGTGGCGATGAGGCCGAGGAGCTCGGCCTGGCCGTCGCCGGCGTCGCCGCCCAGCGTCAGCGTCAGGGCGACCTCGGCGTCGCCGCAGGGAGCCGCCGACACGATGACGTGCGCGGCGCCCGTCTGGGCCGCCTGGTCGCCGGGTCGCAGCCCGGAGGCCCCGGCGCTCTCGCCGCCGCAACTGGCGACGCAGGAGATGGCGCCGAGCGCCCGCGCCGAGATGTCGGCGGCGGCCTGCAGCACACCGCTCCTCGCGGTCTGGTCGTGGAGCGTCCGGTAGCCGGCGGAGATGGTCTCGATCGCGTGGCGCAGGGCGAGTGCGTCCTTGTCGCTGCGCGTGAGCTGCGCGAACACGGTCGCGTTGTGGAGCGCCACGGCCGCCTGCGCCGCCACGGCGTTGGCGAGCCGCATCTCCTGGCGGCTGAACTTCCGCTCGCGCTGGTGGTCTAGGACTTCGATGAGGCCGATGCTCTGCCCCTGGTGCACCATCGGCAGGATCAGCAGGCACTTGTCGCCGTCGCGGCGCATGATCGCGACCTCGGCCGGGTCGGCGTGCGGGTCGCTCACGTTGACCGTGATGCTCTCGTGGTCCTCGATCGCCCGGCGGGCCATGGGGAACTGGCTCAGCGTGTAGGTCATGGTGTCCTGGCGGCGGTTGCCCAAGTCGTCGTACTCGGCGCGGACCGAGACCCTTCGCGTGGTCTGGTCGTAGTCGGAGACGACGCACAGGTGCGCGTCGAGGAGCGTGGTCATCTGTTTGGCGATCTCGCGCAGCAGCGCGGTGGCGTCCAGCTGGCTCGAGACGGCGATGGCCGTGGCCACGAGGGTCTCGAGCTCGCGCTCGCGCGCCAGTCGGGCGGCGAGGTGGTTGCGGCCGCCGATGAGGTGCGCCAGCTCGTCGATGTCCTCCTGCTTGATGCGGCGGTGTCCTCCGGCGGTACGCGTGCAGGGGAGGAAGCCGGACGCGGTCCAGCGGCGGATGGTGTGGGGCGAGACGCCGAGGCGCCGTGCCGCGAGTTGCACGCTCAGATACATGCGCAAACCGTATCGTCGTTGACGGCAGGCGGTCAACTCGGAGAACTTCTTGCGGGGAGGGCGCGCGAAGTTCCGGAACGGACGTCCTGGGGCACAATGGCCAGCAAAGCGAACTGATATCCGGCAGGTTCCGGTCCTGCGACGTGACGGTTTTCGGGCGTTGCCGCGGCTTGACCGTGGAGGACTGCCGAGGCGGTGGACTGGAGGGGACGCGGGATCGCGGCGGCCGAGACTGGTGACGGCGGAGGGCCGGCGCCGGGATCAGCGCAGGGCGACGGCCGCGGTGATCGCGACGACGAAGTCGAGCAGCTCGACCTGGCCCTCGCCCGGCGCGTGGGGCAGAGTCACGGCCAGCGTGAGGTCGGTGTTGCCGGAGGGGTCGCGCGCGACGACGAGGTTGGCGTTGGCGCCGCGCTCGTCGCCGCTCTCCGGGGCGGTGACCCGGCCGGCGCCGAAGGCGCCGGCGCTCTCACCGCCCATGCTCGCGACGCAGGAGATGGCGCCGAGCGCCTCACAGACCGCCCTGGCGACCGTGCCGAGCACGTCGCTCTTGCGGCTGCCCTCGCCGAGGTCCGGCACGTGCGCCGTGAGGCTTGCCAGCGCCCGGCGCAGGTTGGCGACGTCCTCGTCGCTGCGGCGTCGTTCGGCGAAGAGCTTGGCGTTCTGGATGGCCACTGCCGCCTGGCCGGCGATGGCTTCGGCGAGGCGGAGTTCCTGGCGGGAGTACTGCCGTGAGCGCCTCTGGTCGACGACCTCCAGCAGGCCGAGGCTGCGTCCCTGCACGACCAGCGGCACCATGAGCAGGCTGCGGTCGCCCTCACGGCGCAGCTCGGCGACCTCGGCCGGGTCGGCGTGCGGGTCGTCGACGTTGACCACGGCGGTGATCTGCTCGCCGAGCACGCGGCGCGTGAGCGGGAAGTCGCGCAAGCGGTATGGGCTGGCGTCGGGCAGGCGCTGGCCGGCGTGGTCGTATTCGGCCAGCGTGCGCGTGGCGTCGGCCTCCGGGTCGTACTCCGAGATGGCGCAGAAGTGACAGTCGAGCAGGCTCGTCATGCGCATGGCGATCTCCAGCAGCAACTCGGTGAGGTCGAGCTTCACGGCCAGTGCCGTCGCCGTGTTGATCAGCACGTCGACTTCGCGCTCACGCGCGAGCTGGGCGGCGAGGTGGTTGCTGCCGCCGATCGCCTTCGCGAGGTCGTCGATGTCGTGTTCGTCGATGCGCCGGTGACCACCGGCCGTGCGGGTGCACGGCAGGAAGCCGGTGGCGGTCCAGCGGCGGATGGTGACCGGCGAGACGCCGAGCCGTCGCGCCGCCTGCTGCACGCTCAGATACATGCCGACGAACCTAGCGGGTGCGCCGCGGCAAGTCAACGACGCGCAGGTTCTCGCGCGACCGGCGGGAAGTTCTGACGGGAGAGTCACCTGCAAAAAGGCGCTATTTGCCATCAGGTTCCGATGGTTCTGCCAATCGGAACCCTCAGGTCGCCGGCGACACGGTTCGGGCTGCGACGCCGGCGGCCGGGCTCGCCGCCCGCCCCCTCCGCTCAGATACCATTGGCGCATGTTCACCCGGCTCAAGAGCTTCCTGCGCGGCCTGCGCGCCTTCCCGCGCCAGTTCTGGGTGCTCACGCTCGGCATCTTCATCTACGTGGGCGCGGCCGCGCTCGCGTTCCCGTTCGAGGCGATCTACCTGCGCCAGAACCTGCACACGTCGATGACGATGATCGGCGTGCTCTTCGGCCTCGTCCCCCTGGCGGTGATGCCGGCGCAGTTCTGGGGCGGACACCTCACCGACAGGCTCGGCCGGCGCAAGGTCATCATGCTGTCGGTGCTGGTCGGCGTCGTCTGGTTCGTCGGCTTCGCCTTCGTCACCGAGCTCTGGCAGGTCGCTCTCCTCGTCGCCGTCGAGAGCGCCTTCGGCTGGCCGCTCTTCCAGACGGCGAGCAACGCGATGATCGCCGACCTCCTCCCGTCCGAGCGGCGGCAGGAGGGCTTCGGCGTCACGCGCGCCGCCATGAACTTCGGCGTGGTGGTGGGTCCGGTGCTGGCCGCCCAGGCGCTCGGGAGGTTCGGGGTCAGCTACCGGACGCTGTTCCTGTCGGCAGCCGCCGGCTGTGCGCTCATGGTCGTCATGATGGCGATCTGGATTCGCGAGAGCCGGCCGGCGAGCGCCACGCAGCGCGTGCGGCACGCGGACGGGCAGGGGCGCAGCGGCTACCGCAGGGTGCTTCACGACCGCGTCTTCATCGTGTTCTGCCTCGCGGCCGTGCTGCCGGTGTTCTGCATCGGCAACTTCGGCTCCATCTATGCCGTGTACATCACCAGCTTCCTCGGCGTGCCGAGCAGCGTGTGGGCGTATCTGCTCACGCTGAACGCCCTGATCGTCGTCCTTGTGCAGATCCCGCTGGTCACGGCGCTACGGCTGCGCAACCGCATGATCCTCCTGGCGGTCTCCAGCGGGTTGCTCGCGCTCGGCATCGGCGGATCGGCCTTCGCGGGGCCGCTCTGGTCGCTCGTCATCCTGATCATCGTGCTGAGCCTGGGGGAGACGCTGCTCTCGCCGGTGGCGTCGGCCGAGGTGGCCGATCTCGCGCCCGAGGCCGTGCGCGGCCGCTACATGGGCGTGTGGACGGTGGTGTGGAACGGCGGCGCCGCGCTCGGGCCCGCCTTCGGCGGCTGGGCCATGGACAACATCGGCGCCCGGCAGGCCTTCGTCGTCTTGCTGCTGGTGGGCCTCGCCGGCGTGGGGTCGTTCCTGGCGCTCGCGCCCGGCTGGAGGCGGCGCAAGGTGAAGGCGGCGGAGGCCCGGGCGACGGCGTAGCGTCGCGCCCGGGCCTCCGCCCGTCCGCTCAGAGGTCGAGCGCGTCCTGGAGGTCGCGCGCGTGCTCCTCCTCGACGATGAGGATGTCCTCGAGCGCGCGGCGCAGACCGTACTCCTGCAGCATCTCGGCCTGGGCGATGCGCTCGCGGTAGCGGGCGATGGCGTCGAGCTCGCCGTCGAGGTCCTGCTCGAGCATGACCTTGGAGTCCGGCGAGATGTGCGCCTCGGCCACGTCGACGCCCGGCACGCCGCCGAGGAAGTCGATCTGGTCGGCCAGCGAGATGGCGTGCGCGTGCTCTTCGTTCGAGTGCACGACCAGCTCGGCCTTGATGGCGTCGTACTGCGGACCGGACATCGCGGCGGCGTGCTGCACGTACTGCACCAGCGCCTGGAACTCCTTGGCGAGGTCGTTGTTGAGCTCGTCGATCAGCTCCGCGCGGGTGAGCTCGCGGGGGGCGGAGCGCACGATGTCGGCGGCGGTGCGCGGCTTGGCGGCCGCCTTGGGGGCGGACTTCTTTGGGGCTTGCTTGGCCACGGGCTCTCCTCTTGTCGTGTCGTTCGTGCGCCGGGCCTCGGGCCCGGCGGCTCAGCAAAGACTACTGCAGCGAAACGGCGCCGCCCGCCGAGCGGCGTTGCCCGGCGGGTGGCGCCCGTCTCACTCAGGCGGCGCGGCGCCGGCGAGCCGTCAGTCGGCCGGCGCCGGCTGCGGCGCGAGCGAGGTGTAGTCCTCGTCGTCCTGCGCGTAGGCGCCCGCCGGCCGCAGCCGGTCGAACGTCAGGTAGAGCACCGGCACCAGGATCAGCGTGAGGAACGTCGAGGTGAACAGGCCGCCGATGACGACGACGGCGAGCGGCGTGGAGAGGAAGCCGCCCTTGCCGCCGATGCCGAGCGCCATCGGGATGAGCGCCAGGATGGTGGCGATAGCCGTCATGAGGATCGGGCGCAGACGCCGCCGCCCGCCCTCGATCACGGCCGTGCGGGCGTCCATGCCCCTGCGCCTGAACTGCTCGACGAGGTCGAGCAGCACGATGGCGTTGGTGACCACGATGCCGATCAGCATGAGAAGGCCGACGAGGCTCGGCATGCCGAGGCTTGTCCCGGTGATGACCAGCGCCAGTACGGCGCCGACCGCGGCGAACGGGATGCTGACCAGCAGGATGAGCGGGTTCAGGAGACTCCGGAACGTCGCCACCATGATGATGTAGACGAGCAGGATGGCGACGAGCATCGCGATGCCCAGCGAACGGAACACATCGTTGGTCATCTGGGTAGCGCCGCCCAGCTCCCAGGTGGCGCCTGCGGGGAGCTTCACGTCCTTCATCGCCTTGTTGACCGCGGTGGAGGCGGCGCCGATGTTGTTGTCCACGGAGGTCGCCGTGATGCTGGCGGTGCGGGCGCCGTCGATGTGCGTCACCTGGACCGGCGCCCTCACCTCAACCACCTTGGCGATGTCGCCCAGCGGCACCATGCCGCTCGTGCCGGCGACCGGCAGTCTCGTCAGAAGCTGGCTGACGGCGCCGGGCAGCGGCGGCACGGTGATCTCTCCGACCGTGAGCTGCGCCGTCAACGTCCCGGCGGTCGTCGGCACGGTGCCCAGCGGGTAGCCGTTGAGGACGAGCGTCGTGTACTGGCCGAGCGTGGCCGGGGTCACGCCGGCCGCGGCGGCCTTGGCCTGGTCGACGACGATGGTCGCCGACGGTCGGCCCTCGCTGAGGTTTGACGTGACGTCCGCGAGCCCATCGACGGTCTTCATCCTCGCGAGCACGACGTCGTTGGCCTTCTTGAGCGCGACCGGGTCGCTCGCCGCGACCCGCACCTCGATGAGCGACATGCCGCCCATGCCCGACGACGAGTCGTCGCCGGTGACACTGATGGTGCCGGCGTTGCTCAGCTTGTCCACCTGCGTGCGGACGGCGTCGATGATCGCGTTCTTGTCCGCGTTGGGATCGGTCGTGATCGCGAAGGTCGCCTGGCTCGACGAGGCGGTGGTGCCGCCGCCGGCGCCGAAGAGGCTGCCGGTAGTGCCGGCGGTGACCTGGTAGATCTCCACGCCATTGGTGTCCCTGAGGATCGCCTCGACCTTGGACGCCGCGGCCATCGTGGCGTCGAGGCTGGTACCCGGCGCCATCGTCTGCGTGACGCTCATCGTGTTCTGCCCGGAGCTGTCGAAGAGGTTCGTCTTGAGCAGCGGGCTGAGGGACATCGTGGCGAGGAAGATCGCGGCCGCCGCCACGAGGGTGACGATCTTGTGGTCGACGGCCCAGTTGAGCGCCGGCAGGTACGTGTTCTGCAGCCGCGTCAGTTCCTTCTCGTCACGGTGGCCGACCTGCTTCTTGGAGAGGAGCCAGGTGGAGGCGACGGGGACGACGATGAGGGCGACGGCGAGGCTACAGAGCAGCGCGAAGGTCACGGTGTAGGCGAAGGGCCGGAAGAACTCGGACGCGAGCCCGTGCACCAGGCCCAGGGGCAGGAAGACGGCGACGGTCGTGAGCGTGCTCGCCGTGATCGCGCCGGCGACCTCGCGCGTGCCGGTGTAGGCCGCGCGCCGGATGGTGTCGCCCTCCTGAAGGTGGCGGTAGATGTTCTCGATGACGACGATCGAGTCGTCGATCACTCGCCCGATGGCGATGGTGAGCCCCCCGAGCGTGAGCATGTTGAGGGACTGGCCGCGGCTCCACAGGATGATCAGGGCGCCGACGACGCTCAGCGGGATGGAGAGGCCGGCGATGACCGTGGAGCGCCAGCTGCGCAGGAACACCCAGATGACGATGATCGCGAAGATCGCGCCGATGATGCCTTCGCGCAGCAGCGAGCGGATGCTGTCCTTGATGAAGATCGACTGGTCGACGACGGTGGTGATCGTCGCCTGGCCGCCGAGGTCGCGCGTGATCGCGGGGAGCTCGTCGGCCACGGCGTTGGCGATGTCGACGGTGTTGCCGCTGCCGGTCTTGCTGACGGAGATGCCGATCGAAGCCTTGCCGTTGGTGCGCGTGATCGCCGTGAGCGGCGCCGGGGCGATCTTGACCGTGGCGACGTCGCCGAGGGTGACCGGCCGCGTCGTGGCGGCGATGGCGCCGCCTGCCGCCGCCGCGGCGATCGCGTCGGCCGAGGAGGCGCTCGCGGCGGAGGAGCCGGTCGATGACGCCGCCGCGGCGGTCGTCGCGGACGGCAGCACCAGCTGCTCGAGCGCCTGCTCGGTCTGCGCCTTCGCGCTGACCGTGATGGGGTAGACGATGCTGCCGGACGTGACGCTCCCGGCGCCGGTCGTCACGTTGGCCTGCGTGATCGCCGTCATGATCTGCGTCGGCGTGACGCGGAGGACGGCGACCTTCTCGGGCTTCAGCTGGATGTTGAGCTGCATCTGCTGCACGCCTGAGAGAGTGACCGCCTGCACGCCTTCGATGGCCTGCAGGCGGGGAACGACGCGCGTGCCCATCAGCGTCGCGAGCTGGTCCGGTGGCAGCGACGACGACACGGCCAGCTGCACGACCGGCATGCTGTTGAAGTTGAGTGCCGCGACCTTCGGCGCCATGGCCGTGGCGGGAAGCATCTGCTGCACGCCCGACACCGCCTGCTGGACTTCAGCCTCCTTGGCCTTCATGTCCGTGCCGAACTCGTACTGCACGGTGATGATGCTCATGCCGTCGTTGGAGAACGAGTCGAACTCCTTGATGCCGCTCGAGGTCTTGAGCGCCTGCTCGATCGGCGTCGTGATGTTGCGTTCCACGTCGGCTGGGGACGAGCCCTGGTCGACCGTGAGGACGGTGAGGTACGGGAACGTGAGGTCGGGGATGAGCTCCTGCTTGAGCGAGGTGATCGCGTAGGCCCCCACGAGGAGGACGGCCAGGACCGCGAGGCCGACGATGGAACGGTTGCGCAGGGACATCTTCGTCAGCCAGCTCACGTGGTGCCTCCAGTGTGCAGTGGGGAGCGGTCGCCGGCGCCGGCGGCCTCGGCAGCGGTCGCGTTCACCCGGCGCTCACGCCAGCGGGCGAGCAGCTCCGGCAGCTGCGCCTCGATGAAGGCGGTGAACTCCAGGAGGTCGTGCATCAGCGCGTAGTTGGACTGCGACTGGTCGCGGCCCGCGACGGTGCGCAGGCCGCGCTCGATCAGCCGGTGCATCGTGCGGACGTGGTCGAGGGGGAGGATGTCCTCGGCGTCGGCGGGCAGCGCGCGGTAGAAGTCCCCGCGGTGCCCCGGCTCGCCGACACGCTCGACGATGCGACTCTGCAGCAGCAACCGCGCGGCCCCGCTGACGGCGGCCTTGCTGACGCCCAGGCCATCGGCGATCTCGGTCAGCGACTGGACCGGGGGGTCGCAGAGCAGGAGCCACCCGGAGACGCGCCCCGTCATCCGCGTGCCCCCCATCTGCTCGTGCAGGAGACCGAACTCTTCCACGAGCTCGCGCTGTTCCGGTGTCATCTCGGCGTGCATGTGCCGCCGCCCTCCTTCGCTCGCCCCACAGCAAGAACGTAAACTACAGAGTGAACGGACTGAACGCAAACCGCCGCCGCGTCGCGGCGGCCGGTCGTCAGGAGCTCAGCTCGAAGCGGCCAGGTCGGCGAGCCGGTCGGCGACCGTGGAGACGCGATCACGCACGGCGAGCTCATCGAGCCAGCGGGCCGGGATGCCGGACTCGCCGAACACGGCGCCGGCGAGCGATCCGGTCGTGGCGCCGGCGGCGGTGGCGTCGTTGCCCAGGTTCACGGCCATCGTCACGGCGTGCTCGAAGTCGGCGGCGTGGAGCACGGTCCAGAGCGCCGTCTGCAGTGTGTCGAGGACGAACGAGGAGCTGATGATCTCCTCCGCCTCGGCTGCCTGGGTGTCGCGCAGGACGGCGCTCACGCGCTTGTCCTCGAGGTCGAAGGTGTGTGCGATGGCCGGGACCTCCTCGGCGAGGTCGCCGGCCAGCGCCGCCGTGATCAGGTCGTTGAAGGCGGCGCACGACCAGCCCGCGAGCCGGTCGAAGTGGGTGAGGGTGGACTCGCGGTGCGACATCTCGTGGCGCGTCGAGGCGTCGCCGGAGTAGAGCAGACCGATCGGGGTGCAGCGGATGAGACTCCCGTTGCCGGCGGTGGGTCCGCCGAGGATCTCGAAGGCGCGACGCGACGCGACGTCCCAGTGGGTGCCGGAGCGGTAGCTGATGAGCGCGGCTCGCACGGTGAGGCTCACGTGCCGCGGCTGGCTCTCAAGCCACTCGCCGTAGCGCGCCATGATGTCCTCCGGCTCGAAGCGGCCGTTGTCGGCGAGGCTCTCGGCGAGGCAGAGCATCATCTCCGTAGCGTCGGTGATCTCGCCGGGCGCGACGTCGTAGACGCCGCCGCCGATCATCTCGGTGATGACGCCGTACTTCTCGACGACCTGATCGGCGGTGAGGAACTCGGCGGGCGCGCCCAGCGCCTCGCCGGCGGCGAGGCCGAGCAGCGCGCCCCGGAACCGGTCGCGGAGGACGTCGGGGGCCGGGGCGGGGTTCACGACAGCAGGTCTCTCACGAGTCGCTCGAAGAAGAGCGCCTGGTAGGTGACGTCCTCGACCATGATGCGCTCGTCGGGCTCGTGGTCGCGGCCGCCGTCCATGGCGTGGAAGCTCTCGGCGACGTAGGGCGCGAACCCGTAGGCGATGCACTCGGGGAAGGCCTCACGCACCCAGCGCGAATCGGTGAAGCTGCCCGACGTCATCGGCGCAAGGACCGCGCCCGGGACGTCGCGTCGCAGGACGCGAGCGATGCTCCCGGTGAACGGCGTCTCGGCCGGCGAGGCGTTGGGCGTCGTCACGTCGACCCACTCGAACTCCCACTCGATGGCGAGCGGGTCGAGGACGCTCGCCACGTACGTCCGCACGTCCTCGTGGGTCATCTCGGGCAGGATGCGGCAGTCGATCAAGGCCTCGGCCCGTGTGGGGATGACGTTCACGGCCGTGCCGGCGTCGAGCACGGTGGGGGTGAGCGTGGCGCCGAAGAGCGGCTCGACCAGCCCGGCCACGACGGGATCCAGCCGATGGAGTTCGGCGCCGGCCGCGCGCGCCGTGGCCGGATCCTTGAGGCGCGCGGCGAGTGCCGCCTCGGGCACGAGCGCGTCGATGAGGCGCGCCGTCGCGCCCGAGACGATCGCCGGCGGGTCGGCGAGGCCGAGCGCCGTGACGGCGCGCGCCAGGTCGATCACGGCGCTGTGCTCCTTCTCGGGCACGGACCCGTGGCCGCCGCGGCCGCGGGTCCGGATGCGGAACTGCGCGAACGCCTTCTCGCCGACGGCGAGCAGGAAGACCTTGCGCCCGTCGACCGGCAGCCAGAGGCCGCCCATGCCCTCGTTGAGGCAGTAGTCGGCACGCAGCGCCTCCGGCCGGTGCTCGCAGAGCCACTGCACGCCGCAGAACTCGCCGACCTCCTCGTCGGCCGTGGCCGCGAACTTGACGGAGCCGGCGAAGGAGGCGCCCGAGCGTTGGAGCCGGGCGAGGGCGACGGCCTCGGCCGCCACCTGGTTCTTCATGTCGGTGGTGCCGACGCCCCAGACGTACCCGTCCTTCACGATGCCGGCGAACGGCGGCACGCTCCACTCGCCGGCGTCGGCCGGGACGACGTCGAGGTGTCCCATCATCGTCAGCGTGCGGCCCGGCCTGTCCCCGTCCAGCCGAGCCACCAGGCACTGCCGGTCGGGCAGCTCGCCGTCGAGCTCGCTGGCGATGCCGTTGTCCGCCAGGTACGCCTGTACGACGAGCGCCGCCTCGGTCTCGTTGCCGTTGGTCGTGTCGATGCGGAGGAGCGCGGTGAAGAGCTCGACGACTTCGTCCTCGAGCGTCTGCCAGTCGTGCTCGTCCAGACCGTACCTGACCACGGTCACCTTTCTTGCGAGAGGGGGTGGAGCGACGTTCCGAGCCCTCATGATAGCCGTCTGTACTTCGCCCCGCGAGTCTCGTAGGCTCGGGCGCGGGCAGCACATCGTCTGAGCGCGCAGGAGGGGAAGATGAAGATCGCCGTCGTGGGTGCGGGCGCCATGGGCCGCTGGGCCGTCAAGGAGCTCGGCCTCAGTCCCGAGGTCACCGAGGTGGTCGTCGGCGACTACAACGAGCAGCAGGCTCGCCAGGTGGCCGCCAGTCACGGCGGCGGAAAGGCGTCGGGCCGCTTCGTCGACGCGCGCCACCAGGAGAGCGTGCAGGCCGCCATCGCCGGCTGCGACGCCATGGTCAACGCCACGCAGCACTTCTGGAACATCACCGTCATGCACGCCGCGGCAGCGGCGGGCGTGCACTACACCGACATGGGCGGCCTCTTCCACGTGACCAAGCAGCAGGTCGAGCTGCACGAAGAGTTCCGCCGCGCCGGCGTCACCGCCGTCATCGCCATGGGCGGGGCACCCGGCGTCACCAACATCCTCGCCAAGTACGGCGCGGAACGGCTGGACGTGGTCGAGGAGGCGCACGCCCTGTGCGGCAACGTCGACGACACCGACTGGAGCGGCTACGACGGCTGGGTCGTGCCGTACTCGCTCGAGACGCTGTGCGACGAGTTCAGCGTCGTCGCGCCGGAGTTCATCGACGGTCACTGGGTGATGGACATCACCGGCGGGGAGGGCGCCGAGGATCTCGACTTCGGCGAGCCCGCCGGCATGCTCGAGGCGCACTACACCATCCACTCAGAGCCCTTCACCTTCTGGCACACGTGGAAGGACCAGGGGCTCAAGTCGGCGACCTTCAAGCTGTCGCTCCCGGCCGAGTTCACCGACCAGATGCGCTTTCTCAACCGGATCGGCATGACGCGCACCGACGAAGTGGAGATCAAGGGCGTGCACGTGCGGCCGCGCGACGTGCTCCTCAAGGTCGTGAGCGAGATCCCGCGGCCGACCGACGTGGTGCTCGACGACGTCGACTACCTGCTCGGGGTCGTGCGCGGGCGCAAGGACGGACGCCGCGTGGAGTGGCGCGTGCGCGCCACCGTGCCGGCGCACAAGGAGTCCGGCGCCGGTGGCGGCGATGTCGACACCGGCATCCCGCCGGCGATCGTGTCGCGCATGCTGGCGCGCGGCGACATCACGGGACCCGGCGTCTTCGTGCCCGAGCAGGTCGTGCCGTGCGAGGCGTTCTTCGCCGAGTTCTCGCGCTGGGGAGCCAGGGTCGACGCGCAGATGCGCGAGCTGCTCGCCGCGCCCGGCTGACCCGGCGCCCGGCGCCGGCCTCTTCCCGGACGTCGTTCAGCTCAACTCGAGCCGCGTCTGCGGCGGCCGCGTCTCGACGCCGAGGAGATGCGCCATGCGGCGGGCGTTCTGCATGCCCCAGTCCTCGTAGTTGTTGTTGAAGAGGACGTGCACGGCCCGCGTCTGCGCGGCGAGCTCGCGCACGCGCGGGACCCACTCCTCGAGCTCGCCGTCGGCGTACAGGTACTTGAAGCGGTCGGAGGCGGCGCCGCTCTTGACCTCCCAGGTGGCTGCATTGCGTCCGTGCAGCCGGACCACGGCGAGGTGGGCGGTCGCCGCGGCCAGCGGCGGAGTGCTGTTCGCGAACCCCTGGGGCTCGTCGACACTGACGTACACGAGCCCCGCCTCCTCGAGCAGCCGCAGGGTGCCGGCGACGGAGTCTTCGTCCATCCAGCCGCCGCCGCGGAACTCCACCGCGAGCGGCCAGCCCGGCAGGCGGTCCGGCAGCCTGCGCAGGTACTCGCGGTTGTCGCGTGACCGCACGAACCAGGGGGGGAACTGGAACAGCACGGCGCCCGCCTTGCCGGCGGTGGCGAGTGGTTCCAGGGCCTCGCGGTGGAGCTGCCAGACCTTCTCCACGGCGGACTCGGGGAAATCCTTCACATAGACGTTCCGCTTGCCGCGCGCCTCCCCGGGCAGCGCGTCGCGCAGCCAGACGGGCAAGCGATCCGCGACGGTGGGGTGATGGGTCAGCAGCCCGAACGCCTTGACGTCGAACACGAAGCCCGTGGGGGTGCGCGCCGCCCAGAGCTCGCTGTTGCGAGCCGACGGCGGCGCGTAGTACGTCGAGTCGACCTCGACGATGTCGAACTGCTCCGCGTAGTAGCGCAGGCGGGCCTCGGCGCTGGTGACGCCCGGGGGGTAGAAGCGGCCGCAGGCGATCAGGGTAGGGTCGGTCCAGGAGCAGCTGCCGACGAGGATGCGTGCGGGCATCGTGGCCCTCCTGTCGAAGTCGTTGCGCGGTGCAGCAACGTTGTACCACCTCGGGCCCGGGCCTATACTCCGGGCGAAAGCTCAGTCGGCGCCACGGTCTTTGCAGACCACGGCCTCGGGCTTCTGGAGGCAGATGAAGGGGGCGCCGCCGATGGGCGGGCTGCACTACGCAGGCCCGCCCATCGTCATGAGCGCCCCCGCCGGGCTCGCGTTGACCGCCCGGCTGAGGAGCGCCTATAATCGCGGTCCCTCAGTGTCGGAATGGCGGAATTGGTAGACGCGCTAGGTTGAGGGCCTAGTGAGGGTATAACCTCATGGGGGTTCAAGTCCCCCTTCCGACACCACCCTCTTCCGTCGCCTACGGACTTCGCGCGCGCCGCTCCGGTCAGAGGCCGCGCCACAACGGCAGACCGGTGACCTCGTCGAACTCGCGCTCGAGTGGCTCGCCGACGAGCTCCTGGAGGATCAGCTCGCAGGCGAAGATCACGCAGCCCGGCGCGACGTGGCCGCCGACGCAGGCGCCGTCGTGCCCGGCGAGGGTGGCGTGCGCATGGACGGCGGTGGCGCCGTCCCGCCGCGAGACGTTGCCGAGGAGCCCCACCAGCTCGACGGGCGCGTCGACGGCGAACTCGCCGTACTCGTGAGACGTCTGGTCGTAGAAGGCGAGGCGGGCGGTCTTCAGCGCGCCGATGGCGCGCAGCTCCGCCGCCCGCATGCCGTGCTCATCGGCCACGGCGGCTACCTCCTCCAGCAGGTCGCCGCCGTGCGGCAGCCGGGCCACGACGCGACGTCCGCGTGCATACTCTCGTGCTCCCATCGTGCATCCTCCCGACGTGCGCGAGCCGGCCCGCCGCCGGCTCCCCGCCGCGAGTGTACAACGAGGGCGACGACATCTCGGGGCAGGGAGCCGCAAGGCCCGTGTCAGGGTCACGCGCCGAGGGTATGAGCGAGTACGAACGTGAGGACCACCGACCGAGACCGCTTCGCGGAGGCACCAGCATGAGCGAGACACGCAATCTGCGCCATCCCGCCTCGGGTGACGTACAGCAGTGGCGCGCCGACTTCGACGAGCTCGAGCTGCGCATGGACGCGCTGCGGCAGGCGTTCACCGACGGCATGCGTTCCTTCACCATGACCGACGAGATCGTTGAGCGGATCCACGCACGCTTTGACGACGTCGGTGAGCAGGTGCACCTGATGCACTGCGAGTATCCGTTCGGCGGCTGGCCGGGACAGGAAGAGTGCCGCTTCGAGCCGCCGGTGGCCTACGACAGCGACGCCACGCCCGAGAAAGGCTGATACGTGTGGCCGACCGTGATCCCGGAGTGTGCACGGAGGTCCGTGACGAAGTCTGCGTGATCCACTGCGGCGGCATCGATGGCCGAAGCCTCGCGTCGGAGCTGCCGGACGAGGTCCGGCGCTGTCTGGGGACGGGGGCGTTCGAGGTCGTCGTGGACCTTGACCCGTGGGCCAGTATCGACGACCAGGGACTCACGGCGCTGCGCGCCGCCGCCGCGGCGTTCGCGTCGGCCGGCGGGGAGCTCGTCGTGGCCGTCGAAGAGCCGGAGGCGCGCGCGGCGCTGGCGGGCGCCGGGCTCATGCGCGCCGTGCCACCTGCGCCCGGCCCCCCGGAGGGCGACGCCGACGCCCCACTTCCGGCCGGCGTGCGGCCGCGCTGGGAGCACGAGTTCACGTTTCCCGCCACAACGCGGCAACTGCGCGCGGCCCGGCGGCGAGTCGTCGCGTTCGCCGAGGTGGCCGGCCTGGACGGCGCCGACCTCTTCGAGCTCAACGTGGCCGTGGCGGAGGCGCTCGCCAACGCTGTGGTCCATGGATCGCCGAATGGGGCAGACGACGACGTGCGCGTGCGCTTCTTCTGCTACGAGGACGAGGTCGCCGTGGAGGTCGTCGACGGCGGCGAGGGGATGGCGGTGACGCCGATCTGCGCGCCGGCCGCCGCCGCGACCAGTGGGAGAGGCATCCACTTCATGCGCGCGCTGGCCGATGCGGTGCACTACACCTGCGGGCCGCTCGGGACGCGTGTGCTCCTGGTCAAGCAGCGTTCGCAGGGGTAGCCGGGAAGACGAACGCGAGCGGCTGTCGAAGTCCCTCTGGAAGGTGAGAGGCGCGGTCCTCAAGGACCTGGGCATCCCGGAGTGGCAGCTCAGACTGTCGCTGCATGGTGATGGCACGAAGAACGGTCCGCAAGGATGAGACGGGGCGCAGGGGCCGCGTGACGTAGAATCGCGGCATGGCCGACCCTCAGCTCTACGACAGGCTCTTCCTGCTCGACGGCAGCAGCCTCGCGTTCCGCGCGTTCTTCGCGCTGCCCGAGTCCATCGCGACACAGGCCGGACAGCCGACGAATGCACTGTTCGGCCTCAGCCAGATGCTGCTCAAGATCGTCTCCGAGTACCGGCCCGCCTGCATCGTCTGCGCCTGGGACGCGCGCGAGAAGACCTTCCGCGACGAGCTCTACGAAGAGTACAAGGCCCAGCGTCCGCACATGCCCGAGGGGCTGTCCGCCCAGTGGGCTCTCCTGCCCGAGCTCATGGACGCTTTCGGCATCGCCAACCTCGTCAAGCCCGGCTACGAGGCCGACGACATCCTGGGCACGCTCGCCGAGGAGGCCAAGCGCCAGGGCGTCGGCTCGATCGTGGTGACCGGCGACCGGGACGCCATGCAGGTGGTCGACGACGACATCTGGGTGATGAGCACCGGCCGCGGCGTCACCGACGTCAAGATCTACACGCCGGCGGCCGTACTCGAGCGTTTTGGCGTCACGCCGGCGCAGATCCCCGACTACATCGGCCTCAAGGGCGACTCGTCGGACAACATCCCCGGCGTGCCCGGAGTCGGCGAGAAGACCGCCGCGCAGCTGCTGCAGCAGTTCGGCTCCATCGAGCAGCTGTACGCTCGCCTGGACGAGGTCAAGTCCGACAAGCGGCGCGCGCTGCTCGCGGAGCACGAGCAGGCCGCGCGCCTCTCGCTGCAGCTGGCGACCATGGTCCTGGACGTGCCGCTCGAGCACGATCTCGTCGAGATGGTCACCAGCTGCGGCTATCAGCTTCCGGTCGACTCTCTGGACGCGGTCTTCGAGCGGTTCGAGTTCGCCAACCTGCGCCGCCGCCTGAAGGAGATCTCGGGGGCGGCGGCCGTCCCGGCAGCGGCCTCCGCTGCGCGCGCCGTCGCCGGCGGGCTCGTGCGGCTGGTGGCCGAGCCGGACGTCGGCCCCGTGGCGGCGATGCTGGAGAAGGGAGAGGCGGCGCTCGCCTTCGAGCCCCGGGGCGAAGGGGACGGCCTCGCGGTGGCCGCACACGCGGGCGGCGACGCCTGTATGGTGGCGCCGGGCGACGCCGGCCGCGCGGCATCGCTCTGGCTGCTGGCCGGCCACGTCGTCGCGCACGACGCCAAGTCTCAGCCCGGGTTCGTGAGCGCGCCGGCAGGACCGGCGTTCGACACGGCGGTGGCGGCGTACCTGCTCGCGCCGGAAAGGCCGGAGGGGGAACGCACGCTGTTCGCGCTCGCCGGCGCCGAAGACGGCGCGCAGCTGGTCGAGGGGCCGGCGGCCGAGGCCGCCGCGGCCACGCGCGCCACCCTCACGTGGCGCGTGGCCGAGGCGCAGCGGCCGCGCCTCATCGAGCTCGGCCTCGAGCGGCTCTTCCGCGAGATCGAGCTGCCGCTCGTCCGCGTCCTCGCCCAGATGGAGGCCGCCGGCGTCAAGATGGACCCGTACCGGCTCGGTGAGATCACGGCGCGCGTGCGCGACCGCATCGACGAGCTCGGCGACGAGATCACCCGCCTGGCCGGCGGCCCGTTCACCATCGGATCGCCGCAGCAGCTGGCCGAGGTCCTCTTCGGGCGCCTCGGCCTCGACAAGGGCCGCAAGGGCAAGACGGGCTACTCGACCGACGCCCGCGTGCTGCGGGGGCTGCGCGACCAGCACGCGATCGTGCCGGCGGTCGAGGAGTGGCGCGAGCTCACCAAGCTGCTCAACACCTACCTCGAGCCGCTCCCGGCCCGTCTCGACCCGGTCACCGGACGGCTGCACACCACCTTCAATCAGCTGGTGGCGGCCACCGGCCGCCTCTCCAGCTCCAACCCCAACTTGCAGAACATCCCGGTGCGTACCGAGCTGGGGTCGGAGATCCGTTCCTGCTTCGTCGCCGAGGAGGGCTGCAAGCTCCTCGTCGCCGACTACTCCCAGATCGAGCTGCGCCTCATGGCGTCGCTCTCCGGCGAACCGGCGCTCCTGGACGCCTACCACCGCGGTGAGGACGTGCACCGCGTGACGGCCGCCGCGGTGGCCGGCATCCCCGTCGAGGAGGTCACCAAGCAGCAGCGCGAGCGCGCCAAGGCGACCAACTTCGGCATCATGTACGGGCTGTCGGCGTTCGGTCTCTCGGAACAGGTCGACGTGCCCGTGGAGGAGGCGCGCGCGTTCATCGACGCGTACTTCGCCAAGTACCCGCACGTGAAGGCGTTCCGCGAGCGCGTGATCGCCCAGGCGACGCAGGACGGCTACGTCACCACGCTGTTCGGGCGCCGGCGCGCTGTGCCCGAGCTGCGCTCGTCCAACTTCCGCAACCGCTCTCTGGGCGAGCGCCTCGCCGTGAACACGATCCTTCAGGGCACGGCGGCCGACATCATCAAAGTCGCGATGGTGGCGGTGAGCAGGGAGCTGGAGCGCCGCGGGCTCGCGTCGCGGCTGGTGCTGCAGGTGCACGACGAGCTCGTTCTCGAGTGCGCCGCGGACGAGGTCGACGAGTGCCTGCCGCTGCTCCGTGACGCCATGTGCGGCGCACTCGACCTCGACCCGCCGCTTGAGGTCGACACGGGCGTCGGGGACGACTGGGTGGCGGCGAAGGCCTGACGGCCGCGCCGCCCTGCGGGGTCTCGCGAAGCCGTGCTATACTCCTGTAGTTTCGGCCCGCTGCGGTCCGCGGGCCTTTCCCTTCTGTAAACGACGGACCGCATACGTGACCGGGAGGCAACGACACCACATGGCAGACAAAGCGATCGACACACAGCTCGAAGCAGCGAACGACCCCAGGATCGTCGAGGGCAGCGAGGGCTACCTCATCGAGGTAGACGGCGAGATCGTCCCCAACTACGACATGACGCTGACCAACTTCAGCGAGGGGGACATCGTCACCGGCAAGGTCGTCCGGATCGACAAGGACGAGGTCCTGGTCGACATCGGCTACAAGTCCGAAGGCGTCATCCCGGTCAACGAGCTCAGCATCCGCAAGAACGTCAACACCTCCGAGGAGGTCGCTCTCGACGAAGAGATCGACGCCCTCGTCATGACCAAGGAAGACGCCGACGGGCGCCTCATCCTCAGCAAGAAGCGGGCCAAGTTCGAGAAGGCCTGGAAGCGCATCGAAGGCGCCTTCGAGAGCGGCGAGCCGGTCACCGGCACGGTCATCGAGGTCGTCAAGGGCGGCCTCATCCTCGACCTCGGCGTACGCGGCTTCCTGCCGGCCTCGCTGGTCGACATCCGGCGCGTCCAGGATCTCCAGGAGTACGTGGGCCAGGAGCTCAACTGCCGCGTCATCGAGATGAACCGCAACCGCAACAACGTGGTCCTCAGCCGCCGCGCCGTCCTCGAGGAGGAGCGCAAGGAGGTCCGCCAGCAGATCATCGACGAGCTCAACGTGGGCGACGTCGTCGAGGGCACGATCAGCAACATCGTCGACTTCGGCGCCTTCGTCGACCTCGACGGCATCGACGGCCTCATCCACATCAGCGAGCTCAGCTGGACGCACATCAACCACCCGTCCGAGGTGCTGCAGGTCAACCAGAAGGTCAAGGTCAAGGTGCTCGACATCGACCGCGACCGCCAGCGCATCAGCCTCGGCCTCAAGCAGACGCAGGAAGACCCGTGGCAGAAGATCGTCGCCCAGCACAAGGTCGGCGACGTGGTCGACGGTCGCGTCACCAAGATCGTCGCCTTCGGCGCCTTCGTCGAGATCTACGAGGGCATCGAGGGTCTCGTGCACATCAGCGAACTGGCCAACCGCCACGTCGAGCGGCCGGACGAGGTCGTGTCCGTCGGCCAGCAGGTCAGCGTCAAGATCATCGAGGTCGACTCAGAGCGCCGACGCCTCAGCCTCAGCATCAAGCGCGTCGACGGCGACAACGTGAAGCCGCTCCGGCCGCTCGCCCCTGAGCCGGGCGACGAAGAAGAGGCCGAGGAGATCGCCGAGGCCGTCGAGACCGTCGAAGAGGCCGTCGAGACGGTCGAGGAGGCCGAGGAGATCCTTGAGGCGGAGGCCGAGGTCGAAGTGGCTGCGGCTGTCGTCGAGGAGGAGCTCGCCGCGGCGGAGACGCCCGAGGAGGTCGCGCGTGCCCTCGAGGACGCCGCCGTCGTGGCCGCCGCCGCAGAGGTCGTCGAAGAGGCGGCCGAGGAGTTCGTGGCGGAGCACGAGCCCGAGCTCGGTCTGAGCGACGACGTCTTCCCGGCTGGTGCGGCCGCGGACGACGAGGAGCCCCCGGCCGAGACGGCCGAGGAGCCTCCGGAGGCCTGACGCTTCGGCGGGGGCGGCGGAGGCGCAGCGCGCCTCCGCCGCCCCCGGCCTGCGTCCGGGACCATATGACCACATCGCGAACGCACATTCCGCTGCTCGGACTCACCGGCGGCATCGGCTCCGGCAAGTCCACGGCGCTCGCCTATCTGCACGAGCTCGGGGCGGCCACGATCTCGAGCGACGACATCGTGCACGGCCTGTATTCGACCGCCGAGGTCGTCGACCGCATCCGTGAGCACTTCGGCGAGACCGTCATCGACGGGGCCGGCGGGATCAGCCGTCCGGCGCTCGCCGGCATCGTCTTCACCGACGAGGCCGAGCTGCGCTGGCTCGAGGACCTGCTGTACCCGTTCGTCCGCGACGCCGTGGCCGAGTGGACGGAGGGCCGGCAGAAGGCGCACCCGCGGCCGGCGCTCATCGCCGTCGAGGTCCCCTTGCTGTTCGAGACGGGGTTCGAGCAACGCTTCGACTACATCATGCTCATCACGGCGCCGGACGACGTGCGTCGCCGGCGCCTCGCGGCCAAGCTCACCGACAGCGAGTTCCGCCGCCGCCGGGCGCAGCAGATGCCGGAGGAAGACAAGATCGCGCGCAGCGACTTCGTCTTCGACAACACGGGGTCACGCAAGGACCTGAGGGAGTTCGTGGCGCAGACGGTGGCGAGGATCCTCGCCGGCGAGCGACCCGCCGTGGGGGACGGCGCCGGCGAGATCGTCTTGTGAGGCGCGCCGTCATCGCCGTCGTCCTCGTCGTGGCCGCGCTGGCGGCCGTGATCGGGGTGGCCCGCTGGGCGGCGCCGCTGCTCGGCGCCGGCGGGCCGTCATGGTACGCCAAGACCGCGTATCCCCTGGAGCACGCCGGCGCCATCCGCGACGGTGCACGCCGCTACGACCTCGACCCCACGCTGGTGGCCGGCGTCATCTACGCCGAGAGCAAGTTCGACGAGCACGCCGTCTCCGCCAAGGGCGCGGTCGGCCTCATGCAGATCCTGCCGGCGACGGCGGTGCAGATCGCCGACGAGTCCGGCGGCGTCAGCTTCAGGGCCGCCGACCTCGAGGACCCGCGCGTCAACATCCGCTACGGGTGCTACTACCTGCGCCACGCCCTGGACGCCTGCGACGGCGACGTCCGCGCCGCCGTCGCCTCGTACAACGCGGGGATGGGCGCGGTCGCCGCGTGGCGCGCGGCCGCGGCGGCCGACGGGCACGAGCTGCGCCTCCGCGACATACCGTTTCCGGAGACGAGGGCCTACGTGAAGAAGGTCCTCGAGGCCCGCCGGGTATATCGAGAGACATACGGCGATCGCCTGCCGCGCTAGCCGTCGGCCGGCGGCAAGGCGCATCGTGCCGGCGTTGCGAACACCTGTTCGTATTGGTAGAGTCGAGGACGCATGACCGAGTTCACCATCCAGGCTTCCTACGGCCTCACCGGCGACCAGCCGGAGGCCGTCGACGCCCTCAGTGAGGGCGTCCGCCGCGGCGACCGCTACCAGACGCTCCTCGGCGTCACCGGCTCCGGCAAGACCTTCACCATGGCGAACGTCATCCAGAAGGTGAAGAAGCCCACGCTGGTCATCGCGCACAACAAGACGCTGGCCGCGCAGCTGTGCAACGAGTTCCGCGAGTTCCTCCCCGACAACGCGGTGGAGTACTTCGTCAGCTACTACGACTACTACCAGCCCGAGGCGTACGTCGCCGCGCAGGACCTCTACATCGAGAAGGACTCGTCCATCAACGACGAGATCGACCGCCTGCGCCATGCCGCCACCACCTCGCTGCTGCTCCGCCGGGACGTGGTGATCGTCGCCAGCGTCAGCTGCATCTACGGCCTGGGTTCTCCCGAGGAGTACCTCGAGAAGATGGTGCTGCTGCAGGTCGGCCAGACCGTGGAGCGCGACGAGATGCTGCGCAAGCTCGTCGACATCCAGTACGCCCGCAACGACTTCGAGCCTGCGCGCGGCAAGTTCCGCGTGCGCGGCGACTCGGTCGAGATCTGGCCCGCCTCCCAGGACACGGCCATCCGCGTCCAGCTCTGGGGCGACGAGGTGGAGCAGATCGTCAACTTCGACCCGGTGAGCGGTGAGCTGATCGAGAAGCCGGAGCACGTCGCCATCTATCCGGCGACGCACTTCGTCACCAACGACCCCGCCATCGAGCGCTCCCTCGTCGAGATCCGCCGCGAGATGGAAGAGCGCTGCGCCTGGTTCGAGGAGCACGGCAAGATCCTCGAGGCTCACCGGCTGCGCCAGCGTACCCAGTACGACATGGAGATGCTGCGCGAGATGGGCTACTGCAGCGGCATCGAGAACTACTCGCGCATCCTTCTGGGCAAGGAGCCGGGCGCCACGCCCAACTGCCTGCTCGACTACTTCCCTGACGACTTCCTCTGCTTCGTCGACGAGTCGCACATGTCGCTGCCGCAGATCCGCGCCATGTCCGAGGGCGACAAGTCGCGCAAGCAGCAGCTCGTGGACTACGGCTTCCGCCTGCCGAGCGCGCTCGACAACCGGCCGCTGCGCTTCGACGAGTTCCTGGACAAGGTACCGCAGCTCATCTTCGTGAGCGCCACCCCGGCCGCGTTCGAGCTGGCCAACAGCGTCAACATCGCCGAGCAGATCATCCGCCCCACGGGACTCATCGACCCCGACGTCGAGGTGCGGCCGACCGAGGGGCAGATCGACGACCTCATGAACGAGATCCGCCGCCGCGTGGACAAGGACCAGCGGGTCCTGGTCACGACGCTCACCAAGCGCATGGCCGAGGACCTCACCGACTACCTCGTCGAGAACGGCTTCAAGGTGCGCTACCTGCACAGCGAGGTCGACACGCTGGAGCGCATC
The DNA here is from genome assembly GCA_963784975.1 of uncultured Thermoleophilia bacterium. Lineage (GTDB taxonomy): Bacteria > Actinomycetota > Thermoleophilia > UBA2241 > UBA2241 > CAIXSE01. The sequence goes on along the minus strand of CAWAUK010000077.1, from coordinate 1,167 downwards.
CAGATCGTGCGGGACCTGCGGCTGGGGGAGTTCGACGTCCTCGTCGGCATCAACCTGTTGCGCGAGGGGTTGGACCTCCCCGAGGTCACGCTGGTCGCCATCCTGGACGCCGACAAGGAGGGCTTCCTGCGCGGTCAGACCAGCCTCATCCAGACCATCGGCCGCGCCGCCCGCCACATCGACGGCACGGTCATCATGTACGCCGACAAGATGACGGCGGCCATGGAGGTGGCCATCGGCGAGACCAACCGCCGCCGCGCCCGCCAGACGGCGTACAACGAGGACCACGGCATCACCCCGGCCAGCGTCATCAAGGGAGTCAGCGACATCTCCACGATGCTGAGCGATGCCGCGGCGGTGCCCACCAAGGGCCGCCGCGCGGCCAAGGCCGTGGCCAAGAAGATGGCCATGCCGCGGAACGACCTCGAGAAGCTGCTCGCCAGCCTCGAGGCCGAGATGTTCGAGGCCGCCGACCAGCTCAAGTTCGAGTACGCGGCCAAGCTGCGCGACGAGATCAAGGAGCTCACCAAGGAGCTCAACCGGAGAGGAGAGGCAGTTGGCTGACGCCATGCACCTGCAGCGGCTCATCGCCGCGGCCGAGGAGTACGGCGCCACCAGGGCGGCGCCGGTGCCGGCCGCGGCCGTCGTCGTCGACGACCGCGTCAACCTCAAGTGCCGCGTGCCCCTGTGCTCGGGCTACGGCCACAACCTCATGTGCCCGCCGGCGGTCATGCCCGCCGGCGCGACGCGGGACGTGCTACGCAAGTACGGCGACGCGCTCGTCGTGCAGCTCGACATCCCGCTCACGCAAGACTGCGTCGACGAGCAGCTCGACGGCAAGACCTACGCCGACGCCAGGACCGACGCCGTCCAGATCGAAGGCCTCAAGGAAAGCCAGAACCGCTTCGCGCACCTCATGACCGACCTCGAGCGCGCCGCCTTCAAGCTGGGCTACCGCTACGCCGCCGCCTTCTCGGGCGGCGAGTGCGTGCTCTGCGACGAGTGCGTCGGGCAGGCGTCGGGCGAGGCATGCCGGTACCCGTTCAAGGCGCGTCCGTCCATGGAGGCCGTGGGCATCGACGTCGTCGCCACGGCCGAGGCGGCCGGCCTCAGCGTCGAGCTGCCGGCCGTGGACCACCCGGCCTGGACCGGCCTCCTGCTCATCGA
>CAWAUK010000076.1:0-19054 GCA_963784975.1 uncultured Thermoleophilia bacterium | reverse complement strand
CAAGCCGGTCGCGCGGCCCCGTAACCTACATCGGCAACGGGGCAGCCGACTTGAGGCTCGGGCCGCGCTAGCGGCGGGCGGCGGGGGCGCCGACCTCGACCGCCTCGCCGAGGGCGTCGCCGGGCGCCGGTCCGTCCGGCAGGCAGACAGGCGTCTCGCAGCTACCCTCCTCGACGATCTTGCGGTGCCGCAGCGCCAGCAGGCCGCCCGCGGCCGTCGCCAGTGTGGCCACGCCGCCGATGCCGATGGCCCAGCGCACGCTGAGGCCGTGCACGAGCAGGCCGGTGATGGGCCCGCCGATGGGCGTGCTGCCCAGGAAGACGATCGACCAGAGAGCCATCACGCGGCCGCGCATCGCATCCGTCGCGTTCAGCTGCAGCAGGGCGTTCGTCGTGCTGATGAACAGCACACCCGTCCCGCCGATGAGGACCATCAGCGCGAGTCCGGCGTAGTAGCCGGGGGCGAGCGCCAGCGCGATGGTTGCCGCGCCGAAGGCGAAGGCCGCGCCGACCAGCAGCCGGCGGGACGGTCGCGCCCTGCTCGCCATGAGCAAGGCGCCGGCGAGCGCCCCGACGCCCATGGCCGAAGAGAGGGTCCCGTAGGAGCCGCCGCCGCGGCCGAACACGCTCTTGGTCAGGAGCGGCAGCACCACCGAGTAGTTGTAGGCCAGCGTGCTGATGACGGCCAGCATGAGCAGCGGGACGCGCAGCTCCGGCGTGCGCCAGGCGTACTTGAGGCCGGCGCGCACCTGCCCGGGTTCGCGCGCGACGGGCTTGCTGCGCTGCAGCTCGCCGGCCCGCATGAGCATCAGGGCGCCGATCACGGCGAGGAACGACGCGGCGTTGAAGAAGAAGCACGGCGCCACGCCGACGCTCGCGATGAGCACCGCGCCGATCGCGGGGCCGATGATGCGCGAGGTGTTGATCACTACGGAGTTGAGGCCGACAGCGTTGGCGAGGTCGTTCGGCCCGACCATCTCGTACAGGAAGCTCTGCAGGGCAGGGATGCCCAGCGCGGTCGCCGTCCCGGTGAGCCCCGCGAGCACCCAGATCATCCACACGGTGACGACGCCGGTCACCGCGAGGACGCCGAGCACGGCCGCCAGAATGGCGGCGGCCACCTGCGTGAGGATCAGGAGCTTGCGCTTGTCGACGCGGTCGGCCAGCGTGCCGCCCCAGGCGCCGAAGAACAGGATCGGTCCGAACTGCAGCCCGACCGTGATCCCGAGGTCCACGGCGCTGCTCGTGAGGCTCAGGACCAGCCAGTTCTGCGCGACCGACTGCATCCAGGTGCCGCTCATGGAGACGACCTGGCTGAAGAAGTAGAGCCGGTAGTTGTAGATGCGCAGGGAGCGGAACGTGCGGCGCACGAGGCCGGGGCCGGGCGCGGAAGACGTGGCGGTCATGGACCGAGTGTACCCGGCGAGCGGCTCGACCGGGCCCCGGGTCGGCGCCCGCTGCCTCAGTCCGTCTAGGCAAACGTACCTGGTCCCGCTAGACGCACGTCCCATCGCCGGGAGGGCGCGGGTGACCGACCAACTTGTACGAACAAGGCGATGACGCCGCGCGCTGAGAGGGCGCCGGCGATCTGGCAAGGGTGGGCTGGCGCTCACTGGATGGGGGGACGGGACGTGGAGAGAAGCACTCACAGGATCACTTTCGGGGCAGGAGCGCTCGTCGCTCTGCTCCTCGCGTTCGTGGCGCTGGCGCTGCCTCCCGCGGCGCACGCAGCCTACGCGCCCTGGTCGCCTCAGAAGTCCGGGACGACGCAGCCGCTGTACGGCGTCTCGTTCGCCGACCAGAACGTCGGTTGGGCCGTGGGCGGCGGCGGCACGATCCTCCGTACTACGGACGGCGGGACGACGTGGAAGGCCCAGCCCTCCACCACGACCCAGACGCTCTACGGCGTGAGCTTCGCAAACGCCACGACCGGCTGGGCGGTGGGCGGCCGCGGGACCCTGCTGCGCACCACGGACGGCGGGACCACGTGGAAGGCCCAGCCCTCCACCACGACCCAGACGCTCTACGGCGTGAGCTTCGCAAACGCCACGACCGGCTGGGCGGTCGGCGGCCGTGGGACGGTGCTCCGCACCACCGATGGCGGGGCGACCTGGACTGCTCAACCGTCCGGCGCCAGGGACACGCTCTACGGCGTCGCCTGCGCCGACGCCTCCACGTGCTGGATCGTCGGCAACAGGGGCACCGTCCGCCGCTCGACTGACGGCGGCGCCACGTGGGCCGGCCAGTCCGCCGGCACGTGGACGACGCTCTACGCGGTCGGCTGCAGCGACGCCTCGACCGCCTGGATCGCCGGCAACGGCGGCCTGGTGCGCAAGACCACCAACGGCGGCCGCACCTGGTCCTCGCAGAACTCAGGCATCCGGCAGACGCTGCGCGCCGTCAGCGTGATCGACGCGACCCGCGTCAGGGTCGCCGGCTCGTCCGGGACCATCAGTGTGACCGTCAACGGCGGCAGCTCGTGGGCAGCCGAGGCTGCGAGCACCACCCAGACCGTCAACGGAATCGCCTGGCGGGGCGAGCGTGGCTGGCTCGTCGGGGGCGGCGGCACGATCGTCGCCTATCGCCCCGACACGAGCGCTCCGACGACCACGGCGACCGGCCTCCGGGCCGACGACCACAGCGGTTGGACCAACGCGGCCGTCGCCGTGACGCTCAGCGCCACCGACGCCGGGACGGCCGGCGTGGCGGCCACCTTCTACACGGTCGACGGCGGCCCGAAGACGACCTACGCCGGCCCCTTCTCCGTGTCCGGGCAGGGCCACCACACCGTCACCTACTGGTCGGTCGACGCGGCCGCGAACGCCGAATCCGCGAAGGCCGGCTACGTGAACATCGACACCACGCCGCCGACCGTGGGCAGCGACGCCGACGCGGCGTGGCACGCGACCGACGTCACCGTGCACCTCAGCGCGGCCGACGGCGGCGGGAGCGGCGTGGCGGCGACGCAGTACCGCGTGGCCGGCTCGTCCGCCTGGATCGTCGCCGCCGGCGACGCCTTCGTCGTGGCCGCCACCAGCGGCCAGGGACCCCACGTGTTCGACATCCGGTCCGTGGACGCGGCCGGCAACGCCAGCCTCACCGGCGCGTGCACGATCCGCATCGACGCGACCCCGGCCGTGACCACCGCGACGAACCTCGGCGCCGACCAGCTCTCCGACTGGTCGACGACAGGCCGCACGGTCTCCCTGAGCGCCGACGACGGTCCCGGCAGCGGCGTCGGGAGCATCCACTACACCGTGGACGGCGGCCCCGAGCAGACATACACGAATCCGTTCAGCGTTTCCGGGGCCGGGCAGCAGCACCCGGTGACCTACTGGTCGGTCGACAAGAACGGCAACGTCGAGGCGGCCCGCACGGGCTGGGTCAACATCTCCGACCCGTATGCCCAGGCCGCCGGCCTGGCCCCCGACCTCGATTCGCACTGGCGGAACGGCGCGGCGACTGTGTCCATCACCGCGCACGCCATCTCCGGCACGCCGACGGTCGTCTACCAGCTCGATGGCCAGACCCCGCAAGAGGTCGCCAGTCCGGCGACGCTCGAGGTCTCCGGAAAGGGCCACCACACGGTCGTCTTCTGGGCCAAGCTCGGCGGCACTGAGAGCATGCACCAGACCGGCTACGTCAACATCGACACCCTCGCCCCGGTCACGACGACCCAGGTGAGCGCTCCGCGGGGCTGGGTCAACCACGGTGTGACCCTCGCGTTCCTGGCGAGCGACGACGCCTCCGGCATCGCCGGCACGTTCAGCGCCCTCGACGGCGGCACTCCGATGGAAGGTGACTCGCGCGAGATCGCCGCGCCTGCCGACCACAGCGGAGACGGCGTGCACACGGTGACCTACTGGTCCACGGACGCGGCCGGCAATGCGGAAGCCGCGATCCCGGCCGTCGTGCGCATCGACACGCGCAAGCCGACGACGCGGGCGCCGTCATCGGCGGCGGTGACGCGCGGGCGCACGGTCAAGCTGCGCTTCGTGGTCGCCGACCGGGCGCCGTGCGCAGGGACCGCCGCGGCCAAGATCGTCGTGAAGAACGCGCGCGGCCGCACGGTGAAGACCATCAAGGTGGCCAAGGTCAAGGTCGGCGCCAAGTCGACGGTCAAGTTCCGCTGCAAGCTGGTCAGAGGCAAGTACAAGTTCCTCGTGTATGCGACCGACGCGGCCGGCAACGCGCAGAGCAAGATCGCGTCCAACCGGCTGACCGTGCGCTGACTGACGCGGACGTCGGCGCGAAAGGCGGGCGGCCCGCCGCTTCTATGGAGCGGCGGGCCGCCCGCCTCGCGTCTCTGAGCGTCTCGCGGCACGCCGGCGCCTCTCCGGGGACACGGCGGCCTGCCCTCCTCAGTCCTTCTTCAGGTAGACCTGCCCGGAGCGCATGACGACCTTGACCGCCGCGCCGGACGTGGCGGCCGCCTTCCTCAGACCGACATTGAGCGAGTTCGCCTTGCGGCCCGGCACCTCGACGAGCGCCGACTCGACACCTGAGGCGACGAAGTCGGCGACGATCTCGGCGTAGAGGCCAGCGCCTCTCACGGCCGTCGGCGGCACGTCGGCGGGGACCAGGCGATAGGGCTTCGCGGTGCGGGGCATCGACGGTACCTCCAGTCGGCGTCTTCGCGCCGCGCCTGTCGCGGGGCGCGCACGCCGAGTCTATGCCACTTGCACGCGGACGCCAGAGCGAGGACCGTGAGCCCGGTGCGCCGAGCGGCCGCCACCCTTGACGACAGCCCCCAGGCGACGAACGATGGTCGCGTGACCGTGACGCCGCCGGCCAGGCCCGGCGGCCGTAGCTGGGGGGAACGATGAAGAAGCTCATCAACCGGCCGGAGGACGTCGTCAGGGAGGAGCTCGCCGGCATCGCCCTGGCGCATGCCGGCCGCCTCGTCGTCCACACCGACCCGCACTGGGTCGCTCGCGCCGACGCGCCCGTCGCCGGCAAGGTGGCCATCGTCTCCGGCGGCGGATCGGGGCACGAGCCCCTTCACGGCGGGTTCGTCGGCCCGGGCATGCTCGACGCCGCCTGCCCGGGCGAGGTGTTCACCTCGCCGACGCCGGACCAGATGCTCGCCGCGACGCAGGCCGTCGACGGCGGCGCGGGCACGCTGCACATCGTCAAGAACTACACCGGCGACGTCATGAACTTCGAAATGGCCGCCGACCTCGCGCGCGACGAGGGGCTCGCCGTGGAGCAGGTCGTGATCGACGACGACGTCGCCGTCAAAGACAGCCTCTACACGGCCGGACGTCGCGGCGTCGGCGCCACGGTGCTCGCGGAGAAGCTCTGCGGCGCGGCGGCGGAGGAGGGCCGGCCGCTCGCGGAGGTCGCCGGCCTCTGCCGCCTGGTCAACGAGCGCAGCCGCAGCATGGGCGTGGCGCTCACCTCGTGCACCACGCCCATGGCGGGCAAGCCGACGTTCGACCTCGGCGACGACGAGATGGAGATCGGTGTGGGCATCCACGGCGAGCCGGGGCGGGAACGGCGGCCGCTGGCCGGCGCCCGCGAGGTCGTCGAGACGCTCGCCGCCGCCATCGTCGACGACCTCCCCTTCGCGAGCGCCGACCGGGTGCTCGCGTTCGTCAACGGTATGGGCGGCACGCCGCTCATGGAGTTGTACGTCGTCTACGGCGAGCTGCACCGGTTCCTGGGCGAGCGCGGCATCGAGATCGCGCGCAACCTCGTCGGCTCCTACATGACCGCGCTGGACATGGCCGGCTGCTCCATCACACTGCTGAGACTCGACGACGAGCTGATACGGCTGTGGGACGCGCCGGTCGACGCGCCCGGACTGAGGTGGGGCGCGTGAGCGCCGCGTCCGGCGCCGTCGATGCGGCCGTCGTGGTCGCCTGGCTGCGCGCGTTCGCCGCCGAGGTCGCCGCGCGTCGTGACGAGCTGACGGAGCTCGACGCCGCCATCGGCGACGCCGACCACGGCGTCAACATGGATCGCGGGATGCAGGCGGTTGCGGCCAAGCTGCCGGAGGACGCGGGCGGCCCGGAGACGGAGGCCCCGCTGGGACCACTCTTCAAGACCGTCGGCATGACGCTGGTGTCAACGGTGGGCGGCGCGGCGGGACCGCTCTACGGGACGCTCTTCCTCGACATGGGCAAAGCCGCCGCGGAGAGGACGACGCTGACGGCGGCCGAGTGGGCCGGCGTCCTCAGCGCCGGGGTCGCCGGGGTGCAGAAGCGCGGCAAGGCGGAGCCCGGAGACAAGACGATGATGGACGCGCTGCTGCCGGCGGTGGGGGCGCTGGGCGCGGCCGCCGGCTCGGGCTCGACGCTGCCGGCGGCGTGCCGGGCGGCAGCGGACGCCGCTGCTGAGGGCATGCGCGCGACGACGCCGCTGGTCGCGCGCAAGGGCCGCGCCAGCTACCTGGGCGAGCGCAGCGCCGGGCACCAGGACCCGGGAGCGACGTCGTCCTGGCTGCTGCTGGAGACCGCCGCGACGACGTTGGGCGCGGCGGGCGCGACGTCCGGCGCCTCCGGCGAGGACGGCTGACGCGCACGTGGTCGGTCTCGTCGTCGTCAGCCACAGCTCCCGGCTCGCAGAAGGCGTCGTCGAGCTGGCCGCCCAGATGGCCGGGCCGGAGGTGCGGATAGGCGCCGCCGGCGGGCTGGACGAGCCCGGCGGCGCTCTGGGCACCGACGCCGCCAGGGTGCTGCGCACGATCGAGGACGTGTGGGCCGAAGACGGCGTCCTGGTCCTGATGGACCTGGGAAGCGCCGTCCTCTCCGCCGAGCTGGCCCTCGACCTGCTGGACGAGGAGCGGCGCGATCGCGTGCGCCTGACCGCCGCGCCCCTGGTCGAAGGCGCGGTCGCGGCGGCGGTCGCGGCGGGCCTCGGCGACACCCTCGAAGCGGTGGCCGCGGCCGCCATGGGTGGCCTCGCCGGCAAGGCGTCGCACCTGGGTGAGGACGAGGACGGACAGCCGAGAGGCGACGAGCCCGCGGTCTGGCGTACGGGCGGGAGCGTGTGCGAAGCCGCCGAGGGAACCGCGGCAGGGGCCGGCACGCACGCCGGCCAGACGCTCATGGTCGCCGTGCTCAACCCGCTCGGCCTCCACGCCAGGCCGGCGGCGCTCCTCGTGCGGACCGTGGCCGGCTTCGACGCCCGTGTCCAGGTGACCGACGTGACGACCGGCCGCGGGCCGGTGAGCGGGCGCAGTCTGAACGGCGTCGCGACCCTCGGCGCCCGGCTGGGTGACGAGCTCGCGTTGACCGCGAGCGGGGCGCAGGCGGCGGAGGCGCTGGACGCCGTCCGCCGCCTGGCCGAGGAAGGCTTTGGCGAGCTCGACGACGCAGCGGCGACGCCGCGCGGCGCCGCGCCCGCTGCGGGCGAGCCGCCGGTCGCGAAGGCGCCCGCGGCGGCGGCCGGCCCTGAGACTACGGCCGCCCCGCTACCGCCCGGCACGGTGCTCGCGGGGCTGCCCGCGGCCCCGGGACTGGCGGCGGGACCGGCGCGGCCGTTCCGCGGCGCCGAGCGGGCGCCACCGCCGCGGCCGGCGGCCGATCCGGGAGCCGAGTGGGCCGCGCTGGAGAGGGCTCTGACCGCGACGGCCGCCGAGATCCGCCGTGCGCAGGCGTCGGTGCACGGGCGCGCCGGCGCCAGGGAGGCGGCCATCTTCGACGCCCACCTGTTGTTCCTGGAGGACGAGGCGCTGCTGGAGCCCGCGCGGGACGCCGTCTTCGCGCGCAGGGAGCCGGCTGCGCGCGCCTGGGCGGAGGCAGTCGCCGCCGCGGCGGCCGGGTGGGACACCGTGGAGGATGCCTACCAGCGGGCGCGCGCGGCCGATCTGCGTGCCGTCGGCGACCAGGTGCTGGCCAACCTCGAGGTCCCGGCCGCGTGGTCGGACGCGGGTCGGCCGGCCGACGGCGGAGCGGCCGCAGGTCGGCCGGACGCCGGCCCGGCGGACGCGAGCGCGGACGATGGCCGGGCGGACGCCGCCGGCACGGCCGGCGCGGCCGCCGCCCGAACCGGCGCAGATCCCGGCATCATCATCGCGGGAGACCTCACCCCGGCCGACGTCGTCCGTCTCGATCCCTCAGGTGTCGCCGGCATCGCCTTCGCCTTCGGCGGGCCGACGTCACACGCGGTGATCCTCGCCCGCGCGCTCGGCCTGCCGGCCGTCGTCGGCCTCGGCGTCGAGCTTCTCGCCGTCGCCGAGGGGACGCCGCTCGCGCTGGACGGCGACGCCGGCACCGTGACGGTCGCCCCGGCGCCCGAGCTGGTGGCCGCGGTGGAGCGGCGGCGGGCCGCCGCGGCGCGCGTGGCCGCCGCGGCGCGCGTGGCCGCCGCGGCACCGGCCGTGACCATCGACGGCGTGAGCATCCGAGTGGAGGCCAACATCGTCGGGCCGCAGGACGTGCCCGAGGCCATCGCCGCCGGGGCGGACGGCGTCGGGCTCCTGCGCACAGAGTTCCTGTTCCTCGGCGCAGCCGCCATGCCGGACGAAGACGAGCAGGCGGCGGCCTATGCAGCCGTCGCCGCCGCCCTCGGCGGCCGCCCGCTCACGATCCGCACGCTCGACGCCGGCGCCGACAAGCCCCTCGCCTACCTCCCGCTGGCGGCGGAGTCGAACCCGTTCCTCGGCGTGCGCGGCCTGCGCCTCAGCCTGCGGCATCCCGAGCAGCTCCGCTGCCAGCTGCGTGCGATCCTGCGCGTCGAGGCCGCGAGGCCGCCGCGGGTCATGCTCCCCATGGTCAGCACGGTGGACGAGGTGCGGCGCGCCCGCGAGCTCCTGGGGGAGGCGCGGGCGTCGCTGGAGGCGCGCGGCACCGCCGTCGCCGCGCGCCTGGAGCTCGGGATCATGCTGGAGGTGCCGTCGGCTGTGCTCGTCGCGGAACACCTCGCGCCACTCGTGGACTTCTTCTCGGTGGGGACCAACGACCTCACCCAGTACGCGATGGCCGCCGAGCGTGGCAACAGCGCCGTCGCCGCGCTCGCCGACCCGCTGCACCCCGCCGTACTGCAGCTCATCGGGCGCGCCGCCTCGGCCGCCGCAGCCGCCGGCCGCCCGGTCGCCGTCTGCGGCGAGGTCGCCGGCGACCGCCTCGCCGTGCCGCTGCTCGTCGGGCTCGGAGTACGCGAGCTCTCGATGAGCCCCGCTCTGATCCCGGCGGCCAAGCAGGCCGTGCGCGCCACGGACGCGCGCGCCGCCGGCCGCCTCGCGGAGGCGGCGCTGGCCGCGGAGTCCGCCGCCGCCGTGCGGCGGCTGCTCGCCGCCGCGGCCCCGCTCCAGCCTCCCGCCGCCGCCGACCGACCATACGTCGACGAGAAGAGGTCGTGAGATGACGAGTGTGGCCGACGACACCACGCACATCCTCGCCATGGTGGGCAGCCTCCGCCGCGGTTCGTACAACCGCATGCTCTGCGACGCCGCCGTCTCCCTGGCGCCGGCCGGCATGGTGTTCGCCGAGGCCGACCTCCGCTCGCTGCCGCTCTACGACGACGACCTGCGGCCGGAGCAGGACTACCCGGCGCCGGCGCGGAAGCTCCGCGGCGCAATCGCCGCCGCCGACGGGCTGCTCATCGTCTCGCCCGAGTACAACCACGCGGTGCCGGGCGTGCTGCAGAACGCCATCGACTGGGCGTCACGGCCGCGCGGACGGCGTTCGACGACGAACGCCTGATCGACGAGACGGCCCTCGCGGTCGTTGCGGCGCAGCTGCGGGCCTTCGACGCCTGGGTCCGGAGGTTCGCGGCGCGGTAGGGCGGACGGGACCACCCGCCTTCGCTCCGCTTTATGCCACCCACATGCCGTTGGCGTAGATGGAGGTGAACACGACGAGGCCTGCCAGCATGGCCGCGACGAGAGCCCACCTGAGCACCCGCCGACGGACGGCGATCACCGCCAACGCCACAAAGACCGGGAAGTCCACGAGCAGGAACCGGGGGAAGCTCAGCAGGGGCGTCCCTAGGGCCGGGTAACTCAGCGGCAGCAGCAACGACACGACGGCGAAGACCGTGTAGGCCGAGGGCAGCTTGCGCCAGCAGGCCACGAGCAGGACGATGGCGAGGACCAAGGCGAGGAACGCCGTCAGATTGCCCATGGTCAGCCACTGGTCCCGCCACGACAACCGCTGCAACCTGGTGAACACGGCCGGGTCGGCCGCGATCGCGCGGACGCTACGCCGGGCCGCCTGCGCCCCTTGCCACATGGCGACGTAGGCGAGCCGAAAGCGCCTGTGCCAGTTGTCTTCGGCCGTCACGAACTGCAGCGGGTTGCCGAAACGGGCGTTCAGGTAGGCCATATAGACGGCGAGACCCGCCGGCACGAGCAGAAGCGCCGCCAGGGACGCCAGGTGCTGGCGGCCGCGCGAGAGCAGCGGCTGCGCCGCGACGGCGCCCGGCAGCCTGATCGCGCCGCCGCGGTACTGCTCCAGCCACATCCAGGCGAGCGGCACGAGGAGCAGGACGCCGGCGCTGCGCGTGAGCGCGGCGAGACCTCCGGCGACCCCGGCGAGCACCCAGCGGCCGCGCCGCGCGGCCGCGAAGCACGCGATCGTGAGCAGCAGGAAGAGCGACTCGCTGTAGGCCGCCTGGAAGAAGAAGGACATGGGCGCGAACGACAGGAGCGCCACCGCCCAGAAGGCTGTCTGGGAGTCGAATTCGTCGCGCACGAGCCGGTACAGGAACAGCAGCGCAGCGCCGAAGCTGACCAGCGAGATGAAGATCGCGGCGGCCGTCGGTCTGCTCGGACCCAGCGACAGGGTGCGGATCAGCAGCGGGTAGAGCGGGAAGAAGGCGGTGGCGTGCTTGCCGTACCCGTACTCGGCGATGTGCAGGAACCACACGGCGTCCCAGTGCCGCCAGGCAGAGAGGAAGAAGTTGAGCGGGTGCGCGTGGACGGCCGCGGCGCCGGTCGCCCCGAGCGGCGTATGCCGCAGGCGCGCGCCGAGCCAGAAGCTCGAGGCAAAGGCCGCGACGAAGACGAGCAGCCGCGAGACGACGGCCGCGACCAGGGCGGCCGCCGCCGGATGCCGGTCGATGAGCCCGCGCGGCCTCGCAGCCTCGAGCGGGACCACCCGCAGCGGCGCCCGCCGGGGCGGGATCTCCGGCGCCCCGGAGGGCCTCTCGTCGATGACCGGTGATGCCATGGTGAAGTTGTGTCCCACCTGCCGGGCGCCTAAGCGTTGCCCTGCTCCCGGCTCACGGGTGTGCGAGGACTTCGAGGAGAACGACCGCCGACGAGGCGCCCCACGAGTCCATCGCCGATGTCGGCATCGTCTGGGTCCAGTCCGGGCCGATCAGGCCCCGGCTGTTGCGATGACTCCAGGCGGCAGCGGCGTTCAGCCGGAACCACGGGTCGAACGTCGTGATGTGGTTCTGGTGCGCGAGCCTGACGGCCCAGCGGCTGAAGATGCCCTTGAAGCCGTAGAGGTTGCCGTTGCCCCCGTTCTCCGCCGGCAACACGCCGCCCTTGGCCATGACGTCGCGCGTGTAGGTGATCGCCTTGATCCCGTCGTTGAGGTACCGCTTGGCGTGGGTGGCCCGATACAGCAGGCCGGCCGCGCCGGTGAACGTGCCCTGGTTGTAGGTGAGCGACCCCTTGTTGACGACCGTGCCGCTTCCGGACTTCGCGCGCGAGATGCTGTCCCAGACGGCGCCGGTGCTGGGGTCGTACAGCGTCTTGCGCAGCCAGGCGTACAGCCGCTTGGACTTGGCGAGGTACGCACTGCTGTGCAGGGCGCTGGCAAGCTCGGCGGCGGCGATGGCGCCGGTCGCGTTGGTGGTGACGTTCTTCTGCGCGCGCCCGGGGCCGCCGCTGATCCACCACAGACCGCCGCCGAAGTCGGAGCTCCAAGCGCGCGCGTACACGAGGTCGAAGTTCTTCTTCGCCATGTCGAGATACGCGCGGTTGCCGGTGAGCTGGTAGGCGCGCGCGGCGGCGATGATCATCCACATGATGTCGTCGTTCCAGGTGCGGCGCGTCCAGTTGTGGCCGTACTGCAAGGTGACGCCGTTCAGGAGAGCGACGACCTGCTTCTTCTGAGCGGGGCTGCGACTCGTCTGATACGTGTCCTCCGTCATCTCGATCAGCTCAGCCTGACGCCAGAAGACGGCCGTGCCCGTGCCCGGCGTGTTCGTGTAGTGGGCGCGGCCGCCGGACGAGGAGTAGTAGGCGCGGTTCAGTGCATCGAAGGCCGCGGCCGCGCGGCGCACCGCCTGCGTGGCCCCCTTGGGCGTCGTCTGTGTGGGAGGCTTGGCGGGCGGTGACGAGGCGCCTGCCGGCGTCCCCGGGGATGCGTTCGCGGCTCGGCCGGCGCCGCAGGCCGCCAGGACGGTCCCGGCCGCCAGAAGGAACGTAAGCGCGGCGAGCCCAGCCGTGATCCGCACACGCCGGGTCATGTCGGGGCGGTCCTTCCTCGTCGCTTCACGGGTCCGGGGACGCGACGAGCACGTCAGGACCCCTCTCGGTGGGTGACTCTACCCGAAGAAGCGTATGCCCGACCACCGTGACCGTTCGTCGTCCGCAAGGCGGCATCGGCCGCGCGACCGCACAGCGAGCGGAAGACCCGCCGGGTGGCGCTGACACCGGGCCGTTCGGCGTCAGCCGCGCTGACTGCCCGTGAACCAGCCGGCTTCTTCCATCGCCTTCGCCGCGACGCGGCCGCCGCGGGGGTCGCCGCGAGCGACGGAGACACTGACTCCCTCGCCGAGTTCGGCGGCGATCTCGCCCACATCCTCGTTTGAGTGGCCGGGGCAGAGAAGCACCGACTGCACACCCTCCTCGGCGACCATCTGCCTGCAGACCTCCAGACCCTGTCGCTGGTCGCGCACGACGACCGTGAGGATCGTGTACAGCCCCGTCTCGATGGTCGACCGGTGCACGACCGGGTCGGCATCCGGAGAGTGAGCGAGGAACAGCGCTGTGAATGCCATGACGGCTCCCTTGGATCGGAGGACCGGCGGCGGCGCGAGCTCACGGCTTCGCCGCCTCTCCCTCATGGTAGCGGCCGCGAGAGAGATCCGACAGCGGGGCCGCGGCCTCCGGCACGTCCACTTGAAGGCGCCGCGGCAAGGTGCGAGGGTGTGCGCGGTGGCGGCTCGCCGCACCGGCCCTCTGAGACCCGACCGCTGGAGTGACACGATGGCGATCCTGCTCGACTCGGCGTCCCTGGACGACGCGGCCGCGGCGGCGAAGCTCGGCTTCGTCCGCGGCATCACGACCAACCCGGCGCTGATGGCGCGAGAGACGAAGGAGCCGCTCGCGCACCTCGCCCGGCTGCTCGAGGCGTTTCCCGAAGGGCCGATCTGCTATCAGCCGACGCGCAGCACGTATGCGGAGATGGAGGAGCAGGCGCGTGCCGCGGCGGCCCTCGCGCCCGACCGCGTCGTCGCCAAGCTCCCGGCCACGCTCGAGGCGATCACCCTGGCGACGGTACTGCACGAGGACGGCATCGACAGCGCGCTGACGGCCGTGTACTCACCGGCGCAGGCGCTGCTCGCGCACGAGGCTGGCTGCCTCTGGATCATCCCCTACGTCGACCGCGCCGCTCGGCACTCTGCCGGCGCGGTCGTGATCGAGCAGGCGGCGATCCTGGAGCAGCTCGACAGCCCAACGCGCATCCTCGCCGCCAGCCTCAAGACGGCGCCGCAGGTCGCGGAGAGCATCGTCGACGGCGCCCACGACGTCACGGCCCCGCTCGACGTCCTCCGCGCTCTGCCCGCACACCCGCTCACCGAGTCTGCCGTGCGCGAGTTCGCGGCGCACTGGGAGTAGAGGCCCGGCCTCCGGGCCGAGCGGCAGACCTGGGTCAAGCCGGTGGGCGGACCTCCGCGCGGGCGACCCGCGCAGGCTTGCGCTTGGGCAGGTGGTGCGAGAGCGAGCGGTACGACGCGGCGAACACGACCGCCGAGAGCGCCACGATCGCCGTCATCGTGTAGATCGGCTTCGAGGCGTCGGTCCCGGCCAGCGCGGCGTGGATGCTCACGCCCCAGAAGACGACGTAGCTCATGATGTGGATGTCGCGCCACCACCTCTTGGAGAGTCGTTTCATCGCCAGCGCCGTGACCTCGACGGCGATGAGCAGATACAGCGCGACGATCCCAAGCGCCAGAGCCGTCGGCCGCCACGAGCTGGAGAACGGCACCAGGAGGTCTACCACGTGGAGCTTGGCGTACGTGTCGAACAGCAGCGTCGCGAGGTGCCCGGCGATGAAGAAGAAGGTCAGCCCGGCCAGCCAGCGGTGCATCGAGAGCAGCCAGGCGTTCTTGCGCCACTTGGGGAACAGGTCCGAGGCGAGGACGATGCCCCACAGGACGGAACCCGTGAGCATGGCCCACGAGACGATGCCCGCGGACCGTGAGAGGTACCACCAGATCTGAGGATTCACGCTGCGCTCCATTCGGTCTCGCCGGCGCCCTGCAGCGCCGGGGTAGAGGTCGTCGTTCCGTCGAGCGTCGTCACGATCCCGTCGAGCTCGTGACGCTCCAGATAGGCGTGCGCCCGGGCGGCGCCGGAGAGCAGCGCCGAGGTGGCGTGCACCTCGGCCTCCCAGCCGGCGCGCGCGAAGACCGTCACGGCCGCCAGGTCGGTCGTCGCCGACTCGCCGGTGCCGGGGTCGATGACGTGGTGACGGCGATCGCCGTCCTTGACCCAGGCGCGCGAAAGCGTGCTGGACGTGGCGACCCCGCCCGCGCCGAGCGTCACTCTCGCGAGCTCTCGCGAGGCGTCGAGCGGATGCTCGACGGCCACCTGCCAGCCGTCAGCCGCCGGCGGGTCGCCGGCCGCCGCCAGGTCGCCGCCGACGCACACGAGGGCGCCGGCGGTGCCGCGGTCGAGCAACTCGGTGACCACGAGGTCGGCGGCCAGTCCCTTCCCGATCCCGCCGGGGTCGATGCCCAGACCGGCGGGCACGACGACCGTCGACGTCTCCGGATGCAGACCCACGTCCGCGATCGTGCACGCCGAGGCCCGTGGCCCGGCCGAACTGCTCCGCCGGCCGGAGCCGTCGTGGCTCCGCGAGTAGCCGGCCGCGTTGATGGCGGCCAGGAGCGTCGGGTCGTACCGCCCACCCGAGAGACTCCACGCCCGCTTCATGGTCGCGAGGAGCTCGAGGGTGTCGGGGGACACCACGACGAACGCCTCGGGCGTCTCGTTCAGGCGCGACACGTCACTGGCCGGGAGGAACCTGCTCCAGCGACGCTCGAGCTCCTCCAGGCGGCGCCGGGCATACTGCTCGGCGCCCTCAGCCGGGTCGACCAGCACGACGTGCGCGTCGCTGGCCATGACGCGGAACCTTGACTCAGCGACTGCCACTGGTGCTCGCGACCGGCGCCGCCGCGGCCGCCGGGGCCGAGTAGCCGCTCGAATAGGATGGGCTGGAACCTCCGGAGGACCCGCCGCCGCCGCCGCCGACGGTGTGCACCACGGCGTGAGGCGTGAGCACGATCGGGCGCACCTTGCCGGCGTCGGCGATCCTGCGAGGCTGGGTCGCCGGCCCTTGGAAGACGGCCTTCTCGGCGCGCAGGGCGTCCAGCGTCGGCACAGGCCCGATGTCCGGCGCCTTCTCCGCCGGCGCCTTGCTGCTCGCGACCTCCATGTTGGCGACCAGGCCGACCATCGCGGCGATGCCGATGCCCGCGGCGGCGATCCTGCCGCCGGTGACCCCGCGATGCTTGCGCGACGGCTGCGCGGCGGCCCGCGGCGGCCCTTCGTCGAGCGCGGGCGCCACGTCGTCAGGTGAGATCGGCGTCGTGCGTTGGCGATCGTCAGTCATCTGCTTCTCCCTGTCCGTGTGATCCGCCCTCGCCCTCGCCCTCGCCCGAGTAGGCCGGGCCGGAGGAGCGTGAGGCAGGCGCCGCGCTCGACACCCAGGTCGTCGAGCCGCCGCCAGAGGACGGAATGACTTTGGTGACCGGGTGGTCGACCTTGGCGGTGAGCTTGCCGTGCTTGTCGACCGAGGCCACGAACGTGTACGTGTCGGAACCGTGCGCGAAGGTCACGGTGAGTTTCTTGTCGCCGGTCTGCGCCAGCTTCCACGTCCAGTGCTTCTTGGCGCTGGCGTGGACGAAGCGCACCGCCTTCTTCGAGTAGGCGATCTGCACGTCCCCGGCCTTCTTGATGATGTACGCCTGGGTCGATCGCGCCTTGGCAGGTCTCGCGGGCCCGCTCGCTGCGTACGACTGGACCGGCTCCGCGGGACTCACCTGCGCCACCGTCGCCGTCGTCAGCTGACCCACCGGGCTCGAATCGGCAAACGTGAGGATGCCGAGGTTCGCCCCGACGGCGATGGCCCCGGCGAACACCACGGCGGCGATCGAGCCGGCGGTGATCAGGGCGGTGCGATGCTTCATTTGTGGCTCCCTTCCCGAGCACAGTGCTCGCGGAGTTGTCGCGTTCGAAGATACCGGACCGACGTGCAACGGCGGGCAAGCGTCGGTTAAGCGTTCGGCAAAGTCGAGTTACGGTTTGGCATTGCCCGCTCCATGGGCGAACATGGGCCAATGCGCCTGCTTGTCATTGAGGACGATCCGAGCATCGCCGAGCCACTCCGCGCAGGTCTGCAGCGCGAGGGCTTCGACATCGACCTCGCCGGCACGGGAGCCGCAGCCCTCGAGGCCGACGAGTGCGACCTCGTGCTGCTCGACCTCGGCCTGCCCGACATGGACGGCAAGGACGTCTGCCGCCTGCTTCGCCAGCGCTCCCAGGTGCCGATCATCGTGGTCACGGCACGGGGCGACGAGATCGACCGCGTCATCCTGCTCGAGCTCGGCGCCGACGACTACGTGGTCAAGCCGTTCGGGTTCCGCGAGCTCGTGGCCCGGATCCGCGCGGTCCTTCGCCGGACCCGCGACCAGGCCGCGCCGGCTCCCGAGCCGTGCATCGTCGTGGGGTCGCTCGCGATCGACACGAGGACCCGCAGCGTGACCCTCGACGGGCGTCCGGTCACGCTGACACCCAAGGAGCACGACCTGCTCGTCTACCTCGCCGGAGACCCGGGCGCCGTCTTCAGCCGCAAGCAGCTCATCGAGGACGTCTGGGACCAGAACTGGTGGGGCTCCACCAAGACGCTGGACGTCCACATCGCGTCGCTGCGCAAGAAGCTGGCCCCCGAGCTCATCGAGACGGTGCGCGGGGTGGGCTTCCGTCTGGTCGAGGCGGCCGGCACGCCGTGACCCGCCGGCTGCTGCTCGGCTACCTGCTCGCCGCCGTCGTCGTCCTGGTCGTCCTCGAGGTCCCGCTCGCGATCTTCTTCCAGCAGCGCGAGATGGGGCGGCTCGAGCACGACGTCGAGCGCGACGCGACCGTGCTCGCCGGCTACTACGAAGAGGGGCTGGAAGCCGGCGAGACCCTCAACGCCGCGCCGGCGGACGCCTACGCGCGGCGCACCGGCGTCCGTGTCGTCGTCGTGGACAAGACCGGTACCTCGCTCATCGACACCGCCGGGCCGGCCGGGCGCGACTTCTCGACGCGTCAGGAGATCGAGACGGCCCTGCGCGGCGGCACCGCGATCGGTACCCGGGACTCCCAGACCCTGAAGACCGAACTCCTCTACGTGGCGGTGCCCGCGACCTCGGCCGGCGTGGTGCACGGCGCCGTGCGGCTGACGCTCGACAAGGAGTCGACGAACGCGCTCGTGCACGGCTACTGGGCGGCCCTCGTCGGCGTCGCCGCGGTCGTGCTGATCGCCATGGGGGGCATCGGCTGGGCGCTCGCGCGCTCCGTCACCCGACCTCTCCGCACACTGGACGCGGCCGCGGCGCGCTTCGCCACCGGTGACCTCGCGCCGCTTGAGCCTGACCCCTCGGCGCCACCCGAGATCGCCGTACTCGGGGACACCATGAACACGATGGCGCGGCGGCTCGACCAGCTCCTCGCCGAGCAGCGGGAGTTCGTCGCCGACGCATCCCACCAGCTGCGCACGCCGCTCACCGCGCTCCAGTTGCGGCTGGAGAACCTGCAGAGCGCCGCGGCGACGGCGGAGGACGAGGAGGCCCTGGGCGCCGCCATCGATGAGACGAACCGTCTGACCGGGCTCGTCGCCGACCTCCTCCAGCTGGCGCGCGCCGAAGAGTCGGCGGCGCCGCGACCGGTCGACCTCGCCGCGCTCGCCGCCGACCGCGTGGACACGTGGTCGGCCGTGGCCGACGCCACCGAGGTGCGGCTGGAGCTCGTCGCGCCGGGCGGACCCGTCCTCGCGTGGTCGATCCCCGGCGGCGTCGAGCAGATCCTGGACAACCTCATCGACAACGCGGTCGAGGTCGCGCCGCAGGGCTCGAGCGTCTCGGTGACGATCGTCAAGGGGGGCGCGACGCACCAGCTGATCGTCGCCGATGAGGGGCCCGGGCTCAGCGACGCGGACAAGGCGCGCGCACTCGAGCGCTTCTGGCGAGCGGACCGCTCCGCGCCCGGCACCGGCCTCGGTCTGCCCATCGCCGCCGCGCTCGCGAAGGCGGCTGGCGGCGGCCTCGTGCTGGGCGACGGACCGGCGGGCGGGCTCTCGGTCAGCGTGACCCTGCCCGCCGCTCCCCCGGTCACCGACCGCCGCTGAGCGCCACACAGCGGGCCACGCAGGCAGGACTCTCACCCTCAAGGTGAGGGTGAGAGAACGTCTGTGGAGCTGGTCGGCCCGCCGGCGGGAAGCGTCGGCGGTCGCCGCCTGCTACCGTTGACCGTCGTGAAGTGCGCGCACACAAGCCGGGCCAGGCCGCTCGTCGTCCTGACGAGCCTGGCCCTCCTGTTGCTCCTCCTCGCGCCCGGCGTGGCGGCTGCGGGGCTCAAGGACAGGATCACCGCCGCCCTGGCCCGCTACGGCATGGGCGGCTCCGGCACGTCGGTCGCGGTCTACGACCTGACCGCCAAGCGCTCGGTGTACCTGCTGCGGCAGGACGAGCTGCGCCTGCCGGCCTCCAACGAGAAGCTCGTCACCTCAGCGACCGCCCTTGCCTCCTGGACGGCGACGTTCCGCTTCAGCACCCAGCTCTTCATCGACGCCCCGGGGCCCGACGCGGACGGCGTCGTTTACGGGGACGTGTACCTGCGCGGCCTCGGCGACCCCACGCTCTCGACGGCGGGGTTTCAGGAGCGT
>CAWAUK010000075.1:0-142513 GCA_963784975.1 uncultured Thermoleophilia bacterium | reverse complement strand
GCCACGTTGCTCCGGGGGGCGACCGCGAGCTCACCGCGAATCGGGGCTGAGGTTGGAGTACTTGGTCTTCAGCGAGCAGGCACTCCAGGTTGCCGAGCGTCTCTTGAGCTGCGGAGTCTCGATATCGGCACACTCGGCCTAGAAGGACGATGGCGGGGTAGGCCAAAGTTCCACGGTTTCAGATCGCACTCCCCGTTCAATCCGGTCGGTGTTCACGCAACTCTCCGTCGTAGTGGCAATCCACGCGGTAGACCACGGGGCGATCGCGATCACCTGCAGCGGCCCGACTTGCAGAGGCCATGATGTCTCGAGGGTATGCTGATTGTACCTCATCGGGGGTTCCTCTCCGTCCACCTAGCATCTAGGACGCCCCTGCTGGGAGGCCAGGAAGCAGAACACACGTCAATGCAGGGTGGAGGTAGAGCTGTCCCGGTGCGCAGCGAAGGGCTCATAGGCGACCCTGTGCTACATTGGAGCACCTTGCGGAGGCGAGCCATCGGTCTCGGAGACGGTCACCAGACGGCGCCAGGCGCCCGGAGGCGTCAATCATCGTCATGTTGCTCAGTGGACCCGAGTTGCTGCCAGCGCCTGCTCCACCGGCGCGTTTGTGTGCCTTCGCTGCGGACGCACGAGCATCAGATGATAGGCCTGCCGCTTGAATGGCACGCCGAGCCGGGTGCCGCCCGGCCGGGCGGCACCGGCCCGCACCTTGTTCAGAGTGTGGCAGCAACTGTGTCGTCATGGTGGTGGGACTAGTCAGCGGCGTCGTAGCTGCGAGGGCCCTTGGCGTTGACGGAAGGGGCCAACTGGCGGCCGTCATTCTATGGCCGGCGGTATTGGCTTCTGTGGGCGAACTGGGCCTGCCTACGGCCTTCGTCTACCTCTCGGCGTCTCAACGACGCACCACGCGCGAGCTGGCACGTGGCATTCTTCCCTTGGTCGTGCTGCAGTCGTTGGTGCTTTACTTGGTGGGCTTCCCCCTGATTCTGACAGTTCTCGGCAGCTACTCCACGTATGTGCGCGGCTCAGCTCTGGGCTTTCTTGTGGTCTACGCGCCGCTCTACTTGCTCGTGCGCTATCTGATTGCATTGAACCAAGGTGAAGGGCGCATGGGGGTATTCAACCTCGCACGTGTTCTCATTCCCTCAGCCTACGCGGCCCTGCTGGTCGCACTCCTCCTGCTCGGCATGGTGGTAGGGTCTTCGCCGGAGCCTATGGGGTAAGCTGGGTCGCCGCGGCAACATCCTCTGGCTTGCTGAGACTCGGTGTTGACTGAGACGCTCGGCCGCATCGATCTGGCAAGTGTGAAGGTCAACATGGTGCTGGATATGGAAAAGCTGCTTTCAGAACCTGGAGAAGCCGTTTTCACAACGTAAAGTTTTTGAATCTGGCACTGTGGGCAGCAGCGGCTTCTTCGTGGCGGCCTCTCACCGGCGGGTGGCGCGGACATCGACGCTCGGCGCTGTCGGCGCGCTGCCCGGGGGCGCCTGAGCAGGCGCCGAACAGGAGGCGCTGGCGATGTCCTTGGCCTTCAGCACGGTGTCCTCGGCGGATGTCGCCCTGGTGTTGTCTGTTCGCCGAGGCTGCTGGATTCGTCTGTGGAAGCTGGTCCAGCCACGTCCTCGTCGGATACTTGCCGTCGGCATGCTCGCGGCCTCGGTCCGGTATGTACTGGGTGACGGCCTCAGGGGGTTGCGGGCGACATACTCGGGCGACTCAGGCGGAGATGCTCGGCTGGCTGGCCGGCGGGCTCGCTCTGCTGGTCCTTCTGCCTCAGTGGGGTATCAAGGGCGTGGCTGTCGCCGTGAGCGTCTCCTACGTCACCACGCTCGTCGTGGTGCTAGGATTCGCGATAAGGCTTGGGGCTCACCCAGCCCGGCTACTGATGCCGACTCTGAAGGACATCACCAACCTACGGGCGGTCCTGCGTTCGGCGGCCCGCGGTCGCAACGGGTAGGGGAACGGTGCGCGTTGGTGGGGAGTCGCAGGAGACCTCGGAGTTGAACGTGAGGAAAGCTAGCGGAGCGCAAAGCGGTGACCTGCTTGTCCCCGTGCTACTCGGAACCTTGGCCGCTGCGGCAGTGGGTGCCGCCGCAGCGACACTGCCGCCAACGTGGCTGTTCGCAGTTGTCGCGGCCCTGGCTCTCCTCATCCCCCTAGTGGCCGCACGGCCTGACGTCCGCGCGGGCCTTGTCGTGCCTTCTGGGCCTGCGTCTCTCCCCACCGCTGGCGACAATCTGGCGCTCATCGAGAATCGAGCCCTCGAGGCCGATGCTCTCGCGCCAGCCCGCTATGCGTACTTTGCTGGGATGCTGACTATCGGCCAGACTTCGGTGAGGCCGATTGCCGGATTGACGGTGTCGGATTGGCTGTTCTTCGTCGCACTCTGCGCCGCGTTCGTGGGCCTCATCGTGGAGCAGACGGACAGTCACGTTCCGCCTGCCCGTTCTCATCATGCTTGGTGTCGCTCTGTTCGCTGCATCGGGAACGCTGTCGTCATTCCACGCGGTAGCGCCGATCCTATCCATGGCGAGAGTGGCCCGATTCGGCTACTTGACCATCGTGTGGTTCTGGCTGGGCGGCGTGCTACTCACTAGCCGAAGGCACCTGCGCCTTGCGGTAGGCATGTGGACGATATCCATTGCCATCGACGGTCTCGCCGCGGTTGCTCAGGCGCGCGGACTGTCGCTACCACTCGCAGGGCAGGTGATGGGCGGACGAATGTCCGGATATACCGAGCAGATCAATGATCTTGGCGGCGCGGCCGCGGTTGCGGTCGCGCCTGCGCTCGCACTCGTGGCGACGGCGTCTAGGCTGAGTCGTCAGTTCTTGTGGGTTCTGGTGCTCCTGGGAATTGTGGCAGCCTTGGTGCTTTCTGGATCTGTCGGGGGCATGGCTGCCGGCATCGGCGCGGTAGGGGTATGGTTCGTGGTGGCCTCAAAGGGCGTACGTCCCGTCCTGGTTGCGGCAGCGGCCATTGCGCTGGCTATCGGCATTGCCCACGTACAAGGCAGCCTGGGATTGCCCACTCCAGCAGAGCGCGTGCTCGCGGTGACGGGCGTGTCTGAGGGGGAGGTACTCGACGATCGCGACGCGAGTTCAAGGCTACGAAGCGGCATGGACGGCACTTGGCGACGGGGGCTGGCTGGGCACTGGACTCGATCTTGGAAGCGCGGCTGTGGGTGGTGGCTTCGAGGTGCACAACGTGTTTCTCCTGGCGTGGTACGAGGCCGGATGGGGGGCCGCTGTCGGCATGGCGTGTGTCCTTTTCGGAGGCTTGGCAGCTGCCCTTCGCGCCACGCGACTGGCGGATGGCCGGAACTTGCGGCTCCTTGCCGCAGGCATCTTTAGCTCGGTGGCCGGATTCATCGCAATCGGCTTCAGTGTCCCCGTGCTGCACCAGAGGTACGGTTGGGTATCGGTGGCGCTTGCACTGAGCTGTCTAGCCGTTGCCCGCGCACGCCACGAGGCTAGCGGCCCGTCTCCGAGTCTAGATGGCTAGACCCTCCTCGCCGCTTGTCTGCAGTCGTGATCCGATCTGTGGACGTGACGTCGTCGATGGCACGGTCGTGCAATCGTCATGAGGCTCCTGCACGTCATCGGCACCGCAGACCCCGCGTGGGGGGGCCCAGTCTCATTGCTGAATGGGCTTGTGGCCGCCTGCATGGACCAGGGAGTGCCTTCGGATGTGGCTACGCTGGACTCGCCCGATGACCCTTGGCTCACGGGAGAAACGTCACAGGTCCGTGCACTTGGACCAAGCCACGGAAGGTACCGCTACTGCCCGGCTCTCGTTCCGTGGCTTGAAGGAAGGCCCGCCACGTACGATGCTGTTGTCGTTCATGGCATTTGGCAGTACCAGAGCGCGGCCGTCGCCAGATGGGCAAGGCGAGCAAGGACACCATCTTCGTCTTCGTGCACGGAGCACTTGACCCATCGTTCAGGCGCAGGTACCCGCTCAAGCTCCCAAAGAAGGTCCTGTACTGGGCTTTCGTCGAGTACCGCGTCCTGAGAGACGCTGCCGCGGTGTTCTACGGGTGTGAGGAGGAGCGCCGCCTGGCGCGCACCTCCTTTCTGCCCTACCGAGCGACGGATGACGTTCTCCCGCTCGGGGTGGCCGCACCCAAGGCGGATGTCCTTGCTCTTCGCGATGCGTTTCTCCGCGCCCGAATTCATCTTCGTGGCAAGCGCATCCTGCTCTTCCTGGGTAGGTTGCACCCGATTAAGGGCTGCGATCTCTTGATAGAGGCATTCAGCCTGGTCAGTCGAGAAGACGACCGGCTTCATCTGGTAATGGCTGGACCCGACCGGGACGGCTGGAGGGACAAGCTGGAACACCTGAGCCGGTCGCGAGGTCTATCCGGTCGCATAACGTGGGCAGGCATGCTCAGGGGGGACGAGAAGTGGGGCGCCTACTGTGCTGCTGAGGTTCTAGGTGCTGCCCTCCCACTTTGAGAGCTTCGGGATGGTGGTGCCTGAGGCTTTGTCGTGCAGTCTCCCGGTCCTTGTCTCGAACAGGGTCAACATATGGCGTGAAGTTGCGGAGGGAAGAGTCGGCCTGGTTGGGGAGGACACGGTCCCGGGCATTACTGGAGTCATCCGGGCATGGTTGAACCTGCCGGACGGCGAACGACAGCGCATGGGAGTGAGGGCTCGAGCGTACTTCGAGGAGCACTTCAACATCCACGAGACTGCGAGGCGATTCCTGGCATCCGTGGAGCGGCACTCGGCGGGCGACTCGGCGGATGGCAACCGATCGTCGCGTGTGTAAGGAGCAAGGAGAGCCCGTGGAGTATCAGAACCTGGATCTCTTCCGGCTGCCTCAGGGTTTCCGTGGCCGTCCGGCGTGGCTGGTGCAGACGTGGTGGTTGGTCGAGGCGCTGTTCTTTCGCCTCTCGCCGCAAGTCATGTACGGGTGGCGAAGCGTCTGCTGCTTCGACTGTTCGGCGCCAGGGTGGGGCGTGATGTCCTGATTCGTCCCACTGTGAGGGTGACCTACCCATGGAAGATGTCGATCGGCGACCGCAGTTGGATCGGCGACGACGTCGTGCTGTACTCCCTCGGGCAGATACGCATCGGGAGCCGACACGGTCATTTCGCAGAAGTCCTACATGTGCACCGGCACGCACGACCACTCGCGACCGAGCTTCAACATCTCGGCGACACCCGTCGACATCGGTAACGAGGTGTGGATCGCCGCCGACGTCTTCGTGGCGCCAGGCGTATCGATCGGCGACGGCGCCGTCGTCGGGGCAAGGAGCACCGTCCTCTCGGATCTCCCGGCGGGCATGATTTCCTACGGCCAGCCCGCGTGCGGCCTCGTGAGGCCCGGCGCTGAGGGAGCCGACCAAGAGCGAGGGGCGCGTCTCCTCATCTCCTGCGTCAACTACGCCCCGGAGATCCTGGGCACGGCGCCGTACACGCGTGACCTCGCCGAGTGGTTCGCCGGGCGCGGCTGGGACGTGCGCGTGGTCACGACCTACCCGTACTACCCGGAGTGGCGCCGGCGGCCGGGCGATCCCCGCCTCGGGTACCGGCGCGAGCGCGCCGACGGCGTGACCGTGCTGCGCTGCCCCGCGTGGATCCCGGCGGTGCCGACCGGCGTGAGGCGGCTCGCGCACTACGCGAGCTTCGCCGCCTCGAGCCTGCCGGTCGTGCTCGGCAGCGCCGCCTGGCGGCCGGACTTCGTCCTCGTGGTCGCGCCGACGCTGGTGAGCGCGCCGGGGGCGTTGCTGGCGGCGCGCCTCGGCGGCGGCCGCAGCTGGCTCCACATCCAGGACTACGAGGTGGACGTGGCCGTGCGGCTGGGCCTGTTGCCGCCCGCCGGCCGTGCGGCGCTCAAGCGGGCGGAGAGCAGGCTCCTGCGCTGGTTCGACGTCGTCACGTCGATCACCGAGCCGATGCTGGCCGTGGCCCGCGATCTCGGCGTGCCGGCGGAGCGACTCGTCCTCCTGCCGAACTGGGCCGACCTGGCGGTGGTGCGGCCGCTCGGCCGCCCGTCCAGCTTCCGCGCCGCCCTCGGGATACCCGCTGACAAGCCGGTCGTCCTGTACACCGGCAACCTCGGGCGCAAACAAGGTGTTGCCTCGATAGCCTACGCTGCGCGGCGCTCGCAGGAGGTCGGATCGCCGGTGCATGTACGTCGTCTCCGGCGACGGCGCCGACCGGGAGGCGCTCGCCGCGGCCGCGGCGGCGCACGGCCTGAGCAACCTGCTGATGGTGCCGCTTCAGCCGGACGCCGAGGCCTTCAACGAGCTGCTCAATCTGGCCGACGCGCACCTCATCGTCCAGGAGGCCGGCGTGGCCGATCTGGTCATGCCTTCGAAGCTGACGAACATGCTCGCGAGCGGCCGGCCGGTCATCGCGACGGCGCCGGCGGGCACTGGTCTTGCCAAACTCGTAGGAGAGAACGACGTGGGCACGGTGGTCGAGCCGGGAGACCCTGTCGCGCTGGCCGAGGCCGTCGACGCGCTGCTGGCCGACGGCGCGAGACGGGAGAGGCAGGGAGCCAACGCCAGGGCGTTCGCCGAGGCGTATCTGGACCGGGACGTGCTGCTCCAGAACGCGCTCGCGGGCATGCCAGCAACGTTGCCGCTGAAGCCGGCATTCGTCTAGACTCAGTTCGCGGCCGGACTCGGCTGCAGCGGGCGCGGGTTGAGGGGGGTGTCGTTGGAGGCTTCAGCGCGGACCAGCGGGGGTTTGCCGACCGTTCAGCTCGACGCCGGGCTGCCTTCGGCCGAGGTCGCCCTTCCGTCTCCCCGTCCGCGAACGGTGCGAAAGGGCGCGGGCCGGAGGGACTTGCGCCCGATCGCCATCATCGGGTCCGGCGAGGCGGCGACGACGAGCGCCTCACTTCTGAGCGGAGCGGCGGAGGGCGCCGGCCGCTACGCCGTCGTCATCGACACGCGCCACCCAGGCCACACAGCGCCCGAGTCTCTCGGGATCCCCGTCGCGGGCCCGCTGGCGCACGTCTCGCGCGACGAGCTGCGCGAGGCGGCCGATGAGTTCGTCCTCGCCTTCGCGCCCGAGGACGCCCACCATGCCGTCGCCGCGACGTGGCGGCTGATCGGCGACGACCTCGACTTTCGCGTCATGCCCGAGAGCCTGGGCTGCGTCTATCCACTCCTGACGGGCCTCGGCTGGACGGAAGTGCCGGTGGTGAAGCACGGACGCGGGGTGTGGCACGCGCTGGCGCTGGCGTGGAAGCGCGTCATGGACGTCCTCGTTGCGGCGATGACGCTCGTCCTGCTCCTGCCGCTCATGCTGCTGGTGGCCCTGCTGATCCGCCTGGAGTCACCCGGGCCGGCGATCTTCACCCAGGCCAGGGTCGGCAAGAACGGCAGGGTGTTCCGGATCCTGAAGTTCCGGACCATGGTCGCGGATGCGCAGGCCGTCCAGGCGAAGATGACCGCCGACTGCGCCGCCGATCCGCGCTTCATCAAGATCGAGTGCGACCCCCGGGTCACGCGGCTGGGCCGCCTGCTGCGCAAGACCAGCATCGACGAGCTCCCCCAGCTGTGGAACGTCCTGCGCGGGGACATGAGCCTGGTCGGGCCGAGGCCGTCGCAGCCCAGCGAGGTCGAGCACTACGAGCCCAGCCACTTCGCGCGGCTGCTGGTCAAGCCCGGCGTGACGGGGATGTGGCAGGTATCGGGCCGCAGCGCCCTCTGCTTCGAGGACGCCGTCAAGCTGGACTCGGCCTACGTACGCGACTGGAGCCCGCTGCTCGACCTCAAGATCCTGCTCAAGACGGTGGCCGTCGTGCTGCAGTGCCGGGGCGCCTGCTAGGCCGCCCGTCTGCGTGACCGGCCCGAGCCGCCCGTCTGCGCGACCGGCCCGAATCCTGATACACTCGCTGCGCACGTCGCGCACTCCCACTGTCCAGGCTTGGTCTCGTGCGCGACGACGACGGAGTGATGGCGACGACAGCTGACAGACCAGAAGGCGCGACCCTGCGCGACTACCTCGCGGTGGTCTGGCGGCGCAAGTGGCTCGTCCTGCTCGTCATCGTGGTGGCCACCGGCGTCGCCTACGGCCTCTCGGCCATGCAGACCAAGATGTACTCCGCCGCGTCGCAGCTCATGTACGGGAACACCGTCGACGTCGCCAACCCCCTGGCCGGCAACACGTACATCGACCCAACGCAGCGGAGCGTCGAGCTCGAGAGCGTCGCTGCGGTGATCGCCAGCCCGGAGCTCAAGAAGCGCGCGAACGCCCTCATCGTCGCGGACCTCGGCGTCGGCGCGCTCAAGACGGGCTACACGGTGAGCTCCGAGGTGGTCGCCAACAGTAACCAGGCGGCCGGCGGGACCGCGTACTCCAGTGTCGTCGCCATCAACGGCGAGAGCAGCGACGCCGAGCTCGCCAAGGTCACCGCCAACTCGTACGCCGCGGCGTTCATCCAGATGCGCAAGGAGCAGCAGCGCGCTCAGATCGGCAAGGCCATAGATGCCGTCCAGAACTCGCTCAAGGGGATGACGACCAAGACGCAGAAGGGCTCATCCGACTACATCCTGCTGCAGCAGCGGCTCCACGACCTGCAGATCCTCAAGGCGACGGCCGACGGCGGCTTCAGCGTCATCGTGCCGGCCACCGTGCCGGCCGCGCCCTTCTCGCCCAAGCCGATGCGCAGCGCGGCGATCGGCTTGGCGCTGGGCCTCTTCGTCGGGCTGGGTCTCGCCTTCCTGCTCGAGCTGCTCGACACCAGCGTGCGCACGGACGTCGACGTGGCCGAGCTGCTGCGCCAGCCCATCCTCGCGCGCATCCCGCGCATCTCCAGGAAGCTGCTCGACCAGTCGGCGCTCGTGACGATCACGGAGCCGGACGGGACCTCGGCGGAGGCGTTCCGCATGCTGCGCACCAACCTGGCGTTCATGAACGTCGACGGCGAGGTGCGCTCCGTGGTGCTCACCAGCTGCCTCCAGGGCGAGGGGAAGAGCGTCACGGTGGCCAACCTCGCCGTGACGATGGCGCTCGGCGGCAAGAAGGTGATCGTGGTCGACGCCGACCTGCGGCGGCCGCGCATGCACAAGTACTTCGGACTCGACAACGAGCGCGGCGTCTCCACGGTGGTCACCGGCCAGACAGAGCTCAGCGACTCGCTGCAGGCCGTGTCGGTCGTGCCCCAGGCCGGCGGCAACGGCGCGGGCTTCAGCGACTGGGGGGCGGGATCCGACGCGAAGTCCCGCCTGTACGTGCTCCCCAGCGGTCCGCAGACGCCCAATCCCGGCGAGATCGTCTCGTCCAAGAGCCTGGCCGGCGTCATCGAGGCGCTCGCCGCGCAGGCGGACATCGTTCTCGTCGACTCGCCGGCGATGCTCGCCGTGGGCGACACGCCGGCGCTGGCCGACAAGGTGGACGGTCTGCTCTTCCTCGTCGAGCCCGATGTGGTGCGCAAGCAGACGCTGACGCAGGCACGCGAGCAGCTCGACAAGCTGCCGTGCCGCCTGCTCGGCGTCATCGTCGCGCGCCGCAAGGCCGGGAGCAGCTACTACGCGGCGCGCTACTACTATCGCGAGGATGGCGACGGCGGCCGCGAGCGCGTGCGCAGGGGCAGCGGATCCGCTCCGGCGAAGGCCTGACGCTCGGCGACCAGGTCCTCACGCGCCGAGACAGTCGATCGCGGCGCGAACGGGACGACTGGTGCACGCCGCGCCGATGCGCTGTAGGCTTGGATATCCGATGGGGAGCGGGGACAAGAAGGAGGGCCTTATGATCGCGAGATCCACGACGAGACACGTGAGGGTGGGGGTGCTCCTGCTGCTCGCGGCGGTCGCCCTGAGCATCGGACTGCTTGCGGTGCCGGTGGCCGGGGCCTTGACCAATACCGACCTGGGCGCGAAGACCAACGCCTCGACGATCACCTGGGGCGGCTATGCGATCGTGACGGGCACGCTCATGGACACCAGTAGCCTCCCATGGCGCTCGGGAACCAGTTCGTGCGCGTCGAGTGGTCGCCGACCGGCGCCACGGCTTCGTGGACCCTGCTCGCCACGGTGACGACCGACCCCGCCCAGT
Source organism: uncultured Thermoleophilia bacterium (assembly GCA_963784975.1). Taxonomy (GTDB): domain Bacteria; phylum Actinomycetota; class Thermoleophilia; order UBA2241; family UBA2241; genus CAIXSE01. The sequence continues at coordinate 132,496 of CAWAUK010000075.1, read as the reverse complement.
ATGCGACCGGTCAGTACGCCATGGTCGTCTACCCCGTCCAGAAGACGTACTACCGGTTCAGCTACCTCGGCGACGGCACCTACGGGCCGTCCATCAGCCCGACGCTGGTCATCGCCGTGCGCCCGGCCCTCGGCGTTCCTAAGGTGCCATCGTCTGTCGAGGACGGCAAGAACTTCACCGTCTCGGGCACGCTCAAGCCGCGGTTCCCCGCGGGGGCCAAGACGGTCAAGCTCACCGCGTATCGTTACAACGGCCACTCGTGGGTCAAGTACAAGGAGTACAAGGCGACGAACGCCAACAATGGCTCCTACACGAAGTACTCGCTGAAGCTGAAGATCTCGAAGACGGGCAAGTACCGCTTCAAGGCGAGCACGGCGGCGACGCCGTCCGGCTCACCGCAGCCGATCTACGCCTCCGCGACCACGGGCAACAGCAGCACGCTGAAGGTCAAGTAGGCCGAGCGTCGGCAAGAAGCCCGTCTCGGGACGGGCGGGGCGGCCGGAAGGGCCGCCCCGCCCGTCCGCGTTCTTGGGCCCCGCCCGTCCGCCTTCTTGGGCCCCGCCCGCTCGCGTTCTCAGACCTTGCCGTCGCGATACTGGCCTCGCAGAGCTGTGTGGCGGCCAGGCGCTCGTGGATGGTGACACGCACGCGCTGCTGCGCCGGCGCTTCGAGGCGTCGCAGATCGCGGACGATCTCGGCGCGCGTGCGCTTGCGCTCCTGTGCTACCGCGTCGAGCGCAAGCGCACGGCGTTTGCGACGAATGCTGACCGCCCGCCGCCAGAACCATCCTGCCGCGGGGCTCGTACGTCCGCACGGACGTCCAAACGTACGGTTGTACTCTCTGACGTACGTCCGCCGGTACGACACGCTATCGCATACATGGCGCCCGACGGCTTGGCTTCGGCTTCCCGTCGTCGGCATCCGTCACCCTGCGTTGCCATCGTCACTCTGTCCGTGCGGCTGATGCGGACCTACGATGCGTCCAGGCAGTGCAGAGTCACACCCTTCCCACGGTGGCAGGTTTGGACACGACTCCGATCATCATCCCCGTCAGTGATCTCCGCCGGGACATCGCTCGACTGATAGAGAAGGCGCACAGGGCACCTGACCCCTTCTTCATCACGCAGCGCGGTTACATCACGGCAGTCCTGCTGTCGCCGCAGAAGTACGAGGACCTTCGAGATGCCGGACGTATCGAGCAGGAGCGCAGCAAGAGCCCACGCCCGCTCGACGACCGGCGTGTCCTCGGCGTGCAGTACGGGTCCTCGGACTGGGAGACGGCGCGGCTCGTGGACGGCGAGGACTTCGTGGACGGCGAGGACTTCGTGGACGGCGAGGAGTTCGACGAGTAGGGGGCGCACGAGACGTGGGCCGGCGGTGTCCTGATAGACTCTCGCCGTGGGCACGACGCTCGACAAACGCTCGCGTATCTACGTCGCGGGGCACACGGGCCTCGTCGGCAGCGCGATCGTGCGCGCGTTGCACGCGGCGGGCTACCGGGACCTTCTCCTTCCCGACCTCGAGGAACTCGACCTCACCGACCAGCGCGCCACGCGGCGCTTCTTTGCTGCCGAGCAGCCTGAGGTCGTGATCGTCGCCGCCGCCAAGGTGGGCGGCATCCTCGCCAACTGGGAGCAGCCCTGGGAGTTCATCTTCCAGAACCTGCAGATCGAGACCAACGTCATCGGCGAGGCGCACGCTGCCGGCGCGCGCAAGCTCATCTTCCTCGGCAGCTCCTGCATCTACCCGCGCGAGGCCCCGCAGCCGCTGCGCGAGGAGTACCTGCTCACGGGCCCTCTGGAGGAGACCAACCGCGCCTACGCCGTCGCCAAGATCGCCGGCATCGAACTGTGCCGCAGCCTCAACCGCGAGTACGGCGCCGACTGCCTCTCGCTCATGCCGACCAATCTGTACGGTCCCGGCGACAACTTCGACCTCGAGACCAGCCACGTGCTGCCGGCGTTGATCCGCAGGTTCCACGAGGGGACGGCCGCCGGCGCCGGGCAGGCAGGGAACGGGGGAGAGGCCGGCGGGCGTGAGCCGGCCCGGCCGGTCCGCCTCTGGGGCAGCGGCGCGCCGCGACGCGAGTTCCTCTACGTCGACGACGTCGGGAGCGCTGTGGTCTTCTGCCTCGAGCACGTGCAGGCCGCCGACGTGCCCGACGGCATGCTCAACGTGGGCTGCGGCGAGGACCTCACGATCCGTGAGCTCGCCGCCCTCGTGCAGCGCGTCGTGGGCTACGATGGACCCGTCGAGTGGGACACGTCAAAGCCGGACGGCACGCCGCGCAAGCTCATGGACGTGAGCCGCTTGCGCGGCCTCGGGTGGGCGCCGACGGTCGGCCTCGAAGAGGGCATCGGTCGCGCCTACGAGTGGTATCTGGAGAATCGCGCCTGAGCTGCGGGCCGGCGCTGCGAACGGGGGGCACATGGGCAAGACGGCGCTGATCACGGGCATCACCGGGCAGGACGGCGCCTATCTCGCCGAACTCCTGCTCGGTGAGGGCTACACCGTCCACGGCATCAAGCGCCGCGCGAGCTCCTTCAACACCGAGCGCGTGGACCACCTGTACCAGGACCCGCACCTGCCCGGCGGCTGCTTCTTCATGCACTACGGCGACCTCACAGACGCCACCAACCTCATCCGCATCGTGCAGGAGACGCAGCCCGACGAGATCTACAACCTCGCCGCCCAGAGTCACGTACAGGTGAGCTTCGAGACTCCTGAATACACCGCCAACTCGGACGCGCTCGGCACGCTGCGCCTGCTCGAGGCCATGCGCATCCTCGGCCTGGGGGGGAGCGTGCGCTTCTACCAGGCCTCGACCAGCGAGATGTTCGGCAAGGTGCGAGAGGTCCCGCAGCGCGAGACCACGCCCTTCTACCCGCGCAGCCCGTATGGAGCCGCCAAGGTCTACGGCTACTGGATCACGGTGAACTACCGCGAGGCCTACCGGATGCACGCGAGCAACGGCATCCTCTTCAACCACGAGAGCCCGATCCGCGGCGAGACCTTCGTGACGCGCAAGATCACGCGGGCGGTGGCCCGCATTGCCCTGGGCCTCGAGAGCGACCTGTGGCTCGGCAACCTCGACTCGCGCCGCGACTGGGGCCACGCGCGCGACTTCGTGCGCGCCATGTACCTGATGCTGCAGCAGGACGAGCCTGACGACTACGTGATCGCCACCGGCGTCCAGCACAGCGTGCGCGAGTTCGTGGAGTTGGCCTTTGCGCAGATCGGCGTGAGCCTGCGCTGGCAGGGGGCGGAGGAGGCGGAGGCCGGCGTTGTCAGTTCTGTCGACGCCGGCCTGCTAGCCGCCGTGCGCGACGGGTACGGCCCCGCCGCCGGCACGCCCGACGGCTCGGCGGCGCCGCCGGAGCCGGTGCAGCCGGGCGCGACCCTGGTCAGGGTCGACCCCCGGTACTACCGGCCCACCGAGGTCGAGAGCCTCATCGGCGACGCTTCCAAGGCGCGCGAGCGCCTGGGCTGGGCGCCGACCGTCGGGTTCGAGGACCTGGTCCGTGAGATGGTCGCCGACGACGTCGGCCAGGCCCGCCGCGATGCCCTCAACCTGCATCGCGGCTTCGACGTCAAGTGCTACCGGGAGTAAGCGGAGCAGGCCGCCGGCACGACGTTCGCCGGGTACCACAGGCCGCGCCACGCGGGTATGCTCGGAGAGAGATCTCTGAGACCGGGGGCCATCGGGGAACGTGGACGACTCGACTCACAGCCGGGGCAAGCCGGCCGCGAAGCAGCCGGCAAGAGAGCCGGCCGCGCAGAAGCCGGCCGCGAAGAAGCCCGCGGTCATGAAGGCGGTCGCCAAGAAGCCCGCGGCCGGTGACCCGATCGTCGCCGGGGCGGATGCCAAGGCCGCCAGGCCGGCTGCAGGGAAGCCCAGAGCCAGAAAGCCGGCCGCGAAGAAGCCCGCGGCCAGGAAGCCTGCCGCCGCCGAGAGGCCTGCCGCCGCCAACGCGGGCGAGGTCGCCGCAAAGCCGGGCGAGATCGCGGCCACGCCGGCCGTAATGAAATCCGTAGCCAAGACCGACAATGGGGATACTGCGGTCAGGAAGTCGGCCGCCAGGAAGCCGGCGGCCGAGAAGCCGGCCGGCGAGAAGGCCGCTCCCGCCAAGGCCGAGACGGTCGAGCCGGAGGAGACGGTCGAGCCGGAGGAGACGGTCGAGCCGGGGAGACGGCCGAGCCGAGAGAGGGGGGTCGCCACGAAGCCCGTCGCCGAGATGCCCGCAGACGTCGCCTCCTCGGACCTCCCGCCCGGCTGGCGGAGCGCCGAGCAGGAGGAGGGCTGGGACGATCCCTACGCGGCGGCGCGGACGCGGTCGCTCGTCCTGCGCGGCGCGGCCGTGATCGTCGTCGTCGCGGCTGTGGTCGGTCTCCTGGTGGGGACCGCCGCCGGTCGCTACGCGCGCGGCGTCGAGGCCCTCGACCAGAAGGCGTACGCCACGGCGGTCCTGGAGTTCTCCATGGCCCGGGTCCTCGTCTTCCCGTACCGCGATGCGCCCAGCCTCGGGGACCAGGCCCAGCGCGCTCTCGATGCCCAAAGGGCGCTGCTGCAGCAGGACAAGGCGCGCCAGGACGCCGTCGTCGCCGGGCTCCGTCTGGCCGGCACACGCCTCGATGCCGGAGACGCGAACGGCGTCCTCGCCGCGCTGCGGGCGATCCGTGAGGAGGACCTGACCGCCGTGCTCGGCAGCAGTGATACGGCACAAGCGTCGGCAGGCAGGCTGGCGACCGACCTGGAGGCCGCCGCGGGGGCGGCGCTCGGGAACGCCGAGTGGGGCAGCGCGGGAAGCTACGCCGCCGCGCTTCTCGTTCTCGAGCCGTCCAGCGAGGTAGCCGGGGCTCTCGGGGCCCGGGCGGAGAAGGGTCAGGGGCTGAGTGACCAGCTCGCCGAGGCCAGGGACGCCGCGGCCGGCGGCCATTGGCGGCTGGCGCTGCGCAAGGCGCTCGCGGTGGTCGCCGTACGCAAGGACTTCCCCGGCGCGGCAGCCCTGGTCGCGGAAGCCCGAGCGGCGCTTGCCCCCAAGCCGAAGCCTTCCCCGACGCAGGCGGCGACGGCGCCCGCGCCCGCGCCCCAGCCCACGCCGGCCCCCAGCTCGCCTCCACAGCCCCCACCGCCGTGAGCCTGCTCTCGAACATCTCTCGCCGCGGTCGTGCCTGCCTGCTCCTGGGGCTGGCGGTGTGCATGATCGCGGTCTGCGCGGCCCCTGCCACCGCGGCCGTCGCCACGACGCCGTGGTCGCCGGTGAGTCAGCCGTGGGGCGCCGAGTGGGCCGTCAACGACGTGCACGCCTTCGGCGCCGGCGGCCTCGCCGCGGCGGGCGAGGGGGGCCACATCGCCGTCTCGCGGGACGGAGGCCTCTCGTGGAAGGTGGTCGTACCCGCCGGTTTCGAGGCGGCGTCCTTCGCGGCGATCGCGGTGGGCACGTCCGGACGCGGCGTCGTCGCCTCGGGCGGCCGCCTGCTCGTCACGAGTGACGGCGGCAGCACCTGGAAGGCGCCCGCCTACGCGGGACCGGCTCCCGGCGCGGCGATCAACGACGTCGCGCTGCGCGGCTCTCAGGCTCTCGCCGTGGGCGACGACGGGACGATCTTCAACAGCGGCGATGCGGGCGCCACCTGGCAGAGCGTCGCATCGCCCACTGTGAGCGCACTCACCTCCGTCGCGATCGCGGGGGACGGCACCGCCGTAGCCGGCTCCGCGGCCGGCGAGATCCTCGTGGGGAGCGCCGGCGCGTGGGCGCTCGCCGGCGCAGCGGCCGGACCGGTGACCGCCGTGGCGGCCTCCGCCGCCCCGGTCTGGGGCGACGGCGTGCCCGATCTTTTCGTGGCCGCCGGCGGTGACGTGCTCGGCAGCGACGATGCGCTCGCCTTCGCCTCGCTGCCGGGGCTGCCCGACCTGAGCTCTCTGACTCAGCCGGCTCTGGCCTGGGCCGGCGTGCCCGAGCTCGGTCTGCTCATCGCCGGCGCCGGGACCGCCGGCTTCTTCGAGACGCCGAGCCAGCTCTGGACTGCTGGCCCGTCTGGACTCAGCGCCGCCGCCCGCGCCGTCGCCCCCGGCGGCCAGAGCGTCGCTTATCTTCTCGGCGCCGACGGCCGTCTGGTCCGCACGTTGAGCGCCGGTCGCGAGCCTGCGACCGCCACGCTCTCGAGCACCCGCATCGTGGTCGGCAAGAGCACGAGCCTCACGGCGACGGTGCGCATCGGCGCGCCTGGTGTGCTGCTGTTGCGCAGCCGGGTCCCGGGGCGTGCCTGGACGACGGAGGAGCAGGTCCCGTGGACGCCCGGCGACTGGAACCGGCGCCTCTCGTTCCCGCTCAGACCGGCGCTCACGCACGAGTATCGCCTGGAGTTCAAGTATGGCGGAACACCCGTGCAGGTCACTCAGCCCGCCCAGGTGGTAGTCCAGCCGAAGATCGGCACGGCACGTTCGCGCTTCGATCTGCACGTCGGTGATGTGTTCCGCTTCTCCGGCTCCGTCACCCCCAAGCTCACCGGGGGACGCGTCGAGCTGTTCACCGACCGCGGCGGCAGCTGGCGGCCGGTCAGCCTGGAGCGATCGGTGGCGTTGCATGACGGGCGCACCTGGACGAGCCGCCCGTTCGGTACGCCGAAGCACGAGACCTATCGCCTGCGCGCGCGCCTGCCCGGCACCGCGGCGCATGCGGAGGCCTGGAGCCGCACGGTGACGGTCTCGATCCGCTAGCGGAGCGCGCGTCCGTCAGAGCGCGGGCGTCTGCCCGGGACCTTCGCCCTCCGCGCTCGCCCGGGCGAGCCCTTCCGCCTCCGCGACGCCGCCGCCCGCGGCCACGGCGTCGAAGAGGGCGGCCGCTCGTGCCGCGGCGAGCTCCGGCCCGTGCGCGCCGGCGACGTACTCGCGCGCCGCCGCGCCCAGGTGCAGGCGAAGCTCGGGGTCGTCGCGCAGCACCTGGATCCGGTTGGCGATACGCGGCGGCTCGAGCGGGTCGACGACGAAGGCCCTGCCGTCGAGCTGGGGCAGGCCCGTGAACGCCTGCGGCGTGCCGACCACGGGGAGGCCCCAGGCCATCGCCTCGAGCGTCTTGTTCTTGGTGCCGCCGCCGTGCGGCAGCGGCGCGAGCACGATGTCACCGCTGCGGTAGAGCGGGTCGAGGTCCGGCGCGTCGGAGATCACGGTGACGCCGGCGCCGCCGGCCCTGCGCAGCCACGGCGGCGCCCGCAGCCCGGCGATGACGAGGGCGAAGGGCACCCGTGCGGTGCGCAGCTCCGGCGCCAGCCGGCGCACGAGGAACCTGGCCGCCTCGCGGTTCGGCGGGTGCAGGAAGGATCCGATGAAGAGCAGACGGACGGCCTCGTCGTGGCGGGCGCGCGAGGCGCGCTCGTAGAGCGCGTCCTCGGGCGGCAGGTGGATGGCGAGTGGGATCGTGTATGCCTCGACGCCGAGCGCGGCGAGGCGCTCCCGGTCGCCGTCGTTGATGGTCACCGGGAGCGCGTCGTCGAGGAGGCGGCGCTCGTAGCGGCGGCTGGTCGCCGCCTGGAGGTTGGCGGCGAGGTAGCGCACCGGGCGCGCCGCCGACGCCGACTCGCACAGCCCGCTGGGCACCTCGGGCAGGTCGACGATCAGTCGCACCCCGGGCACGCGGTAGTGCGCTGCGTACAGCGTCTCGACGAGCATGACGTCGGGCTGCCAGTCGGCCACGACCTCGTCGACGAGGGCGGCCACGGCCTTCGACCGGCCGCGGCTGACGAGGGGGACCGGCGAGACGAGCCGCCTGCCGGCGGACCCGGCGCGCCGGACCGCCGGGGTGGCTTCGCCCGCCGGCGCGACGCGGACGTCCGCGCAGAGCTCGCGCAGGACGCTCAGGTCGGCGTCTGCGGTAGCCGCCCCCACGACGGCGATCTCATGCTTCTGCGCCGCCGCGCGGATCAGCGCGAGCGGCCGCGCCTGCGCGGCCGTGAACGTCGGGTGGGCAGCTCCGGGAGCACGAACAGGATGCGCATGGCTGGTACCTCCGCCCGGTCTCACGGACTCGTCGAGCGCCGGATGATATCATTCCCCGGCTTGGACCAGGCCGTTCGTGATCGGGGTGCTCATGCGCGTCAGTCAGCTGCTGCTTCCCACCGTCAAAGAGGATCCGGCCGGCGCGGAGGCCGTGAGCCACAAGCTCATGGTCCGCGCCGGTCTCGTGCGCCAGCTCGCCGCCGGCATCTACGTGTACCTGCCGGCCGGCTGGCGCGTCCTGCAGAAGATCGAGCAGATCATCCGTGAGGAGATGGACGCCATCGGCTGCCAGGAGATGCTCATGCCGGTCCTGCAGCCGGCGGAGATCTGGCAGGAGAGCGGCCGCTGGGACGCCATCGGCGGCGAGATGTTCCGCCTCAAGGACCGCAAGGGCGCCGACCTGGCGCTGGCCATGACTCACGAAGAGGTCGTCACCTGGCTCGCCGCGCGCGAGATCCACAGCTACAAGCAGCTCCCGCAGATGTGGTACCACTTCCAGACCAAGGAGCGGGACGAGGCGCGGCCCAAGAGCGGCATCTTGCGCACGCGCGAGTTCATCATGAAGGACGCCTACAGCCTCGACGTGAGCGAAGAGGGGCTGCAGGAGAGCTACGGGCTGCACATCGGCGCCTACGACCGCATCTACGAGCGCTGCGGCCTCGCGTTCATGATGGTCGAGGGCGACTCGGGCATGATGGGCGGCGCGATCAGCCACGAGTACATGGCCTACGCCGACGCCGGCGAGGACGAGATCGTCTTCTGCCGCGAGTGCGGCTACGCCTCCAACGTCGAGACCGGAGTCGCCGGCCCGGATCCCGAGCCGCCGGCGAGCGAGCTCGAGCCGCGCGGCGCGGCCGACGCGCCGTTCGCCAAAGCCAGCGGCGCGCCGGTCGACCTGCTCGCGGCCGCGGAGCTCCACACGCCTGACTGCAGGACGATCGAGCAGGTCGGCGCCTATCTCGGGCTGCCGGCGCGCGCCTTCATCAAGGCGCTCGTGGTCGTGCCCCAGGGCGGGGGAGAGGCCGGCGCGGGCGGCGCAGCCGCCGCCTCCGGCCCGGTCATGGTCCTCGTACGCGGCGACCACGAGCTCGGCGAGCTCAAGCTGCGCAAGGCGCTCGGCGCCGACTTCCGCATGGCGACCGCCGACGAGGTCCTCGAGGCCCAGGGCGTCGAGCCCGGCTTCGTGGGCCCCGTGCCCACGCCGCTGCCCGTCTTCGCCGACGAGGCGCTGCGCCTGGGCCGCTACGTCGCCGGCGCCAACAAGGCCGGCTTCCACCGCAGCGGCGTCAGCCTCGAACAGGCGCCGCAGGCCACGTTCACCAGCCTGCGCGACGCACGCCCCGGCGACCCGTGCGCGCAGTGCTCGGGCGAGCTCGAAGGCGCGCGCGTCATCGAGGTCGGCAACATCTTCCAGCTCGGCCTCAAGTACTCGCTGCCCATGGGGGCGACGTTCCTGGACGAGGACGGCAAGGAGCGTCCCATCGTCATGGGCAGCTACGGCATCGGCCTCGCGCGCATCGCCGCGGCCGCCGTGGAGCAGCACCACGACGATCACGGCATCTGCTGGCCGGCGAGCATCGCACCGTTCCACGTACATCTCGTCCTCGTGCGCGCCTCCGACGACGTGCAGCGGAGCCTGGCCGACGACCTGTACTCGCAGCTCGGGGCGCAAGGCTTCGAGGTCGTCTACGACGACCGCGACATGAGCCCCGGCATCAAGTTCAAGGACGCCGACCTGCTCGGCTGCCCGGCGCAGGTCGTGGTCGGCAAGCGCGCCGGCGAGGGCTTCGTCGAGCTCAAGCGGCGTGACGGCGGCGAGCGGCGCGACGTGCCCGTCGCGGACCTCGCCGCCGCTCTGCGCGAGCTGCTCGCGGAGGCGTGAGCGCCCCGCCACGCGTCCCGTCAGGCTCGCTCCCCCTCGGCCAATGCGTTGCCCGCGCTGACAACATCCGCGCCGTTGCCTATCAAGTATCCAGCCATTTGGGGCGATACACGGTAGTGCCATGGGAACTATGTACACCACACCGATCGCGCGGAACCGGTTCTCTCAGGACAGGTTCCCCGCGGCGCTCAAAGGTCTGATGGACGAGCGCCAGCTCAGCTATCGCCAGCTGGCGTACAAGACCAAGCTCTCCGCGGGCTACCTCAACCACCTGACCAAGGGGACCAGGCCGGTGCCGGCCGATGCCGTGATCGCGGTGATCGCCGAAGCGCTGCGCGTCGAGGCGGACTTCTTCCTGGAGTATCGCCTCCGCCAGGTGGCCTGCGTCCTCGATCAGGCTCCGGCGCTGGCCGACAAGCTGTACGGCATCCTGCTGCGTGACCTTCCCGTGCCCGACGACATCGCCGAGGCTCTCAAGCGCCCGCGGAATGGCGGCAAAGGCGGAAATGGCGGGGACGATGGGGGGCCACGTCCCGAGATCAGCGCCGTCGGCTTCTGATTCGAGCAGTCGCCTGCACTGGGAAGTACGACGGCCGGCCACTGGCCGGCCGTCGCGCGTACGGGGCTTGATCGCCCGCTTCAGGCGACCGGGATGAAAGGCGCACGGCGCGGGCTTCTCTGGCGGCCTCGGTGCCGGCCACGATCCTCGCCCTGACTCGCGTCTAGAGGACGAACAGCCGTCCGGCGATCTGGTAGAGCGTGAGGGCCACGTAGACGCACGCCGACAACTTGATCCCGAAGCGAGCGTACCTGTTGGAACGACGGGCGTAGAGGAACAGGCCGCCCAGAACCGGGATCCCCAGCTTCATGGCGAAGGACGCGAGCGGCTCCATCTGTAAGACGCCGGCCATCACAGGATTGCCTTCGCGGGCGATCCCCATGGCGAGAGCGTCCATCGTGAGCGCCCAGTCGACCATGCTGCAGAACACGAGGACCACGAGGTACGGTGCGGCCCTTCTCTCCGCCAGAAGCCAGCGGCGTTCCGTCGGCGCTCTGCACCCAGACTGGGGTACGGCCAGCTTCGCCACTATTCCCCTCCACCTGTGAGCCGTGCGCTCGCCCTTGTCGGCCCGCGCGGCACAGCGATGCTACTACGCCTCTTGTCGAGTCGCCGTTTGGGCTGCGGTCTCGTGTCGTCCGGACTGACAACGCCACGATGGACGCCCTCGGGCCTTCGGCCAGGGGCCGGTAGGCGTTCCGGGGAAGTCAGGCCGCGCGACGCCGGCTCGGGTCTCTAGACTACGGAGCTGAGAGAGACGCGGTCCTCGGCCAGGAGCTGGCCGTCGTTGGTACGCTCGAAGGCCTCGATCGCCCGCAGCGCGATATCGACGGACCCAACAGGGTCGCGCCCGACCGCCGTCTCCGCCGCCAGGACCAGCCCATGCACGCCGTCCAGGAGGGTGTTGGCGATGTCGTTCGCCTCGGCGACGGTGGGCCGGCGGTTGGTCACCATCGACTCAAGGAGGTTGGTGGCCACGTACACGGGGCGGCTCCATCGGTTGGCACGGCGAACGATCGCCTTCTGATAGTAGGGAACGTACTCGAGCGGGACCTCGCGCGACAGATCCCCCCGGTCGATGAGGATCGAGTCCGATGCGCTGATGATGCCGTCCATGTTCCGGACCCCGCAGCGACTCTCGATCTTGGACATGATGTGGGCGCCGGCCGGCGCCAGTTCGCGGATGCTGGCCACATGTGCGGCGTTCGAGGCAAAGGAAAGCGCGTAGTGCGTGATCCCATGGCGGGCGCCTACGCGGATCGCGGCGACGTCCTGGTCGGTCAGCCCCGGCAGTTCCGGCTGCGGATCGATGGTCACGGCCTTGTTGGTGCGCACCTTGCCGCCGGACACGACCACAGCCTGCGCCGACCCTGTGTCCACGCCGGTGATCCTCAGCACGGCTCCATCGAAGTCGACGCTGACCCGGCTCTCGCAGGTCAGGGTGTCGAAGATCGAGTCCGGCCATAGGGAGATCTCCCGGTCACTGCCGGTCACCGGCTCGGCGGTCAGCCGCACCTCCGCGTTCTCGAGCAGCATGACGTCCTCAGCGACACGTCCACAGCGGACCTGCGGACCCTGAGTGTCCAGGCAGATGGGCGTGGAAGAGACGGCCTTGATGGCAGCGATAGTCTCCTCGAGGGCGTCGGGGGCAGTGTGCGACAGGTTGATGCGCAGCAGGTCCACACCCCGCTGATCGAGCGCCTGGATCACATGCGGATGGAGCGATGATGGTCCCAGCGTGCACAGGATCTTGATCTTCATGTCGAGGCCCTCCTCTTCGAGAACCGCTATTCTATCCCAAGCCGCGCCGTCTCTTTGCGTCGTCGTCGACGCTTCTTGGCAAATCGTAGGCTGATGCGGCAACGATCTCACGGCAGGTCGAACCCCGTTACGGACAACCAGCCGGCCGCTCATGAGGCCCCGCAGCCCTCGCGGGTGGCGGGCCTCCGCGCCGGGCAATCGCCCGGCTGTCACTGGACGTCCAGACCGCTACTATAGGTGGATGAAACGGCCGCGCACTACTGGCGGCACCGGCACGCGAACGAAGGGGCACCGTGAAGAAGCTACTGGTAGGGCTGCTGCTGAGTGCACTGGGGCTGCTGGTCGTGGCCTGTGGAAGCAGTCCGACGCTACTGCCAACGGGTACGCCCACGATGACTCCGGCAACGTCGGCAGGGGCCGCCGTCAGCCCGACGCCGCCGGCGTCGGCAGCAGCCGCCGTCAGCCCGACGCCGCACGCGTCGGGAGGTGCCGCCGTCAGCCCGAAGCCGCCAGCGTCGGCAGCAGCCGCCGTCAGCCCGACGACGAAGCCGACGAAAGCTGCAACCTTGCTGCTCAGCGCTGGCACGTATGTGGTCGGCACCGCCATACCCGCTGGCACCTACAAAGGGCAGTCACTCAGCGAAGACACCCGCTACCAGATTTCGACCGACCCGAACGGCAAGAACATCGTGGCGAAGAGCCCGCAGCTCACCGGTCAGTTCTCTGTAAAGCTTACGAAGGGCCAGTATCTGAAAGTCAGCGGCGTCATGAAGATCACGAAGGTGAAGTGACGCTGGCCGCCACCGGCGTGATCATCACCCGCGGCGCCTCATCGTGACCCTTCCCCGGGGCCGCGAACGGCGCTCAGAATCGCCTCAGCGGCCCGTCCCCGGCCTCTGACGACTCAAGGGGGCGGCCTGTCTTCGCAACTTCGACAAACGGACTAGGCTGGTAAGTGACTCCACCGGCCTGTAGCCTCATTGAGCGATCCCAGCACAGCCTGCCCCCGCCGCGCTATTGAGCGTTGACCGCGCCACAGCGGTCGTCATGTAGCCGGGGCAACGCTGGGATCGCTTCTTCGCGTGACGATGACAGTCGGGCTACCCTCTTCCTCCGGCATCGGCGGGCCGCATCTACGCGAAGGCCGCCGCGTCGTAGGGGAGAACGACGCGGCCACCGAGAGGTCGTGGTGCAGCCGGTGGGTGCGGGGACAGGCGGAGGCGCTGCGTTGAGCCTCGCGTCGTCTTCCACCGGCTGCACCCCAGTCTTCGACCCGTCGCACCGTCTCCTTTAGGTCTCAGCCAGCGCCGGGCTAGCGAGTCGTCGTGGTGGTCGCGGCGCGGGTCGCGGATGAGGGCCATTTCGAGGGCGACGAGGACGGGGACGGCGTAGACGCCGATGGGGGTCACGAGGGCGGGCATGGGCCGTTCTTTCGCAGCCTACCGGACGCGGCAGGCGGCTCAGGCGACGGCCCGGGGGCGCTGCTCCCGGGCCGTTTGTTCGGTGTAGGGTCAAGTCATGGAACGTCTTGGAGCTTCGGAGGTTCCCACGACCCGACGCCTTGCCCACCAGGCAGCTTGATTCGCGGCGGGTCGTTCTGCGTTCCTAGTACGCAAACGCTTGACTTCCCACGATATCCATAGCATAGGCTCCTGGAGCGGTTCGCGGCGTTCGCCCAACAACTCCCCGCGACGACTCTCTCCACCAAGTCAGACCGCAGGCGGCCTCCCTGCGCTGGCCCCGCGCAGATACGGGGGCCGCCTTCCCTTTGTCACCCCGGGACGCGCGCTCAGGCGGCTTGCACGGGCCTCAGGCGGCCTCTAGACTGCACAGCGGATCGGCCGACGCGAGCCCAGCCAGGCGATGCGCTCTCAGCCGGTCCTCTTTGCGTGGTGGATGGCTCCTGCTGCCTCACCCCATTGTCGCCGCCCGAGGCGGGTCGTAGGCTGGCGGCCAATGCGACGAACGGGGGAACCATGCTGCAAAGCGAAGAGGCACTCGTGCGCTGGAGGCTGGCCGAGGACTTGGACAGGGAGGACGTCGCCACGGCGATTCTCGACAGTGCCTGGACATCCCTATGGCTCGGTGGCGGTCTCTATAACATCACGCAGCGGGTGGAGGAGGACGCCATGGGTGACGGCGCCTTCTTCCATGTGGAGATGCAGGAGCTCGTGCACTTTGGCCCAGGTGACGGAGACCTGAAATACGATGCGTGGGACACGTTCACTCCTCGCGGCGGGACGTTCAAGAGAAGCCTCTTCCTACGGTTCGAGGCCTTCGCGAAGAAGAGCAATTTCCGCGTGTTCCTGGAGCTATTCATGGAAGACGCGAGAGCGCATTTCTCTCAAGAGTAGCGGGGTCCACGTTGCAGCGCGTACAAGAGAAGGCGGCGGCGCTCGTCGCGCAGTCGATCACGAGTGCGAGAGGAGGTGGGCCGAAGGAAGGTGGGACAGAATCGGGACAGAGGCGGGGTCTGCGAGAGGTATCGTAGAGTCGAGACGAAGGCCACTCGAGGCTAAAGAGAATGGTCGGCGTGGCCAGATTTGAACTGGCGACCCCTAGTCCCCCAGACTAGTGCGCTAACCAGGCTGCGCCACACGCCGACCGTACAGCGGGCATTTTAGCACAGGCGGACCGCCGCGACGGAGGCCGTGGCGGACGGCTCGGAAGGGCTCTCCGCCGCGGCCCTAGCGTCTTGGTCCAACCTCCAGGCCGGGACTCCCGCGGTACAAGGCGCGGCGGCAAGATCCTGGCCGATGCGCGCCGGGCGCCGCCAGGCCGAAGTAGTCGACCTCGCAGCGGCCGCGCGTCGCGGCTGCGCACGGCGGATTGGGCGTTGCAGGTAGAGCCTGGACGTGTGTCAGCGACCCTGCTGGTAGACTCGGGTCATGGACGCTGCGCCGCCCGCGCCGGGCCCCATCCGCTTCATCCCCAACGCCCTCACCGTCCTCCGGTTGTGCGCTCTGCCGGTGATCGTCTACCTCTACAGCCGGGACGCGCCGGGCGCGAGCTGGACGACGGCCATCGTCATCCTGTTCGCCGCTCTCAGCGACGTCGCCGACGGGTACATCGCCCGCACCTACCACGTACAGAGCGAGTTCGGGCGCTGGGTGGACCCGATCGTCGACCGCGCCTTCTTCTTCACGATCGTGGCCATGCTCTGGTACTTCGGGACGCTGCCGTGGCTGGCGGTCGTTCCGCTGCTCATCCGCGACGGTATCATCCTGGTCCTGGCCATCCCGACGCGTGTCTACACGACGAAGGGGCCGGAGATCAGCCGCTGGGGCAAGGCGTCCAACTTCATCCTCATCTGCGCCCTGGAGTGGTTCATCGTCGACATCAGGGTGCTCGGCTGGGCGTTCTTCGCGGTGGGCGGGACGCTCTACATCGCCAGCGGCCTCTGGTATGGCTACAAGGTGCTCGCCTACGTGCGCGCCGGCCGCGGGGGCGCAGCGCCCGCCTGAGGCCGGCGAGGGTGAGTCCGGGCGCCGCCCGGCGCTCGCGTGACGGCCGGGCGGCGACGCCCATCTGGTACGCTAGCCGTACAAGTCCCCCGTGGGAAAGGCGAGGTGAGGCGTGCGCGCAGTGGTCATGGCCGGCGGCGAAGGCACTCGCCTGCGTCCGCTCACCAGCAACCAGCCCAAGCCGATGGTCCAGCTGTGCGGCAAGCCGTGCATGGAGCACATCGTGGAGCTCCTCAAACGGCACGGCATCGACGAGACCGTGGTCACGCTCATGTTCCTGCCGAAGGTCATCCGCGACTACTTCGGCGACGGGTCCACGCTCGGCGTGCGCATGCAGTACTCGGTCGAGCAGTCGCCCGCCGGCACGGCGGGGAGCGTGAAGCTGGCCGAGGACGAGCTCCGCGACGACACCTTCATCGTCATCAGCGGCGACGCGCTCACCGACTTCGACCTTCAGGACATCGTCGCGTTCCACAAGAAGCGCGGCGCCATGGTCACGATCGCCCTCAAGCGCGTGGAGAACCCGCTCGAGTTCGGCGTCGTGGTCGTCAACGAAGAGGGCCGCATCGAGCGGTTCCTCGAGAAGCCCACCTGGGGCCAGGTCTTCAGCGACACCGTCAACACCGGCATCTACGTGCTCGAGCCGGAGGTGTTCGACCACATCCCCGCCGACACCCAGTACGACTTCAGCCAGGAGCTGTTCCCCAAGCTGTTCGAGATGGGCGCCCCACTCTACGGCTACGTCGCCGAAGGCTACTGGCAGGACATCGGCAGCCTGCCCCAGTACCTCGCCGCCAACCGCGACCTGCTCGACGGCAAGGTCCAGGCCGAGCTGCCGGGCATCGAACTGCACAACCGCATCTTCCTCGGCGACGGGGTCAACCTCGACTCGCTCGAGAACATGCGGGGACCCGCGTTCATCGGCAACTACGTCAAGATCGACCGCACGGCGTCCATCGGGGCCTACTCCGTGCTCGGCAGCAACGTGGTCGTCAAGGAGCACGCCGAGACCCGCAACAGCGTGATCGGCGCCAACACGTACGTGGGCGCGTCCGCCAAGGTCCTGGGCGCCATCATCGGCCGCAACTGCGACCTCAAGGCGGGCTCCACGTTCGGCGAGGGCGTCGCCGTCGGCGACGAGTCCGTGATCGGCGAGCAGGCCTTCATCGCGCCCGACGTCAAGATCTACCCCTACAAGACCGTCGAGGCGGGCGCCCAGATCCACAGCAGCATCATCTGGGAGTCGCGCGGCAGCGCGCAGCTGTTCGGCAAGGACGGCATCACCGGGCTCATCAACGTCGACATCACCGCCGAGCTGGCGCTCAAGATGGCGATGGCCTACGGCACGGTGCTGAAGAAGGGGGCGCGAGTGTGCACGAGCCGCGACGCGCACCCCGCGTCGCGGGTCATCAAGCGCGCCATCATCTCCGGCCTCAACTCCACCGGCGTCGTCGTCCGCGATCTGCGCATAGCGAGCAGCGCGATCAACCGCTTCGACGTCAAGAACGGCAGCTCCCAGGGCGGCCTGCACGTGCGCATCGCCAGCTGGGACCCGGAGATGATCCAGATACAGCTCTTTGAACCTCCGGGCATCAATCTCAGCGAGGCGCGCCAGAAGGACATCGAGAAGTACTACGGCCGCCAGGACTTCAGGCGCGCCTTCTACAGCGAGTTCGGCGAGATCCAGTTCCCGGACAGGGCGATGGAGACCTACGTGCGCGGCCTGATCGGCTCGTGGGACGTGGAACGCATCCGCAGCCGCGCCTACCGGCTCGTCATCGACTACTCGTACTCGCCGGCGTCGCTCACGCTGCCGTACCTGCTCGGGAACCTCGGCGCCGAGGTGCTCTCCGTGCGCGCCTTCAACGACCAGCACCACGTGAGCATGGGCGCCGAGGAGCTCGGCGCCAATATCCAGGAGGTCCAGCGCCTGGTGCGCACGATGGAGGCCGACCTCGGCCTCGTCATCGGCCCCGGCGCGGAGCGGCTGTACATCGTCGACGACACCGGCGCCGAGGTGCCGCTCGAGAAGGCCCTGCTCCTGTACGTCAAGCTCGTCGCGCAGCACGCCACGCGCGGTGAGAAGATCGTCCTGCCGCTCACGGTCACGCACCTCGCCGAGGTGCTCTCGGAGCCGTTCGGCGTCGAGGTCGAGCGCACCAAGGTCTCCCTGCCGGCGCTGGCGCAGGCGTCGACGGAGGACGGCGTCGTCTTCGCCGGCTCTCTCGGTGGCGGCTACATCTTCCCGCGCTTCCTGCCGGCGTTCGACGCCGTCATGAGCCTCGGCAAGCTGCTCGAGCTGCTTGCGCCGCAAGCGCGGCCGCTCAGCGAGCAGCTCAAGGAGATCCCCCTCAGCACGCTCGTCCACAAGACCGTGGCGTGCCCGTGGGCGCTCAAGGGCACCGTCATGCGCACCGCCACCGAGCACCTGCAGCGGCAGGCAGCCACGAGCGATGCCGAGATCGGCCTCGTGGACGGCATCCAGCTGCGCCGCGAGAGCGGCTGGGTCCAACTGCTTCCCGACGCCGACGAGCCCGTGTTCCACGTATACGCGGAGGGCGCCGACCGCGAGGAGTCCGAGCGCCTCGCCGAGAGCTTCCTCGAGGTCGTCCGCGGCGTCATACGGGAGAACGCCGAGTAGGACGCGGGGTGCGGGCGGCGAACGCTGCCGTAGAATGGAACGCATGGACGCACTCTCGCCCGGGGCCGGGCAACCCGCCGTCGTCTCCCGCCGAGGCCCGCTGCGGCGCCTCGGCGCCTGGTACCGGCGCCACGTCTGGGTGGCGACCGCCCTGCTCGTCGTCGTGCTGGCGGTCGCCGGCTTCGTCGCGCTGCAGGCGGTCACGTGGGGCCGCGTCGGCGACGGCGTCTCCGTCGCCGGGGTGCCGATGGGAGGGCTCGACGCCTCCGCCGCGGCCGCGGCCGTCACGTCGAGGGTCGAGCCCCGCGTGGGGACGGTGCGCCTCGAGACCCGCGGCGGCGAGTCGCTCACTCTCACGCTCGACCAGCTCGGCATCACCCTCGACTCCGGCGCGACCGCGGCCGCGGCCATGGACGCCGGCCGCCGCGACCTCCCGCTCGGCCTGAGGGTGTGGCTTCCGGGGGGCGCGAGCCGTGTCGCCCCGGTCGTTCACGTCGATCCGACCGCCTACAAGAAGGGCATCGAAGCGGTGCGCGCCCAGACGGACGTGCCGGCGCAGGATGCGCGGCTCAAGCTGAGCGGCGAGCGCGTCACGGTCGTGCCGGCACGGCAAGGCACGCAGCTGGACGCGGTCGCGCTGGAGCGCGGGATCCTCGCCGCGGTGGCGGCCGGGCGGAGCTACGCCGGCCCGGTCCCGACCGGCGTCGTCGCGCCCGACGTGAGCACCGTCGACGCCGCGGCGCGGGCCTCGGCCGCGGGCCAGTACCTCGCGCGCCCGCTCACGCTTCGGTACCGCTCCAGGGAGGTCACCCTAACGCCGGCGCAGATGGCCGACATGCTGTCGGTCAACAAGGGTGTCGACGCCGATCAGTTCCCGCTGACGTTCCACAACGACCACGCGGCCCACGAACTGCACCGCATCTTCGCCTTCGCGGAGACGCCCCCGGTGGACGCCACGGTCGAGGTCAACGACAACGGCACGGTGAACGTCACCGAGAGCAAGTCGGGGATGGTGCTCGATATGCCCGTACTCATGGACGAGCTCGACGACGCCGCCACCGGCGGCGGCCTGCGCACGATCTTCGTGGCGCTCACGCCGGCGTTCCCCAAGCTGAGCACCGCGGACGTGAAGAGCATGGGGCTGGCCGCTCTGGGCTCGCAGTTCGTCACGTACTTCGACCCGCGCAATGCGTCGCGCGCCAACAACATCGCGCTCGCCGCCAAGCTGGTGGACGGCACGGTGGTCGAGCCGGGGGAGACCTTCTCGCTGAACGCCACGATGGGGCCGCGCACGGCCAACCGCGGGTTCGACTACGCGCCGGTGATCGCCGCCGACAACGTCCTCCGCCAGGGCGTCGGCGGCGGCATCTGCCAGTACGCCACGACGCTCTTCAACGCCGTGTTCTTCGCCGGCCTCCCGGTCGTGGAGCGCGAGGCCCACTCGCTGTACATCTCGCACTACCCGATCGGCCGCGACGCCACCGTCTCGTGGGGCAGCGCCGACTTCAAGTTCAGGAACGACACCGGCAAGAGCATCATGATCCGCAGCTGGATCGACGGCGGCGCGCTCACGGTGGCGCTGGTGGGGAAGACGGGGCGCACGGTCGAGTACAAGACGAGCGGCTTCTACGATATTCATAAGCCGGCCCACGGCAAGTCGGACCCGAGGGTGGTCTACGACAGCGACCTGGGTCCCGGCATCATCCGCTGGGAGAAGGGCATCGACGGCCGCAGTGTCAGGGTCGAGCGGACGGTGAAGGATGCGCACGGCAACGTGCTGTTCCGCGACACGTTCGTGTCGCACTACGATCCGCTGGACTGGGTCAAGCGCGTCGGGACCTGACCCGCACGATCGTGTGGCGGCGGGGGAGAGCTCCCGCGCCGCCGCCCTAGCCCGTCTTCGCGATGACCTGCTTGCAGACCACTTTGAGCGTCTCGAAGACGCCCTGGCCGGTCACCGCGCTGCTCTCCGACACCGGCGAATCGGTGTGGTTGAGCAGCTCGTTGAGGTCCTCCACCGAGAAGACCTCCGTGAGGTCGCGCTTGTTCATCTGGATGACGAAGCCGAGCTTGCTGAGGTCGTCGCCCTGGCTGAGCAGGTTGTCCCAGAGGTTGAGGTAGCTCTCCACGTTCTCGTCGAGACGTGTGATCTGGGAGTCGGCGACGAAGATCACCCCGTCGACCCCCTGCAGCACGAGCTTGCGGCTCGCGTTGTAGTAGCTCTGGCCGGGCACCGTGTAGAGGTGAAACCGCGTCTGCATCCCCTTGACCGTGCCCAGCGTGAGCGGCAGGAAGTCGAAGTAGAGCGTGCGCTCCTCCTCGGTGGCGATGCTCACCAGCTTGCCGCGGGCGTCAGGGTTGATCTTGCGGTGGATGTACTGGAGGTTGGTGGTCTTGCCGCACAGGCCGCAGCCGTAGTAGACGATCTTGTAGTTGATCTCGCGGGCGGCGAAGTTGATCAGGGGCATAGGGCTGTCTCACATGTCCTTGAAGAGGTCGTCCATGGCGGTGCCGGCGGCCGCCTCGAAGTCGGCGTCCATCTCCGGCGTGGTCTCGTCCTCCGGCCCCTCGAAGATCTGCCGGAGGACCTCGATGGCGCGCTGCGTGTAGAGGCGCACCTTGCCCACCTGCGTCTCGCGCCCGAAGGTGACGATGAGCAGCACCTGGTCGGTCACCTGGGAGACGTGAAGGTTGAGCGCCTTGCCCTCGTGGAAGAGCAGAGTGAACTCGTTCTCGTCGAGGATCTTGGCCAACTGCTGCGTGGCCGCGAACGAGCTGGCCGCCAGCGAGGCCAGGGAGAGGGTCTCAGGATGGTACTCGTCCGAGGCCGTCGTGATGGGCTGTCCGGACGTGCTGATGAGCGCGAGGAAGCTGGACCCGGAGACCTCTTTGAGCTTCTGCAGGAGGTCGTCGCAGCGGTCCAGCTGGCGATCGTTGATGACGAGTCCTTTTCGACGAGCCACGCACGCTCCTCCCGTAGACGCCCGAGGTGGCCGAAGTATATATCAGCGTCGCCGCGGGCCCGCGTCCGGCCGGCGCTGCACCCTGTATCGTCGTGTTAGGGGGAAAGCATGAGAGGCCGAGTTGAAGGGGCGCCCGGGCTCGGGCAGGAAGCCGGGTGCCGGCTGCGAAGCTGTCACAAGCATGGAGGACGCGAGCGCATGACCACACGAGGCGAGCAAGGTCCGGCATGGGCCTGAAGGGCGACCTCGGTGAACTGCCACTCCCGGACCTCGTCGAGATGACGTCCGTCGGCGGCAAGACCGGCCGCCTCGTCCTCTTCGACGAGGAGGACGCGGTCGCCGGAGTGCTGATGTTCCGCGGCGGCCGTCTGGTCGGCGCGCACAGCGGCGAGCTCACGGCCGAAAGGGCCTTCTACGCGCTCCTCGGGCTCAAGACCGGGTCGTTCGACTTCGACCCGTCGGCCGAGCTCGAGGAGGATGAAGTCAACCTGCCGACCGAATCGCTGCTCATCGAAGGCATGCGCCGCCTCGACGAGACCTACCGCCTGCGCCGGAGCATGCCGGCGCCGGCCATCGTGCGGTACCTCGGCGGCGAGGCTGAAGACCCCCTCGAGGTGCGCGTCCTCGGCTATCTCGGTCCGGGCGCGCGGACCGTCGGCGACGTCGTCGAAGGCCTCCTCGTCGGCGGCGACGCAGACGAGTACGACGCGCTCCACGCGCTGCGCCGTCTCGCGGCCGGCGGGACCGTGCGCATCGAGCGCCCCAACGAGGTCGATGAGGCGAACCTTGCACGCCGGCCGGCCACCTCAACCTGAGCTTGAACGTTGAGGCCGGGTCCGGTAGCATCGGCAATCCAGCCCTCTACCTACGGAGAGGAGTCGCGCCATGGATGACATCGTCGATCTGGTGTCCCGTTCGGACGACGACCTGCGCGCGCTCATCGCGGAGCTCGAGGCGGAGGAGCGCGACATCTCACGCCGCCGCCGTATCCTGCACGGCGAACTCGACATCCTTCGCGCCGAACTCGTGATGCGCCTGCAGCGCAAGCACGCCAAGGGCGAATCCGTCATCTCCGCCGACGATGTGGCGGGCCTGTCGCGAATCCTGGCCGGCAAGGTGCCGACCGGCGACGCTCCCGCCCCCGAGCGCGGCGACGACGAGGACGCGGAGAAGTAGCGTGTTCTGCCCCGAGTGCGGCATCCGCAACTCAGAGGGCGCCAGCTTCTGCGTCCGCTGCGGAGCCAGCCTTCTCGCGGACCAGCCTGAGTCGGCGACCACGCTCAGCTACGTCCCCGGTGAGGAGGACGGCGAGACCACACCGTTCGCGGCCTGCTCCGACGACGCGTGCCTCGTCATCCGCAGCGGCGGCGGCAGGGCGGGGGAGACCTACGTACTCAGGGACGAGCGCATCGCCATCGGCCGGCATCCGGACGCGTCGATCTTCCTCGACGACGTCACCGTCTCGCGCAACCACGCCGTGGTCATGCGAGAGGGGGACGTCTGGGTGATCGTCGACGAGGGCAGCCTGAACGGCACGTTCATCAACCGCCGCCGCGGCGAGCGCACCGTGCTCAGCGACGGCGATGAGATCCAGATCGGCAAATACAAGCTCACGTTCCTCGCCCCGGCGGGGACCTGACGGCGCCGGGGCGACATGTCCGAGACTGCGGAACTGCTGTTCGACGTGGGTGACGAGCGTCTGCTCACCATCGGTACGGTGGTCGATCGCCTGCGCGGGGAGTTCCCCGACATCAGCGTCAGCAAGCTGCGCTACCTGGAGGAGCAGGGACTGGTCACGCCGAGGCGGACCAAGTCCGGGTACCGGCTGTACTCACAGGACGACTTCTCACGTCTCGTGCGCGTGCTCAGCATGCAACGCGACGAATACCTGCCCCTCAAGGTCATCCGCCGTGAGCTCGAGCGGAGCCCCGCCAGCCCGCTGCCGACGGCGCGTCAGGGATTGCGCAAGACCGACCTGCTGAGCCCGGGGGAGGGGCGCGAGTACACCGCCGAAGAGGTCCAGCAGCTGACCGGAGCCGATGTCGCCCTTCTGGACGAGCTCGAGGACTACGAGCTCATCCACGGCCGCCAGGTCAGCGGCGTCAAGCGCTACACGGAGACCGACGCCGGCATCGCGGCGGCCGCCGCGCAGCTGGCGCAGCTGGGCCTGCGCCCCAAGAACCTCCGCGTCGTCAAGAGCGCCGTCGACCGCGAGATCGGGTTGATCGAACAGGTGCTGCTGCCGGCGCTCCGTTCCAACCGGCCCGAACGACGCCGCGAGGGCCTGGACCAGCTCGACGATATGGTCCAGGCGTCCGCCCAGCTCCGCCAGCTCCTGCTCGCCCGCGGCGTCCGCCGGCTCACCGGCAGCGACACGCGCTGAGGGAGCGGTCCCCGTCACCCGCAGCGGCGCCGCCGCAGTCGCATTCAGAAGGAGATCCCATGACAGACGCCGGCTTCGACCTCGCCGCCCACGTACGTGACATCCCGGACTTCCCCAAGGAGGGGATCCTGTTCCGCGACATCATGCCGCTGCTGCAGGAGCCGCGGGCCCTGCGCGAGGCCGTCGACCGCCTGGTCGAGTACGGCACCGGCAAGCACGTGGACGTCGTGATGGGCGCGGAGGCGCGCGGGTTCATCCTCGGCGCCGCCGTGGCCTACGGCCTCGGCGCCGGCTTCGTCTGCGCGCGCAAGCCCGGCAAGCTTCCACACAAGACCATCTCCGCCGACTACGATCTCGAGTACGGCACCGACAAGCTCGAGATCCACGCCGACGCGATCAAGGCGGGGCAGAACGTGCTCGTGCACGACGATCTCCTGGCGACGGGGGGCACGGCCAAGGCCAAGATCGAGCTCGTCGAGCAGCTCGGCGGCAGGGTCGTCGGTGTCGCCTTCATCATCGAGCTCTCCGCCCTTGAGGGCCGCAAGAAGCTCGAGGGCTACGACGTCTACAGCCTGATCACGTACTGAAGGAGGGCCGGCGGGCTCAGCGTCGCCGGCCCAGCGTTCCCGGGACCTCGCTCCTGCATGTTGCCTCAGGTGGCTACGTCGTGGGCGGCCACTAAGCTCCTAACAGCCTCTGGACCGGTGAGGACCGGCCCCGGGCGCGACGGCAGACACCACGACAAGGGCCGCCCCACGGCAAGGTGAGGCGGCCCTCGTCGCATGGCCGTCGCGGACTGCCGTCAGCCGCACATGCGAACAAGCGTTCGTAAGCCCGCCTTGTGTGCGCGGACACACCCGAACTGCGCAGGCAGCTCGGCCGACCCGGCGCCGGGCCAAGCCGGGTGGCAGAGAGGCTGCAGGCGACTCAACGCGACGATCCGAACGCAGGTTCTTGCGCTCGAACACGCCGGTGGAACGAGCACGGGCGGGCGGCGCACCGTTCGCAGCTCTTCGCTGATTGGCAGGTCGGGGAGGTGGAAGTGGTCGGCGACGGCCACCACCGGCGATGAGGGGTCGTTTGAGGGGGCTGACGAGGTTCCGAAGTCTAGCTTTACATAACGGAGATTATCGCGTGTTCTCTCTGAGGCCGAGTCGCGGTGTTCGACGGGCCATGAGGCGAAGAACCGCTGGAAGCGGCTACCAGCGCCGCCCGAGAAACTGCGGTGACGAGGGCATCTCCCTCACGCAGGCGCTCAGGAACTCGGCGACGGGCGGGCGCACATCCGCGGATTGGAGCTGGAACTCGTTCAGGAAGCGCGCGTTGAGCACCTTGACGTCGTGCGGCTCCGGCAGCGCCTCCGCCGGCGCGGAGATCTCGAAGATCAGGTGGATCACGTGCTTCGCGTAGTCCGGCTCCGGCGAGATCGACTCGACGATCGCCACCAGACGCTGGACGCCGACGCGAAGGCCGAGTTCCTCCTGGAGTTCGCGTCGCAGCGCGTCGGAGAGCGTCTCGCCGAACTGGACGCCGCCGCCGGGGAGCAGCCAGTAGCGCTCGTCCCCTCTCCCCTGCTCTACCATCAAGATACTACCTTCGTGGATGAGCAGGCCTGCGACGCGAATAGTAGGCTTGTCTCCAGGGTTCGCGGGTCGTCCATGACGCCGGCGGCCTCGGGATCCGGAGTCGCGTCCGGCATGTCACCTCCCCCCCGTGCCGCTCGAGCCGAACCCGCGCTCGCCGCGATGGGTGTCGTCGAGCGTGTCTGCCTGCACCAGACCGACCGAGGTGAGCGGGAGGAACAGCAGCTGGGCGATGCGGTCGCCCACGGCCACGTGGAACTCGGAGGTGTCGTCGGTGTTCAGGAGGATGATGCGCACCTCGCCACGATATCCCGGATCGATGAGTCCTGGGGCGTTGACGATCGAGATGCCGTGGCGGGCGGCGAGTCCCGAGCGCGGGAGCGTGAGCGCCGCCAGGTGGCCGGGCAGCCCGAGGGCGATGCCGGTGCCGACGACGGTGCGCTCGAGGGGCGGCAGCGTAGCCTCTTCCGCCGCGTACAGGTCGTAGGCGGCGTCGTGCTCGTAGGCCCGCTCCGGCAGCCGGGCGGCCGGCGTGAGGAGCCTGACGGGCACGGGCAGGCCGGCGTCAGGCATCGTCGCCGGCCTCTTGCGGAGCTTCCGACGCTTCCGGCGCCTCGAAGTCGTCATCCTCGTCCGCGAGCTCGTCGTCCTCGGCCTCATCCGGGATCTCGGGATCAAGACGGAAGCGCGCGTAGCGCCCGGCCTCCGCGGCGGGCAGCCGGGCCTCGAAGATCACTCCCTCCGGCGTGTGCTCCTCGCGCACGTCGCTGGCGATGCCGCGCAGGCGGTGCATCTCGCCGGCCTTGGCGTAAGGGAACAGCAGGCGCACGGGGCGCAGCGCGCGATCGAAGAAGCGCGCCAGGCGGGCCCGTAGCTCATCGAGCCCCCGATCGGCCGCCGCGGCGACGAACTCAGCCTCGGGGTACATGGCGCGCAGCCGCTTCAGCTTGCCGTCGTCCAGGCGGTCGATCTTGTTGAAGACGACGATCCTCGGCGCCGTGCTGCCGATCATGTCGAGCACGTCGGCGACCGTCTGCTCTCGGACGGCGATCTCCGACGGGTCCAGGCTGGCGTCGGCGACCACGAGGACGACGTCCGCCAGGGTCGTCTCTTCGAGCGTGCTGGCGAAGGCGTCGACGAGCTGGTGCGGCAGCTTGCGGATGAAGCCGACCGTGTCGGTGACCACGTAGTCGCGATCGCGATAGCGGAAGGTCCGCGAGGTCGGGTCGAGGGTCTCGAAGAGGCGGTCGCGCACCGAGACCTCGGCGTCGGTGAGCGCGTTGAGCAGCGTGGACTTGCCAGCGTTGGTGTACCCGGCGAGCGCGACCAGCGGCACGCCGGTGCGCAGGCGCTTGGCGCGCTGCGTGCGGCGGGTACGCGCCATCTGCTCGATGCGGCGGCGGAGCGTCTGGATGCGCTTGCGCACGACGCGCCGGTCCACCTCCATCTTGGTCTCGCCGGGGCCGCGCATGTCGACGCCGGCGCCGAGGCGACTCATCACGAGACCCTTGCCGCGCATGCGCGTGAGCTCGTACTCGAGCTGGGCGAGGTGCACCTGCATCGTTCCCTCAAGCGAGTGCGCGTGCTTGCTGAACACGGTGAGGATGAGCTCGGTGCGGTCGAGCACGTCGGCGTCGACGGCGTCGAGCACCGACGCCACCTGCGCCGGCGAGAGGTCGTCCTCGCAGACCGCGACGGTGGCCTCGCTCTCCGCGATCGTCTCCTTGAGCTCGCCCATCTTGCCCTTGCCCAGATACGTGCGCGGGTTGGGCGAGTCTCTGTGCTGGATCACGTCGGCGACCCAGTCCATGTCCGCGGAGCGGAGGAGTTCCTTGATCTCGCCCAGCTGCTCGTCCTCGCCGGGCTCCCCGTGACGGCCGGGGACGACCGCGAACACGACCGAACGCGGGCGGACGGTGGTCGCGCCGGTCTCGAGACCGGTCTCAGCGCCCATCGGGCGGCCTTTCCGTGCTGCGGCGGCCTAGAGTCGTACTCTCTCCTCGATGCGCCGCACGGCCTCTTCGAGGCGGTCGTCCGGCACCGTCAGTGAGAGGCGCACGTAGCCCTCGCCGGACGGCCCGTAGGCCGCTCCCGGCGTGACCACGACGTCCGCCTGGTCCAGCACCTGCTGGGTGAAGCCGGCGGAGGTGTAGCCGTCGGGCACGGGCACCCACAGGTAGATGGTTCCCTTGGGCGGCTCGACATGCATCCCGACCGCGCGCAGTGCGTGCACGAGCAGGTCGCGGCGGCGCTGGTAGATGCGGCACATCTCGTGGACGCAGTCCTGAGGCCCGGCGAGCGCCGCGGCGGCGGCGCGCTGCACGGCGCCGAACATGCCCGAGTCGAGATTCGTCTTGAGGCGCCAGTACGCGTCGACGACCTCACGGTCGCCTACGCATGGCGCCGGCGCGCCAACCGGTCATGTTGTAGCTCTTGGAGAGGCTGAACATCTCGACGCCGACCTCGGAGGCGCCGGGGGTCGCCAGGAAGCTCGGCGCCACGTAGCCGTCGAACGTGATGTCGGCGTAGGCGTTGTCGTGGACCACGACGATGTCGTTGGCCTTGGCGAAGGCCACGAGGCGGGCGAAGAAGTCGTCCTCGATCACGGCGCCCGTCGGGTTGTTCGGATAGCCGACGAAGACCATCTTGGCCCGCTCGAGCGTCTCCGCCGGGATGGCCTCCAGGTCGGGCTGGAACCCCAGCTCGGGCACGAGCGGGAGATGCACCGCCGAGCCGTCCGCCAGCATCGGGCCGGTGACGTACACCGGGTACCCGGGGTCCGCCGCCAGGGCCAGGTCGCCCGGGTCGAGCAGCACCTGGCAGATGTGGGCGATGCCCTCCTTGGCGCCGAGCAGCGGGACGATCTGGTCGGCCGGGTCGAGCGTGACGCCGAAGCGCGTCGCGTAGAACCCGGCCACCGCCTCACGGAAGCCGAGCTCGCCCTGGTTGCTGGGGTACTGGTGCGTGGCCGGATCGGCCGCCCCGGCCGCGAGCGCCTCCACCACGTGCGGCGGCGTGGGCAGGTCGGGATCGCCGATCCCGAGACTGATGACGTCCACGCCGGCAGCCTTGCGCTCGGCGATCTGGCGCTCGATGGCGGCGAACAGGTACGGCGGCAGCGTGCGCACGCGTTGTGCGATCCTCATGGTCCTCCGGAGATGCGGGTCTCGGCGGTGGTGGCCCTACTCCAGGTGGGCCAGGAACTCGAGCGAGAGGTCGCCGTGGTAGATCTCCTCGGCCGGCCCGGTCATGAACACGCGCCAGTCGGGGCGAACGTCGACGACGAGCTTGCCGCCCGGGAGCTCTACGGTGACCGGGCTCGTGCACTGGCCCGTGCGCACCAGCGCGACGGCCGTCGCGGTGGCGCCGGTGCCGCAGGCGCGGGTCTCCCCCACGCCGCGCTCCCACACGCGGATCTTGGCGTCGTGCTCGCCCAGCACCTTCACGAACTCCACGTTGGTCTTGCGCGGGAAGAACGTGTGGTGCTCGATCATCGGGCCGATCTCGTGCAGCGGGACGAGCTCGAGCGGCCACGGCGACTGGATGATGGCGTGCGGGTTGCCGACGTCGACGAACGTGAACGAGAAGCTGCGGCCGGCGGCGTTGAGCGTCTGCTCGACGCAGTCGCCGTCGAAGCCGTCGAGCTTCTCGCCGCCGAAGCGGGCGATGCCCATGTCGACGGTGACCTCGAACCCCTCACCCAGCTTGGGGACGATCTCGCCGGCGCCGGTGTCGAGGACGACGGTGTCGCCGCTGATGGCGCCTTCCATCTTGAGCTTGCGCGCGACCATGCGCACGCCGTTGCCGCACATCTCGGCCTCGCTGCCGTCGGGGTTGAAGACGCGCAGCGGGTAACGCGCTTCGCCGGTCGGTACGCCGATCAGCAGGATGCCGTCCGAGCCGATGCCGAGGTTGCGGTCGCAGAGCAGGCGGACCCGCTCAGGCGTGAGCTCGAACGGGAGCTGCTCCACGTGCAGGACGATGTAGTTGTTGCCGAGGCCCTGCCACTTGGAGAACTGGACCTTGCCGAGACCCTGCCACTGAGGCTGCACTCGTCATGACCCCCTGTGAGCGTACAGCGCGACGCGTGATGCGACGCGCCGGAACCGAAATCCTACCACGACGCGGTTTGGAGCATGCCGAGGACGTCCTGCGCGACCGCGATCGCCGGCCGGCCCGTCGCCGGGACCTTGGCCGCGTCGGGCAGCTTGCGCATCCAGGTGAGCTGGCGGCGCGCCAGGGCGCGCGTGCGCGCCTTCATGCGCGCCGCCGCCTCGTCGAGCGCGAGCTCGCCGTCGAGGACGCCGCAGAGCTCGCGCACGCCGATCGCCTGGGCGGCCGTGCGTGAGAACGGTCCGGCCGCGCGCGCCGCGGCGACCTCCTCGAGCGCGCCGGCCGCGAGCATCTCGTCGACGCGCCGGGCGATGCGCTCCTTGAGCGCCTCGCGGTCGTCGTCCGGGACGAGGGCGACGAGCCGGTGCGCGTAGCGGCCGCCGGCGCTCCAGAGCTCGCCGGTCTGCGGTCGTTCCGCGCCGTCGTCGTCGAGCATCTCGAGGGCGCGGATGACCCGGCGTGCGTTGCGCAGATCGATGCGCGCGGCGATGTCGGGCGCGCGGCGGCGAAGTTCGTCCCGGAGTCCCTCCGGCGCACGCTCCCAGCGCTCCTCGAGCGCGCGCCGCCGGGCCTCGTCGGGCGCCGCGCCGAAGGCGAGGTCGCCGAGCACGGCGCGCAGGTACAGACCCGAGCCGCCCTCGACGATCACCGGCCGCCCGGCCGCCAGCAGGCCGTCGACGATCTCGTGCGCAAGAGTCGCGAACTCCGCCACGCTGCACTCGTCCTGCGGCGGCGCCCAGCCGACCAGGTGGTAGCTGGCACGGGCACGGGCAGCCGCGCCGGGCTGATTGGTGACGATCGGCAGTCCCGCGTAGACCTGCATGGAGTCGGCGACGAGGATGTCGGCCTCGAGCAGGCCGGCGAGCTCCAGCGCCACGTCGCTCTTGCCGAGAGCGGTGGCGCCGAACAGCGCGACCACCGGTGGAGCGTCAGTCATCCTCGGGCGCGCAGCCGGCGTCGTCGGAGACGGCCGGCGCGTCGCCCTGCCGGTAGCGCGTGACCCGGAACCGTCGCACGTCGAACGACTGGTCGGTGGGGATGCCGGCCTTCTGGCAGGCGATGCTCACCTGGGCGTCGACCGTGTCCACGCCGGCGAGGGCGGGCAGCAGGACGCCGCGCCGGAAGCCGGCCTCGACGATCACGCCGTAGGCTTGAGGATCGAGGTCCTTGAGCGCGCACGCCTCACTGGTGTCGAGGACGTCGACCGAGCAGGTGAGGGCTTCGAGCTCGTCGCTCGTCACCGGCGGGAAGCGCGGGTCGCGCATGGCCGACGAGTGGGCGTTGCGGGCGATCTCCCGGCCGAGCGACGCCTCCGCTGGTTCGAGCGTGCCGATGCAGCCGCGCAGCTCGCCGTGCTTCTTGAGCGTGACGAAGCACGCCGCCCGGCGCTCGTAGAACGTGTCCTCGGGAGGCTCGGGCGCGCGGCAGCCGGTGACGTAGGCCGCGACGCAGGCAAGGGCGTAGTCGGCCGGGCCGGGGACCGGACCGGCGCTCGCGTCGTGCGGGTCGCTCATGCCTGGGCGTCCGCCGGCACTGGGCGAGGCCCGAAGCGCGCGACGAGGTACCCGACCCCGTACGGACCTTCGTAGCTGTAGATCTCCGGATCGACGGTCGCGTCGTCGCCGAGGAACCCGCCGAGCGCGACGAAGCTGCGCAGGCCGCACTCGGCGGCCCCGTCCAGCAGCACCGGCTCGATGCGCATGAGACCGGCGAAGTCGCCCACGCCGAGCAGGCTGACGACCTCGTCGTCGAACAGCTTGCCGCGAGGGTCGTAGGGCGCCGGCGCGCCGTGGATGAGCGCGTGCGAGAGGTCGCCCGAGGCCAGGAACAGCGTGTCCCTGCCCAGCTCCTCGGCGCAGCGTCGCACCAGCTGTCCCAGCGTGCGGTGCTCGGCGTAGGGACCGACCACGGACAGGCTGACGATGCGGTTGGGGCGCAGGAAGCTCAAGGGGACGAGCACGCCCCAGTCGAGCACGTCGCCGTCGTCCGGCATCAGGCGCAGCTTGCGGTTGTCCCCGGCGAGGGCGAGCAGCAGCTCCGCGAACTGCACGTCGTTGTCGTAGCTGAACGCGGCGTCCGGACAGCGGAAGCGGCCGAAGTCGCCGCGCAGGCGCTCCGCGGTCTTGACCGCGTGCGAGGAGCCGAAGTCGTCGGCGTGCGGCGAGATGACGACGATGGTGTCCGGATCGCCGACGGAGGCGGCCAGCTTCTCCATCGCGCCGACCGTGGCGGCGATCTTGCCGCGCGCGGCGCCGCCGACCTCAGGGATGAGCAGCGGCGGGTGAGGGCAGATGCAGCCTTGCATGACGATACCTCCTGGTCGCCGGCTCAGATCGAACCGCGCAGCGTGGTGGAGGTCGCTGCGGTGATCTCCACCGCCACTATAGCACCGGGCTCCACGGCTCCGGCGACGTTGACGGTGACGTTCTGTCGGGTGCGGCCGCGGTGCTGCACGCCGTCCCGGCTGGCGCCCTCCACGAGGACCTCGGCGCGCCGACCGACCCACGCCCGGCGGGAGGCGAGCGCCTGGTGCTGCGTGAGCTCGATCAGGCGCTCCACGCGCTCCCGGCGCACGTCCGGTGGCACCTGCTCCGGCAGGCCTGCCGCCGCCGTGCCGCGTCGCGGGGAGAACACGAACGTGAACGCCGCGTCGAACGCGGCCTCGCGCACGAGGGCGAGCGTGTCGTCGAAGTCGCCCTCTGTCTCGCCGGGGAAGCCGGCGATGAGGTCGGTCGTGATGCTGACGTCGGGCACGGCGGCGCGGAGGGCACGGACGCGATCCAGGTACTCGGCGGCCGTGTAGCCTCGCCGCATCCCGCGGAGCACCCGGTCCGATCCGGCCTGGGCCGGCAGGTGCACGTGCTCGCACACGCTGGGGAGCTCGGCGATGGCCGCGACGAGGTCGTCGCCGAGGTCCCTGGGGTGCGAGGTCATGAAGCGGACACGCTCCAGGCCGTCGACCGCGTCGAGGCGCCGCAGCAGCCCGGCGAAGCTCGGCGCCGTCGCGTCTCCCCCGTGCCGGAGGTCGCGCCCGTAGGCGTTCACGTTCTGGCCCAGCAGCGTCACCTCGCGGACGCCGTCCGCGACCAGGGTCTCCACCTCCGTGGCGAGCTCCTCGAGGGACCGGCTGCGCTCCGGGCCGCGGACGTAGGGCACGATGCAGTACGAGCAGAAGTTGGTGCAGCCGCTCATGACCTGCACCCAGGCCTGGAACGGGCGCTCGCGGCGCGGGGTCGAGGCTGCCGCTGAAGTGCGGCCCGTCCTCGAAGAAGCCGGCGGGACCCGCGCCGGCCGGCTCCACCGCCACGCGGAGCAGTTCCGGGAGCCGGTACAGGTTCTGCGGGCCGAGGGCGCCGTCCACGAACGGGAAGCGCGCGAAGAACTCGGCCTGCTCCGCCTGCGGCAGACACCCGGTGACGAGCACCAGGCGTGCGGGATCTTCGCGCTTGAGCCTCGCCGCGGTGCCCAGATGGCCGGCGAGACGGTCGTCCGCGCTCTTGCGCACGGTGCACGTGTTGTAGACCAGCACGTCGGCGTCGTCGGGCTCTTCCGCGCGCTCCAGGCCTTCGGCCTCGAGCAGCGCGCGGATGCGCTCGGCGTCGTGCTCGTTCATCTGGCAGCCGAACGAGCGTAGGTAGTAGCGGCCGGTCATGACGATCTCTTCGCGGTCGCGGGACGGCGCGCGGGCGCCGCGCCCGCTACTTGGCGATGTCGACGGCGCGGCTCTCGCGGATGACGGTCACGCGGATCTGGCCCGGGTAGTCGAGCTGGTCCTCGATGTCGCGCGCGATCTCGTGCGCCAGGAGCGTAGTGGCGTCGTCGTCGATCTCGCCCGGCTTGACCATCACGCGCACCTCGCGGCCCGCCTGCATGGCGAAGCACTTCTCGACGCCCTTCTTGGCCTCGGCGATGCGCTCCAGCGACTCGAGCCGCTTGATGTAGTTCTCGAGCGACTCGCGACGGGCGCCCGGACGGGCGGCGCTGATGGCGTCGGCCGCCTGCACGAGCACGGCCTCCACGGTCTGCGGCTCCACGTCCTGATGGTGCGCCTGGATGGCGTGGCACACGCTCTGCGACTCGCGGTACTTCTTGCAGAGCTGCTGCGAGATGTCGGCGTGCGAGCCGTCGACCTCGTGGTCGATGGCCTTGCCGATGTCGTGCAGCAGGCCGGCGCGCTTGGCGATCTTGACGTTCGCACCGAGCTCGGCCGCCATGATACCGGCGAGGTGGGCGACCTCGATGGAGTGGTTGAGGACGTTCTGGCCGTAGCTCGTGCGGTACTTGAGGCGCCCGAGGACCTTGACCAGCTCGGGCGCCACACCGTGCACGTTGGTGTCGAAGCACGCCGCCTCACCGGCCTCTTCCATCGCGGCCTCGACCTCGGCCTTGGCCGCGGTGTACGTCTCCTCGATACGTGCCGGGTGGATGCGCCCGTCGGTGATCAGCTTGGTGAGCGTGAGCCTGGCGGTCTCGCGGCGCACGCCGTCGAAGCCGGAGAGCACCACGGCCTCCGGCGTGTCGTCGATGATGAAGTCGATGCCGGTGATGTTCTCGAGAGTGCGGATGTTGCGGCCCTCGCGCCCGATGATGCGGCCCTTCATGTCGTCTGAGGGCAGGTTCACGACCGAGACGGTGGTCTCGGCGACGTGGTTGGCGGCGGTGCGCTGGATGCTGAGCGAGAGGATGTTGCGGGCGCGCCGCTCGGACTCTCTGCGCGCCTCCTCGTCGACCTGCCTGATGAGCTTGGCCATCTCGTGACGCGCCTCGTCCTCGGTCTGCTTGAGCAGCATCTCCTTGGCCTGCGCGGCGCTGAGGCCGGAGATGCGCTCGAGCTGGATCATCGCCTCGGCGTGGGCGTTGTTCAGCTCATCCGACATGCGCTGGCTGTTGGCGTCGCGGTCGCGGATGGACTGCTCGCGGCGGTCCTGCTCGGCGGCGCGGGCGTCGATGGCCTCCTCGCGCTGCAGCATGCGCTGCTCCGCCTTGTTCAGCTCCTCGCGCCGGTCGCGCAGCTCGGCCTCGACCTCGCTGCGGACGCGGTGGACTTCTTCTTTCGCCTCGAGGCGGGCCTCCTTGACGATGGTCTCCGCCTCGCGGCGCGAGTCCTTGAGGAGCTTCTCAGCCTCGCGCTCGGCGCCCGCCAGCTTGCTCGAGGCGAGGTTGCGGCGGATGAAGTACCCCACCGCGATGCCGACCACCAGGCCAACAACGATATAGACCGCAATCATCATCCAATCCCTTCACAGGTCGCGCGGCACGAAAAAAGGCCGGGCAACGCGCCCGGCCTGTGCCACGCTCGCACGTGCACGACGATACGGTGTTCCAGCTGTGACTACGCCCAGGGGTCAGGACGATCGTAGGTCCGCAAAACCTCCCAAATCTCTCATCATTGACCCCTGGTCGATCGGTTCAGCTTCATCGGCGCCTGAGCGCCGTCGGTATCGCCATGCAAGAGCGAGAGTGGAATACACAAAGCACGCGCACACGTCGCGTCGTGCATGGATAGTACGTGACGCCGCCGCGCGGAGTCAATTCGCACGTGGCGGCTCTCCGTCCACCCAGAGACGCACGGCGGCGTAGGCGACGGATGTCGAGAAGCCGCGGCGCTGGAGCGTCTGGAAGGCGCGCCGGCGGGCCGCTTCGAGCGGCTGCTCCGGCGCACCGCGGCGCCGCAGGACCGCAAGGGCGCGGTCGAGCTCGTCGCCCTCTTCCCCGCCGCGTCCTCCGCCGGTGCCGAGCGCCTCGTCGATCGCGATGGTGTCGACGCCCAGCTCGCGCAGTCCGCGGCGGATGCGCTCGGCGCCCCAGGACTCGAACTGCCGCTTGTCGGCGACGTAGCTGCGCGCGAACGCGGCGTCGTCGAGAAACCCGTCGGCGGCGAGCCGTTCGAGGGCCTCCTCGACGGCGTGCTCGTCGTGCTCTTTGGCCAGGAGCCGGCGACGAAGCTCCTCCCGGCTCCTGGCGCGGTGGCCGAGCAACCGGTAGGCATCGCCCATGACGCGCTCGGCGGACGAGGATGCGCGGATCTCCGCGATGTCGGCCTCGTCGAGCTCGCGTCCCTTGAACAGGCGCCAGCGAGCCACGAGGGACTCGCTGACGACGCACACATACTCGTCGTCGACGTGCAGCGCCACCCCTCCGCGGCGGGCGGCGCGCAGGGCGGTGACGACGGGCACGACCAGCGACCGCAGGCGCTACAGCGAACGGGGTTCCGCAGGCACACCGTTCATCAGGCCTGCAGGACCTCGCCGGTGACGGGATCGACGCCCTCGGGCGCGGAGACTTCGACCGTGGCGGCGTCAGCCTTGGCCGTCGCGTCGGCGAACGCCGCGTTGGCGTCGGCGAGCGCCGCGCTGACCGGCAGACCGGCCTTGGCGCGGATCTGGACCTCGATGGCGTCGGCGATGTCCGTGTTCTCCGCGAGGAACACCTTGGCGTTGGCCCTGCCCTGGCCGAGGCGCTCGTCGTTGTAGCTGAAGAACGCGCCGCTCTTGGCGACGACATCGTAGAAGACGCCGAGGTCGAGGAGCGTGCCTTCGCGCGAGATGCCCTTGCCGTAGGTGATGTCGAACTCGGCCTGCTTGAACGGCGGCGCGACCTTGTTCTTCACGACCTTGACGCGGACGCGGTTGCCGACGGCCTCAGTGCCGTCCTTGAGCGTCTCGATGCGGCGGATGTCGAGCCGGATCGTGGCGTAGAACTTGAGCGCCTTGCCACCGGTCGTGACCTCCGGGTTGCCGAACATGACGCCGATCTTCTCGCGCAACTGGTTCGTGAAGGCGCAGATCGTGCCCGAGCGGCTCAGGCTGCCGTTCAGCTTGCGCAGGGCCTGGCTCATGAGCCGCGCCTGCAGGCCGACGAAGCTGTCGCCCATCTCGCCCTCGATCTCGGCCTTGGGGGTCAGCGCCGCCACCGAGTCGATGGCGACGATGTCGAGGGCGCCGCTGCGCACCAGCATCTCTGCGATCTCCAGGGCCTGCTCGCCGTAGTCCGGCTGCGAGACCAGCAGGTTGTCGACGTCCACGCCGATGGCCTTGGCGTAGATGGGGTCCATGGCGTGCTCGGCGTCGATGAACGCCGCCTGACCGCCGAGCTTCTGCGCCTGGGCGATGAGGTGGTAGACCATGGTCGTCTTACCCGAGGACTCCGGGCCGAAGATCTCGATGATGCGGCCGCGAGGGATGCCGCCGACGCCGAGGGCGATGTCGAGGGCCAGCGAGCCGGTGGGGACGAACTGCATGTCGTCGCTCACCGGATGGTCGCCGAGCCGCATGACGCTGCCCTTGCCGAACTGACGCTCGATCTGGGTGACGGCGGCCTCGAGGGCTTTGTCCTTGTCCAAGGTAGCGCTCCTCTCTTGCTCAGGACGCGGGAAAGTCTGCTACGGGGGCGTGAACAGCTCCAGCCCGTTCCAGGTGGCTACTATACAAGACCATCCGGACGACACCAAACCCGCCGATGTTCACGTTTTGCAGGGAAAACGGGTGACCTGGACGGCGGAATCTGGCCACCGTGACGTGCGGCAGCCAAGGCCGCTTCTCAGGCTCGAAGAGGCCTTCGGCGGCGAGCCCCGCCGACACGTCCGCCTGCAGCCGCCGCAGCCCGCCGGCCGGGTCGTCAAGCTCCAGCGCCACGACCCGGCGCTTGCCGTGCGCCGGCAGGAACAGCGGGTCCTTGAAGCGGCACTCCGCGCGCTTCCAGCTGATGCCGCTCAAGATGCGCTCGAGATCCGGCACGCGCGCGGCGTCCACGCCGCCCAGGAACGCGAGCGTGAGGTGCAGCGTGGGAGCGACGCGCAGGTCCTCGTGTCCGGCGAGTTCCTTGCGCTGCCACGCGGCGACCGCCCGCTCGGCCTCCGCGGGCAGGTCGCACGCGACGAAGAGCCGCAGCCGCTCCGGTCCTGCCTGCGCCTCGCCGCTCACGCGGGCAGCGCCCTGCGCAGCAGGTGAAGCGCGGCCGTCGCGGAGAACGTCCGCACGCTGTCGCGGTCGCCCGGGAACGAGCCCTTGCGGACGCGCGTGCCCTCCGGGCCCGCGCAACCGAGGTAGACGAGCCCGACCGGCTTCTCTGCCGTGCCGCCGTCCGGACCGGCGACGCCGGTGATGGAGAGCGCGTAGTCGGCGTGCAGCGCGCCGCGCGCGCCCTCCGCCATGGCGCCGGCGACCTCTGCGGAGACGGCGCCGTACTGTGCGAGCATGCCCGGCGGCACGTCGAGAAGGTCCATCTTGGCCCTGTCGGCGTAGCTGATCACGCCGCCGGCGAAGTAGTCGGAGCTGCCCGGGCGGGCGGTGATCCGCGCGCCGAGCAGCCCGCCGGTGCAGGACTCGGCGACCGCGAGCGTGAGCCCGCGGCCGCGGAGCTCATCGGCGACGACCTCGTCGATGGTGCGGCCGTCGACGGAGTACACGGGTACGCCAGCCTCCAGCGCCTTGACGAGCGCGTCGGCCTGCGTCTGCGCCCCGGCGTCCCTGCGGTGGCGGATCCGCACCACCACCTCTCCCCCGCCGACGTTGATGCCGAGCTCGACGAGGTCGTGCTGCTGTGCGTCGAGGATCGGTCCGACCTGCAACTCGCCGGCGCCGAAGACGCGCACCACGCGCACGGCGACGTCCGGGAAGAAGCCGTCGCGCTCGAGCGCCGCGGCCGTCTCGAGCCACATCTGATGGAATTCGTAGGGCACTCCGGGATAGGCGAAGATGCGCGTCCGTCCCGAGCGCGCGGCGATGCCCGGCGCGACGCCGGCCGGCGGCACGGCAGTGGAGCCGGCCGGGAGTCTTCGCCTGGCGCCGCGCGAGGCCGAACGTCTCGCGGTAGTCGAGGTGACGGCGCTCCGCCACGACGCGGACGCGCTCCTCGACGAAGGCCAGCGCGTCGGGGTCCTCGGCGAGTCCCACGCCGAGGACCTCGGCGAGGCACTCGGCGGTCAGGTCGTCGTGGGTGGTCCCGAGGCCGCCCCCGACCACGAGCAGGTCGGGTTCGCCGCCCAGGGCGTGCCGCAGCGCCGCGGAGAGGCGCTCGCGGTCGTCGGCGACGGTCAGCAGCTCGGTGACCTTGACGCCCCTCCGGCTGAGGTCGTCGCAGACGAACGCGCCGTTGGTGTCCCGCGTGCGCCCGTCCAGCAACTCGTTGCCGCTGAGGACCACGGCGGCGCGCGGCGCGCCCGGAGGCATCAGCTGCTGGTCCCCGGCATGTGGATGAGGCCGCGCGCGTTCCTGAAGTAGTTGACTCCGCTCGCCAGGGTCACGATCACGACGACGACGGCAAGGATCCACTGGATGATCACGGCGACGTCGGTAGAGACGTTGATGAACTCGGCGATGTCGGCTGTGGGCACGAGCACGTAGACCACGTAGATGATCTGCAGCACCGTCTTGAGCTTGCCGTACTTGTCCGCCGGGATGGAGACGCCCTGGGAGACGCCGATGATGCGCAGCACGCTCACGGCGATCTCGCGGCCGATGATGACCATGGCGACCCACGCGGCGACCCGGTCCTGCGCCACCAGGGCGATGAGCGCGGCCGCTATGAGCAGCTTGTCGGCGAGCGGGTCGAGGAACTGCCCGAGCGTCGTGATCTGCTTGCTGCGCCGCGCGACGTAGCCGTCGAGCTTGTCGGTGGCCGCCGCGAGGATGAAGACCGCGGCGGCGGCGATGTCCCCGTAGGGCTGCGGCAGGCCGCCCAGCAGCAGCACAAGGAAGACCGGGATGAGCAGGATCCGCGCGATGGTGATGCTGTTGGCGAGATTGAGCTGGCTGCTCACTTTCCCCCTGTCGCGGCGACGGCCTCAACATCATACCCGAGGCTGTCACGCACGACGGCGCGCACGATGTCACCGCGCCGGGTCCGGGCGCCGGTCAGCGCGGTCCGCCCGTCCACGTCGGGCGCCTGCAGGGTGATACGTCCCGTGGCGACCCCGTCGCGGCGGGACGTTCCCTGCTCGACGAGGACGTCCACCTCCCGGCCGCCGAGCTCCGACCAGAAGCGCTCGGCCTCCCTGTCTATGACCTCGCCGAGGCGGCCGGCTCGCTCCAGGGCGAGCTTGTGCGGCACGGCGTCCGGCATGTCCGCGCCGGCCGTCCCCTCCTGCTCGTCGTAGACGAAGACGCCGGCGACGGCGAGGTCCGCCGCGCGGACGAAGGCGAGGAGCTCCTCGAACTCGGCGTCGGTCTCGCCGGGAAACCCGGTGATGAACGTCGAGCGGACGGCGGCGCCCGGCAGGACGGCGCGGACGCGGTCGAGCAGGGCGAGGTGAGCGGCGCCGTCGCCGGAGCGCCTCATGCGGCGCAGGACGGCGCCGGAGGCGTGCTGGAGGGGGACGTCCACGTAGGGCACCGCGTGCGCCGCAAGGGCCTCCAGAAGCTCGTTGTCGATGCCTTCCGGCTGGAGGTAGAGGAGGCGCAGCCAGGCCGGGGCGGGCTCGAGCGCCGCCATCTCCGCGAGCAGGCGGCTCACCCCGCCCCATCCCGGCTGCGCCCACCGCGACGTGTCCTGGCCCACGAGCACGAGCTCGCGCGCTCCGGCGGCCAGAGCCGCCCGGGCCGAGCGCAGCACGTCCGCGGCCGGGACGGTCTCGTAGTCGCCCTTGATGAGCGGGATCGCGCAAAACGAGCAGCGGCGGTCGCAGCCGTCCGAGATCTTGACGTAGACGCTCACCGGGCGCGGCCGGCGCGGCACCGGCACGGAGGCGCCGGCGGCCTGCGCGCCCTCCGGCGCGGCCGCCTCTCCCCCGGCCTCGCGGAGCGCCGCCAGCAGCGGCGCCGTGTCGAGGCCGCACCAGAGGTCGACCTCGGGAAGCTCGGCGGCGAGCTCCTCTCGATACCTCTCGACGAGGCAGCCGACGGCCG
Source organism: uncultured Thermoleophilia bacterium (assembly GCA_963784975.1). Lineage (GTDB taxonomy): Bacteria > Actinomycetota > Thermoleophilia > UBA2241 > UBA2241 > CAIXSE01. The sequence goes on along the minus strand of CAWAUK010000075.1, from coordinate 92,307 downwards.
CCACGCGGGCGCCCCTGGCGTGCGCCGCGTCGGCCGCGTCCAGGACGGCGTCGATCGACTCCTCCTTGGCGGCGTCGATGAAGCCGCAGGTGTTGACCACGATGACGTCGGCGCGGCCGGGCGCCGCGCGGTGATGCCCGGCGGCGCGGAGCCGCGCCTCGAGCGCGTCGGAGTCGGCCTCGTTCTTCGGGCAGCCGAGCGTCTGGATGAAGAACGTGCTGCCCGTGAGGGGCCTCAGCGGTAGTTCACGAACTGGACCGGGATGCCCCAGTCCTCGTCGCGCAGGGCGCCCATGGCCGCCTGGAGCTCGTCCTTGCTGCCCGAGAACACGCGCAACGTGTCGCCCTGGATCTGGACCTTGACCTTCTTGAAGTGCTGGCGGAGCAACTTGTTCATCGCCTTGGCCTTCTCGTCCGGGATGCCCTGGACGATCGGAGCGCGCTGGCGGACCGTGCCGCCGAGGGCCTCCTCGACCTTGCCGTACTGGATGGCCTTGAGCGGCACCTTGCGGCGCACCAGCTTCTCCTCCAGCACGTCGACGACCTGCTTGAGCTTTCCGTCGTTGTCGGAGACGAGCACGAGCGCGTCCCCCTCGAGCGTCACCGAGCTCACGCTCTTCTTGAAGTCGTAGCGGGTCGCGATCTCCTTCTGCGCCATATTCACGGCGTTGCGCACCTCGTTGAGGTCCGCCCGGGAGACTACGTCGAATGAGGATTCCTTGGCCATGTGCTACCCCTGTGCGTTGGGGCCCTGGACGACGCGCCCCTGGATGACCTCGACGGTCCACGGGCCGACGTCGCTCTGGAGCTTCGCCTTCTTGCCGGCGACCTCGAGCTGGACGTTGCCGGGAGCGCCAAGAGTCATCCAGATGTCCTTGCCCTTGAACGGCTTCTTGTCGCCCTGCTTGAGCGTGCCCGAGAAGAGGACGACGCCCGTACTGCCAGTGCGCCTGACCTCCATCCAGCAGTCGCCGTGGACGGCTGAGATCTTGACCAGGTTCTTCTGCGACGCGGGGGTGGCGGTGCCGGACGTCTGCGGCTTCGGCGTCTTGCTGGCCGTCGGCGACGGGCTGCCGATGCCGAGCGCGCCCGGCTCGGTGGTGGGCTCGCCGCCGCCGTCGCCGCCGTTCAGCATCCCCAGCGCGTAGATCGCCGCGAGGGCGATGAGGCACACGATGGCGACGATGACGATGGTGTTGCGGCCGCGGTGACTGTGCGGCTTGCCGATGACGGACGAGCCGCCGAACGGCTCGTGATGTTCCGCGGACGGCGCCATGGCGCGCGTGCGGAACTCGCCGATGATGACCTCGGGGTCGAGGCCGAGGTACGTCGAGTACGTGCGGAGGAAGCCCTTGACGTAGGTGACGCCGGGCATGACGTCCCAGTCCTCGTTCTCCATGGCCTGGACGTACTTGACCCGGATCTTGATATCTTCTTCGACCTGCTGCAGCGTGAGGTTGCGGCGGACGCGGGCCTCGCGCAGCGTGGTGCCGATCTCAAACACGGTGGATGCCGTTCTCCTCACTCGCCGCAGGGGGTCTGGTCGCAGCGGTCACCCGAACGTACAGTCTAGTAACCGGGTGCGGGGAAGACAAACGAGCCGAGGCGCGCCGCGCCGGGTCTACAGGTCGCCGGGCGCCGGCTCGGCCGCGGGCGGCCCCTCCGGCGCTGCGGCGCTCTCCGTCGGCACCGTGTGCGGCGGGGCCGGCTCGTCGATCACGTCGCCGTTCAGGCGGGCGAGCGCCGTCGGCAGTCCCGCCTCGTCGATGAGCACCGAGCGGGCCTTGCTGCCGTCGTAGCCGGAGATGATGCCCATCTCCTCCATGATGTCGATGAGGCGCCCGGCGCGGGCGTAGCCGACGCGCAGGCGGCGCTGCAGGAGCGCCACGCTGGCGGCGCCCGTGTTCACCACGGTCTTGATGGCCTCGCCCAGCAACTCGTCGCCGCCGGCCGACTGCTGCGACTGCTCGGCGTCCGGGCCGGCCGGGTTCTCGAGGAGCTCCTCGTGATAGTCCGGCTTGGACTGCCGGCGCCAGTGCTCGGTGACGAGCTTCATCTCGGCGCTCGTCACGAGCGCGCCCTGCACGCGCAGCAGCTTGCTGCTGCCCATCGGGCTGAAGAGCATGTCGCCCATGCCCAGCAGGCTCTCGGCGCCGCCCTGGTCGAGGATGATGCGCGAGTCCGTCTGGGAGCTGACGGCGAAGGCGATCCGCGACGGGATGTTGGTCTTGATCATGCCCGTGACCACGTCGACCGACGGGCGCTGGGTGGCGACCACGAGGTGGATGCCGCAGCTGCGGCCGAGCTGGCCGAGGCGGATGATGGAGTCCTCGACCTCGGAGGGAGCCACCATCATCAGGTCAGCCAGCTCGTCGACGATGACCATGGTGTAGGGCATCGGGTCCTCGCCCGCACGCACCAGCTTCTTGTTGAGCGCGCGGATGTCCTGGCAGCCGTTGCGCGAGAGGACGTCGTAGCGCCTGTCCATCTCGCGGCAGATGTTGTCGAGCACGTACGTCGCCTGCTTCATGTTGGTCACGACCGGCGCGAGCAGGTGGGGCACGCCGTTGAAGTTGCTGAGCTCGACCTTCTTGGGGTCGATCATGATCATGCGCACCTCGTCCGGTGTGGCACGCAGCAGGATCGAGGTGATGAGCGCGTTCAGGCAGCCGCTCTTGCCCGACCCGGTGGTGCCGGCGATGAGCAGGTGCACCATGCGCACCAGGTCGGCCAGCACCGCCTTGCCGGTGACGTCCTTGCCGAGCCAGAAGGCCATCGGCGAGGCGTGCTGCGGGAACAGCCCGTGGATGTCGCCAAGAGACACGTAGTTGGCCTGGATGTTGGGCACCTCGACGCCGACGGCCGTCTTGCCGGGGATCGGCGCCTGGACGCGGATCTCCGTCGCCGCCAGCGCGTAGGCGAGGTCGTCCTTGAGCCCGGCCACGCGACTCACCTTGATGCCGGGCGCCAACTGCAGCTCGTAGCGGGTCACGCGCGGCCCGGAGACCGTGCCGATCACCTGGGCCGGGATGTTGAAGCTCTCGAGGGTCGCGACCAGGCGCTCGGAGACGCGGGCGACGGCGTCCGGAGACTCGCCGTTGCCCTGCGCGAGCCGGCGGAGCACCGCGGGGTCGGGCAGCGTCCAGTGGCGCTTCTCAGCGTCGGCGAAAGCGAGCGCCCCGTCAGCGTCGCGCCCCTCGTCCTTCGCGGACGCGGCGGCGGCCGCGGCGGCGAGCGAGAGCTGGACGCCGTCTTCGGCGGCGACGATCGGCTCGGGGGCCGGCTCGTCGGGCGCCGGCGTGGGCTCGCCGAAGATCTCCGGCGCCTCGGAGACGCCGTCGATGAGGTGCGGTCCGGCCGCCGGGAGCGGGCGCGAGAAGTCGAGTTCGGGTGTCGTCGCGGGCCGGATGGAGGTGCGCATGAGGTCGCCGGCGTCGATGGTCGGCGACTCGAAGGGCTCGACGACGCGCGTGTCCGCGGCCTCCCTGCGGCGCGCGCCGAGCGCCTCCGCCTGGCTGCGCGCGGCCCTGCCGGCCTTGGCGACGCCCTGCGTGGAGTGCGTCGCCCACTGGCGCAGCGACGAGCCGGTCACCAGCAGGATGCCGGCCACGACGAGCGCGACCACCAGCACGTCCACGCCCACACGGCCGATGAACGGGCTGAGCAGAGCCCACTGGGCCTCGCCGAGAAGGCCGCCGTGGGCGCTCATGTAGGCGTCGCGGAACAGGGCGTCCGGACGCTCGCCGGAGAAGACGCCGAAGGCGTCCGCGGCCGCGGCGAGCGCCACTCCGGCGACGATGAGGACGATGCCCCAGGTCATGCCCCGCCGCGGCCGCCGCTCTTCACTGACCACGAGCACGTAAGCCGTGAAGCCGAGGAGCAGCGGCAGCGCGAAGGCGAGGATGCCGACCAGCCACCGGGCGACGTCGCCCAGCCAGCGGCCCAGTGACCCGCCGTCCCAGCCCAGATAGAGCACGAAGGCGAGGAAGACGGCGACCGCGAGGCAGGCGATCGCCCCAAGCTCGCGGCGATGCCGGGCGGCCGAGGCCTTGGGCCCGGGCCTGGAGGTCGCTGCGGCTGAGCGCGGTCGCGTCCGAGACGCGGCGCCCGCGCGCCGACGAGCCTGTTTCGGGCGTGCAGTCGCCATGGTGGGATGTTCGACGCCGGGGTGCGGATCCCTAGCGCCGGGCGTACCTCGCCCGGCGCCGGCCCCGCTTCTCCACGCTCTCAGACCTCGACGACGACCGGCATGATGAGCGGCCGGCTCTTGGTGCGGCGGAACACCAGCTCCGAGAGGCGCTGGGTGATGTCCTCACGGATCAGGTGCCGGCCGGTGACGTGCTCCGCGCCGAGCTCGTCCATGAGCACGTCGAGAGCCTGGCTGCACTCGTCGAGGACATCCTTGAGACGTTCGTCGTCGTGCAGGAATCCTCGGGCGACGAGCTCGGGCGCGGCGACAGAATCGCCGGTCTGGGCGTCTACCGTCACGACGGCGATCAGGATGCCGTCGGCGGCCAGTTGCTGGCGGTCGCGCAGCACGAGCCCTTCCGGGTCGCCGATCTCGGAGCCGTCGACGAACACCATTCCGGTCGCGACCTTGCCGACGATCTCTCCGTTGTCTGCCTCCAGCTCGAGCACATCACCGTTCTCGAGGATGAAGATGTCCTCGTCGGGGATCCCCGACTGGCGGGCCAGCTCGGCGTGGAGGTGCTGCATGCGGTACTCGCCGTGGACCGGGACGAGGAACCGGGGCCGCGTCAGGTTGAGCATCATCTTCAGGTCTTCCTGGGCGGCGTGCCCGCTCACGTGGATGCCGCTGCGCTCACCGTAGATCACCGTCGCGCCGACCTTGAGCAGGCGGTCGATGGTGCCCGTCACGCTGCGCTCGTTGCCGGGGATCGCCTTGGCCGAGATGACCACCGTATCGCCCTCGTGCAGCTCGACCTGCGGGTGGTCGTTGAACGCCATGCGCGTCAGCGCCGAGAGCGGCTCGCCCTGGCTGCCGGTCGAGAGGATGAGGATCTCTTCCGGCCTGTAGTCGTCGATCTGCGTGAGCTTGATCATCGCGCCCTCCGGCACCTTGAGGTAGCCGAGGTTGCGGGCGATATTGGCGTTCTTGACCATCGAGCGGCCGGAGAGCGCGAACTTGCGGCCGTGCAGATGGGCGATGGTGATCGCCTGCTGGATGCGGTGGATGTGTGAGGCGAAGCTGGCCACGATCACGCGGCCCTCGGCCTCGGCGAAGATCTGGTGGAAGGCGTGGCTGACGGTGCTCTCCGAGGCGGTCGTCCCCGGAGCCTCGGCGTTGGTCGAGTCGCCGAGCAACGCGAGGACGCCCTTCTCGCCGAGCCGGGCGAAGGCGTCCACGTCGGTGACACGTCCGTCGATCGGCGTGTGGTCGAAGCGGTAGTCGCCGGTGAGCACCACGGCGCCGAGATCGGTGCCCAGCACGATCGAGAGCGAATCGGGGATGCTGTGGCTGGTGGCGATGAAGGAGACGTCGAAGGGCCCAAGTTGCAGGCGCGACCTGTCGCTGACCTCGTTCAGCTCGACGCTCTTGAGCAGGCCGTGCTCCTCGAGCTTGGACTTGATGAGGGCGAGCGTGAAACGGCTGCCGTAGACGGGCCGGTTGAGCCGCTTGAGCACGAACGGCAGCGCCCCTTGGTGGTCCTCGTGGCCGTGGGTGATCACGAAGGCGAGCACATCCTGCTGGCGCTCGATCAGCCACCTGATGTCGGGGAGCACGAGGTCGATGCCGAGCATGTCCTCGCTGGGGAACTCGACGCCGCAGTCGAGCACGACGATCTTGCCGCGGTATTCGACGGCGGTCATGTTCTTGCCGATCTCGCCGAGACCCCCGAGGGGGATGATGCGTACGGCGTCTTCAGTCATAGAAAGCCTCTCCTTGAGGGGCCGCTCGGGCTCAGGCGTCGGTCAAGCCGAGTCGCCTGAGCTCGGCAGCCACCACTGCAGTCTCTTCTGGTGTGGCGGGCACGAGCGGGAGGCGCAGGCCTCCGACCTCGTGCCCGAGCAGGTTCAACGCGGCCTTGACCGGGATGGGGTTCGCGGTCACGAACAGCGCCTCGTACAGGCCGTGCAGCGCGGCGTCCTCTGCTGCAGCGGCTTCGGGGTGGCCCTCACGGCAGAGCCGCGCGACCTCGGTCATCCGCGGCCCGACGACGTGGCTGGCGACGCAGATGCCGCCGGCGCCGCCGCGCGCCATGACGTCGTAGAGCATGTCGTCGTTGCCGGCGTACACCGCCAGGTCGCTGAGCTGCATCAGCCTGTCGGTCTCCGCCAGGTCGGGGTTGGCCTGTTTGACGGCGACGATGTTCTCCGTGCGGCCCAGCTCGGCCAGCGCCTCGGGCGACAGGTTGATGACGCAGCGGCCGGGGATGTTGTAGACGATCACCGGCAGGCTGGTGGCGGCCGCGATGGCGCGGAAGTGGGCAAGGACTCCGCGCTCCGGCGGCTTGTTGTAGTAGGGGACCACGGCCAGGACGGCGTCGACGCCGCAGGCTTCCGCAGCACGCGTGAGCTCCACGCTGTGCCGCGTGTCGTTGGAGCCGGTGGCGGCCACCACAGGGGAGCGTCCGCCCGCCGCGGCGACCACGGTGCGGAACATCTCGAGCTTCTCGTCGTCGTTCAGCGTCGCCGACTCGCCGGTGGTGCCGGCGACCACGAGCCCGTCCGACCCGTTCCCGAGCAGGAACTCGGCGAGCTGCGCGAGCCGCTCGTGGTCGACGGCCTCAGCGGCGTCGAAGGGCGTCACCATCGCGGTGAGGATGGTCCCGAGGCTGTCGCGGAGCGGCGCCCCTGCGGCGCCCCGCTCGATGGCCGATGAGCGGTGCTGCTCCGCCGCCCCGCTCGAAAGCGCGCCTTCGGCGGCATTTCTACGGCGGCTGTTCACGTCGCTCCCACTACAGACGGTCTGGTCACGCAGGTCGACAAGGTCATAGCAGGTTCTCGAGGCCGATCACGGTCCCGTCGACGGTGCCCACGCGGCGCAGGGCGAGGAGCACGCCGCCCATGAACGACCGGCGCGAGAGCGAGTCGTGACGCAGCGTGAGCAGCTCGTCTTCCCCGCCGAACACTACTTCCTGGTGCGCTACGGCGCCGGGCAGGCGCACGCTGTGGATGGTCACTCGCTCGTCGGCGACGAGGCCGCGCGAGGTCTGGCCGGCGCCGGGCGGGGCCACCAGGGCCGACCCCGGCGCCTCGGCCATCAGTCGCGCCGTACGTAGCGATGTGCCCGACGGCGCGTCGACCTTGCCCTTCTCGTGAGTCTCGATGATCTCGGCGTGCGTGTAGTGGCGGGCCGCCTCAGCGGCGAACTTCATGAGCAGCACGGCGCCGAGGGCGAAATTCGGGACGACGACCAGGCCGGCGCCGGACGCCCTCGCCTTGGCCGAGAGGTCGTCCACCTGGGCGTCGTCGAGGCCGGTGGCGCCGATGACGGTCGGGACGCCGGCCTCGAGCAGCGCGGCCGGCGTTGTCGTAGACCGCGCCCGGCACGCTGAACTCCAGCGCGGCGGCCGGCGTCGTCAGCGCGAGCGCCGAGGCGACGTCTCGGAACCACGGCGCCTCTCCCCCGTCGCCCTTGTGCGGGTCGACGAGGGCGGCGAGGCGCAGGTCGTCCTGCGCCGCGATGGTCGCGGCGCTCAGCGAGCCCATCTTGCCGGCCGCGCCGGTGACCAGGACGTCGATCATCGTTCCTCCAGGGCGAAGTCCTGTGTGACGGCCCGGAACGGCTCGGGATGAGGGCCGATGCAGGCCGTCGACCACGTCTCCGGGTCATAGTACCGCCGCACGGCGGCGATGACAGCGTCCCTGTCGACGGCGTCGATGCGCTCGAGGACCTCGTCCACCGTGAGGACGGGCTGCTCGAGCAGCACCGCGCGCCCCAGTGACTGCATGCGCGCGCCGGGGCTCTCCATGCTGAGCACGAGTTGCCCCTTGAGGTGGTTCTTGGCGCGCGTGATGGCGTGATCCGCCATGTCGGCCTCGAGGTCGCGAAGTGTGTCCAGGATGACGCGCATCGCCTCTTCGACCGCCTCCTGCCGCGAGCCGAAGTACACGGCGGTGAGGCCGGCGTCGGCGTAGAGCGAGGTGTACGAGTACACCGAGTAGGCGAGGCCGCGCTTCTCGCGCACCTCCTGGAAGAGGTGCGAGCTCCAGGAGCCGCCGAGGATGGTGTCGACGACGAAGACCGCGTAGCGGTCGGGGTCGCCGCGGCGCGGCCCGGGGCCGCCGAGGCAGACGTGATACTGCTCCGTGTCCTTCTGCGTGAAGCGCGCCAGGTGCCGAGTCTCGGGCACGCTGAGGTCGGCCCGGCGGACGACCGCCCCCGGCTCGGGCCGGAAGTGCTCTTCGGCCAGCTCCGAGAGGTGGTCGTGGTCCACGTGCCCGCTGGCGGCGACCACGATGCCGGGGTTCACGTAGTGGGCGTCGTGATAGCCGCGCACGGTGTCGATGTCGAGCGCGTTCAGGGTCTCGCGATGGCCGATGATGGGCCGCCCGAGCGGGTGCTCACCGAAGACGACCTCGGTGAGGTCGTCGTGGATGAGCTCGGGCGGCGAATCTTCGTACATCGCCACCTCCTCGAGCACGACGTCCCGCTCCTGGTCGAGCTCGGCGAAGGTGGGGCGCGCGACCATCTCGGCGATGACCTCGAACGCCTTGTCGAGGTCCTCGTCCAGGAGTCGCGCGTTGACCAGCGTGTGCTCCTTGGAGGTCGACGCGTTGGGCTCGGCGCCCATGTCGTCGAAGATGTGGGCGATGTCGGACGCCGAGAACCTGTCCGAGCCCTTGAAGATCAGGTGCTCGATGAAGTGGGAGATGCCGCCGAGCTCGACCGGCTCGAGCCGGGACCCCGCGGCGATCCAGACCCCGAGGGCCACCGAGCGCACGCTATCGATGCGCTCGGTGGCGACTCGCAGCCCGTTCTCCAGCGTCGACAGGCGGTAGGCCTCCGTGGCCTGCTCCCTGCTCCGCTTCTTCTCTTAGTCCGCCTCGGGCGGCTTGAGGAGCGTCAGCCCGATGCGGTTACGCGCCTTGTCGATCTCGACGACCTCGACGGTCACCGTGTCGCCGCGCTTGACGACGTCCTCGACCGCCTTCACACGCTCGCCCTTGGGGGCAAGACGCGAGATGTGCAGGAGCCCGTCGGTACCCTTCTTGAGCTCGACGAAGGCGCCGAAGTCGGTGGTCTTGACGACGCGTCCGGTGAAGACGTCGCCGACCTCGACCTCCTTGGTCATCGACTGGATGCGGTTCTTGACGCCCTCCGCAGCCTCCTCGTCGGGGGCGCAGATGAAGATCGTCCCGTCGTCCTGGATGTCGATGTCGGCGCTGAACTCCTCGGTCATGCCGCGGATTGTCTCGCCGCCCTTGCCGATGACGAGCCCGATCTGATCCGGGTTGATCTGGATGGTGAAGATGCGCGGTGCCCACTGGCTGAGCTCGCCGCGCGGCTCCGCGATGGTCTCGGCCATCTTGCCGAGGATGAACAGGCGGGCCTTGCGCGCCTGCTCGAGCGCCTCGGTGAGGATCTCGAAGGTCACGCCGGTGATCTTGATGTCCATCTGCAGGGCGGTGATGCCCTCGGCGGTGCCGGCGACCTTGAAGTCCATGTCGCCGAGGTGGTCCTCGACGCCGGCGATGTCGGTCAGCACGACGTAGTCGTCGCCTTCCTTGATGAGACCCATCGCGGTGCCGGCTACCGGCGCGCTGATCCGCACGCCGGCGTCCATGAGCGAGAGGGTCGAGCCGCAGACGCTCGCCATCGAGGACGAGCCGTTGCTTTCGAGGATCTCGGACACGATGCGGATCGTGTAGGGGAACTCGATCTCGTTCGGCAGGACCGGCAGCAGGGCGCGCTCGGCGAGGGCGCCGTGACCGATGTCGCGGCGCTTCGGGCCGCGCATGAACCCGGTCTCACCCACCGAGTACGGCGGGAAGTTGTAGTGGTGGATGTAGCGCTTCTTGTCCTCGATGCCGAGGCCGTCGATGCGCTGGAACTCGCCCGTGCCGCCGAGGGTGAGCAGGCTCATGGCCTGCGTCTCCCCGCGCGTGAAGAGGGCGCTGCCGTGAGTGCGCGGGACGACGCCCACCTCGCTGGAGATCGGCCGGATCTCGTCGGTGGCGCGGCCGTCCGGGCGGCGCTTCTCGACGGCGATGCGGCGGCGGATGATGTCCTTCTCCATCTTGGCGACGGCGCGCTTGACCTGCATGGCGCGCTCGGCGTCGGTGTCCTCGGTGATGAGCTTGGCGTAGACCGCGTCCTTGACCTCGGCGGTCGCGTCCATGCGCTCCTTCTTGCCGGGCACCTGGGTGGCCGCGTCGAAGGCCGCGCCGAAGTCGCTGCGGACCTGCTGGACCACGCCTTCGTCGACCGTCCACTCGGGGAAGTCCCACTTGGGCTTGCCGACGAGCTTCTGCAGCTCGAGCTGGACGGCGACGAGCTTCTTGATCTCCGCGTGCGCCAGCTTCAGAGCCTCGACGACGACGCTCTCTGAGACCTGCTGGGCGCCGGCCTCGACCATGCAGATGGCGTCGGCGGTGCCGGTGACGACCAGGTCCATGTCCGATTCGTCCTGAAGCTCTTCGAGCGTCGGGTTCACGACCAGCTGGCCGTCGATGCGGCCGATGTGCACGGAGCCCACGGGCCCGCCGAACGGGATGTTGCTGATGGTGAGCGCCGCCGAGGCGCCGAGCGTGGCGAGGACGTCGTAGGACGTCTCGAAGTCGACGGACAGCGTCGTGGCGACGATGTGGACCTCGTTCATGAAGCCCTTGGGGAACAGCGGCCGGATGGGACGGTCGATCTGGCGCGCGGCCAGGATCGCCTTCTCACTCGGACGCGACTCGCGCTTGATGAAGCCGCCGGGGATCTTGCCGGCGGCGTAGTGCCGCTCTTCCACGTCGACCGTCAGGGGGAAGAAGTCCTGTCCTTCCCGCACGTCCTCGCGCATCACTGCACTGACGAGGACGACCGTGTCGCCACAGCGCACCAGCACGGCTCCGTTGGCCTGCTTTGCGAGGCGGCCGGTCTCGAGGGTGATGGTCTGACCCCCGACTTCTACTTCAATCGTGTTCATCTGTTCCTTCGTCTCTCTCGACCCGGCGCCCCATTGCGCTCGGGTACTCTGTCGTCGGCGTGGGTTGGCACGGGGACGATTGTCAACGACGCGTCTGGCGCCGAAGTGGTGCTACTTGCGGAGCTCGAGTTCCTTGACGAGCGCGCGGTAGCGCTCGAGGTCACGCGCCTGCAGGTAGTTGAGCAGGCGACGACGCTGACCGACCATCTTGAGCAGGCCGCGCCTGCTGTGATGGTCCTTCTTGTGGGTCTTGAGGTGCTCGGTGAGAGTCGTGATGCGCTCGGTGAGGAGCGCGATCTGCACCTCGGGGGAGCCAGTGTCGCCTTCGTGCTTGGCGTGCTTGGCGATGATGGTCTCTTTGACGTCCTTGGTGATTGCCATGTGGTTCACCTCCCTCTGGGGAGTATCCGGAGACCCAGTCAGGGGTTGGCGACCCGTGACCGAGAAAGCGGTCGCGCTAGGGTAGCACAGCGGGCGGCGGCGAGAAACCGCGCCGGGCGCCGCCGGAGCGCGGTCAGGCGCCGCCCCCAGGCCCACGGCGTCGAGCGCCGGGTCCGTGAGCGCAGCGGCCGCCACGATGTCGAGGCGCATCTGGGCGACGAGCGCGTCGACGCTCTCGAAGCGTCGCTCGTCGCGGATCTTGTGCAGGAAGTCGAGCCGGATCTCTCGGTCGTAGATGTCCCCCGAGAAGCCGAGGAGAAACGCCTCGACGGTCACGTGCGTCGTCGGCTGGTCGCGGCTCTGGAAGGTCGGGTTGTGGCCGATGTTGACGGCGGCGCGGTACCAGGACCCCGTGACGAAGGCGCGAGCCGCGTACACGCCGCGCCCGGGGAAGATCGTGCCCGCCTCCACGTCGACGTTGGCCGTGGGTACGCCCAAGGTGCGGCCACGCTTGTCGCCGTGGGCGACGAGGCCGGCGGCCGAGGGAGGCCGCCCGAGGATCTCCCGCACCTCCTCGAGCTCGCCGTCGTGCAGCAGGCGCCTGATGCGCGTGGAGCTGATCGGCGCACCGTGCTCGGTGACCAGCGGACAGACCTCGACGTCGAAGCCGTGGGCGGCGCCGCAGGCGCGCAGCTGCGCCGCGTCTCCTGCGCCGCCGGCGCCGAAGTTGAAGTTCTCGCCGACGACGACCGCCCTGGCCTCGAGCGCGCCGCCCAGCAGTCCTGCGCAGAACTCGGCCGGGGTGAGCGCCGCCATCTTGTCGTCGAACGGCAGCATGATGAGCTCGTCGGGGCCCAGCTCGCCGATCAGCCGCACCTTCTCCTCGTTGGACGTGAGGAGGCGCGGCGCCCGCGTGGGGTCGACGACGGACAGCGGATGCCGGTCGAAGGTGACGACCGCGCTCGTGAGGCCGCGCTCGGCCGCGAGCTCGACCGCGCGGCCGATCACCGCGCGGTGCCCCGCGTGCACGCCGTCGAACGTCCCGAGCGCGAGCGCGCGACGACGCGGCGCCAGCGACGCGATGTCGGCGACGACCTCCATCAGAGCTTGACGAGCAGCTTCAGGGCGTTGCCCTCCTCGGCCGGTCCGTAGATGGCGATGAGCTCCCCGCGGAACGTCAGGCGCACCGGCTCCTGCGGGCCGCCGGGCAGCCGGGCGCCGTTGCGCACGGCGGTCACCTGGGCGGCCGAGAGCTCGATGCCGGGCATGAACTGCAGAGCCACAGACGGCGGGATGAGGCCCGGGATGTGGTCGTCGCCGGCCTCCCGCTCCTCGATAGCCGCCTCGAACTCGGCCAGCGTCTGCGCCTCGTCGAGCCGAAGGTCGCCCACCGCACTGCGCGAGAGCTGCTCGAGGTGGGCGCCGGCGCCGACGGCCTCGCCCAGGTCGATGGCCAGCTGCCGCACGTAGGTGCCCTTGGAACAGGCGATGCGGCAGCGCATGGTCTGCGAGACCTCGTCGAACTGGAGCACGTCGATGGCCTCGATCTCCACTTCCTTGACCGGCGTCTCCACGACCTCACCGCGGTGCGCCTTCTTGTAGAGCCGCTCGCCGTCGACCTTGACCGCCGACGTCATCGGCACACTCTGATCGATGCGCCCGAGAAACGCGGGAATGGCCGAGTCCAGCGCGGCCCTCGTCGTGGTCGCGCCCGTCTCCGTCAGGTCGCCGGTGAGGTCACCCGTGTCCGAGCGGACGCCGAACCGCATGGTGCACTCGTACTCCTTGGGCAGATCGACGAAGAACCGGGCGAGCTTGGTCGCGCGGCCGGCCAGCACGACCAGCAGGCCGGTCGCGAACGGGTCGAGCGTCCCCGCGTGGCCCACCTTCTTGACGTTCGGGCGCAGGCTGCGGCGCACGCGGGCCACGACGTCGTGCGACGTGAAGCCTTCCGGCTTGTCGATCAGGAGGACGCCGTCGAGAGGCGCTTTTCGAGTTCGGAACTGAGCCACGCGATCACCTCCTGCGGGCTGTCGTCGCTGGAGAACCCGGCGGCGAGCTTGTGGCCGCCCCCGCCCTGCAGGGCGGCGATGGCGCTGACGTCGATGGTCTCCGAGCGCAGGCTGACGCGCACGCCGCCGGTCTGTTCCTTGACGAGGGCGGCGACCTCCACCCCGTCGACGCCCCTCAGGCTGTCGACGATCCCGTCGGTCTCCTCCGGTCCCGCGCCGGTCGCAGCGAAGTCTTCGCGCGCGACGGCGGCGAGCAGCGCGCGCCCGCCGGCGACCGTCGTGGCGCCGGCGACGGCCCTGGCCCAGAGGCGCAGCGACGCCTCCGAGCGGCTCTCGTACAGCAACGCGTACATGCCGGTGACGTCCACGCCGAGCTCGACGAGCCAGGCCGCGGTGCGGAACGTGGACGGCGCCGTGCTGTCGTGGTGGAAGTGGCCGGTGTCGAACGAGATGCCCGCGTACAGCGCCGCGGCGGTCTCCGGCGAGAGCCGCAGCCCGAGCGCGCGGGCGATGTCGCACACGAGCTCGCTGGTGCTGCTGGCCTCGCCGCGCACGAAGGCGAGCTCGCCGTAGCGCGGATTGTCGTGGTGGTGGTCGATGTTCACGGCGACGGCGCCCCAGCCGGGCAGCGCGAGGCGGTCGGGATTGCCGGAGTCGAGCGCGTACAGCGCGGCGTCGGCCGGAGGCGCGCCTCTGCGCACGCGGTCGGCAGGCAGCAAGACGTCGCCGAGGGGCAGAAGCTCGTCCTCGGAGACGTACAGCTCGGCGTCGACGCCGAGCTGCGCGAAGATGTCGAGCATGCCGGCGGCCGCGCCGAGCGCGTCGGAGTCAGGCTTCTCGTGGACGGCGAGCGCGACGCGGCGCTCGCCGCGCATGCGCCGGCACAGCGCGTCGAGGTCGGCGGCGAGCGCCCTCACGCCTCGTCCTCGCCGGAGTTCTCATCGGCCTTCGCGGCCTCCGCCTCGGTCTCAGCCTCCTCGGCTCCGGCCCCGGCATCGTCGACGCCGGGGACGAGGATCTCGTGCGGTTCCTCGCCCAGCACCTCCGCCTCGCGCTTGAGCGCGCGCTCGATACGCAGCGCATTGTCCAGCGTGTCGTCGTAGAAGAACTGCAGCTGCGGGGTGCGCTTCATGTGCAGCGAGGCGTTGATCTTGGCCTGCAAGAAGCCGCGCGACTTCTCGAGCGCCGTCATGGTCAGGTCGCGCTCCGTCTTGCTGCCGAGCACGCTCACGAACACCTTGGCGTGCCGAAGGTCCGGCGACGTCTCGACCCCCGTCACGGTCACGAACCCGATGCGGGGGTCCTTGAGCCCCTCCGCGGTGATGACCGAAGAGAGCGTCTCCTTGATGCTTTCGTTGATCTTCAGGAGTCGAAGTCCCATACCGTGTCCACAGAGTCGGCGGTCTTGAGCAGTACGCGCGCGACCTCGAAGTCCTGCGCGTGCAGATAGCGGTCGATGTCGTCGAGGCGCTCGCGGGTCTGCTGGAGCGAGGAAGCGGCGATCACCACCAGCACCCTCGCCCGCTGCCACGCATCCTGCAGTCCTACCTCGCTGAACGAGGCGCGAAACCGGGAGTGCAGGACGTCACGCAGCGAGGCGAGCGGCGCGCGCTTCTCCTTCAGCGTCCGGGCCTCCGGGAAGTGCAGCTCCGCGAGATAGACGCCGAGGCAGGCGTCAGACCTCACGGGCGACTTCTCTGGTCTCGTACGCCTCCAGCACGTCCCCTTCTTTGAGGTCGTTGAAGCCGTCGAGCAGGATGCCGCATTCGAAGCCTTCCAGGACCTCGCGCGCGTCTTCGGCGAAGCGCTTGAGGGAGGCCATCTTGCCGTCGTGGACGACCACGTCGTTGCGCAGCACGCGCACGCCGGCGTTGCGCACGATCTTGCCGTGCGTGACCATGCAGCCCGCGATCGTGCCGAGCTTGGACGCCTTGAACGTGGTGCGCACCTCGGCCTGGCCGAGCACGACTTCCTCGATCGTCGGCTTGAGCATGCCGACCAGGGCCGCCGTGATGTCCTCGGTGACCTTGTAGATCACGCGGTACGTGCGGATGTCCACGCCCTCGGTCTCCGCCAGCGCCGTCGCCTGGGGGCTCGGACGCACGTTGAAGCCGATGATGATGGCCGTGGAAGCGGCGGCGAGCATGACGTCGGACTCGTTCACGCCGCCGACGCCCGAGTGGATGATGCGCACCTTGACCTCGGGGTGCTGGATCTTGAGGAGCGCGTCGCTGAGCGCCTCGAGACTGCCCTGGACGTCGGCCTTGACGACGAGGTTGAGGTCGAGGACCTTGCCCGCGGCGATGCGCGCGAAGACGTCGTCGAGCGTGAGCGCGTGTTGCTTGGCGAGCGCCTCGGTCTTCAGCCGGTTGGCGCGCTTCTGGCCGAGCGTGCGCGCGGCGCGCTCGTCCTTGACGACGCGGCAGAACTCGCCGGCGACCGGCAGTTCGTCGAAGCCGATGATCTCGACCGGGGTCGAGGGGCCGCCGGCCTTGAGCGGCTCGCCGCGGAAGTCGCGCATGGCGCGCACCTTGCCGCTGGCCTCGCCGGCCACGATGGCGTCGCCGACGTGGATGGTGCCGCGGCTCACGAGCATCGTCGCGACGACGCCGCGACCCGGGTCCACCTTCGACTCGATGATGAACCCGCTGGCGGGCGCGTCCGGATTCGCCTTGAGGTCGCTGACCTCGGCCACCAGCAGGAGCGTGTCCAGGAAGTTCTCGAGCCCGATGCGCTGCTTTGCGCTGGCCTCGACGAAGATGTTGTCCCCGCCCCACTCCTCCGGCACGATGCCGTGCTCGGCGAGCTGCTGCTTGATGCGCTCGATGTTGGCGTCCGGCTTGTCGATCTTGTTGATCACGATCACGACCGGCACCTGCGCCGCCTTGGCGTGGTCGATGGCCTCGACGCTCTGCGGCATGACGCCGTCGTCCGCCGCCACGACGATGGCGGCGATGTCGGTGACCTTGGCGCCGCGCGCCCGCATCGCGGTGAACGCGGCGTGGCCCGGGGTGTCGATGAACGTGATGGGATGACCGTTGTGCTTCACCTGGTACGCGCCGATGTGCTGCGTGATGCCGCCGGCCTCACCGGCCGCTACCGCGGTGTCGCGGATGGCGTCGAGCAGGCTGGTCTTGCCGTGGTCGACGTGGCCCATGACCGTGATGACGGGAGCTCTCGCCTGGAGGTCCTTCGCATCGTCCACGGCCTCCTTCTCGAGTTCCGCCTCTTCGTCGGCCGCGTGGGTGATCTCGATCTCGCGGCTGAAGTCGGTGGCGAGGACCTCGATGGCCTCGTCGCTCAGGGTCTGCGTGATGGTGACCATCTCGCCGTAGCCCATGAGGGCCTTGATGATGTCAGAGGTGGTGACGCCGAGAAGCTGGGAGACGTCCTTGACGGTCGAGCCTGACGGCACCTTGACAAGGCCGGTCGGCACGACCGGGGCGGTCTGCTGCTCCTCGCGCTCGCGGCCGCGTCCGCGGCCACGGCCGCGGCGCCGGTCGCCAGGGCCGCCGCCACGCCGGGACGCGCCGGCGTCGATGATGACGCGGCGCTTCTTGCCGGCCGCCGGCCCGCCGCCGGAACGCCGGCGTACCGCTCCGCCCGCCGCCGTCGTGTAGGCCTTCTCGATCGCCTCGTCGTCGACGTCGACCTCACCGTCGACGACCTCGATGCCCGCCTTCTTGAGGTGGGCGAGCACATCGTCGACGCTCGTCTTTCGCTGAGTCGCGATGTCCGACACTTTACGTTTCGCCATTCACCTCACCGCCTTTCGTCGACTAGCCGCCGCGGACACGCTCTGGTGCGGGGCGGCGCAGCTGCGCTGCACTCTGGTCATCGCAGGCGCACAGTCATGCGGGCATGCGTCGTGGGACCGCATCTTGCCCGGTCGCGCAAAGACGTCACGCACCGCGGGATCGAGAGTCACCGGGCCGCGGAAGGCGCGCGCGAACGCGCGCTTCTTCTCCGCGGCCTCGAGACACTTCTCTTCTGGACACACATAGGCGCTCCTGCCCGGAGCCCCGGGCCGTGCCTCGACCACTCGCCCCTGCTCGGCCACGAGCCGCACGAGCTCGTCCTGGCCGCGCTTGCGGCGACAGCCGACACACGTCCTCTCCGGCGTCGCCACGGCGATCACTCCTCGCCCGCCTCCGTGGCCTCGGCCGGCTCGCCGGCGTCTGCCGGCGCGGCCTCGGCGGCCGCCGGCTCGGCCGGCACGTAGTCGGCGTGGATGCTGCAGTACCGCGAGCCCGGCTCGGCCTGGTTGGGGCAGCGCTTGCCGGTGCGCATGATCGCCATGCACTGGCCGTCCACGCCTTCTTCGTCGCCGAACTCGAGGCTGTTCTCGGCCTCGGCCATCTGCTGCTGGCTCTTGATGTCGATGCGCCAGCCGGTGAGCTTGCTGGCCAGCCGTGCGTTCTGGCCTTCTTTGCCGATGGCCAGCGACAGCTGGTCGTCGGGGACGATGATCGTCGCTGTCTTCTCCTCGTCGTCGACGATGACCTCACGCACGCGCGCCGGCGAGAGCGCCTTGGCGACGAACCGCGCCGCATCCTCGTTGTACGGGATGATGTCGATGCGCTCGCCGCGCAGTTCGCTGACCACCATGCGCACGCGCGAGCCGCGCGGGCCCACGCAGGCGCCGACCGGGTCGACGCCGTCGGCGTGCGAGATGACGGCGATCTTGCAGCGGCCGGGGACGGGCTTGCCGTCGCGGCCGCGGTAGCCGGTCTCGCGCGCCACCTGGCGGATCTCGACGAGACCGTCGGCGATCTCCGGCACCTCGAGCTCGAACAGCTTGCGCACGAGCTCCTCGCTGCGCCGCGAGAGCTTGACCTGCGGCCCCTTGGCCGACTCCTCCACGCGCATGATCACGGCCTTGATGCGGGCGCCGTGCTCGTAGTGCTCGGTCTCGATCTGCTCGCCGCGCGGCAGCTCGGCCTCGACGCGGCCCAGCTCGACCAGTGTGTTGTGACGCGGGTCGCTCTGCTGCACGATGCCCGTGACCAGCTCTCCGACGCGGTCGATGTACTCCTCGTACATGAGGTCGCGCTCGGCCTCACGGATGCGCTGGAGGATGACCTGCTTGGCCGTCATCGCCGCGATGCGGCCGAAGTCGTCCGGCGTGACCTCGATGCGCTCGACCTCGCTCATGTCGACGCCGCTGAGGTCGAGCCCCACCTCTTCCCCGGTCTCCTCGTCGAGCACCTTGAGCGACTCGGTGTCGATGTGGTCCGGGAAGATGAGCTCGAACACCCGCATGTCGCCGGTCTCGGTGTCTATCTCCACGGCGGCGTACTCGGCCGAATCGGGGGACTTCTTGTAGGCGGACAGCAGCGCGTCCTCGAGAGCCTCGACAAGCGCTTCGAAGGCGATGCCTTTCTCGCTCTCGATCTGGCGCAGTGCCTCGATGATCTCTCTACTCACGTTGGCCTCCGTCGGTTTCAAAGTTGTAGACCACGTGGGCCTTTCCGAGGGTATCGAGCGGCAGCGTTGCGCTGCCCCCGCCCTCGAGGATGAGGGTGATGGACTGGTCGTCGGCCGCGGCGAGGGTGCCGCGGAAGTTGCGGCGGCCCTCGATCGGCCGGGCCATCGTCACCGCGATCTCGCGGCCGAGCTGCGCGGTGAAGTGCTTCGGCTTGCGCAGCCGCCGGTCCAGGCCGGGCGAGGACACCTCGAGCGCGTAGCGCTCCCGCAGATCCTCGAGCGACTGGCTCACGGACGTCAACAGGTCGAGGTCCACCCCGCCTGGCCGGTCGATGAACAGCGTCAGGATCGGCGGCTGTCCGCGGACCTCGAAGTCAACGAGCTCGACGTCGGGGTACTGCTCGGCGAGCGCAGCTTCGATGACGGCTTCCAGTTCCTCTCTCTTCTCCCTCATACCGACCCCTGACACGAGAAAAGTCGGTTCCCACCGACTTTTGACGCAAGAGTCCGCCTCGTGGTGTGTTGTCCTGCTTGAGAAGTATAGCACCCGCTTCGAGAGGCGTTCAAGGCTGCCCCCGCTCAGGCCGCGCCGGTTTCTGCCGATAGGGACAGGGACAGACAGCAGACCGGGCGAGAGGCAGGCGATGGGAGAGTACACGACGTTCGAGTGCCGCCAGTGCAGTTACAAGGCCGAGCGCATCCGCTGGGGCGTCAGCGTGTACGACCCGCGCCAGCGGTTCATGCCCGGCTACTGTGTGGAGTGCGGGACGATCGTCGAGGTCGACATGACCGGCGCCGACATCCACGTGGACGAGTTCCGCTGCGTGGTCTGCGGCAGCGAGCTGTTCTTCCTCGAGAAGGCCGCCTCCTACACCTGTCCCAAGTGCAAGGCGCACGACATGCTGCTGCACCAGGGAGAGTACTGGTAAGAGGCGCGGCGGCTCTCGCCCCGGCGGCGACCCGCTCTACTTGACGATCTCGACGGGGCTCCCTGCCGGCACGTAGCCGCTCACCGCGAGCACGTCCTTGTTGTGCATGCGCACGCAGCCGTGGCTCACGGCCTTGCCGATCAAGTAGTCCTCGTTGGTACCGTGGATCGCCACCGGCCCGCCCTGCGCCCAGTAGGACAGCTTGGGCTGAAACGCACTGATGCCCAGAGCGAGCACGCCGTAGGCGCCGTCCGGCGTCGGCGGCTTGAGCTTCTGGTTGATGAAGAAGAACCCGGTCGGGGTGCTCAGGCCGGGCCTTCCGACCGCGACCGGATAGGTGCCGACGAGCTCCCCGCGGCGGTACACCCTGAGCTTGCGCTCCGACAGGTCGATGGTGATCTTGGCCGAGGTCGTGTAGAAGGCGAGCTTGCCCTCGGGCACCCAGCCGCGGCTCTCATTGGGACGCATGGCCAGCCAGACCCGGTGCCAGACCCTGCCATCGACCTCCCTGGTCGAGTCGACCAGCACCAGCGTCGGATAGCCGTTCTGGTTGACCTTGCCCAGCCTGGTCTTGACCGGCGCGGAAGTGCTCGGCCGGGTGTACACGGTGACCGGCCCGAGCGCCTTGCCGACCGTCCAGGCGTCGTACTGAGGCTCGGCCGCACCGGACGGCGCCGGCGTGGGCTGCGGCACCCGCGCCAGCGCCTGGCTGGCGCCCGACCCCTGCGCGCGGGCGCGCACGGCGGCGTAGCCTCCGAACGCCGCCGCGAGGACGACGGCGAGGCCGGCGACCAGGAGCAGGATGTCGCGCAGGCGTGAGTCCATCGGTCCAAGGATAGTGAGCCGCTGCGGCCGGCACAAACGGGTGTCTGCCCGATCCCCGCCGGTGGCATACACTAGTACGTACACTCAGCGGCACCAACGAAAGGAGCGCCGGTTGATCGCCGTCATCGTCCTCATCGTGATCGTAGTCGTGATCGTCGCCGTGTTGGCGGGCATGTACAACGGCCTCGTCAGGCGCCGCAACCAGGTAGACAACTCGTGGAGCCAGATAGACGTACAGCTCAAGCGCCGCCACGACCTCATCCCCAACCTGGTCGAGGCGGTCAAGGACTACATGTCCTACGAGCAGGAGACGCTCACCAACGTCACCAAGGCCCGCGCCGCCGCCATCGACGCCGGCAAGCAGGGCCCCCAGGCTGTGGCCCAGGCTGAGAACGCGCTCACGGGCACCCTCAAGAGCCTGTTCGCCGTGGCGGAGAACTACCCGGACCTCAAGGCCAACCAGAACGTCATGCAGCTTCAGGAAGAGCTCACCTCGACGGAGAACAAGATCGCCTTCGCGCGGCAGTTCTACAACGACAGCGTGCTCACCTACAACAACAAGATCCAGATGTTCCCGTCCAACCTCATCGCCGGCATGTTCAACTTCACGACGCGGCAGTTCTTCGAGGTCCCCGAGGAGGACAAAGCGGTCCCCAAGGTCGACCTGAGGTAGACAGACGGCCCGTCGGCCGTTGACCGGTATGTACGAACAGATCCGCAAGAACCGCCGTGCGTCCTGGCTGCTGATGGGGCTCGTGGTTGCGCTGCTGGCCATGCTGGGCTTCGCCATCGGCTACGCCACCGTCGGACGGCACGTCCGGCGGCATCGGTCTGCTGGGCGTGTTCGGCATCGTCGCCATCGCCTGGAGCATCATCGGCTACTACAGCGGCGACAAGATGGTGCTCACGGTGAGCGGCGCCCACAAGGTCACCCACGCCGAGGCGCCGCAGCTCTACAACGTCGTCGAGGAGATGACGATCGCCGCCGGCCTGCCACAGGTGCCGGCGGTGTACATCCTCGATGAGGCCTCCCCCAACGCGCTCGCCACGGGCCGCGACCCCCAGCACGCCTCCATCGCGGTGACGCGCGGGCTGCTCGAGCGGCTCGACCGTGAGGAGCTCCAGGGCGTCGTCGCCCACGAGATGTCGCACATCCGCAACTACGACATCCGCTTCGAGACGCTCGTCGGCATCCTCGTCGGGATGATCGCCCTGATCGCCGACTTCTTCCTGCGCTGGAGCTTCTGGGGCGGCATGGGCCGCCGCCGCGGGAGCAGCTCGGGCGGCGACCAGGCGGGGGCGATCCTCGCCATCGTCGCCATCGTGCTCGCGATCCTCGCCCCGCTGGCCGCCTACGCGGTCCAGTTCGCGGTGTCGAGGCGCCGCGAGTACCTGGCCGACGCGTCGGCGGTGGAGCTCACGCGCAATCCGCTGGGGCTGGCGCGGGCGCTGACCCGCATCGCCGCCGACCCCGCTCCCCTGCGTCACGCGAACCGCGCGACGGCGCATCTCTACATCGCCAACCCCCTCAAGAAGACCAAGGAAGTCACCGGCGTCTTCGACACGCATCCGCCCATCCAGCGGCGCGTCGCCGTGCTCCTCGAGATGGCGCACGTCGGGCCGGAGGCGCTGGTCGGGGGGGCCGCACCGGCCGCCGCGGATGGGCCGGCTCAGATCGCGGAGAGTGCAGCGGATGGATCTGCGGCGGCGCAGACGCGTGTCCCCCCGGCTCCGGTCACTCCCTCGCCTCCGGCGCCTCCGGGACAATCGCCACCTGGTCCGCCCGGAGCTCCCGCGCCGCCTGTCTGACCGCCGGGATCAGGCTTGACGGGGCGTTCAGGGAGCAGCGCAGCACCTCCGGCACACCCTCGTTGAGCGCGCCACGTACCTAATCGACGCCGTCGAGGTGCTGCCGGTAGGTCTCGCTGCGGGGGTGGAGGGCGCGGGCCAGCCGCAGGTGTCCCCGCGCCTCTCCCCCTCGTCCCATGGCCTTGAGGCATCTGGCGAGTGCGTAGTGCGCGTAGTCGCAGTCCGGCACGTCTTCCACGACGGCGCCAAAGAGGCCCGCCGCCTGCGCGTAGCGACCCAGTGCGAACTCGGCGCGGCCGAGGGTCTCACGGATCGAGTTGCGTCCGGGCTCCAGCCGGAGGGCCCGCGACAGGTGCATGGCGGCCTGGGCGGGATGACCCTGCTCGAGGAAGTCGACCCCGCGCCGGAACAGCGTGTAGGCCTCGCTCTCGCTGCAGAAATCCGGGATGGGACGCTCTCGAGACTCCACGAAGGACTCCTCAGAGACCGAGCTCGGGAGCGACAGCCTGCATGGCGTCGAGCCCGACGGCGAAGAACTCGTCGAGCTCGAGCCCGAGTTCCTCGCAACGGGCGATGGATCCACGGTCCACGCCGCGCGCGAATGCGCCCTCGCGGTAGCGCTTGCGCACCGACTTCACCTTGACGCCGGCGAGGTCCCTCTCCGGCCGCACCAGGGCCGCCGCCGTGATCAGGCCGCTGAGCTGGTCGGCGGCGATGAGGGCGACGTCGATGCGCTCCGTCGCGGCGACGCCCGTGTCCGGATTGTGAGCCGCGACGGCATGCGTGGCCTCGTCCGGCAGCCCGAGGGCGCCCAGCGTCTCCGCGGCCTGAGCGCCGTGGCGGGCGATGTCGCCTTCGGTCTCCTCGGCATCGAGGTCGTGACCGAGGCCGGTGAGGCCCCACACGTCCGGGTCCTCTTCGAGGCGGGTCGCGAGGGCGCGCATGATCGCCTCGGTGGCGAGCATGTGACGACGCAGGTTCTCGTTCTGCACGTGCGCCTGCACCTCGGCGAGCACGGGAGCCCGGTCGAGCGTCATCTCGGCAGCCCCGCCTCGATCTGGTCGGCGATGGCCGCCGCGCACGCCGCCTTCGTGGTGCGCGGCACGTGCACCTCGCCGGCCGGCGTGAGGATGGTGATCTCGTTCTCGTCGGAGCCGATGCCGACGCCCTCGGCGAGGATGTCGTTGAAGACGAGGAGGTCGACGCCCTTGGCCGCCTTCTTGGCCCGCGCCCTGTCGAGGCGCGGGCCGGCCTCCGCGGCGAAGCCGACCCGGAACAGGCCAGGGCGAGCCGTCGAGGCGAGCACGTCGACCGTGCGTACGAGCTCGAGCACGAGCGACTCGCGCTCGCCGCGCTCGATCTTGCCGCGCTCCTCATCCTTGGGGCGGAAGTCGGCCACGGCCGCGGCCATGACGAGCACGTCGGCGTCGCGCACGTGCTCGCCGACCGCCGTGGCCATCTCGGCGGCGCTCTCGACGCGCGCGACGTCGTAGGCCGCGTTCTCGGCCGGTTGCGTGGTCACGAGCGTGACGCTGGCGCCGCGCAGGTACGCCTCGTCGGCGACGGCGCGGCCCATCTTGCCGCTGGACCGGTTGCCGATGAAGCGGACCGCGTCGATGCGCTCCCTTGTGCCGCCGGAGGTGACCACGACCTTCTTGCCGGAGAGCGGCCCCGACGCGGAATGGGCGAGCGCGCGGCGCACGGCGAGGCGGACGGCGTCGGGCGACGCCATCCGGCCCGAGCCCTCTTCGCCGCAGGCGAGCTCGCCCTCCTCGGTGGGCAGCACCTCCACCCCGCGCTCCGCGAGCACGCGGAGGTTCTCGCGGGTGGCCGCGTGCTCGTTCATCGCCCAGTTCATGGTGGGCGCGACGATCACCGGACCGCGGAAGGCGAGGTAGATCGCCGTCAGCAGGTTGTCGGCCATGCCGGCGGCCATCTTGGCCAGCGTGTTCGCGGTCGCCGGAGCGACGACCAGCACGCTGGCCGTCCTGGCCGCCTCGATGTGCTGGAACCAGCCGCCGCTCGCCTGCCAGGCGCTGTGGTCGTCGAGCACCGGCGCCTGCGACACGGCGGCGAACGTCAGCGGCATCACGAAGCGCTGGGCCGCCTCCGTGGTGACGACCAGCGGCTGGAAGCCGTCCTTGACGAGGCCGCGCACCAACTCCACGGCCTTGTAGATGGCGATGCCGCCCGTGACACCGACGAGCACGGTGCGGGCGGCATGGATGGTGGGCGCCTCGGTCACGGCTGGGTCAGTCGGGTGTCTCGTGATCGATCTTGTTGTCGACGATCTCCTCGAAGGCGATCGTGAGCAGGTTGGTGCTGCGCGTCGTGATCAGCGGCGGCGTGAGCTCCTCGAGCCCGAGGGTGTTCTCGCCGAGGCTGTGGTAGTAGTTGTTGATCTGACGCGCGCGCTTGGCGGCGATCATGACCAGCTCGTAGCGCGAGCCGTCTGCATGAGGCAGCAACTCGTCGATGCGGGGCTTGTCCACTAGTCTTCCTTCCTCTGTGCTTCGATGATGGCGGCCACCTCGTCGGCGGCTCGCCCGGCCTCGTCGTTCACCACGACGTGGTCGAACTCCTGTGCGGCGGCGACCTCGGTCTCCGCCCTGTCCAGCCGCTTCGCGATGGCCGCCGCCGTCTCCGTGCCGCGCCCGCGAAGCCGCTCCGCGAGTTCGGCCATGCTCGGCGGCGCGATGAACACCGAGATCGCCTCGGGCATCGTCTTGCGCACCGCGCGGGCGCCGATGAGCTCGATCTCAAGGATCACATCGTCACCGGCCGCCAGCTTGGCCTCGACCTCGCGGCGCAGCGTGCCGTACAGATTGCCACTGTACTCTACCCATTCCAGGAAGTCGCCCGCCGCGACTGCGCTGCGGAACGCGGCCTCATCCATGAACTGGTACTCGCGGCCGTCGCCTTCGCCGGGCCGCGGCGCGCGCGTCGTCGCCGAGACGGACGTGGCGACACGGGCGAGACGCTGGCGGACGAGGGCGATGACGGTCCCCTTCCCGGCGCCCGAGGGCCCCGAGATGACGAAGACAGCGGGGATGGGTCAGCCTCCGAAGTAGGCGAGCAGCTCGTGCCGCTGACGCTCCGAGAGACCGCCGACCGTCTTGCTCGGGCTGATGCGGCACTGCTCCATGATGCGCGCCGACTTGACCCGGCCGCACTTGGGCGCCGCCATGAGGAGGTCGGCGACCTTGGCCGTGAGCAGGAACTCCGGCGGCGCGGCGAGGATCTCGTTGATGCTGACGCTGCCGTGCTTGAGGTCGGCCTTGAGCGCAGCGCGGCGGCTGCGGACATCGTTGGCCCTGCCCAAGGCGTCCATGCGCTGATCGAGCGACCGCGCTGGGGCCGTGTTGAACTGCTTGGAAGAGGCGGACATCGCGCGAGAGTATATGTGATGCCGCGCCGGCAGTTCAACAGAGTCGCGCCGCGAAGATCGTTGCCTGGCTGGTGTCTTCCCGGCGGCCTGTGCGCCGCGCGGCGATCAGACGCGCAGCGCCGCGCCGCGCGCCTCGGCCACGGACGAGAACCCGTGGGCCTCGAGCTCGTCTCGGAGCTCCGCCAGGATGCGTTGTGGGGCCTCGAAGGCGGTGAAGTTGGCGGCGCCCACCGCCACAGCGGTGGCGCCGCAGGCGATGAACTCGAGCGCATCCTGTCCGGTCATCACGCCGCCCATGCCGACGATCGGCGTGTCCGGGAACGCCTGCGCGACCTCCGCGACCATGCGCAGGGCGATCGGCTTGATGGCGGGACCGCACAGGCCCCCGGTGCGGTTGCCGAGGAACGGCTTGAGCGTCTGCCGGTCCAGCACGAGCGCCTTGAAGGTGTTCACCAGCGAGAGGCCGTCGGCGCCGGCGCCGAGCGCGGCCGCGCCGACCTCCGTGACGTCGCGGACGTTGGGCGTGAGTTTGGCGAGCAGGAACCGGCGGGTGGCCTCGCGGCAGGCGGCGACGACCTCCGCGGTGGCGACCGGGTCGGCGCCGATCTGCAGGCCGCTGGAGACGTTGGGGCAGGAGACGTTGAGCTCGTAGCCCTCGATGTGCGGCGCCGTGCCGGCCGGCGCGGCGGCCAGGTGCGCCTCGAGCGCCGCGACCACGGCTGCGTACTGATCGGGCTCGTTGCCGCCGACGCTCACGATGACCGGCTGGCGCAGGGCCGCCCAGTCGGGCAGCCGGCCGATCCACGCGCGGATGCCGGGGTTCTCGAGCCCGATGGCGTTGATCATCCCCGCCGGCGTCTCGGTGACGCGCGGCGCCGGGTTGCCGGTCCGCGCGTCGGCCGTGACCGTCTTGGGGACGTACGCCGCGTAGGGGAAGGCGGCGAAGTAGTCGCCGTCGTAGCGCCGGGCGTACTCGAGAAGGTCGAACGTGCCCGAGGCGTCGACCAGCGGATGGTCGAGCCTGACGGGACCGAGACTGACGGAGAGCTGCGGAGCGGTGCCGGAGAGCGGTGCCCCTCCGGTGCCCCGCTCGATAGCTGATGAGCGCTGCTGCTCCGCCGCCCCGCTCGAAAGCCCACCTTCGGCGGCTTTTCTGCGGCGGCCATTCATGGCGTCACCTCATCGAGCCGGAAGACCGGCCCCTCGCTGCAGACGCGCAGCTTGCCGCGCGCGGTGTCGACCACGCAGCCGTGGCATGAGCCGGTGCCGCAGGCCATGTGGGCCTCAAGGGAGACGTGACCGCGCAGTCCCTCCGCGAACGTCCAGCGCTGGATGGCGGCGACCATCGGGTTGGGGCCGCAGGCGTACACGGTGGTCCCGGGCGCGACGTCGAGAGCGGCCAGCAGGTGGAGCACAGTGCCGGCCTTCCCCACGCTGCCGTCCTCCGTGGCGACCCAGAGGCGGTCGATGCTGAAGGCGCCGGCCGCGCGGGCGGCACGGAAGTCACGGAAGCCGAAGGCGGCGGTGACGTGGGCGCCCGCCGCCGCCAGTTCGTCCGCGAGGTACTGCAGGGGCGCGCAGCCGATGCCGCCGCCGATGAGCAGCGCGTTGGTGACGCCCTCCGTCGGGAACGCGCTGCCGAGTGGGCCGGCGACGTCGACACCGTCGCCGACGTCGAGCTGGGTGAGCTGCTCACTGCCGCCGCCGCGCGCCTCGATGAGCAGGGCGATGCGGTCGCCGTGCGCGCCGAACAGCGAGATGGGGCGGCGGAGGAGGAAACCGCCCCCGGGCACGGTGACCATGACGAACTGCCCGGGGGCCGCCCGACGCGCGACGCGCGGGGCGATGAGCTCGAGCGCGGCGAAGGCGCCGAAGTGACGCACGCCGGCGACCCGGCAGTGTGACGTCTCCGCCCACTGGGAGTGGTCGCCGCAGGTCTGTGCGTCAGCGCCGCTCATGCTCAGTCCACCGTCGCGTGCAGGTCCTGCAGACAGTGTACCTGCACCCGTGGCCGCTGGGCCGCTTCGATCGCCGACACCGCGGCGGAGGCGCCGGCGAGGGTGGTGATGGAGGCGACGCCCTTGCGCAGCGCCGTCGTGCGGATCTCGTAGCCGTCGGCGCGCGCGCCTCTGCCGAACGGGGTGTTTATGACCAGGCCGATCTGTCCGCTCTCGATGAGGTTCACGACGTTGGGCTCGCCCTGGAACACCTTGTTCACGACGTTCACGGGGATGCCCAGGCTGGTGAGCGCCGTGGCCGTGCCGCGTGTCGCGTAGATGGTGAACCCGAGCATGTGCAGCCGCTGCGCGAGGATGGTGGCCGCCGACTTGTCGCTGTCGCAGACCGAGAGGAACACGTCGCCCTCGGTCGGCAGCGGCATGCCCGCGGCGGCCGCGGCCTTGCCGAACGCCGCCGGGAACGCCTCGGCGATGCCCATGACCTCGCCCGTGGACTTCATCTCCGGGCCGAGCTGGGTGTCGGTGCCGGGGAAGCGGCTGAACGGGAGCACCGCCTCCTTGACGCTGACGTACTCGGGCACGCGCCGTTCCAGGCCCATGCCGGCGAGCGCCTCGCCGAGGATCACCCGAGTCGCGATCTGCGCCATCGGCACCCCCGTGGCTTTGCTGACGAAGGGCACGGTGCGCGAGCCGCGCGGGTTCACCTCCAGCACGTACAGCTGGTAGCTCTGATAGGCGAACTGCACGTTGATGAGCCCGCGCACGCCGAGTCCGATGGCCAGAGCCTTCGTCTGCTTGCGCACCTGCTCGAGCGTGCCCTCGCCGAGCGAGATGGACGGGATGACGCAGGCCGAGTCGCCGGAGTGGACGCCGGCCTCCTCCACGTGCTGCATGACGGCGCCGATGTAGACGTCCTCGCCGTCGCAGACCGCGTCGACGTCCACCTCGATCGCGTCCTCCAGGAACTTGTCGATCAGGACGGGGTGCTCGGGGCTGACGCTGGCGGCCGTCGTCATGTAGTGCTCCAGCTCCTGCGGGCCGTAGACGATCTGCATGGCTCGACCGCCGAGCACGTAGGAGGGCCGCACGAGCAGCGGGTACCCGACGCGCGCGGCGACCTCGGCCGCCTGCTCGGCCGTCGTCGCCAGGCCGTACTCCGGACAGCGGATGTCGAGCTCGGCCAGCAGCGCGCCGAAGCGCCCGCGGTCCTCGGCGAGGTCGATGGACTCCTGGGGAGTTCCCAGGATGGGGATGCCGGCCTCGGCGAGCGCGCGCGCGATCTTGAGCGGCGTCTGGCCGCCGAACTGAACGATGACGCCCTTGGGCCGCTCGTTGGCGACGATGTTGGCGACGTCCTCGAAAGTGAGCGGCTCGAAGTACAGGCGGTCGGAGATGTCGTAGTCGGTGCTCACCGTCTCCGGGTTGCAGTTGACCATGACGGCCTCGAAGCCCTGCTCTCTGGCCGTGAGCGCCGCGTGCACGCAGCAGTAGTCGAACTCGATGCCCTGGCCGATACGGTTGGGCCCGGAGCCGAGGATCACGACGCGCTCCCTGTCGCCGGGCTCGGCCTCGTTCTCCTGCTCGTAGGTCGAGTAGAAGTACGGCGTCTCGGCCTCGAACTCGGCGGCGCACGTGTCGACGGCCTTGTAGGCCGGCAGGACGTCGTGCTCGATGCGCAGCGCCCGGATCTCGCGCTCGCCGCGGCCGGTGAGCTCGCCGAGGCGCTTGTCGCTGAAGCCGTAACGCTTCATGCGCCGCAGCAACTCCGGCGTGAAGCGCGGCGTCTCGCGGATCTCCGTCTCGAGCTCCACGATGTCGGCGAACTCGCTGAGGAAGAACGGCGAGACGCCGGTGAGCTCGTGGACCTCCTCGACGGTGAGCTTCTGCCGGAACGCCTGCAGCACGAGCTCGTAGCGCTCCGCCGTCGGGATGGCGAGGGCCTTGCGCAGCTCCTGCGCAGACCCCGGCAGGTCCGCCGGCGAATCGAGCTCGCGCGAGCGCATCGCCTTCTGGAAGGCCTCCTTGAAGGTGCGGCCGATGGCCATGGCCTCGCCCACGCTCTTCATGTGCGTGGTGAGCTCGCGGTCCGAGAGCGGGAACTTCTCGAACGCCCAGCGCGGCATCTTGACCACCACGTAGTCGAGCGTGGGTTCGAAACAGGCCGGCGTCTTGCGCGTGATGTCGTTGTCGATCTCGTCGAGGGCGTAGCCGACGGCGAGCCGGGCGGCGATCTTGGCGATCGGGAAGCCGGTCGCCTTGCTGGCCAGCGCCGAGCTGCGCGAGACGCGAGGGTTCATCTCGATGACGACGACCTCGCCCGTCTCCGGGTTGACGGCGAACTGGACGTTGCTGCCGCCGGTGTCGACGCCGATCTTGCGGATGATCGCCTTGGCGGCGTCGCGCAGCTCCTGGTATTGCGCGTCCGTGAGCGTGAGCGCCGGCGCGACGGTGACGCTGTCGCCGGTGTGCACGCCCATCGGGTCGATGTTCTCGATGGAGCAGATGATCACGACGTTGTCGGCGTGGTCGCGCATGACCTCGAGCTCGAACTCGTGCCAGCCGACGACGGACTCCTCAAGCAGGACCTGCGAGATCGGGCTGAGCGCCAGCCCCTGCTCGCAGATGCGCCTGAAGCTGTCGTGGTCGTAAGCGATTCCGCCGCCGCTGCCGCCGAGCGTGTAGGCCGGACGGATGACGAGCGGCAGGCCGAGCTCCGCACAGGCTGCCTCGGCCTCCTCCATGGTCTCGGCCAGCATGCTGCGCGGCGTGCGCAGGCCGATCTCGTCCATGGCGGTGCGGAACTCGAGGCGGTCCTCGGCGCGGTGGATGGCCACCTCGTCGGCGCCGATCATCTCGACCTCCCAGAGGTCGAGCACCCCGGCGCCCTTGAGCTCCATGGCCAGGTTGAGCGCCGTCTGCCCGCCGAGCGTGGGCAGCAGGGCGTCCGGACGCTCGATCTCGATGATGCGCGTGAGCGTGGCGAGGTCGAGCGGCTCGATGTACGTGCGCGTCGCAAACGCGGGATCGGTCATGATCGTCGCCGGGTTGCTGTTGACGAGCACCACCTCGTAGCCCTCGTCGAGGAGCACCTTGCAGGCCTGCGTGCCGGAGTAGTCGAACTCGCAGGCCTGCCCGATGACGATGGGCCCCGAGCCGATGATGAGGATCTTGTGAAGGTCGTCACGGCGCGGCATCAGGCCTGACCTCCCCGCTTGAACCGGTCGATCTCGTCGCGGAAGCGCGCGAAGAGGTACAGCGAGTCGTGCGGCCCCGGCGTGGACTCGGGGTGGTATTGCACCGAGAAGGCGTACTTGCCCGGCGCCGCGACGCCCTCGACGGTGCCGTCGTTCAGGTTGACGTGCGTGATCTCGGCGCCGGGTACGGCCTCGTCGCGCACCGCGAACCCGTGGTTCTGGGTGGTGATCTCGACGACGCCGGTGCGCAGGTCCTTGACCGGGTGGTTGGCGCCCCGGTGCCCGAACTTGAGCTTGTACGTCCGGAGGCCGAGCGCCTGTGCCAGGAGTTGGTGCCCCAGACAGATGCCGAAGACGGGCACCTTGCCGAGCAGGCGCTCGATGGCCTTGACGGCGTACGTGACCGCCGCCGGATCGCCGGGGCCGTTGCTCAGGAAGACGCCGTCCGGCGCCAGCTTGAGCACCTTCTGGGCGCTCGTGTTGGCGGGGACGACGGTGACGCGGAACCCGCAGCCGGCGAGGTAGCCGAGCATGGAGCGCTTGATGCCATAGTCGAAGGCGACGACGTGGAGGTCGGGCGCCGGGGCCCCTTCGGGCGCCGGCGCCTCGTAGACGGCCTCGCAGGTGACGACCTTGGCGAGGTCGAGGCCGCCCATGACGGGCAGGCCCTGGGCGGCCTTGCGCAGGTGCTTGACGTCGTGGACGTCCGTGCTGACCACCGCGCGCAGCGCGCCCTGGTCGCGGATGTGCCGCGTGAGGGCGCGCGTGTCGACGCCGCTCACGGCGAGGACGCCGTGCTCGGCCAGCCAGTCGAGCCACGTCTGCCGCGAGGCCCGATTGAAGCGGTAGTTCGTGATCTCCCGGGCGATGATCGCCCGGGCGTGCGCCTTGCCGGACTCGTCGCGGTCGGCGTCGGCGCCGTAGTTGCCGTTCATCGGGAACGTGTAGGTGATGAGCTGGCCGCAGTACGAGGGATCCGTGGCGATCTCCTGGTAGCCGGCCATGCTGGTGTTGAAGACGAGCTCGCCGCCGACCGAACCGGAGCCGGCGAGGGCCTCGCCGGCGAAGGTGACGCCGTCCTCGAGGACGATGACGGCCGGGCTAGGCAAGGTCATCCCAGGCGACGCGACCCGCGGCCACCGTGAAGCGGACCTTGCCGGTGAGCTCCTGCCCCAACCACGGGGAGTTCCAGGAGCGCGACTGCAGGGCCTCCGGCGTGACCGTCCAGACGGCCGCCGGGTCGACGACGCAGAGGTCGGCGGTGGCGCCGGCGGCGACCGCCGGCGCGTCCAGTCCGGCGATGCGGGCCGGGGCCGCGCTCATCCGCGCGACGAGCGTGGCCAGGTCGAGCTCGCCGGTCTCGACCAGCTCCTTGTTGAGCACGCTGAAGGCCGTCTCGAGGCCGATGCACCCGAAGGGCGCCTCCTCGTAGGGCACGTCCTTCTCCTCCGACACGTGCGGTGCGTGATCGGTCGCGACGCAGTCGATGAGGCCGCTCCTGAGCGCCTCGACGAGGGCCTTGCGGTCGCTCTCGGCGCGCAGCGGCGGGTTCATCTTGAGGTTCGGGTCGAGCGAGGCGACGCACTCGTCGTTCAGGGTGAGGTGGTGCGGCGTGACCTCGGCCGTGACCCGGACCCCCGCCTCCTTGGCGCGCGCGATGGCCTCGAGCGACGCCTCGGCGCTCACGTGGCACACGTGCAGGTCGGCGTCCTCGTAGGCGGCGATGTCGAGCGCGCGCGAGACGTCGAGGCTCTCGCAGAGCGAGGGGATGCCGGTGAGGCCCAGACGCGCGGACGCAGGTCCCTCGTGCATCTGCCCGCCCTTGAAGAGCGAGGCGTCCTGCGCGTGGATGGCCACGAAGCGCTTGCTCACCTTGACGTACTGGAGGGCGCGCCGCGTGATCGCCGCCG
Organism: uncultured Thermoleophilia bacterium; assembly: GCA_963784975.1. Lineage (GTDB taxonomy): Bacteria > Actinomycetota > Thermoleophilia > UBA2241 > UBA2241 > CAIXSE01. The sequence continues at coordinate 59,376 of CAWAUK010000075.1, read as the reverse complement.
TGGGCAGCGGCATCCCGTCGTCGCTGAAGCCCACGGCGCCGGCGGCGCCGAGCTCGCCCATCTCGGTGAGCTCCTGCCCCTCGAGCCCCTTGGTCACCGCCGCGAAGAAGCCGACGGGGATGACGGCGTCGACGGCGGCCTGCAGGGCGAGGCCCTTGAGCAGGCCGGCGCCGTCGACCACCGGATCGGTGTTGGCCATGCCGAACGCGGCGACGTAGCCGCCGGCCGCGGCTGCCGCCGAAGCGGTCGCGATGTCCTCTTCGTCCTCGCGACCCGGCGTGCGGAAGTGCGCGTGCAGGTCGACGAAGCCGGGCAGCACGAGCATGCCGGCGGCGTCGACCACGCGGGTGTTCTTGCCGGCTTTGAGGTCCTTGCCGACTTCGGCCACCTTGCCCTTCTTGACGAGGACGTCCTTGACGGCGTCGACGCCGGTCTCGGGATCGACGACGCGGCCGCCCTTGATCAGCAACTCGGCGGCCGGGAGGTGCTTGCACCACGTCCGTTCCATCAGAGCACCTCCCCACTGGCAGTACCGTCGCTGTAGCCGACGATGGTCCGGTACAGGATCGCCATGCGCACCGCGAGGCCGCTGAAGACCTGGTGGGCGATCAGGTTCTCGTCGTCGTCGGCGATGTCCGACGCGATCTCGACGCCGCGGTTGATGGGGCCGGGGTGCATGACCCGCTGCCCCGGCCGCAGCCGCGCCTGCGAGATGCCCCAGATCTGCGCGTACTCGCGCAGCGACGGCAGGAACGCGGAGCCCGGCTTGATGCGCTCGCGCTGGATGCGGAGCAGGTAGATGACGTCCGCGTCCTTGAGATTCTCCAGGTCGTACTCGACCTTGACGCCCATCTCCTCGATGCCGCGCGGCATGAGCGTCGGCGGAGCGACCAGCGTGACGTCCATGCCCAGCATCTGGAAGCCCATGATGTCGCTGCGCGCGACGCGGCTGTGCAGGATGTCGCCGATGATGAAGACCTTGAGGCCGTCGAGGTCGCGGCCGAGGTTCTGGCGCATGCTGAAGAGGTCGAGCAGGCACTGCGTGGGGTGCTGGTGCTTGCCGTCGCCGGCGTTGATGACACTCGCCTCGGTGTTGGCGGAGAGCGTCTGGCAGGCGCCGGCCGAGGGGTGGCGCATGACGATGATGTCCGGCGAGTAGGCGCTCAGCGTGATCGCCGTGTCCTTGAGCGTCTCGCCCTTCTCGACGGCCGAGCCGCTGGCCTTGAGGGCCAGAGTGTCGGCCGAGAGCCGCTTGGCGGCGAGGTCGAAGCTCGACGACGTGCGCGTCGAGGCCTCCCAGAAGAGGTTGATGATCGTGCGCCCGCGGAGCGTCGGGACCTTCTTGATGTCGCGCTCCAGCACCGGCAGGAAGCTCTCGGCCGTGTCGAGCAGCAGCTCGACATCGGCGCGCGAGAGGTCCTCGATGCTGATCAGGTCTCGCTTGGGCATGGTCACGCCTCCCTGGAGCGCACGAGGACGACCTCGTCGACGCCGTCGCACTCTTCGACCCGCACGCTGATGCGCTCGCGCGGGGCGGTGGGCAGGTTCTTGCCGACGTAGTCGGGCCGGATGGGCAGCTCGCGGTGGCCGCGGTCCACGAGGACCGCGAGCTGCACGGCCGACGGCCGCCCGTAGTCGAAGAGGGCGTCGATGGCGGCGCGGATGGTGCGCCCCGTGTAGAGGACGTCGTCGACGAGGACGATCCGCGCCCCGTCGATGGTGAACGGGAGGTCGGTGTCCTTGACGACGGGCTGCGGCGTGCTGGGGATGACGCCGACCGCGCCGCGCGCGGCGACGTCGTCGCGGTAGAACGAGATGTCGAGGTTGCCGGTGGCGTACTCGCGGCCGCCGACCTCGCAGAGCAGCTTGTGGATGCGCGCGCCGAGGAAGGCGCCGCGGGTGTGGATGCCCACGACGGCGATCTTCTCCTCGCGCGGGTTCTTCTCCAGGATCTCGTGCGCGATGCGCGTGATGATGCGCGACATCTGCTCGGCCGTCAGGACGACGGTCTCGCTGGCGGGTCTGGGTTCAGGCATAAAAAGAGCGCCGCCGGCACCTGATGGCGTACGGCAACGCTGCACCCCCTTTCCGTCTCTCGGGACGTGGATTAAAGGTCGAGGACCACTGTAGCAGCCGCGCCGGGGGCGCGGCAAGGTCGCCGGGGCGGTGCGCGGGTCGGAATCGGCACAAAAGGATGTGCGGACGGGCGGCGGTCGCCGCCGGCTCCGATGCGGCGGCCGGCGGCGGTCGTGGGCTGCGTCAGCCGAGGGGCTGGGCCGGCAGTCCGAGACCCTCGAGGAACGCGGCGAGCTGCGGCGGGAGCGGGCTGGAACAGATGATCTCCCGCCCGTCCTCCGGATGCGGAAAGGCGAGGACGGCGGCGTGCAGGAACTGCCGCGTCAGGCCCTCCGGCCGCGGCGGCCGGCCGTACTGGACGTCGCCGGCCACCGGGTAGCCGAGCGCCGAGAAGTGCACCCTGATCTGATGCGTCCTCCCGGTCTCGAGGCGGACGCGGGCCAGCGTGAAGCCCGGCGCTCGCCCGAGCACGTCGAAGTGCGTCACGGCGCGCCGTCCGGCGGCCGTGTGCAGCGACATGCGCTTGCGGTCGCGCAGGTGCCGGCCGATGGGCGCGTCGATGGTGCCCTTGTCCTGCGGCAGGCGGCCGCTGAGCAGCGTCACGTACGTGCGGTGGATGTCGCGCCGCTCCATGGCGGCGACCAGGCGCAGGTACGCCTCGTCGCGGCGCGCGACGATGAGCAGCCCGGAGGTGTCCTTGTCGAGACGGTGGACGATGCCCGGGCGCGACTCGTGCCCGCCGCGCGCGCCCTGGGCCACGAGTCCCTGCGCGAGCGTGCCGTGCTCGTGACCGGGCGCGGGGTGCACGACCACGCCGGCGGGCTTGTCGACCACGAGCAGCCAGTCGTCCTCGTAGACGACGGTGAAGGGCACCGGCTCCGCCGCGAGCGTCCCGGCGGGCGGCGGCGGGGCCTGCCACACCACTTCTTCGCCGGCGCGCAGGACGTGCTTCTTGCGCGCCGGCGACGCATCCACCAGCACGAGGCCGCCGGCGATGAGGCGCTGGGCGGCGGCCCGGCTCAGCCCGGCGTGCGCGGCGAGCGCGACGTCGAGCCGCTCGCCGGCGTCCCTCGCGTCGGCCCGGAAGGCGTGCGGCTCACTCTCGCCGGCCAACGACCACCTGCAGCGCGAGGAAGATGGTCCCCACGACGATGGCCGCGTCGGCGACGTTGAACGACGGCCAGCCGTAGAACCCGATGAAGTCGACGACCGCGCCGTCGAAGCGCAGCCGGTCGATGAGGTTGCCGATCGCCCCGCCCAGGATGACGCCGAGCGCCGGGCGGTACCGTGGCGGGCTGAAGACCAGCGCGACAGCGACGCCGGCGGCCACGGCCGCCACCATGACCACGACGACGCTCCCGTGGCCGGCGAAGCGGCTGAAGGAGATGCCCGAGTTGAAGGTGAGGTCGAGGTGCAGGCCGGCGACCACCTTGAACGGCAGCCGGCCTGCCTCCGCCCGGATCAGCCACTTGCTCAGCTGGTCGGCGACGACGATGGCCGCCGCCAGCACCAAGGCGAGGGCGTACCCCTGCTTACTTCTTGCCACGCGGCTTCGGAACGGTGTCCAGCTCCTTGACGTCGACGTGGCCCATGGGACACGTCGGCTCCTTGGTCTTGCCGCTCCGTCCACCGTCGCTCACGACGATGTTCAGTGGATACGTCGCCTTGCAGCGCTTGCAGTAGGCGAGCTTCGCCATCGGTGACTCCTTTGCTCGTTCAGAGGCCGAGTCTACGCCTCGCCTCGGGAAGGGTCACGCCGCTCAGGTGCAGGAGCTTTCTCCGCGACCTGCCGCCGGCGACCACAGTGACGTCGGCGCGCCGGACGCCGAGCTCTCGCGCCAGAAACCGTATCAGTTCGTCGTTCGCCCGGCCCTCGAGGGCCGGAGCAGCCAGGCGCACGCGAAGGCGATCGTCGGCGACGCCGGTGATCTCGCTGCGGTGCGCGGCCGGGGTCACCCAGACGGCGAGGCTCAGGCCGCCCCGCGCCTCGGCGAGCGGCCCGCTGTCACCACTTGAACTCGTCTTCGTTCACCCCGGTGTCAACGTCGGCGAGCAGGTCGTCGCTCTCGCCGAAGAGGATGCGCTCGCGGCGCCGCGGCTGGTCGTCCGCACCTGCGGCGTCGCCTTCCGCCTCTGTCTCGGGGTCGTCGTCAGCCTGACGCGCCGGCTGGCTCATCGTGTCCTCCGGCGCCGGCTGCGCCTCCTCCGGCGCGGGCTCCACGTGCACGCCTGCCTGGACGCCGCCGCGACCGCGCTCCGGCGCGACGGCGGGCGTGTCGGGCGCCGTCTGCCGCGGAGCCTCAGGCTCGGGATCGGGCGCAGCGGCGCGCGGTTCCGGGTCCGGCGCCACACTGGGTCGGGCGCGGCGGCCCCCGGTTCCGGGTCCGGCGCCACACTGGGTCGGGGCGCGGCGGGCGTGTCGGGCGCCGTCTGCCGCGGAGCCTCAGGCTCGGGATCGGGCGCAGCGGCGCGCGGTTCCGGGTCCGGCGCCACATTGGGTCCGGGAGCCGGAGCAGGCTGCGCCGCAGCCTCCGGCACCGACTCGCGCGCGATCGCCTCCTTGATGGCCTGCGCGTGGCGCGAGAAGTCCGCGGCCGCCGGATCGGCCGCTACCTTCACCTCGGGCTGCTCCTGCAGCTGCCGCAGGTAGCCGTCGAGGAGCTGGCGGAACTTGAAGCGGAAGTCCTCCTCGGCGCTCTTCAGCTTGGCCATCGACTGCTCGATGGACTGGCGCTCCGAGTACGCCTCGTTGACCAGCTGGCGCGATTTGAGCTCGGCGTCCTGGAGGATGAGCTGCGCCTGCTTGTTCGCGTTCTGCTTCTGCTCCTCGGCGCTGGCCTGCGCGTTGACGAGCGTCTTCTGCAGTGTCTCCTCGATGCGCGTGTAGCCGGCCACCTTCTCCTCGAGCGCCTCGACCCGGTCCTGCAGGTCGATGTTCTCCTTGAACAGGCGCTCGTACTCGTCGGCGACTTCGTCCAGGAACTCGTCGACCTCGACGTCGGCGTAGCCGCGCATCCCGCGCTTGAATTCCTTGTGGCGGATGTCGAGCGGTGTGAGCTTCATCGTCTCCCCTCTCATCGCGCGGTCCCAGCCGCGCTCGTCTCCAGCTCTCTACTCCGTCCGCCGAGGAGCCCTTCGGGCCGGCGGCTGCTTCACTAGCGCTTCGTGCGTTTCGTGACCCTACGAGCATTAGTGCGACGCGGCTACGTGAGTTCCTTGGCGCGCTCGGCAGCCGCGTGCACGGCGAGCTCCACGGCGGAGGCGATCTCCCGCTCCTCGAGCGCGGCGATGGCCGCGGCCGTCATGCCGCCCGGCGTCGCCGCCGCCGCGATCACCGCGTCCGGGTCGCCCTCGCCGGCGATCACGGCCGCGGCGCCGTGAACGCCGGCGATGGCCAGACGGCGGGCCACATCTTCGTCGAGCCCGCGCTTCTCGCCGGCGTGGGCGAAATCGCGCACGAGCATGGCGAGCATGCCGGGCATGCAGCCGGCGATCGCCGTTGCCGAGTCGAACTCCGACTCGTCGAGCACGACGACGTCGCCGGCGAGCGCGAACAGCCGTTCTACGGCGCCCTCCCGGTCGCCCAGCGTGCCGGGCACGAACAGGAACACGCCGAGCCCCAGCGCGGCGGCCACGTTGGGCATGACTCGCCCGACGCGCGCATCAGGCGGCAGGTCGGCGCGAAGCTCCTCGAGCGAGACGCCGGCGGCGACCGAGACCAGCGCGCGAACCCCCAGCAGAGGCGCCGCCTCGGCGAGCACGCCGCCGACGTGCTGCGGCCGCACCGCCACGACCACGATGTCGGAGCCGTCGATGAGGCCGTCGAGGCTCTCGGCGACGGCCGCGCCGGTCTCCCCCGCGGCTTTCGCGGCCGCGTCCGCGGACACGTCGAGGTACGTCAGCTCCGGCGGCTCGGCCAGCCCGGGCCGGCTCCACCCTTGGCCGAGAGCCCGGGCGATGTGCCCGGCGCCGATGAACCCGACCTTCACGATGGCCTCAGGGCGCGCGGCGCCGGAAGCCGGCCGGCGCGGGCGAAGGCGCGCCCGGCGTCAGAACTGATTGAAGAAGCCCTTCTCAATGAGCCTCGCGCGCTCCTCCGCCGAGACCTCGACGTTGCGCGGGGTGAGCAGGAAGATCTTGTCGCCGACCCGCTGCATGCCGCCGTCCAGCGCGTACGTGAGGCCGCTGCAGAAGTCGATCAGCCGCTTGGCGAGCTCGGTGTCCGAACCCTGCAGGTTGATGATCACCGGGACATCGACCTTGAACTTGTCGGCGATCTGCTGGGCGTCGTTGAAGTTCTTGGGGATGACGAGGTGGACCTCGACCCGCGCCGGGCGGGCGGGCTCGAGGGCGCGCACGTTCTGCTGCTGCGACGACGAGGTACGGCGGCGCGGTTCGTCGGCGAAGATGTCGTCGTAGTCGTTGCGACCCTTGCCGCTGTTCAGCTTGCGGACATTGGGGCGCTCCTGATACGAGCGTTCGAGCTCTTCGTGCGGCGCAAGAGTCTCATCCTCGTCGTAGTCTTCATCGTCATCGGCGATGCCGAAGTAGACCGCCACCTTGTGCCACGAATCGCCTAGGCCCATCAGGTCCCTCCCTACGGGTCAGAAGAGCACGCTCCCGACGCGGACGATGGTCGCCCCTTCTTGGACGGCCACCTCGTAGTCGGCACTGGTACCCATCGATAGCTGGTCGAAAGTATACGTTCCGCTCCACATTGTAGAAAGCCGTTCGGCCAACTCGCGCGCCCGCACGAAGAAGGGGCGCGCCTCCTCGGCGTCGTCGAAGAGCGGCGGCATGCACATGAGGCCGGTGAAGCGCGCCCTAGGGAACGCCGCGGCCCCATCCAGGAAGGCGTCCACCTCGGCGAGCGGCACGCCGCTCTTGCTCTCTTCCCCTCCGATGTTGACCTCCAGGAGCACGTCGGTGGCGGTGGCGGCTCGCGCCTCGATCTCCTGCACCACGCTCATGCTCCCGACGGAATGGATGAGGCTCACGATCGGCAGCACGAGCTTCGTCTTGCGACTCTGCAGGTGACCGATGAAGTGGTAGTCGAAGGCGTCGCCGTAGAGTCCGTGTTTGGCCACGAGGTCCTGGGCGCGGTTCTCGCCGATCAGGCGGACGCCGGCGTCGCGCAGCGCGCCCAGGTGCTCGGCGGCCACGTACTTGGTGGCGACGAGCACGCGCACGCCGGCCGGGTCGCGGCCGGCGACTCCGGCCGCCGCGGCGACCCGGCCCTCGACCTCCGCGAACCGTTCGCGCACTCTGTCGACATCGGGGACGAACTGTCTGACCACGTCTGCCTCCTCGGCGGCCTACAGAGCGGTGCGCCTTCGGTGCCCCACTCGGTAGCCCGGCCACGCTGGCTACTTCTGGAGCCGCCCTACGCTTCCTGCCGCCATGCTACCGCCAGATGCCGCCCGGTCGCCCCCGCGTCGCGGCGATGCGAGAAGAAGCGCGCGTCGGAGGCGGTGCACAGGCCGGCGACGGAGATGGCCCCGGCCGGCACCCCCGCTGCCTCGAGGTCCAGGCGGGCGCAGCGCCAGAGGTCGACCGTGGCGGCGCCGGCGGAGCCCGGGAACCGGGCCTCGAACCGGCGCCGCAGCTCTTCGTCGACGGCGAAGCAGCACGGGCCGATGCTCGGCCCGACGGCGGCGGCGACGAGGCGGCCGTGCCGGGCGAGCTCGGCGGCCGCCTCGCCGGCGATGCCGGCGATCATGCCGCGCCAGCCGGCGTGGACCGTGGCGAACGCCGGCCCCTCCTCCCCGTCCGCGACGATCACGACCGGCACGCAGTCCGCGTAGCTCATGACGAGGCCGAGGCCGGCGGCGCGCGTGAGCAGGCCGTCGTGCTCCCTGATGACGCTCGGGCTGTCGAACGCGCCGCGTCCCGCCTCGGCCTCGCCGACCCACGCGAGGGTGGTGCCGTGCACCTGGCCGGGGATCACCAGCCGCTCCTGCGGCAGGCCGAGCGCGGCGCAGAAGCGGCGCCGATTCTCGAGCACGTTCTCCCGCTCATCCGGCACCGACAGCCCGAGGTTGAGGCTGTCGAACGGCGCCGGAGAGACGCCCCCCGTCCGCGCCGGGAAGGCGGCGGTCACGCCGCTAGCCTCCCACGCGAGCCAGCTGACGCCGTCGCGCTCTCGCCACATCATCGCAGCGGCGGTCATCCGCGCCACCCCGGCGGCAGGATCTGCGTCGCCCAGGTCGAGCACAGCGCCAAACGTCGCGGCGTACAGGCTGGGCACTGCCGATCAGCACCACGAACAGGCCCAGGAAGATGAAGTTGCCGTAGCGGTCCAGTCCGGCCCAGCGCTTGTAGGTCTCGCGCGGCAGAAACCCTCCGAGAACGCGTGAGCCGTCCAGCGGCGGAATCGGGATCAGGTTGAGTGTGGCGAGGATCACGTTCAGTACGAAAAGGAGGTAGAACGCTTTGGTCAGGAAGAGACTCGTGTCGAAGGTCGTCCACATGACGCCCGCCGCGACCAGGGCGATGACGATGTTGGTGACCGGACCTGCCGCGCCGACCCAGGCCATCCCGCGCTGCCCGTCCTTGAAGTAGCGCGGGTCCACCGGCACCGGCTTGGCCCACCCGAAGAAGAACCTGCCGCCCGACCCGAGGAACGTGATCGCGAGCATGATGGTGCCCCACGTGTCGAGGTGTTTGATCGGGTTCAGGGTGAGCCGGCCGTGCGCCTTGGCGGTGGGATCGCCGAGAAGATAGGCCACCCAGCCGTGCGCGAGTTCGTGCAGCACCAGGCTGACGATCAGCAGCGGCGAGATGATGAGGAACTGGACGAGCAGGCTCGACTCGGTCACGCAGGCTCACGCATCCTGGCGGCGGCCGTCAGTTCCTCGTCGCGCCCGCCGACCACCCCGTTGAGCTTCAGGTGCAGCACGCTGCGCAGCACATCGCCCATCCGGGGTCCCGAGCTGAAGCCGAGCTCGAGGAGGTCGGCGCCGCCGATGTCGAGTCTCACGTGGCGCGTGACGTCGAGGAAGTACGCCAGGCGGTCGGCGGCGATGCCCGAGTCGTCGAGCGTCATCGCCGCCAGCACGGCCTCGAGCGGCTCGCCGGCGGCCAGATCGTAGAGCTCCGCCTCGCTCGGGCCGCGCGCGACCCGGTCGACGAGGCGACGGCCGACGACGAGGGCGCGCTCCAGCACGCGCGCGTCCACGCTGCGCACGCGCATGCGCGCACCCCAGGCGGCGATCTCCTCCGGATCGAGGTCGATCAGTAACCACACGAGGCGGAGCCGCCAGCGCGGGACCTCGCGTTCCAGACGGTGCGCCTCGCGCAGCTCGTCGGCGCGCCGCACCAGCTCGCGCGTGTCCAGGTCCACGCGCAGCCGTCCATGGATGGCCGGCCAGACGCCGAGCTCCTCGGCGCGCCGCAGGGCGAAGTCCACCTTCCGCTCGTCGAGCAGGCTCACGAGCTCGTCGCGCAGGCGCGCCGAGGAGAGGTCGCCGACGAGGTCCATGGCGCAGCAGGCACGCGCGAGGTTGAGCGTGTGCTCGTCCATGCGCAGCCCGTAGCGGCCCTCGTAGCGGATCGCGCGCAGGATGCGCGTGGGGTCCTCGATGAAGCTCAGGTTGTGCAGCACCACGATGCGGCCGGCGTCGAGGTCCTCGCGGCCGCCGACGTAGTCGAAGAGGTCGCCGAACGTCTCGGGCTTGAGCGACACGGCCATGGCGTTGATGGTGAAGTCGCGGCGGGCGAGGTCGCTGCGGATGCCGGCGTGCTCGACCTTCGGGAGCGCGCCCGGATACTCGTAGGACTCAGCCCGGGTGGAGGCCACGTCGACGCGCTGCCGCCCTGCCGGGCCGTCGGAGACGACCACCGCCGTGCCGAACTTCTGGTGCGGCCGCACGTGCCCCTTGAGGCGCCCGGCCAGCTCGGTCGCGAAGGCGATCCCGTCCCCCTCCACGGCCAGGTCGACGTCGAACCCGGGCTCACGCAGGAGCAGGTCCCGCACCGCGCCGCCGACGAGGTAGCAGCCGCGCACGCCGGCGGCGACGGCCTGGACGTGACGGAAGAGCTCGTCCAGGCCGAGTTCCCCGAGCGGCCCGGCCAGGTTGGCGGTCACCGGCGCGGCCGGCTCCCGCGGCGGCGCTCCCGCCACCGACCGGCGCGAGACGATGCCGGTGAGGAGTGAGGCCGGGACGGACTCGTCCTCCTCGGACGCCGGCTCGGCGTCCACGACCGGGAGCCAGCCGACCTCGTCCTGGGCGAGCCGCAGGGCGACCCTCTCCAGCGGCGTCTGCGACCAGACGAGCGGCACGCGCGTGGTCATCACGGCCTTGACCGGTGCGTGGCCAAGGCCGTGTGCGGACGCGCGTTCCAGGTCGGCCAGGGCGACGCGCCCGACCAGCAGGCCGTCACGGAGCACGCCGAGTCCCCCGAGGCCGTCCCGCCGGCAAAGCAGGGCGGCCTCGTCGACCGGCGTCGTGTCGGCGAGGACGGGCGGGCCGGGCTCGAGCGCGTCGAGCGCGATCCTCGTCGGCGCGACGGCCGCCGGCGCCGCCGCCGCGACCGCGGCGGCGACCGCGTCCAGCGAGCTGTCCTTGACGACCGCCGACGCGGCGGCCGTGTGCCCGCCGCCGCCGATGGCGCGCAGCGCCTCGGCGACGTCCAGGCGGCCGCCGCGGCTCCGCGCGGTGACGAACACGCGGCCCTCCATCTCCACGAGCAGGAAATACGCGTCGCAGCCGGTCAGGTCCATGACCCGGTGCGCGACCACGCTGACTCCCTCCACGTAGAGGTCTTCGTGCAGCGCCGAGAGGAGGACCGACGCCTGTGGGATCGGCAGCTCGACGGCCGTCTGCAGGGCGCCTGCCAGCGTGATGCGCTGGGCAGGCGTGAGCGCATTGGCCAGCCACTTCTCCAGCAGCTCGGTGTCGGCGCCGGCACGCATGCAGTAGGCCAGCGCTTCCGCGTCCCTCGTCGTGGTCGTGGCGAACGTGAGCGAGCCGGTGTCCTCGTGGATGCCCAGGGCGAACACGGTCGCCTCGAACGGCGTGACCGGGATGCCGCGCTCCGCGATGATGCGCACGAGCAGCGTCACCAGCGATCCGTCGCCGGAGCTCACCAGGGCGTCGGCGTCCAGGTAGTCCGGGAGCTCGCCCGGGTGGGCGTGATGGTCGAAGGCCACGACCTGCACGCCCGGGCGTCCGCAGAGGTCGCCGAGGTCGCCGAGACGGTTGGCGTGGACGGTGTCGACCAGGATCAGCCGGCGGACACTGTCCCGGTCCACGTCCGCCGGGTCGACCACCGGGATGGCGTCGGCGTGCAGCGCCTGGAACTCCCGCACGTTGCGGTTGACCGCGCCGCCGAGGCTGATCTGGGCCTCGGGGTACAGCTTGCGCGCGGCCACCATAGCGGCGAAGGCGTCGAAGTCGGTGTTGGTGTGCGTGGCGATGAGCTCGGGCGTGCGCATGCCTGCAGTATACGCGGGCGGCCGTACGCGTCGGGTCAGGCCTTGAGCAGCCACCCCAGTTCGTGGCCGAACGCGTCGTCGACGGCATCCTTGAGCGGCGCATCGGCGGGGCTGACCAGTCCGGGGTCGCCGGCGAGGATCTCGGCCGCGAGCTCCCGTGCGCGCAGCAGCGCCTCGCGGTCGCGCGCCAGGCGGGCGAGCTTGAGGTCGGGCACGCCCGCCTGGCGCGAGCCCATCACCTGGCCCTCGCCGCGGATCTCGAGGTCCTTGTCGGCCAGCTCGAACCCGTCGTTGGTCTCGAGCAGCGCCTCGAGGCGCGCCTGGGAGCTCCCGGTCTCCGCGGTGGCGAACAGCAAGCAGTAGGACTTGTCCTTGCCGCGTCCGACGCGCCCGCGCAGCTGGTGCAGCTGGGCGAGGCCGAAGCGCTCCGCGCCTTCCACGATCATGACGGTGGCGTTGGGCACGTCGATGCCGACCTCGATCAGGCTGGTCGCCACGAGGACGTCGAGCTCGCCGCCCTTGAAGGCGCGCATCACGTCGTCGCGATCGGCGGACTTCAGCTGGCCGTGCGCCACCGCGACGCGCGCGTCGCGGAACGGCCCGGCCTGCAGTCGTTCGGCCTCAGCCACGGCTGTGGCGGCCGAGATGGATTCCGACTCGTCGATGGCAGGGCAGACCACGTAGACCTGCCTGCCCTTGGCGATCTGCTTGCGCACGAAGTCGTAGCCGACGTCGCGCTTGTCCTCGTCCACGAGCCGGGTGACGACCGGCTGGCGGCCGGCCGGCACCCCGGCGATGGTCGTGACGTCCAGGTCACCGTAGACCGTGAGGGCCAGCGTGCGCGGGATCGGCGTCGCCGTCATGTGCAGCACATGCGGGGCGCCGCCGTCGCGCTCCGTCCGGTGGACGAGCGCGTCGCGCTGTTCCACACCGAAGCGGTGCTGCTCGTCGACGACCAGCAGGGCGAGCCCGGCGAAGCGCACGTCCTCCTGCAGGAGCGCGTGCGTGCCGATGGCGATGCGCGTCTCGCCCGAGGCGATGCGCGCGAGCGCCTCGCGTCGCTCCCTGGCGGTCAGCGACGCCGTGACGAGCTCGGCCGGCGCCAGCGCGCCGACGAGACGTGCCGTCGTCTCCGCGTGCTGCGCGGCCAGGGTCTCCGTCGGCGCCAGGAGCACGCCCTGAAGTCCGGCCTCCGCGGCGCGCACCAGGCAGTAGAGGGCGACGACCGTCTTGCCCGAGCCAACGTCGCCCTGCAGCAGCCGTCGCATCGGCGTCTCGCGGCGCAGGTCCGCCTCGAGCTCGTCCAGCGCCTCGGAGCTGGTGCTCCGTGAGCTCGAAGGGCAACCCGTCGAGGAAGGCGTGGCTCAGCTTCTCCGGCGGCGGACAGCGCCGGCGCCTTGAAGCGCAACTGCTGCTCCTGCTTGTGCAGCAGCAGCCCCACCTGCATCAGCAGCAGTTCCTCGAGCACCAGACGCTCGCGGGCCAGTTTGGCCTCCGCGAGCGTCCGCGGGAGGTGCACGGCCGTGACCGCGTCGGCGCGGCCGGGCAGCCGCTCGCGCACCAGCAGCCCGGCCGGCAGCGGGTCGGGGAGCCGGCGCATCACCGGCGCGACCGCGTGCACGAGCCCGCGCAGGAGCTTGGCGGAGACCTGCTCGCTCGCGGGGTACACGGGCACGACGCCCTCGGTGTGCACCCCCTCCCCGTCCTCCTCGTCGAGGATCTCGTGCCCCTTGACCACGAACGACTGGCGTCCGCCCTGGGGACGGAACGTCCCGCGCAGGCTCAGCTTCATGCCCTCCTGCAGCACTCTGCCCAGGTACCGCTGGTTGAACCACACGGCCTCGACCGCCCCGGTGTCGTCACGGAGCAGCACGCGGACGACGTCGACCCTCCGCCGCGCGGTACGGTCCGCGCTCACGCGGACGACTTCTCCGCGGACCGTGGCTTCTTCCCCGACCTTGAGGTCGCGGATCTGCTTGCGGTCGCGGAAGTCCTCGTAGCGGCGCGGGAAGTGCTCGATGAGGTCGCCGACGGTCTCCAGGCCGAACGTGGCCAGTCGGCGGGCCACGGGGGATGTCACGTGCTCGAGGTCGGCGAGCGGACGGGCGAGGACGGCCGGGTCGAAGGAGAGGCGGGTGAGCGGCGGCCGTTCGTCGTACCGACCGCCGCCGAAGCGCTGCGGAAGTGGCTGCCCGGTCACTCCACGATCATAGCAAACGCGGCCGTGCCGGGGCCGATGTGGGTGCCGACGACCGCCGCGACGTGCCCTTGGAACGTGTAGTGGGCGTTGGGGCGGATGCTCTCGATCATCTCGCGGATGAGCGGCGGCTCCTCGTCGTTCACGGCGTCGATGACACAGAAGTACAGCTCATCGTCGGGCTGGCTGTGCTCCTCGACGAAGCGCTGCATCGCCGCCAGAGCCTTCTTGAGCCCCCGGACCTTGGCGTAGCCGGTCAGCGTGCCGTCGACGGCGGCGATGAGCGGCTTGATGTCGAAGACGCCGCCGACGAGCGAGGCGGCCCGGCCGATGCGGCCGCCGCGACGCAGGTACTCGAGGGTCGCGGCGTGGACGAGCAGGTTCGAATTGTCGCGGAAGTACTCGACGTACGTCCGCGCCTCCTCGAGCGTGCAGCCCCGAGCGAGCCGCGCGCGCAGCCGCTCGGCGCCGAGCGACAACGCCGTCGTGACGGTCCGAAGGTCGTAGACGTACACGTTGTCGAACTGCTCGGCCGCCTGCTCGGCCGCGCGCACCGTGCCGCTCATCTCGCCGGAGATGTGCAGCGAGAAGACGTGCTCGTACTGCTTACGGGCCTCTTCGTAGGTGGCGGCGAACTCGCCGGCGGTGGGCTGCGAGGTGGTCGGCAGGATCTCCGACTGCTCGAGTTTCGCGAAGAACTCCTTGTAGGTCATGTCGATGCCGTCGCGGAACATCTGGTCGCCGAAGTGGACCTTGAGAGGGACCATGTAGAGGCCCGGCTGGTCCAGCCAGCCATCGGCGGGATCGCAGGTGGAGTCGAGGACGATCGCCGTGTTCTCGAGCGTCAGGAGGCCGGTCGTTGTCGGGCGCCCTGGCGCAGCGTCCGACGATGAGTGGTCTGCGTCGCTCATCGTGGGGCGCGCCTGTGGCTCGCCCGACGATGAATTGCCTGCGGTGTTCACTGTCGGGCGCCCCTGCGGCTCGCCCGACGATGAAGTGCCTGCGGTGTTCATTCCGCGCTCGCCAGGATCGGATAGAGCGGCTGCCCGCCCTCGTGGAAGCTGACTTCGGCATCGGGCGCGATGCGCGCGGCCAGTTCTTCGAGCTGCTCGCGCGTCGTGCCCGACCCGTTGAGCGCCGTGAGCACCGTCACGTACTCGGCGCCGCCGCGGGCGAACTCCTCGAGCACGCCGGCGAAGGCGCTCCCGATGTCGTCGTGCGCCGCCACCAGGCGGCCGTCGACGATGGCCATGGCCTGGCCCTGCTTGACCAGGAGCCCGTCCAGCTCCGAGTCGCGCACCGCGTGCGTGACCTCCGCGTAGCGGACGTCCACGATGGCGTCCTGCATGAGCCGGGCGTTGCCTACCGCGTCTTCGCTGGGGTCGAACGCGACCATGGCGGCGAGCCCGCTCGGGATGGAGCGGGACGGCACGACGGCGACGTGCAGAGAGCTCATCCCGGCCGCCTGCTCGGCGGTGAGGATGACGTTGCCGTTGTTGGGCAGGATCACGACCTCGTTGACCCCGAGCTCCTCGACCGCCCTGAGCAGCTGGGCGGCGCTCGGGTTCATGGACTGGCCACCGTCGACGATCGCCTGGCAGCCGAGCTCGCGGAAGAGCTGCTGGTTGCCGGCCCCGGCGACGACGGCGACAACGACGGTGCCGCCCTCGCCGACCTCCGGCGACGAAAGCCGTTCGTCGCGCTCCCGCGTCTGCGCGTGCATGTCGTTGATCTCGATGTCGCCGATGGCGCCGTGCTTGAGCGCTTCGCTGAGCACGGCGCCAGGATCGTTGACGTGCACGTGCACCTTGACGGTCTGCTCGTCCCCGACCACCAGGGCGCTGTCGCCGATCGGCAGCAGGAAGGCCTCGAAGGCCTCCCGGTCGATGGCGTCGCCGGTGATGAGGAAGCTCGTGCAGTAGCGGTACTCGGAGAGCTCGCTCGGCTCGTCGACCTTCACCGTCCGCGCCGGGTCGGTCCTGCGGCTGCCCACGGCGCCGGCTATCGCCTCCGCGGCCGCGCGGGTCGCCAGGCGGGCGCCGGCGACGATCTTGCCGCCGCGCATGAGGTCCTCGATGCCGTCGGAGAGGCCGCGGAACAGAACGAGCAGCCCGTAGCCGCCGGCGTCGACGACGCCGGCCTTCTGCAGGGCCGGCAGCTGCGCGGTCGTGTTCTCGACGGCGATCCTGCCGGCCTCCTCCACTGCCGCGAGCAGGTGCTCGAGGCCGAGGCTGTCCGGGACCGCTTGCGCCGCCGTCGCCATCTCGCGGATGACGGTGAGCATCGTCCCCTCGACCGGCGTCTTCACGGCGCGGTACGCGGCGTGCTGGCCCTCCAGCACCGCCTGCTTGAACACGGCCGTGTCCAGCGAGTTGGCCTGCCCCCACACGTCGCAGATGCCGCGCACGATCTGCGAGAGGATGACACCGGAGTTGCCGCGCGCGCCCATGAGTGAGCCCTTGGTCACGGCGGCCGCCACCGACGGGATGTCGGTGACGTCGCTCTGCTCGAGCTCCTCGACCACCGCGCGCACGGTGAGCGCCATGTTCGTGCCCGTGTCGCCGTCCGGGACCGGGTACACGTTGAGGTCGTTGATGAACTGGCGCTCGGCCTCGACGGCTGCGAGCGCGGAGTGGATGACTCCGACGGCGGCGGTCCGGACGATCAATCCTGGAGATCCTCGACGCGCACGCTGATCTCGCCCACGGGGACGCCGCCGACGCGCTCCACCTGGTAGCGCACCTGCTCCATCAGATTGGCCGTCACCTGGGCGATGTTGACTCCGCGCTCCATGACGACGTGCAGCCCGATGTCCACACTGCCCTCGCCGACCTCGAGCTCGACGCCTTCGCTGAGGGAGCCACGGAAGAACCGGGCGAGCTTCCTGATGGGCGGCTCCTGCATGGCGACGATGCCGTAGGTGGCCCTCGCCGCCGTACCCGCGAGCTTGGCGATGACCTGGTGAGCCACGGTGACGCCGCCGCCGAGGTCGTGCCCGCCGAACGGGATCCTGAGGTCGGGCTGTGACATGGACCCTCCGTCAGCTCTCGTCGCCGGGCAGCTGGTTGAGCTCCGCCACCACGGCGGCCGGATCGACCTGGTGCAGGATGGCGCCGGCCTCGATGGTCTCCGACTGGGCGCCGATGCAGAGACAGCAGGCCATCCCGTGGCCTTCGAACACGCTCCGCGCCGCCGGGTCGGCCGCGAGGGCCTCGAAGATCGACATGTCCTTGGTGAACCGCATCAGCGCGCCTCGTGACAGAGTCTTGAGCGGGTCGGCGGGACGCCGGAACCCCCCATTTGCGTTCCCCGACGGGGTGAAGGATACTAGCGCGACTGTTCAGCAAGCAAGCGGAGAACACCCATGTCCAAGATCTGCGTGACCTGCGGCAAAGCCCCCGCTATCGGCAACAACGTGAGCCACTCGCATCGCCACACGAAGCGCCGCTTTGACCCGAACCTGCAGCGCGTCCGCATCGTCGTCGACGGGCACCCGCAGAACGCCTACGTCTGCACCCGCTGCCTCAAGTCGGGCCGGGTCACCAAGGCCATCTGAGGCGCAGCCGGGCGACCGGCGCCCCTGTGTCACCGGAGCCCCGCCAACGGCGGGGCTTTTGCGTGGAGGGGCCGGTGCGGACCAGGGGCGAGGTCGGGAGAACGAGATGATCCACCACATCGTGGCGTGGCTGTTCGTCCTGGCGGTCGCGGCCGCCCTCGTGGCGGTCGCGGTCGTGGCGATCATGGACGCGCGCCGCAAGTAGGGCGGCGCGCGGCGCCGGGCAAAGCGCGAGGGCCCACCCAGCGCCGTCCCGGGTCAGGGCAGCGTCTTCGCGAGGTTCGCCATCTCCAGGGCCGTGGCCGCGGCCGACCAGCCCTTGTTGCCCCCCTTGGTGCCGGCGCGTTCCACCGCCTGCTCGATCGTGTCCGTGGTCAGCACGCCGAAGATCACGGGCACGCCGGTGTCGAGGCTGATCTTGGCGATGCCTTTGGCGGCTTCGCCGGCCACGTAGTCGAAGTGCGGGGTGCCGCCGCGGATGACGGCGCCGAGGCAGATCACCGCGTCGTAGCGGCCGCTCTCAGCCAGCTTCTTGGCCACCAGCGGCAGCTCGAACGCGCCCGGCACCCAGGCGGCGTCCACGTCGGCGTCGTCGACGTCGTGACGGCGCAGGCAGTCGAGGGCGCCCTCGTAGAGGCGGCCGGAGATGAACTCGTTGAAGCGCCCCACCACGAGGCCGAACTTCATCCCCTTGCCGTTCAGTTTGCCTTCGTAGGTCGTCATCGTTCGGCTCCTTCTGGTCATTGACGGGCGCCCCTGCGGCGCACCCCTCGGGCAGTCCCGCTGCGTCGACTATCCCTCGAGGCCTTCGTCCTGCCCGAACAGGTCCTCGTGCTCGAGCATGTGGCCCATCTTGTCGCGCTTGGTGCGCAGGTAGCACATGTTGTCCTCCTGCGGCGCCACCTCGATCTGTTCGCGGCCGGTGACGCGCAGGCCGTAGCCTTCGAGCGCCACGATCTTCTTGGGGTTGTTGGTCATGATGCGGATCGTCGAGAGTCCGAGGTCGGCGAGGATCTGCGCGCCGGTGCCGTAGTCGCGCAGGTCCGGCGCGAAGCCGAGCTCCACGTTGGCCTCCACGGTGTCGTAGCCCTGCTCCTGGAGCGCGTAGGCCTTCAGCTTGTTGATGAGGCCGATGCCTCGACCCTCCTGGCGCATGTAGAGCACCACTCCGAGCCCCTCGGCCTCGATCCGGCGCATCGCTTCGGCCAGCTGCTCGCCGCAGTCGCAGCGCAGCGACCCGAAGGTGTCGCCGGTGAGGCACTCCGAGTGCACGCGCACGAGCACGTCCTTCTTGCCGGCCACGTCGCCCTTGATGATGGCGACGTGGTGGCTGCCGTCGAGGACCGATTCGAAGCCGATGGCCTTGAAGTCACCGTACTTGGTCGGCATCGAGACCGTGGCCGCGCGCCGCACGAGGTGCTCGTTGCGGCGGCGGTACTTGATCAGATCGGCGACGGTGATGATCCTGAGCCCGTGCTTGCGCGCGTAGGGGACGAGGTCGGGCACGCGCGCCATGGTGCCGTCGTCGTTCATGATCTCGCAGATGACTCCGGCGGGGTTCAGGCGGGCGAGCCTGGCCAGGTCGACGGCCGCCTCCGTCTGCCCGGAGCGCTCGAGCACGCCGCCCGGCCGGGCCATGAGCGGGAAGACGTGGCCCGGCTGCACGAGGTCGGAGGGCCTGGACTCCGGGTCGATGGCGACCTGGATCGTATGCGCCCGGTCGGCCGCGGAGATGCCCGTGGTCACGCCTTCACGCGCCTCCACGGACACGGTGAAGGCGGTCTGGAGGCGCGCCTCGTTGTGGCTGGTCATCGGCGGCAGGTCGAGCTCGGAGCACCGCTGCGGCGTCAGAGCCAGACAGATGAGCCCGCGACCCTCCTTGGCCATGAAGTTGATCTTCTCGGCGGTGGCGAACTGGGCCGCCAGCGTGAGGTCGCCTTCGTTCTCGCGATCCTCGTCGTCGCAGACGATGACCATGCGGCCCTCGCGCAGGTCGTCGATCGCCTCGTCGATGGTCGAGAACGGCTCGCGCGGCGCAGTGTCCGCCTCGCCGGTGGTTTCGTCGTAGTGGTCCACCGTCATCAGAACCCCGCTTCCGCCAGCTTCTCCCAGGTGAGTCCGGCGCCGGGCTTGCGCCCGGCGACGAACGCATACACGTACTTCGCGATCACGTCGGCCTCGAGGTTGACCCTCGAGCCGGACGTGAGCCGCCCCAGCGTGGTGACCGCCGCGGTGTGCGGGATCAGGGACACGCGCACGCGGTCGCCGGCCACGGCGACGACCGTGAGGCTCACGCCGTCAAGGGCGATCGACCCCTGGTCGACGGTGACGCGAGACACCGCCTCCGGCGCCTCGATCTCCAGGACCACGGCGTTGTCCTCGGACGTGACGGACTTGACGGTGCCGACGCCGTCGACGTGGCCGCTGACGAGATGCCCGCCGAGGCGCGAGCTCAGCGTCATCGCCCGCTCCAGATTCAGGCGTTCACCCGGGCGGCGTCCGGACAGTGTGGTGCGGCGGACGGTCTCCGGCATGGCGTCCGCCGTGAACCCGTCCGCGCGCAGCGACGTGATCGTGAGGCAGACGCCGTCGGTGAGGATGCTGTCGCCGACGGCGGCGTCGGCCGTGACCGTGCTCGCGGCGATGTCGAGCGCGACGCTCTTCGCGCCCGGCCTCACGCCGCGCAGCGTGCCGACCTCTTCGACGATCCCGGTGAACACGTCAGCCTCCCTTGCGCACGATGGTGCCGCTGAGCAGCAGGTCGTCGCAGACCGGCCGCCACGTCACGTCCCGCAGACGCCAGGCGCCGTCGACGGCGGTGACGGCCGGCGCCGCGAACAAGTCGGGCGCGCCGCGCCCGACGATGAGCGGCGCCACGAAGAGCAGCAGGCGGTCGATGAGGCCGGCCGCCAGCAGCCCGCCGGCGAGCGTGGGGCCTCCCTCGCACAGGATCTCGAGGAGGCCCATCCCGGCGAGAGCCTCGAGGGCGGCCGGCAGGCCGCCCTTCCCCACCTCGAGCAGTTCCGCGCCGCGTGTCTCCAAAAGCCTGCGCGCGGCGTCCGTCGCCTGGTCGGCGACGATGATCGTGCGCGTGTGCTGCGCGGTCGCCAGCACCTTCGCCGTCGGCGAAAGCCCGGCGTCGTGCGTGATCACCACGCGCGCCGGGTCCCTGCCGTCGGCCAGCCGCACTGTGAGCTCGGGGTCGTCCCGGCGCACGGTGCCCGCGCCGACCATGACGGCGTCGACGCGCGAGCGCAGTTCGTGCACGGCCCGCCGGCTGTCGAGACAGCTGATCCAGCGGGCATCGCCGCCGGCGGCTGCGACCTTCCCGTCGAGCGTGATGGCCGCCTTGTAGGTCACCAGCGGCAGACCGGTACGGTGGAACTTGATGAACGGCGCGTTCTGCTCGCGCCCGCGCGCCGCCCACGTCTCACCGGCCATCTCCACCTTGACGCCGCCCTCGCGCAGCTTGCGCAGCCCGCGGCCGTTCACCAGCGGGTTGGGATCGCCGAGCGCGATCACCGCCCGCGTCACGCCGGCCGCCACGAGCGCGTCCGCGCAGGGCGGGGTCTTGCCGTGGTGACTGCACGGCTCGAGAGTGCAGAAGAGCGTGGCGCCCCGGGCGCGCTCGCCGGCCTCGGCGAGCGCGTTCGCCTCGGCGTGCGGCTCGCCCGGCGCGAGGTGCCAGCCCCGACCGACCACCTCGCCGTCCTTCACAAGGACCGCGCCGACCAGCGGATTGGGGTGCGTGCTGCCGTGGCCTCGCTCGGCCAGGGCGAACGCCTCTTCCATGTACTGTCCGTCGTCCATACGCACAACGCCCCGAAGCATGCGCTCCAGGGCGGACGGCGGCGAGGCGCCGAACCTGCTTCTTTCATCCGGACTGTGACCGTCGGCCCAGGAATCTCACCTGGTCGGCCCCTCTCGGGGTTCGCGGGCTGTACCGCCGGTGGGGACTTTCACCCCGCCCTGAAGCAGTGTTTGGTCTGACTGTGAGAGATTATACGCCGCCGGCGGCGGCCTGCGCCACTGCCGAGAAACGCTCCTCGATATCCGGGCCGCCGAACACGCTGGAGCCGGCGACCAGCCAGTTCGCGCCGGCCGCCACGAGGGCGCCGGCGTTGAGCTCGGTCACGCCGCCGTCCACCTCGATGGTGACGTTCTCGGGCAGGAAGGCGCGGGCGCGGGCGATCTTGTCGGTCGAGGTCGGGATGAAGCTCTGGCCGCCGAACCCGGGGTTCACCGACATGATCAGGACCATGTCGCAGGAGTACCTCGCCTCGGCCAGCGTCTCGATCGGCGTGGCCGGATTGAGTGCGACGCCGGCCAGCGGACCCGCTTCGCGGATCTGGGCCAGCACCCGGTGCAGGTGCACGCATGCCTCCTGGTGCACGACGATCATGTCGGCGCCGGCAGCGGCGAACTGCGAGATGTACTGCTCGGGCCGCTCGATCATGAGGTGGACGTCGAGCAGCGCGCCGGCGCCGTGCACGAGCGACTGCAGCGACTTGGGCACCAGCGGCCCGATGCTGATGTTGGGAACGAAGTGGCCGTCCATGACATCCACGTGGATGACCCGCGCGCCGGCGTTGAGGACGGCCTCGACGTCTTGCCCGAGGCGGCTGAAGTCCGCGGACAGGATCGACGGCGCCACGTTGATGCCCCGCAGGATGTCTTCCACCGCTCCTCCGATCCGTCGCTCCCGCGGCCTCGTGCCGCGGCGGTATTCTACCCCGCCGCGGCGCCGGCGGGACGCCGGTCGTCCCCGGGGCCGGTCCGGCGCAGGCGGGCGAGGAAGAAGGCGGTGGAGCCGGCGTCGGGCGGCAGCACGAGGAGGAAGCCGCCCGAGGCCGGGTGAGCCAGCCCCGGCCAGGCGGCGCCCAGGTCGTCGGCGGTCCAGCCGCCGCCCGCGAGCAGCGGCTCGACGACGCCGAGGGTCTCGGCGTGGGTCATGGTGCAGACGGCATAGGTGAGCGCGCCGCCGGGCTTGACGGCGGCGGCGGCGCGCGCCAAAAGCCGCGCCTGAAGATCGGCGAGGCGCGGGACGTCCGACGCGTGCCGGCGCCAGCGCAGGTCGGCGCGGGACGAGAGCGTCCCCAGTCCGCTGCAGGGCGCGTCGAGCAGGACGTCGTCGAACGCGCCGTCCCAGTCCGCCGGGAGCTCGAGAGCGTCGGCGCGGATGACGGAGACTCCGTCCGCGCCGAGGCGCGCGAGGTTGGCGCGGAGCTCACCGGTGCGCGCCTCGTCCACCTCCACGGCCGTGATGGCCGCCTCCGGCAGCAGGGCCGCAAGCTGGCTCGTCTTCGCGCCGGGCGCCGCGCACAGGTCCAGGACGACGGGCCCCAGGCCCGCCACGCCGCCCGCGGCGACCGTCCCGGCGATCTGCGAACCCCGCGACTGCGGGGTCACCAGACCGTCGCGGAACGCGCGGGAACGCTCCAGCGGCGGGCCCTCGTAGAGGAGCGCGTCCGGCAGGCCGTCGACGCCGCGCGTCTTGAAGCCCTCCGCCGCCAGTGCCCGTCTCGCTGCGGGCAGCCCGCCGCGCAGGCGGTTGGCGCGCAGGCAACGCTCGGGCGCGGCGTTGCCGGCTTCGAGCAGGCGTCGCGCCCCTTCGAGGGCGAGGTCAGCGCGCACCCGCTTCACCAGCCACAGCGGATAGGACAGACCGGCGGCCCATGAGTGTGCGTCGTCTCCTTCGGCCAACTCGGCCAGCTTCGCGCGCCCGTCGGTCGCGACGCGTCTGAGCACCGCGTTCACGAACCCGCCGGCGCGGCGGCTCTTGCGGGTCGCGAGTGTGACCGCGTCGTCCACCACCGCGTAGGCGGGCACGCGGTCCAGGAACAGCAGTTGGAACGCCGCCAGCCGCAGTGCGTCGCGCACGTCCGGGTCGGTGCTCTTGATGGGCGCCTTGGTGTAGCTGCCCAGGACGGCGTCGATAGAGCCGCGCCGTTTGACCGTCCCGTTGATCAACTCGTTGGCGAGGCCGCGGTCGGCGACGCTGAGCGACGACAGCTCCGGGAGCGCCGCCGCCGAGTCGTCGAGGTGCGCCCCGCTCCCGCGCAGGCGGCGGAGCGCGGCGAACGCCGCCGCCCGGGCCGGGCTGACGACCGGGTCTCGCGCCGGGCCGCCGCCGGTCGCCGGCGCGCTCACGTCGCCAGCAGACTGCGGCCGGCGCCGCGCAGGAACTCGCCGGCGGTCATCCGCGTCCGTCCGTCCTGCTGCAGTTCCAGCACGTCCAGCCAGCCGTGCCCTGCGGCGATGACGAGCCGGTCCGCTCCGGTGGCCGGCACCGGCCCGTCGCCCGCCGCGGCGCGCCAGATGCGCGTCCTGCGCCCGGCGAGCTCCGTCACGGCGCCGATGTGGGGCGAGAGCGCCCGGACCTGGTCGGCGATCTGCACGGCGGGCCGGCTCCAGGCGATCTCCTTGTCGGCCGGGCCGATCTTGGCCGCGTACGTGGCCTCGCCTTCTTGCGGCCGCCACTCCGCGGTGCCGGCGGTCATGGCGTCGAGCGTGGCCACGACTCCCGCCACGGCCGCCGGCGCGAGCAGGTCATACGCCCTGCCGGCGTCGGCGTCCCTCGGCACGTGGACCGAGCGCGCTTCCCCTACCGGGCCCTCGTCCACCCCGGCGGTCATGTGCAGGATGCACACGCCGAGCTCCGTCTCGCCGGCCATCAGCGCGCGTTCGACCGGGGCGGCCCCGCGCCAGTGCGGCACGAGCGACGGGTGCACGACGATCGTCTCCACCGCATCGAGCACGTCCTGTGTCACGATCTGCCCGTACGCGCACACGACGAACGCGTCGGGCGTGTACTCGAGCAGTCGTTTGAGCGACCCCGGGTCCGAGAGGCGCTCAGGCTGGAGGACGGGGACACCGAGTCCGTCCGCGATCGCCTTGATCGGGGGCGCCTGCGGCGTGCCGTGGCGGCCACGAGGACGGTCTGGATTGGTGACGAGGACCACGGGCGGGCGGCCCTCCGCCGCGAGTCCGGCAAGGACGAGCTCGGCGAACGGTGCCGTACCGGCGAAGGCGAACCGCATGCGGCTCAGAGGCCGCCGCCGACCGCCTCGATGCCGGCCGCCTCGTTCTCACGCATGGCGCGCAGGGCGGCGGCTCGTGCGCTCCGGCTGGTGCGGTCGACGATGAGCACGCCGTCGAGGTGGTCGCTCTCGTGCTGGATCACTCGCGCCGTCGAAGCCCTCGGCACGGAAGTCCACCGGCTCGCCGTACTCGTCGGCGCCTCGCACGCGCACGCTCACGGGACGCTCCACTGGCATCGTGACGCCAGGGACGCTGAGGCAGCCCTCTTCCGCCTCCTCGGTCTCGTCCGAGTACTCGTCCAGCACTGGGTTCACGAGCACCCGCGGGTCGTCGTCGACGTCGTAGACGAGCAGGCGCTGAAGGACGCCGACCTGCGGCGCCGCCAGGCCTACTCCCGGGGCGTCGTGCATGGTGCGGACCATCCGCTTGGCGAACTTGCGCAGACTGCGGTCGAACTCCGTGACCTCGTGCGCGCGCTCGCGCAGCACGGGGTCGCCGATGACGCGGATCTCCCTGCGGGCCTCCCGCTGCCGCCGGGAGAGCTCCTGCTCGTCCACGGTGTGTGTGGTCTGTGTGGTCTCGCTCATGTCCTCAATGGTACCTCACGGTGGTCTCACAGCCACTGCGGCTCGACGTCCGGCACCACACGGACGCCGCGGGCGGCGTAGCGGTCGCGGTTTGCCGCCAGCCAGGCGCGCAGCGCATCGAGGGTTTTCCCTGTTTCGCCAGTCTTTATCACGACGCGGCACGCGTGCCGGCCGCGCTCGCGCCAGATCGGGCCCGGCCCGAGCACCTGGGCCGTGTCGCCGAGCCGGGCGGCCAGCCGCTCCGCGGTGAAGCGCCCGGCCACGTCGACCTTGTCCCTCGACGTGCTCGAGAGGTCGAGGCCGACGAGGAAGCCGGCGGGCGGGTAGCCGAGCTCCCGCCGGCGCTCGAGCTCCTCGGCATAGAACTGTTCGTCCTTGCCCGAGGCAGCCAGGGCGATGGGGCGAGCCTCGGGGTCGAGCGTCTGGACGATGACCCGCCCCGGCCGGTCGCCGCGCCCGCTGCGGCCGCCGACCTGCACCAGCAGCGCGAAGGTCCGCTCTTCGGCGCGGAAGTCCGGGAAGTGGAGCGTGAGGTCGGCGTTCACCACGCCCACCAGGGTGACGTCCGGGAAGTGATGCCCCTTGGCGATCATCTGCGTGCCGACGAGGATCCTGGGTCCAGGCTCGGCGAACCGGCCGAGGACGGCCTGCAGCCGGGCGTACGAGCTCGCCACGTCCGAATCCAGGCGGAGCAGGTCGACCCCCGGAAGGAGCAGACGCACCTCACGCTCCAGCCGCTCGGTGCCGAAGCCGTGGCGCACGAGGTCGGAGCTGCCGCAGGCAGGGCAGGCGGACGGAGCCGGCTCGGTGTGGCCGCACGTCCGGCAGCGCAGCGTGCGGCTCCCGAACAGCGCCAAGGTCACGTCGCAGCGCGGGCACTCCCAGGCGTGGCCGCAGTGGTCACACACCAGGTACGCGGCGAACCCGCGGCGGTTGAGGAACAGGATGGCCTTGTCGCCGGCGTCCACGACGGCGGTGAGCGCCTCTGCGAGCGGCGGCGAGAAGACCCCGTGGTGGTCGCGCATGTCCACGATCTCCAGCGACGGCGGCCGCGAGCCGTCCACCCGCCGGCGCAGGTCGGCGTGAAGCGCGACGCGGGCGAAGGTCTCGACGCTCGGCGTCGCCGAGCCGTGCACGACGACGGCGCCCGAGGCGGCCGCCCGCCAGCGGGCCACGGTGCGCGCGTCGTAGGCCGGTTCGCTCTCCTGCTTGTACGACGTGTCGTGCTCCTCGTCCACGATGATGAGGCCGAGGTCGACGAGCGGCGCGAACACGGCCGAGCGCGCGCCGACCACGATGCGCACGTCGCCGCGCGCGACGGCGCCGTAGGCGAGCAGCCTCTCCCCCGCCGACAGCCCCGAGTGCAGGACGGCGACCTGCTCAGCGGAGAAGCGCCGCTTGACGCGCGCGACCGTCTGCCCGGTGAGCCCGATCTCGGGCACGAGGAGCAGAACCGAGCGGCCGGCCTCCAGTGTCGCCTGCGCGGCCTGGAGGTAGACCTCGGTCTTGCCGCTGCCGGTCACGCCGTGCAGGAGCACCTCGTCGCCGGGGTGCGTCTCGCACAGGATGCTGTGCAGCGCATGCCGCTGTTCGTTCAGCAGGTCGGGGATGTCTGACAACGTCGCGCAGGCGCGCAGGCGGCCGGCCTGCGCCACGGCGGCGGTCGCGGGCAGTTCGGCCGCCTCGTCTGCGGGAGCCCCGCCGCCCGGCGCCGCCGTGGTCTCGACCGCGCCGTCCCCGGCGGGGTCTGAGCCCAGGATGGCGCCGGCGCCGAGCAGCCGCTTGAGGCCAGCCGCCGAGAGCCCGCTGGCGGCGCGCAGCTCGCGCTCCTCGAGCCTGCCGGCGTCCTCGAGGAGCTCCAGGGCCGCGCGCTGGCGCGGGCCGAGCCGGGCGGGCGTCTCGGGGCCGCGCAGGAGCGTGCGCCCCGGCGACGTGACGCCGACGACGTGCACGCTGTAGGCGACGCGGAGCCAGCCCTTGCGCCGGTAGCGCTCCGCGTCGGGGCCGAGGCGGCCGCTCTGGAGCCGGAGCCCGGCCAGCTCGCCGAGCCGGCTCTCTCCGGCGCCTGCGGCCGCCGTCCCCGCGTCCGTGAGCTCGTACCGGCGCACGATCTTGAGCGCGCCTGTGGGCGGGCAGACGAGCGCCAGCGCGGCGGCGAACGAGGTGAGGTAGTGCTCCTCGACGCGACGCGCCACATCGAGCAGTCCCGCGGGGACCGGAGGGACGCGCAGGACGTCGCGGAGAGGCAGGACGCGTCCCTCGTGCGCGGTCTGCTCGCGGACCTCGAGGATCACGCCGATCACCGTCTGGGCGCCCAGCGGCACGGCGGCCAGGGCGCCCGGGAGGGCTCGAGCGGTGAGCTCGCGCGGGATCTCGTAGTCGAAGGCCTCGGAGAATGCCCGCGTGCGGACGAGCGGGAAGACGGCGGCGTAGCTCACATAGCGACGAAGCGGGCTCATGGAGCGGGGCTCCGCAGGCTCACCGCTCAAGCCGCGCCGCCGTCTCCCCGGCGCCGGCGCCTCAGGCCTTGAGGCCCGCGGCGGCGCGGAGCGCGTCGGCCTTGTCGGTGCGCTCCCACGTGAAATCGTGGTCGTTGCGGCCGAAATGACCGTAGGCCGCCGTCTTGCCGTAGATGGGACGGCGCAGGTCGAGGTCGCGGAGGATGGCGGCGGGACGCAGGTCGAAGTGCTCGCCGATGAGTCGCTCGATGATGGCCAGTTCGACCTTCTCGGTGCCGTTGCAGTCGACCATCACGGACACCGGGTGCGCGACGCCGATGGCGTAGGCCACCTGCACCTGGCAGCGCTCGGCGAGGCCGGCGGCGACGACGTTCTTGGCGACGTAGCGGGCCGCGTAGGCGCCCGAGCGGTCGACCTTGCTCGGGTCCTTGCCGGAGAAGGCGCCGCCGCCGTGCGGGGCGGCGCCGCCGTACGTGTCGACGACGATCTTACGGCCGGTGAGGCCGCAGTCGCCCATGGGGCCGCCGATCACGAACTTGCCCGTGGCGTTGATGACGGTGATGTCCTCGAGCTTGCCCGCGTCGTACATGCCCTTGGGCATGATCGGCTCGACCACGTGCTCGAGCAGGTCCGGATAGATGATGCTCTGGAGGTCGGCGCTCTCGGCATGTTGCGTGGCGAGCACGATCTTGACGATCTCGACCGGCTTGTTGTCCTCGTAGCGGATCGTGACCTGGGACTTCCCGTCAGGGCGCAGGTACGGCAGGATCTCGGCCTTGCGCACGTCGGCCAGGCGCTTGGAGAGCTTGTGCGCCAGCAGGATGGGCATCGGCATGAGCTCGCTGGTCTCGGTGCAGGCGTAGCCGAACATCATGCCCTGGTCGCCGGCGCCCTGTGTGTCGAGGACGTCGTCGTCGTTGACGTCGCTGCGCACCTCGAGGGCGGTGGTGACGCCCTGGCTGATGTCCGGCGACTGCTCGTCGATGGCGACCATGACGCCGCAGGTCTCGTAGTCGTAGCCGAAGTGGGCGCTCGTGTAGCCGACCTCCTTGACCGTCTGACGGACGATCTTGGGGATGTCGACGTAGGTCTCGGTGGTGATCTCGCCGGCTACGAACGCGAGGCCGGTGGTCACGAGCGTCTCGCAGGCGACTCGCCCGTAGGGGTCGTCCTTGAGGATCGCGTCGAGGATGGCGTCGGAGATCTGGTCGGCGAGCTTGTCGGGATGACCCTCGGTGACCGATTCAGAAGTGAAGAGGTAATTCCGCTTGTCCAATGTGATCCTCCGGGGACACGCGGCGCGGGCGGAGCCGGCGCGGGTTGGATGTGGTGTCGGGCGGGCGCAGTAGCGTCCCGCGGCCCGGAGGAGTCTACCAGACGGCCGTGACGGCCAGCAACGCGTGTGAAGGCGGCGAGGCGGGGTCGCGCCGCAGCCGTCCGCGTCTACTCGTGGCGCTCTCTCTTCGGGGTGCGTCCCATGAGGTCGGCGACGCACTCCTGGGGCGTGCGGTTGCCCTCGAGCACCTGGTAGACGTTCTCGGTGACCGGCATGTCGATCCCCAGGCGCGCGGCGAGGTCGTGGAGCGCGTAGGCGGTGTGCAGGCCCTCCACGACCTGACCCACCTGCTGCTCCACCTCCGCGGGCGAGGCGCCCTTGGCCAGCAGTTCGCCGGCGAGGCGGTTGCGGCTGTGCCGCGACGTGCAGGTGGCGATGAGGTCGCCGATGCCGGCCAGGCCGGTGAACGTGGCGATGTGCGCCCCCTGGATCATGCCGAGCCGGGTCATCTCGGCCACGCTGCGGGTGATGAGGCTGGCTCGGGAGTTGTCCCCGAAGCCGAGACCGTCGGACATGCCGACGGCCACCGCGATCGGGTTCTTGACCGCGCCGCAGAACTCCACGCCGACGACGTCGTCGTTGGTGTACACGCGGAAGGTGTCGCTGGTGATCGCCGCCTGCAGCGCGAGCGCCAGGGCCTCGTCGGCGGCGGCGATGACGGTCGCCGACGGCATGTCCTTGCTGACCTCTTCGGCGTGGTTGGGGCCGGAGAGCGCGGCGGCGCCGGCCCCGGTCTCCTCCTCGATCACTTCGGTGGGGCGCTTGAGCGAGCCGATCTCGTAGCCCTTCGCCAGCGAGAGCTGCAGCGCGCCCTCCGGGCGCCGCTCGGCGACCCAGCGCGCCACCGGACGGATCGCCTGCGTCGGAACCGCGTACACGAGGAGCTCCGCCTCGCGCAGTCCGGCGTCCTCCATCGCGACGAAGCGGATCTCGTCGGGCAGGTGCACGCCCGGCAGGAAGTGCGGGTTCTCGTGCGTGGCCTGGAGCCGCGCCGCCTCCTCACGCGTGAGCGCGAGGACCTGCACGTCGTGCCCGTGGCGCACCAGGAGCCGGGCGAAGCCGCTGCCCCAGCTGCCGGAGCCGACGACGGTGGCCTTCACCTCAGCTTCCCCTCCCCGTTTCGCCGTCCGACGCGCGCGCCTGTGTCCACGGCAGCGTGACGCGATGTTCCTCACCGGCGAGCAGCCGCTGGATGTTGCCGCGATGTGCCCACCACACGAGGATCGCCACGAGCACGCCGGCGATCTGATACGGAAGCGGTTCGCCAAAGGCGATGGTCAGCACCGGGACCAGGACCGCGGCCACCAGTGAAGCCACGCTGACGTACCTCGTCACCAGGATGAGCACGACCCACGTCGTGAGGATGATGACGAAGGCGAGCGGGACGAGCGCCAGCACGACGCCGGCTCCCGTGGCGATGCCCTTGCCGCCCCTGCCCTTGAGGAAGATCGAGTAGATGTGGCCGACGACGGGCGCGGCGGCGATGAAGATGGCGGCCCAAGGCGTGAAGAGCGCCGCCGCGATCGCCGCCGGGATGTAGCCCTTGAGGATGTCGCAGATCATGACGACCGTGCCGGCCTTCTTGCCCAGCACCCGGTACACGTTCGTCGTGCCCACGTTGCCTGAGCCCTGCTGCCGCACGTCCACGCCGTAGAACAGCTTGCCGACCACGAGGCCGAACGGGATCGAACCCAAGAGATAGGCGAACACGAACAGGATGATGAAGCCAAGCACCTGGACGACGATCAACGCTTGCCCTTGAAGTCGATGATCAGCGGGACACCCTCGAGGCCGAACTGCGCCCGCAGCCGGTTCTCGACGTAGAAGCCGAAGTCGCGCGTCACCAGCGTCCGGTCGTTGATCTCGATGGCGAAGCGCGGCGGCGAGGTGCCGAACTGGGCGATGTAGTACATCTTGAGCCGCTTGCCGTGCTTCTGCGGCATCGGCCGGGCGGCGGCGAGCTCGGCGAGCGACCGGTTGAGCGCACGGGTGGAGATGTGCGCCGTGTAGAGCGCGTCCAGCTCCGCGACCCTGTGGAGCAGCTCCTTGACGCCGCGGCGAGTCTCCGCGGACACGGCGATCACCGGCGGCCGCTGGCGGAGCTTGCGCCCGGCGATGCCGGCGATCTCGTCCAGGTCCGGCTCGGCGATGTCGCACTTGTTCACGGCGATGACCGTGGCGCAGTCGCGGCGGGTCGCCTCCGTGCAGATCGAGAGGTCGAGCTCGCCGAAGCGCATGGTGGCGTCGACTATGATGATGGCGACGTGCGCGCGGTCCAGGCTCTGGACGCTGCGCAGGTAGGAGTAGTACTCGACGCCGCTGACCTTGGCGGCCTTGCGCATGCCGGCCGTGTCGATGAAGCGGAACCGGCCGGCCTCCGTCTCGATCACGCTGTCGATGGCGTCGCGCGTGGTCCCGGCGAGCTCGCTCACGATCGTGCGCGTCTCGCCGGCGAAGGCGTTGAACAGCGATGACTTGCCGGCGTTGGGCCGGCCGACGATGGCCACCGGCGTCTCCGCCGGCTCGGCCTCCGCCTCACCGTCACCGGGCACGGCGCCGCTCACTTCAACGAGGCGGTCCAGCAGTTCGCCGCTGCCCGTGCCGTGCACCGCCGACACCAGCAGCGGCTCCCCCAGCCCGAGCGCGTAGATCTCCGGCGCCGTCGCCGTGCTGGCCGGGTCGTCCATCTTGTTGGCGACCACGACCACCGGGGCCTTGGCGCGACGGAGCACGTCGGCGATGGCGTAGTCGTCGGTCAGCGGACCGGCGCGGCCGTCCAGGACGAACAGGACGACGTCGGCCGCCGCGATGGCGTGCTCGACCTGGTCGCGGATGTGCCCGGCGAACGGAGCGCCTTCGGTGGTGTCGTAGCCGCCGGTGTCGACGAGCAGCAGCCGGTGACCCGTCCACTCCACTTCGATCTCTTTGCGGTCGCGTGTGACGCCCGGCGTCTCGTGCACGACGGTGGCGCGCGTGCCCGTTAGGCGGTTCACGAGGGTGGACTTGCCGGCGTTCGGAGAGCCGACGACGGCGACGGTGGGGAGCGTGGTCATCTGGACAGTCTAGCAAACGCGTCGCCGAGGGTCTGGGCGACGACGAGACGGCCTCCGCAGGCGGCCGCCAGCTCGTCCTCGGCGACGTCGTCGAGCGTGCGGCCGAGATCGGCCGGCAGCCAGACGCGAGGGGCCGCGAGCCACTCGCCGTCGGCGAGCGGGTCGCGGCGCAGCGCGTCCATGCACCTCGGCGCCGCCGAGCAGCCCCGTCACCGTGACGTGAGGGCCGAAGACCGTGTTCTGCACGCCAAGCGTACGCACCGGGAGGCCGGCGCCCGGCGCCAGGATCGCCGCGACCCGGTCGAGGACCGGCCGCGCGAGCGTCCCGGACAGCAGGCGCACGCCGGTGACGCCGCGTTGCGGCCCCGCCGGCGCGCCTGACGTCTGCCCCGCCTCGGCCCATGCGGCGGCCAGCGCCTCGGCCTCCGCGATCGTGGCGGCGGAGATGCCGACGCCGTTCTCGTACTGCTCCGGGGCGTCGCCGGCCGGCGGTTCTTCGCCGGCGAACAGGTAGAACTCGTCGGCTGCATGCACGAAGGCCGTGCCCCGCCGCCGGCGGAAGTCCCGCTGCCACCCCTCGACGGCGACGATCACCTCGCGCGCGTCCTCGGGCGTGACCCGGCGCAGATCGCCCTCGGCGGCCAGCGAGACCGGCACCACGCCGAGATCGGCCACCGCCTCGAGCTCGCCGCAGCGCTGCACGGTCTCGGCGAGCACGTCGCCGTCGTTCCAGCCCGGGCAGAGCACGACCTGGAGGTGCAGCTCCAGGCCGGCCGCGCGAGCCGTTCGAGCACGGCTCGCGAGCCCGCCGCCGCCCGCCCCATCAGGCGGACGCGGGCGGCGTCGTCCCAGGCGTGCAGTGAGACGTAGAGTGGCGACAGCCGCAGTTCCTCGATGCGTTCGAGCTCGGCCTCGCTCAGGTTGGTCAGCGTGATGAAGTTGCCGTGCAGGAACGACAGCCGGTAGTCGTCGTCCTTGACGGACAGCGCCGCGCGCAGCCCGGCCGGCACCTGGTCGACGAAGCAGAAGCGGCAGCGATTGCGGCAGGTGTGAGGGTCGTCGCCGAGCCCGCCGTGGTCGAGCGAGATGCCGTGCCACTCACCGGGCCTGGGTGTGACGGCGAGGTCGAGCGGGTGCCCGTCGCGCAGCACGGACAACCAGAGGGTCCCGTCGGCGGCGGCGTCCTCGACGTCGAGGACGTCGAGCGGGATGCCGCCGTTCAGGCCGACGATGCGGTCGCCGGCGCGCAGCCCGCCGCGAGCGGCGGCGTCCCTGGCGTCGGCGATGAGGACGCCGGCGCAGGCGGCCTCGGCGCCCTCACCCACCGCAGAGATCCAGGAGTGCACGCACGGTGGCCTCGATCTCCTCGTCCGGCGTCGAGGCCCCCGCGGTGACGCCGATGCGGGCGGCGCCCTCCAGCCAGTCCGGGCGCAGCTCGGCAGCGGACTCGATGTGGTGGGTCCGCGGCTCGATGGCGGCGCACAGCTGAGCGAGGCGGGCGGTGTTGGCGCTGTTGCGCCCGCCCACGACCACGACGACGTCCACGTCCTCGGCGAGCTCACAGGCGGCGCTCTGGCGCTTCTCGGTGGCGTCGCAGACCGTGTTGAAGACGAGCAGCTCGCGCGCGACCGGCGCCAGCGCCGCCGCGAGCGCCGAGAGGTTGGCGCGCGTCTGGGTGGTCTGGACGACGACGCCGACGCGCCGCCCTCGCAGGCGCTCGAGCGGCAGGCCGGAGGCGTCCTCCACGACCACAGCGTCGGAGCCGGCGAAGCCCTCGAGCCCGACGACTTCCGGGTGGTCCCGCTCACCCAGGATCACGACCGCGTAGCCGGCCTCGCGCAGCGCGGCCGCCTTGCGCTGGGCGACCGAGACGAACGGGCAGGTGGCGTCGACGACGTTGAGGTGGCGCGACCGCGCGTGCTCGATCACGTCCGGGGAGACGCCGTGCGTTCGGACGATGAGCGTGCCGACGGTCGCGTCGTCGACCTCGTCGACCACGTCGACGCCGCGGTCCTTCAGGCTGCCGACGACGCTCGGGTTGTGGATGATCGGCCCGAGCGTCGCGACCGGCGGCGGCGCTCCCTCGAGCGCCTCACCGGTGAGGCGCAGGGCGCGCTCCACGCCGTAGCAGTAGCCGGCGTAGCGGGCGACGACGATCTCCGCCTCGCCGGCGCGCACGTGGCGCAGCTCCGCGCTGCGTTCCGGCTCCTCGTCGTAGGACGGCGAGGCATGCCCGGCGACCGGCGGGACGTCCTCAGAGCCGGGCATACAGACCCGCCACGGCGTCGTACATGCGCTGCGCGGCCTCTCTGTAGGCCTTGCTGTTTCGTGCGCTGATGTCACCGAGGTCGACCGGCGGCCCCACGAGCCCGCGCAGCGCCGGCAGTCCCGGCTTGCCGTCGCGGAGCATGTACTGCGTGCCGTCCATCGCCAGCGGGATGACGGGAGCGCCGCTGCGCAGCGCGATCATGCCGACGCCGGGCATGAACTCGTGCACGGCGTCGTCGCGCTGCCGGTGCCCCTCAGGGAACATCAGCAGCAACTCGCCGCGCTCGAGGATCGTGAGCGCGGTCTTGAGCGCCTCCCGATCCCCCGCGCCCCGATCCAGCGGGAACGCCCCCAGGGCGGAGATGAACTTCGCGGCCTGCGGATTGACGAACAGCTCCTTCTTGGCCATGAAGCGCAGCGGCCGGTCGAAGATCATCCCGGCGATCACCGGATCCCAGAACGCCTTGTGCGTCATGATCACCATCGCGGGGCCGATGCGCGGCAGGTGCTCGGCGCCTCTCACCCGGCAGCGGTACAGCCCGCCGAAGAACGGCACGGCCAGCCAGCGCAGGAACGTGTACAGGCCGGTGTCTCCGTGGCCCTTGAGCGGATAGCCCCACGGACCCGTCATGACGGCACCTTCTCTCCGACGACGGCGACCACGGCCGCGACGACCTCCTCGAGCGTGACGTCGGAGGTGTCGACCTCGACGGCGTCGTCCGCCTTGCGCAGCGGCGCGATCTCGCGCTCACTGTCGCGCCGGTCGCGCTCGATCAGCGCATCGAGGACCTCGTCCACGTGCACCTCCTCGCCCCTGGCGCAGAGCTCGGCGGCGCGACGCGCCGCCCGCACCTCCGGGCGCGCCGTCAGATACACCTTGACATCGGCGCCGGGGAACACGTTCGTGCCGATGTCGCGGCCTTCCATGACGATGTCGGCGCCGGCCCCGAGCGTCCGCTGGCGCTCGACCAGCAGCCGGCGCACGCCCGGCAGCACGGACACGACCGAGGCGGCCGCACCCATCTCCAGGCGGCGGATGAGGTCGCTCACGTCGCGGTCGCCGGCGAACAGGCGGCCGTCGCCGTCGAAGCGCAGCTCGGCGGCCGCGGCGATCGGCACCACGGCCGCCTCGTCGTCGAGCGCGACGCCGGCCTCCGTGGCGAGCAGCCCGACGGCGCGGTACATGGCGCCGGTGTCCAGATACAGGTAGCCGAGCCGCTCCGCGACCAGCCGCGCCACCGTGCTCTTGCCGGAGCCCACCGGCCCGTCGATGGCGACCACCGTCATTCGGCCTCGGCCTCCGCCCGGGTGCTCACCTCGTAGCCGAGCGCGCCGAGCACGTGCGCGGCGCGCTGGCAGACCTCGTCGCCGAGGACGAACACGGTCAGCGTGCCGCCCAGCTCGGCGCTCATGTGATGCATCGAGAGGTCCTCGACGTTGATGCCGGCGTCGCCGAGCGCGACCATGATCTCCCGCAGCACGCCCGGCCGGTCCGTGATCGGGATGATGATACGGTACAGCTCCTCCGCCGACAGGCTGCCGGCCGCGAGCATGCGGTCCCGCTGCTCTTTGGCGCGGCTGATCGTGTCGCTGAGGCGCCGCGCGTCGGCGGCGGCCAGCGCCTCCAGGACCTCCTGGAGGCCCTCCTGGAACTGGGCCAGCGAGGCGAGCAGCGCCGCCCGGTTGTCGAGGAAGATGTCGGTCCACACGCGCCGGTTGCTGCCGGCGATGCGCGTGAGATCGCGGAAGCTCGGTCCGGCGGAGAGCAGCGCGTCGCGCGCGCCGGCGTGCTGGCCGGCCTGGCTCATGAGCACGTTGGCCAGCACGTGCGGCAGGTGGCTGACGACGGCCATCTGCCGGTCGTGCTCCTCGGGGTCGACCGCCACCGGGCGGGCGCCGATGTCTCCCAAGAACCCGTACAGCAGCCGGTAGGCGTCGGCGTCGACGTGCGCGCCCGGCGTCACGAAGTACGTGGCGCCCTGATACAGCGAGGCGCGCGCGTTGGCGACGCCGGCGGTCTCCGACCCGCACAGCGGGTGCCCGCCGATGCAGCGCCGCTGCTCCTCGGGCGAGAGCGCCCGCATGAGCGGCCCCTTCGTGCTCCCCACGTCCGTGACGACGGCGTGCGCCGGGGCGGCCGCGAGGGCCGCGCGCACGTGCTTGACGACGAGCCGGACGGGCGTGCAGACGAAGACCATGTCGGCGCCGGCGCAGGCCTCTTCGAGGCTCCCGCAGGCGCCGGTGATCGCGCCGCGCTCGAGCGCGAGGTCGAGCGTGGCCTGACTCTGGCTGTAGCCGCGGACCTCGGCCACGCCGGCACGCTCGCGCGCGGCGAGGCCGAGCGACCCTCCCATGAGGCCGACGCCGATGAGGGCGACGGTGCTGACCTGCGCCTCGGCCACGGCGTCAGACGGTCTTGCCGGCCCAGCGCGCCAGGTCGAGGACGCGGTCGGCGTACTCCCCGAACGCCGCCGTGGGCAAC
The DNA here is from genome assembly GCA_963784975.1 of uncultured Thermoleophilia bacterium. Lineage (GTDB taxonomy): Bacteria > Actinomycetota > Thermoleophilia > UBA2241 > UBA2241 > CAIXSE01. The sequence continues at coordinate 22,885 of CAWAUK010000075.1, read as the reverse complement.
GACTGCGGGCCGTCGCAGAGGGCGTGCTCGGGGTTGGGATGCGTCTCCACGAGCACGCCGTCGGCGCCGGCGGCAACGCCGGCCAGCGACAGCGGCAGCACGAGGTCGAGCCTCCCGGCCGAGTGGCTCGGATCCACGACCACCGGCAGGTGGCTGGCGAGCTTGATCACCGGCACGGCGCTCACGTCCAGCGTGTTGCGCGTGGCCGTCTCGAAGGTCCTGATGCCGCGCTCGCAGAGGATGACGTCCCGGTTGCCCTCCTTGAGGATGTACTCGGCCGACATCAGCAGCTCTTCGATCGTCGTCGCAGGGCCTCGCTTCAGCAGGACCGGCTTGCCGGCCTTGCCCAGCTCGGCGAGGAGCAGGAAGTTCTGCGTGTTGCGGGCGCCGACCTGGAGTACGTCGGCATAGCCGCACACGACGTCCAGGTCGCGCGGGTCCAGGACCTCGGTGACGATCGGCAGGCCGGTGGCGGCGCGCGCGGCGGCCATCATCTCGAGGCCTTCCTCGCCGAGCCCCTGGAACGCGTAGGGCGAGGTGCGCGGCTTGAAGGCGCCGCCGCGCATCATGTGGCCGCCCGCTTCTTTGACGGCACGGGCGGCCGCCAGCACCTGCTCCGGCGTCTCGATGGAGCAGGGCCCGGCGATGAGGGCGAAGTGGCCTCCGCCGATCTTGACGCCGTTCACGTCGATCACCGTGTCGCGCTGCTGGAACTCACGGCTCACGAGCTTGTACGGGCGCAGGATCGCGACGACCCGGTCGACTCCCGGCATCGCCTCGAGCGGCAGCTCCGTGATCTCTTCGCGGTCGCCGATCACGCCGATGACCGTGACGCGGTCACCCAGGGAGATGTGGGCGCTGGCGCCTACCTCCTCGACGCGCGCGCAGACGTGCGCGACCTCTTCTTCGGTGGCAGCCTCGTGCATGATCACCATCATGCTCACGAGGTCCTCCCTTCGCCGGTCTCCCGGGCGCCGACCTCGAGCGAGGCCAGCTTGTCCAGGAAGAACTCGATCTCATCCTGTGTACCCACGGTCACCCGTGCCCAGCCGGGGCAGCCGAGGGCGTTGCCGTCGCGCACGATGGCCCCGAGGGAGAGCAGCGTGCCGCAGACCTGGTCGTGCGGGTCGCACAGGTCGTTCATGTCGACCAGCATGAAGTTCGCCTGCGTCGGGACCGTCGCGCGGCCGCGGGCCGCGAGGCGCTCGACCATGTGGTCGCGCAGCGCCGCGTTGGTCTCCCGCCGCTGCGCCACCTGGTCCTGGTGCTTGAGCGCTTCGATCGCGGCGAGCTGCCCGAGGAGGTTCACGTTGAAGGGCTGCCGCACCTTGTCCACGGCGGCTTTGACCTCCGGCGCGCAGATCCCGAAGCCGGTGCGCAGCCCGCACAGGCCGTAGATCTTGGAGAACGTCCGCAGGACCACGACGTTGTCGTGCTCCTTCTGGATGGCGAGCGAGCCCTCGCGGTCCTCCGCCGTCACGAACTCGATGTAGGCCTCGTCGATGACGACCATCACGTCGTCGGGGACGCGCTTGACGAGCCTCGCGATCTCCGCCGAGGGCACGTAGGTCCCCGTCGGGTTGTTCGGGTTGCAGACGAAGATCATCTTCGTGCGCGGGGTCACCGCCGCCGCCATGGCCTCGAGGTCGTGCGCGTAGTCCACGAGCGGCACCGTCACGGGGATCGCGCCGCGGATGTCGATGACGTCGCGGTACGACGTGAACGACGGCGCGGCGAGCACCACCTCATCCCCGCGCTCCAGCACGGCGTGGGCCAGCAGGTAGAGCAGCTCGCAGGTGCCGCAGCCGACGGTGATCTGCTCGGGGCTGCGGTCGAAGAACGCGCCGAGAGCCTCGCGCAGGTCGGTCGAGAAGCCGTCCGGATACCGCTGGAGACGGTCCAGGGCCTCCATCACGACCTCTTTGACCTCCGGGAACGGCGGCAGCGGGAACTCGTTGGAGGCGAGCTTGACGACCTGCTCGAGGCCGAACCGCCGCTGCACCACCTCGATCGGAAGGCCCGGCTGGTACGGGACGATGCCGGCGAGCTCCGGGATGAAGCGGACGGTCATGTCGTGACTCCGACGGGTCGGGGCGCGCTCGCGGGGCGCCGGACATGCACTGGGACCGCAAGAGTATACATATCAGGCGTCGTCGTCCTGCCGCGGCGCGTCCGGCTCCCCGGACGGATCCGCGGCGGCGGCCGGCGGCCCGGACTCGTCGTCATCCGCGTCGCCGGGGGCGTCCCGATGTCCGGCGACTCGGGTTCGTCAGTCTCGACCGAATGGGGCTCAGCCGCCTCGGCACGCTTCGGGTTCGTCCGCCCCCGCGGAGGCGGCCTCGTCGGCCTCGAACGGCCGCGATTCGCCCTCGTCGGAGCTCGCGTCGGTGTAGGCGCCACCCGAGGCGTCGGCACGCGTGAGTACGGCGTCGCCGGCCTCTTCCTGCGCCTCGGCCGCGAGCATCAGGGGCGAGCCCTCGACTTCCTTGGAGACCTCGCCGGCCACCTCTTCCCCGGCCAGGCGCAGGGCCTCGACCTCCTCGCCGGTGAGCTCGCGGAAGCCGCCGGGCTCGAGGCCCTTGTCCGTCAGCGGGCCGTAGCGGCGACGGCTCAGCTCCTCGACCGGCAGGCCCACCGCGAGGAACATGCGCCGCACCTGGCGCTTGCGGCCCTCGTGGATGGTGATCTCGACGAGGGCCGTCTTGGCGCTCTGCTTCTTCAGTCTGACGTCCGCCGGCGACGTGAGGCCTTCCTCGAGGTCCACACCCTGTCGCAGGATGCCGAGGGCCCGTCTGCTGACCTTGCCGCGCACGCGGGCCACGTACGTCTTGGGGACGCCGTATCGCGGGTGCATCAGCCGGTTGGCCAGCACCCCGTCGTTGGTGAGGATGATGAGCCCGGTGGTGTCGACGTCGAGGCGGCCGACCGGGAACAGGGACCGGCCGCCGGGCACCAGGTCGACGATGACGCGGTCCGCATGCGGGTCGCTGCGCGTGCTGGCGACGCCGCGAGGCTTGTTCACGAGGAGATAGCGCAGCTCGCGGGCCGTCACCGGCTCGCCGCGCACTGCCACCACGTCCTCCGCCGCGACCTTCTGGCGCGGGAAGGTGACGACTTCGTCGTTCACCGTCACTGCGCCGTCACGGATGAGCTCGTCACAGGAGCGGCGCGAGCCGACTCCGGCGCGCGCAAGGTAGACGACCAGGCTCATAGGCTGGGCAGGGCTCATTGCGCCCTCCTCTCGGCGTTTGCATGGAGCCGGGAGCGGATCTCGTCGACTTCGTCGGCGCCCAGCGAGAACTCCTCGAGCGGCGGCAGGTCGGCGCGGCTCGACGAGCCCGAACAACTTCAGGAAGCGGTCCCCGGTGCCGTACAGGATCGGGGCGCCCGGCGTGTCGGCGCGGCCCTGCTGCTCTACCAGGCCGCGCTCCTCGAGGGCGCCCAGCGCCCACTCGGAGGAGACGCCGCGGACCTCGGCGATCTCGGCTCTCGTCACGGGCTCGAGGTACGCGACCACGGCGAGGGTCTCCAGCAGCGCCGGCGTGAGCTCGTCGGGCCTCTCCGCGCCGGTGAAGCGGCGCACGTCCTCGGCGCAGTCGTCGGCCACCGAGAAGGTCAGCCCTCCGGCCACCTCACGGAGCTCGATACCGTGGGCCCCGGCGGCGTACTCCGCGCGCAGCGCCTCCAGCGCCGCCGCGGCCTCCTCCTCGCTGCAGGCGCACGCCTCGGCCAGCCTGTCGGCGGCGATGGGTCGCGGAGAGATGAAGAGCAGCGCCTCGAGGCGCCGTGCGAGTGGAAGCATGCCGGACCCGGGTCGGACGTCGGGACGGGTCGATGCTACCGCACGGCGGCAGCCGCCGTCACCCTGTGACTGCCGCCGGCGCCGCGATGCTGCTGACCACGATGTCGCCGAAGTGCCGCGTCTGGCGCAGGCGAGCCTCGCCGCTGGAGTGCAGCTCGAGGAGCGCGAAGAACGTCACCGCCCTCTCGAGCCGGTCGCCCGGCGCGACGGCGGCGAAGGTGAACTCGCCCTCGTCGTCGAGGATGAGGCGCAGACGGCGAAGCTCTTTGACGAGCGATACGGCGAGGTCGGCGAGGTGGCTCGTGTCGGGGACCGGCGGCTCGCGCAGCAGCGGTGTGAGGGCGGCGGCAAGGACGGCAGCCGGAAGCGCCCCGTCCACGGTGCGCCGGCGCAGAAGCTCCGCCGGCACCGGCGCGTTGCGGTAGAGCCTCGCGCTGTGCTCGTCCCACGCCGTCCTCAGGGCGCCGGCGGCGTTGCGGAACTGGCTGTAGCGCACCAGGCGCTCGAGCAGCTGGCGCGCCGCCTCGTCCGGGTCGAGGTCCTCGAGTTCCTCCTCGACGTCCTCCTCCAGCAGCAGGCGCGACTTCATCTCCAGCAGCGCGGCGACGAGCACCACGAACTGCGAGGTGGCATCGAGGTCGAACTCGCCGGTGTCCGCGAGGTGGACGACGTACTCGGCGATGATCCGCGAGACGCGGACCTCCCAGATGTCGATCTCGTCGCGGAGGATCAGCGTGACGAGCAGGTCGAACGGCCCGTCGAAGACGTCGAGATCGAGCTCGAACGAACGGTCCGCCTGCGACGACGCGCTCGCCAGCCCGCCTGCGGCGGCCGGCGCGGCGACGGCGCCCGCCTCAGCGCGCATCGCCGTCGCCTCCTCCCCGGACCACCCTTTAGTCCTCAGGCTGGTTGACGAAGGACGGGATGTCGAAGTCGTTGTCGGCGAACCGCGGCGCGGGGCCGAAGAGCGGACCACGTTCCTCGCGCGGCTCCGGCTTCGGCGCCGGGGAGCGGGTCTCGGGGCTGCGGGGCGGTGCCTGCGCGTGCCTGACGTCGTCGCCGAAGCCGGTGGCGACCACCGTGATCGAGATCTTGCCCTTGAGCTTCTCGTCGACAACCGCGCCGAAGATGATGTTGGCGTCGTCGTCGGCGGCCTCGCTGATCACGCCGGCGGCCTCGTTGACCTCGTAGAGCGTGAGGTCTTCGCCGCCGGTGATGTTCAGGAGCAGCCCACGGGCGCCCTCGATGCTGGTCTCGAGAAGCGGCGAGTGGATGGCCATGTCTGCGGCGGCCTGGGCGCGGTTCTCACCGCCGGCGACGCCGATGCCGAGCAGAGCGGTGCCGGCGTCGTGCACGATCGTGCGCACGTCGGCGAAGTCCAGATTGATGAGCCCGGGCACCGTGATGAGGTCGGTGACGCCCTGGACGCCCTGGCGCAGGATGTCGTCGGCGTGCTGGAAGGCCTCGACGACGCTCGCGTTGCGCTCCACGACCTCGAGCAGCCGGTCGTTGGGGATGGAGATGACCGTGTCGGCCACTTCCCTGAGGGCGTCGATGCCGTCGAGCGCCTGGCGCTGGCGGCGGTTGCCCTCGAAGCCGAACGGCTTGGTGACGATGGCGATGGTGACGGCGCCGAGCTCGCGGGCGATCTGCGCCACGACGGGGGCGCCGCCGGTGCCGGTGCCTCCGCCCTCGCCGGCGGTGACGAAGACGAGGTCGGCGCCGCGCAGCGCTGCCTTGAGCTGGTCGCGGCTGACCTCCATCGCCTCACGGCCGACCTCGGGGTTGGCCCCTCCGCCGAGTCCGTGGGTGATCTCCTGGCCGATGTGGATCTTGACGTCGGCGTCGCACACTTCGAGCTGCTGCACGTCGGTGTTGACGGCGATGAACTCGACGCCCTTGACGCCGGAGTCGACCATGCGGTTCACGGCGTTGGTGCCGGCTCCGCCGATGCCGACCACCTTGATGGTCGTCACGTACGGCCGGCCCTTGACTGGAGCGTCCGAGCCCGAGGCATCGGGGATCGCGCCGCCGCTGTCGGTGCGCCGGAAGAGCTCGCTCAGTCCATCCTTCATGCTAGGACGATCGGCCATTCAGCACCTCCCGCGCGAGGGCGCGGTACGATTCTGCTCCCCTGCCTTTGGGATCGTACTTGAGCACCGAGGACCCGGTCACGGGGGCCTCGGCGAACTTGATGGTCTTGCGCACCACAGTGTCGAAGACCAGGTCCCCGAAGTTCTCGCGCAGCACCTCGATGGACTCCTTGCCGTGAAGAGTCCGCGCGTCGAACAGCGTCGGCAGGATGCCCTTGATGCGGACGTCCGGATTGAGGTTCTCCCGGATCATCTCGAGCGTCTTCTCGAGCTGCAGCAGCCCGCGCAGAGAGAGATACTCGCACTGCACGGGCACGATGACGCCCTCGGAGGCCGTCAGCGCGTTGATGGTGAGCAGCCCCAGCGACGGCGGCGTGTCGATGAGGATGTAGTCGTACTTGTCGCGCACGGCGTCGAGGGCGCGCTGCAGCGCACGCTCGCGCCCGATCATCGTCGCCAGGGCCATCTCCGCGCCGGCAAGGTCGATGGTGGAGGCGGCGACGTCCAGTTCGCGCTCGTAGATGACGTCCTCGATGGGCGTGCGGTGCACGAGGACGTCGTACATGCTCTTCTCGAGACCCTCGGTGTCGATCCCCTGGCTCATGGTCAGGTTGCCCTGGGGGTCCATGTCGACGGCGAGCACGCGCAGGTCGTGCTCGCGGAGGGCCGCGCCGAGGTTCACCGTCGAGGTGGTCTTGGCCACCCCACCTTTCTGGTTGGCGAACGCGATGACATGCGCCATATGAGCGTTACCCCTGTGTCGAGTCCACGTCAGAACGCAGTTCGGGCCGCAGGCAAGAATCCCTGCATGGGACGGGCCCCGCAGCGTCTGCGGGGCCCGTCGTCACACGCTGCGTCTTGATCAGTTCCGAGGACGGCGCCGTCACGCCTTGGGAGCCTCCGGGGCGTCGGGAGCATCGAGTGTCTCGTCGGTGACCTCGTCCGCGACCTCTTCGTCCTCGACGACTTCCTCTTCGTCCTCGACGGACTCCTCGTCGTCCTCCTCGGTCACATCCTCCTCGGCGGCCTCGATGTACTCGTCCTCTTCGTCCTCGTCGTACTCATCGATGCTCGTGATGGACGAGATGGCGCGCTTGAGGTAGCGGACGCGCGTGCGCTTGGCGACCTCGAGCTCGACCCAGTCGTCACCGATGGCCGTGACGGTGCCGAACATGCCTCCGATGGTGACCACTTCGTCACCCTTCTTGAGCATGCTGACCATCTCGGAGTGCTGCTGGCGCTGACGACGCTGCGGCCGGATCGCGAGGAAGTAGAAGATCCCGAAAAAGACGAGGATCCAGATGATGATCGTGAACGACACGGACCTCAACCTCCTGCGGAGTCACGCCCCGCAACGTCGTTGGCGAATCCCGTAAAACGCCCGGCGCTGATCGCGCTGCGGGCGTCACTCGTCAATCTTAGCAGAACGCGCAGGTTGTGAAGACTCAAGAGCTGCGCGCCGAGCATCTCCTTCTGTGTGACCAGATGGCGCAGGTACGAACGCGTGAACGTGCGGCACGTGTAGCAGTCGCAGCCGTCCTCGAGCGGGGCGAGGTCGGCGGCGAAGCGGGCGTTGCGCAGGTTGAGCCGCCCGCCGCCGCGCAGGAGCGCCGTGCCCGTGCGGGCCATGCGCGTCGGGAGCACGCAGTCGAAGACGTCGACGCCCCGGGCGATGACGTCCACGATGCCGATGGGGTCGCCGATGCCCATGAAGTACCGCAGCCGGTCGGCGGGCAGCAGTTCGTCCATCAGCTCGACTGTGCCGAGCATCTCGTCGCCGCGCTCGCCCACGCTGAGGCCGCCGACGGCGTAGGCGTCGAAGCCGATGCCGGTGATCTCGGCGGCCGACCGCCGCCGCAGCTCCTCGTCGACCCCGCCCTGCACGATCCCGATGAGGAGCTGGTCGCGGCGGCCGTGGGCCTGTTTGCAGGCCGCCGCCCAGCGGGTGGTGCGCTCCACGGCGGCCTCGAGCTCCGCGTGCGGCAGCGTGCCCGGCGCACACTGGTCGAAGGCCATGATCACGTCCGCCCCGAGCTCCTCCTGGATGTGCATCGCCAGCTCGGGGGTGAAGACGTGCCGCGACCCGTCGTAGACCGAGCTGAACTCCACCCCGTCGTCGCGCATGACCCGCGTGCCCTCGAGGCTGAAGACCTGGAACCCGCCCGAGTCGGTCAGGATCGGCCCGTCCCAGCGCATGAACCCGTGCAGCCCGCCGTGCGCGGCGACGATGTCCGTGCCGGGACGGAAGTACAGGTGATACGTGTTGCCGAGGACGATCTGCGCGCCGAGCTCCTGCAGCTCACGAGGCTCGACGGCCTTGACCGTCGCCTTGGTGCCCACGGGCATGAAGCACGGTGTCTCCACGACCCCGTGCGGCGTCGTCAGGCGGCCGGCGCGGGCGCTCCCGTCGCGGGCCTCGACCTCGAAGGCGAATCCTTCCGCGGTCAGGTGAGCACCGCCGCTCACAGCGCCAGCATGGCGTCGCCGAAGCTGTAGAAGCGATAGCGTTGCGCCACGGCGTGGCGGTAGACGGCTCGCGTCTCCTCGACGCCGCAGAACGCCATGACCAGGGCCAGCAGGCTCGTGCGCGGGAGGTGGAAGTTGGTCACGAGCCCGTCGACCATGCGGAACGGGAACCCGGGCCGGATGAAGAGACGGGTCTCGCCGCGGATCGGTCCGTCGCCGTCGGCGGATGCGCCCTCGAGCGCCACGTGCTCCAGCACGCGCATCGAGGTGGTGCCGACGGCGACGATGCGGCGGCCGTCCCGGCGCGCCTCGGAGAGGCGCGCCCACACGGCCTCCCCCACCTCGAACGACTCCCGGTGCAGCGTCATCGCCTCCAGCGCCTCCCCCTGCAGCGGCTTGAACGTGCCGAGGCCCACGTGCAGCGTCACGCTCTCCACGCTCACCCCGGCCGCCGCGAGCGCCGCGTCCAGCCCCGGCGTGAAGTGCAGACCGGCCGTCGGCGCCGCGGCTGAGCCGAGCGTGCACGAGTACGTGGTCTGATACCTCTCCGGATCGTCAAGCGGCGCGGTGATGTACGGCGGCAGCGGCGTGACGCCGGCGCCCGCCAGCAGGTCGAGCACCGGCGGAGAAGCCAGGCTCTCGACCACCCAGCGGCCGTCGCCCAGCGGCTCGATGCAGCGCAGCGGCCAGTCGGGACCCATCGCCTCGCTCTCGAGCACCTCCTCCCGCCGCGGCCTGCCCCGCAGCAGCGCTTCCCAGCGTTCGCCGCCGGGCGAGGGAGCCGTCAGGGCGCACAGGAACAGCACCTCGATACGTCCTCCCGTGGCCCGGTGGAAGAAGGTGCGCGCCGGGAACACGCGCGTGTCGTTGCGCACCAGCACATCGCCTTCGCGGAGCAGCGCCGGCAGATCGGCGAAGACGTGGTCCTCGATCGCGCCCGTCGCGCGCCGCTCTACGAGCAGACGCGACGCGTCGCGCGGCTCGGCCGGCGTCTGCGCGATCAGATCGCCGGGGAGCTCGTACTCGAGGTCGGCGAGGTTGAGGCCGGCGTTCTCGTCGCTCACGCGGACCTCCGCCGCGCCCTGCGCTCGTGCCACGCCTCCCATTTGCTGGGCGAGCAGCCGCAGTACGGCTGGCGATAGAGGTCGAGCCGCCGGCTCTCGGCGTAGCCGTCCCGGAAGCGGTCGCGAGCGTCCAGGTAGACGAAGTCGACGCCGTGGGCGTCGGCCGCCGCCTCCCCGGCGGCGACGATCAGGTCGTGGCGCTGATACGGGCTCACAGTCAGGGTCGTCGAGAAGCGGGCGAAACCGAGGTCGCGCGCCGCCTCGCCGGCCGCGCCAAGACGCAGGCCGAGACAGGCGGCGCACCGCTCCTCCGGCTGGGCGGCCGTGAGGCGCTCGCGCCACTCGGCCCAGCCGGCTGCCTCTTTACCGCTCTCTGGCACGACGAGCTCGAGGCCGGCCGCGCGGCCGAAGCGCCGCATGCTCTCGCGGCGGCGCTCCAGCTCCGCGGCCGGCTGGACGTTCGGGTTCTCGAACCAGCCCACAGGCTCGACCCCGCGTTCGCGCCAGGCGGGAACGGCGACGGTCGAGCAGGGGCCGCAGCAGGTGTGCAGGAGCAGGTCGGTCATCGGGCGAGTATAGCGCGGGCCTCCGGCGCGACAGCCGGGGGCGTCAGAGCTCGTTGAAGAGGGTGTCCGTGGGCGATGGCGGCTTGAGGCCGCAGTGCAGGTAACCGCTGCGCGTGAGCACCCGGCCGCGAGGCGTGCGCATGAGAAAGCCCTGCATGATCAGGTAGGGCTCGTAGACGTCCATCACCGTGTCCGCCTCCTCGCCCAAGGCCACTGCCAGCGTGTCAAGACCTACGGGACCGCCGTCGAACTTCTCGGCGATTGTCTTGAGGATGTCGCGGTCGAGCTTGTCGAGGCCCTCGCCGTCGACCTGGAAGAGCTCGAGCGCGGCAAGGCAGATGTCGTGGTCGATGATGCCCTCGTGGCGCACCTGTGCGAAGTCGCGCACGCGCCGGAGGAGCCGGTTGGCCACGCGCGGCGTGCCGCGCGAACGCCCGGCGATCTCGAGCGCGGAATCCGTGTCGATCTCGACGCTGAGGATGCCGGCGGAGCGGCGGACGATGGCGGCGAGCTCCTCGATCTCGTAGTACTCGAGCCGCTGCCAGACGCCGAACCGGTCGCGCAGCGGCGTCGTGAGCAGGCCCGTGCGCGTGGTGGCGCCGATGAGCGTGAACGGCGCCACCTGCATGCGGATGCTGCGAGCCGCCGGCCCCTCGCCGATCATGATGTCGATCTCGTAGTCCTCCATGGCGGGATAGAGGACTTCTTCGACGGCGGCGTTGAGCCGGTGGATCTCGTCGACGAACAGGACGTCGCCCTCCTGCAGGTTCGTGAGCAGGCCGGCGACATCGACCTTGCGCTCCAGCGCCGGCCCCGACGTGGTGTGCATGCCGACCCCGAGCTCCTGGGAGATGATGCCGGCGAGCGTCGTCTTGCCGAGGCCGGGAGGCCCTGCGATGAGCACGTGGTCCAGCGTGTCGCCGCGCTGCTTGGCGGCCTCGACGAAGATCTCGAGCTGCTCCTTGGCCACCCGCTGGCCGACGAAGTCGGAGAACCGGCGCGGCCGGAGGCTGAGCTCCAGATCCCTGTCGTCGGCGCGCTCGTTGGGGTCGCCGATCCGATCCTCGGGCTTCTTGGGCATCAGTCGCCGGCCTTGCGCGTGAGCGCGTACTTGACGAGGTCCTCGAGCGGCGCGTCCTCGGGCGCGCCGCGAAGCGCCTCCTCAGCCTCGCGCAGCGTGAGCCCGAGGTTCTGCAGCGCGGAGCGCGCGGCCAGGAGCGAGTCCGGCGCCTTGCCGCCGGTCCCGCCGGCTTCGCCGGCGCCCACCGGCGGCAACTCCCCCACCTTGTCCTTGAGCTCGACGACGAGCCGCTGGGCGAGCTTCTTGCCGATGCCGGGGATGCTCTCGAACTTCTTGACGTCATCGCGTGCCGCCGCCAGCTCCAGCTCCGCCACCGGATAGCCCGACAGCACGGCCAGAGCCACTTTGGGGCCGACGCCGCTGACGGCCGTCAGCCACAGGAAGAACGTGCGCTCGCCCGGGTCGCGGAAGCCGAACAGCTGCAGCGCGTCCTCGCGCACGTTGAGGTACGTGTGGAGGCTCACCTCTTCGCCGAGGCGCGGGGAGAGGCTGCCCAGCGTGCGACTCGACGCCAGCACCTCGAGGCCCAGACCACCGACCTCGATGACGGCGCGCTCGCCCTCGACCAGCTTCAGGGTGCCGCGGACGGACGCGATCATGGCCGGCCTCCCGGCGGACGGGCGCAGGCCTCGCGGAACGCGTCCGCGTTGTGATGCGTGTGCGTGATCGCCACGGCGAGCGCGTCGGCGGCGTGGTCCGGCTGCGGGATGCGCGGCAGGCACAGGATGACCTTGGTCATCTCCTGCACCTGGATCTTGCTCGCCCGCCCGTAGCCGGTGACCGCCTGCTTGATCTGCAGCGGCGAGTACTCGCAGGGCGACTCTTCGAGGTCCGAGGCGGCCAGGTAGAGCACTCCCTTTGCCTGGCCCACGGCGAGCGCCGTCTTGACGTTCACGTTGACGAACAGGTCCTCGAGGACGACGACGTCCGGGCAGAACCGTTTGATGAGCCCGCGCGCCTGGTCGTAGATCTGTCGCAGGCGCACGTGCGTCGGATCCTTAGCCGAGGTGACGATGCAGCCGTGGCCGAGCGAAGTCAGGCGGTTGCCCTCTTGCTCGATGACCCCCCAGCCGGTGCTCGCGGTGCCCGGGTCGAAGCCCAGGACGATCATGCTCGTCAGCCCGCCAGGGCCTCGAGGATGTCCTCGGGGATGTCGAAGTTGGCGTAGACCTCTTGCACGTCGTCGCTGTCTTCCAGCGCGTCCATGATCTTCATGGTCTTGCGGGCGTCGTTCTCCTCCAGCTTGACCGTCGACTTGGGGATCATCGTGAGCTCGGCGTTGTCGAACTCGATGCCCGCCGCCGTCAGGGCGTCACGGACGGCGGCGAAGTCGGCCGGCTCGGTGAGCACCTGGAACGACCCCTCGTCCGCCACCACGTCCTCTGCCCCGGCGTCGATGGCGGCGGCCATGACGTCGTCTTCCGCGTACTTCGTCCCGTCGACGACGATGGAGCCGCGGCGCTCGAAGCCCCACGCGACGGCGCCGGGCTGCGCCAGCTGGCCGCCGTGCTTGCTGAAGATGTTGCGCACCTCGGCGGCCGAGCGGTTCTTGTTGTCGGTGAGGACATCGACGATGATCGCGACGCCCGCCGGCCCGTAGCCCTCGTAGAGGATGCTCTCGTACTGCTCGCCTTCGACCCCGCCGCCTCCGCGCTGGATGGCCTTCTCGATGTTGTCCTTGGGCATCGATTCGGCCTTGGCCTTCTCGATGGCGTTGGCCAGCGAGATGTTCATGGCGGGGTCGGTGCCGCCCTCACGGGCCGCCACGGTGATCGCCCGCGACAGTTTGCTGAACAGCTTGCCGCGCCTGGCGTCGGTCTTGCCCTTCTTGTGCTTGATGGTCGCCCACTTGGAGTGCCCGGACACTGTGGCACCACCTCCCTTTTCAGCGGTGGCCGGCCGCGGCGGCGGCCCGGCCGGGCTCGCCGGCGTCGCACCCGGCGGTCGCGCCCTCAGGCGCGCCCGCCGCGGCCTGCCGGCGGCGGATCATTCGGATGAACAGCTCGTGCAGACGCGTATCGTCGGTGAGCTCGGGGTGGAACGCGGTGACGAGCACATCGCCCTCGCGCGCCGCGACGATGCGACCCTGACAGGTGGCGAGGACCTCGACGCAGGGGCCGGCGCTCTCGACCCAGGGCGCGCGGATGAAGACCGCGCGGACCGGGGCGAGACCGAGACCTTCGACCTCCAGGTCGGCCTCGAAACTGCGCACCTGCCGGCCGAACGCGTTGCGGCGCGCGACGATGTCCATGAGCCCAAGCGTCGGCGGCGCGCCCTCCACGGTGTCGCGCGCCACGGTGATGAGGCCGGCGCACGTGCCGAAGATGACGCCGCCACCGGCGGCGAAGTCCTGGATGGGCCCGGCCAGCTCGTAGGCCGCCATGAGCTTGTGGATCGTCGTGCTCTCGCCGCCGGGGATGACGAGACCGTCGAGACCGGTGAGGTCGGCGGGCTTGCGCACCTCGCGGGTGCGCGCCCCGAGGCGCTCGAGCATGAGACGGTGCTCGCGGAAGTCACCCTGCAGCGCGAGCACGCCCACGACGAGGCCGGCGCCCGGACCGTCAAGGTCGACGCGTCGGCTCGGGCGACAAGATCCAATCCAGCCGCTTCTTGCCACTCCCCGGCGTCATGCCGCTCCTGCGCTCACCAGCCGCGATGCTGGATCTTGGCTTCCTCGGGCATGCGCGCAGCGTCGATGCCGGGCATCGCGTCGCCCAGGCCCACGCTCACCTCGGCGAGCACGGCCGCGTCGCGGTAGTTGGTCGCGGCCTTGACGATGGCGTTGGCGCGGGTCTGCGGGTCCTCGCTCTTGAAGATGCCGGAGCCGACGAACACGCCCTCGGCGCCGAGCTGCATCATGAGCGCGGCGTCGGCCGGAGTGGCGATGCCGCCGGCCGAGAAGTTCACGACCGGCAGCTTGCCGTTCTCGGCGACCCACTTGACGAGCTCGAGCGGCGCCGCGAGCTCCTTGGCCGCCACGTAGAGCTCGTCCTCGTCCAGCGTCTGCAGACGGCGGATCTCCCCCATGATGGTGCGCATGTGGCGCACGGCCTCGACGACGTCACCGGTGCCGGCCTCGCCCTTGGTGCGGATCATGGCCGCGCCCTCGCTGATGCGGCGCAGGGCCTCGCCCAGGTTGACGGCGCCGCAGACGAACGGCACGTCGAACTTCCACTTGTTGATGTGGTTGGCCTCGTCGGCCGGCGTGAGCACTTCGCTCTCGTCGATGTAGTCGACCTCGAGGGACTGGAGGATCTGCGCCTCGACGAAGTGGCCGATGCGCGCCTTCGCCATCACGGGGATGGACACGCAGCCCTGGATCTCCTGGATCTTGGTGGGGTCGGCCATGCGGGCCACGCCGCCCTGGGCGCGGATGTCGGACGGCACTCTCTCAAGCGCCATCACCGCGCACGCGCCGGCGTCTTCGGCGATCTTCGCCTGCTCGGCGTTGGTGACGTCCATGATGACGCCGCCCTTGAGCATGTCTGCGAGACCGCTCTTCACTCGCATGGTGCCGATATCAGTCACGGGGTACCTCCGGTTACTTTTGCACGCCAATCCTACCGCAGCGCGCGAATCGCCCGCCACCGGCGCCTCGCCACGAAATGCCCAGCTTTGCGGGGAAAACTGGACGGATTGGACTCAGCTCTTCTGGGCTTCTTCCTTGTCCTTCTGGGCCTGCTCGACGATCTTGGCGGTGAGGTGCGCCGGCACCTCTTCGTAGCGCAGGAACTCCATATGGTAGTCGCCGCGCCCTCCCGTCATCGACGTGAGGTCGGGCGCATAGGTGAGCATCTCCGCCAGCGGCACCTCGGCGCCGACCACGTTGTTGTGCCCGCGCGGCGTGGTGCCGAGCACGCGGCCGCGCCGCGAGTTGAGGTCGCCGATGATGTCGCCGACGTTCTCGTCGGGCACGGTGATCTCCACGTTCATGATGGGCTCGAGCAGGGCCGGCTGGGCCTTCTCGCAGGCCGCCTTGAAGCCGAGGGAGCCGGCGATCTGGAACGCCATGTCGCTCGAGTCGACCGGGTGGTACTTGCCGTCGTAGAGCTTCACGTGGACGTCGACGACCGGGTAGCCGGCGAGGAACCCGTCGTCCATGGCGGCGCGCACGCCCTTCTCGACAGCCGGGATGAAGTTGCGCGGGATCGCGCCGCCGACGATCTTGTTCTCGAACTCGAAGCCCTCGCCGCGCGGCTGCGGGCGGACCTCCATCCAGGTGTCGGCGAACTGGCCGCGGCCGCCGGTCTGCTTCTTGTGCTTCCCCTCGGCCTTCGCCGTGCCCTTGATGGTCTCGCGATACGGGACGCGCGGGGCCTTGAGCTCGACCTCGACGCCGAAGCGACGCTTCATCCGCTCCACCGTGACCTCGACGTGCACCTGGCTCATGCCACCCACGATCATCTCGCCGGTCTGGTCGTCGTGGTGGACCTCGAGCATCGGGTCCTCTTCGGAGAGGCGGCGCAGGGCGGTGATGACCTTGTCCTCCTCGCCCTTGCTCTTCGCGGTGATGGCGAAGCTCATGAGCGGGGCCGGGAAGTCGATGGCCGGGAAGCTGACGGGGTCGGCGTCGGCGCACAGCGTGTCGCCGGTGACGACGTCCTTGAGCTTGGCGATGGCGCCGATGTCGCCGGCGACGAGGTCTCCGGAGGCCTTGCTCTCCTTGCCCATCGTCTTGAGGATCTGGCCGAGGCGCTCCTTGTGACCATCGCGCGCGATGACGACCTGGGAGTCGCTGCTGATGGTGCCCTGGAAGACGCGGAACACGTTGACATGACCGCTGAACGGGTCGGCGAGCGTCTTGAAGACGAAGGCGACGGCCGGCTGCGAGGGGTCGCAGTCGAGCTCGATCTCGGCGTCGCCCTTCATGGCCTTGGGGTGAGTGACGTCGGCGGGCGACGGCGCGAGAGCGAGCACGTCGAAGATGTGGTCCACGGCGATGTTGGCCGTGGCGGACGCGCAGGCGACCGGGTAGAGCTGACCGGCGGCGACGGCGGCGGCGAACGCCGCGTTGAGCTCCGCCGCCGTGATCTCCTCTTCCATGAGGTACTTCTCGGCGAGGTCGTCGTTGGTGCTGGCGACCGCGTCGATCAGCTTGTCGCGAGCCGCCGCGGCGGCGTCGGCGAGCTCGGCGGGGACGTCGCCCACGGTCGCCTTGCCGTCCTTGTACGTGTGCGCCTTCATGGTGAGCAGGTCGACGACGCCGCTGAAGACGTGCTCCTTGCCGATCGGCAGCTGCACCGCGACGACCTGGGCGCCGAAGGACTCCTGCAGGAGGCCGAGCGCGTGGTCGAAGTCGGCGCGCTCGCGGTCGAGCATGTTGCAGACGATGACACGGCCCAGTCCTCGGGCCGCCGCGCGATCCCACAGACGCTCGTGCTGGACCTCGACGCCGAGGACGGCGTTGACGACGACGAGCGCCGTCTCCACGACCTGGAGACTGGCGATGGCGTCGGCGAGGAAGCTCGAGTCGCCGGGCGTGTCGATGAGGTTGAAGGAGAGACCGGCACGATCGACGTGCGCCAGGCCCGCCGACAGGCTCATCTGGCGCTTCTTCTCGTCGTCGTCCCAGTCGGAGATCGTGGTGCCGTCCGCGACCGAACCCAGTCGGGTGACCGCCCCGGCGTCGAACAGCAGCGCCTCGAACAGCGACGTCTTGCCGGTACCGCGGTGGCCGACGAGGGCGATGTTCCTGATCTTGGCTGGGTCGTTCATCCGGGGTCTCCTCGTTTTCTTTCGCCGGCCTCTCGCCCGCGGGCGCGCGAGGCGGCCGGTCGTGTCCTGTCGGAAGGATGAAGTCTAGCACAGGGCACGTGCGGAGATGCGCCTCAGGCAGGCTCCGGATGCGGGCTCCCGGCGGAGGCCGCGGCGAGCTCCCGAGCGGCCTCCACGGCGTCTCCCGAGTGAGCGGTGCCCTTGGCGGCGCACCGCTCGTTGGCACGGCTACGCAGGCCGATCGGGGTGGAACGACTGCGCCGGCGACCGGTGGTCGAGGTGGCGCCGGGCCGGCGAGCCGCCCGCCAGGGTGAGCGCCTTGAAGCCGTATTTGTCGCGCACCTTGTCGACGGCCTCGCCGAGCGCCACCTCGCGCCAGCCGTCGTCGATGGTGAGCTGGAAGGCGTTGTGCGTGAATCCGCTGACGCTCACCCCGACGAGGCGCACCCAGCGGGCGCCGACGTCGAGCTCGTCCAGCAGCGCCATGGCCGTCTCGTGGATGGGCCGCACGCTGCTGACCGGGCGAGCCAGCGTGCGGCGCCGGCTGACGGTGTGGAACGTGTTGAAGCGCACCTTGAGCGCCATCGTGCGCGCCGCCAATCCTTTGCGGCGCAGCTCGGCGACGGCGCTGTCGGTGAGCGAGAGCAGCGTGGCGCGCAGGAGCTCGCCGTCGTTGACGTCGTCGTCGAACGTGATCTCGCGGCCGACGGACTTGGGCAGCGGCCGCTCGCTGCGCACGGGCGAGAAGCTGCGCCCCAGGGCGAGCTGGCGCAGCCCGTGCGCGCCCTTGCCGAACGCCGCCGCGAGCAGCGGGAACGGCACGTCCTGCAGCATGCCGACCGTGGTGAGGCCGAGGGCGGTGAGCCGCTCCTGGGTGACGGGGCCGATGCCGCAGACCTCTCCCACGGGCAGGTCGCGCAGGCGGCCGTGCACGTCGGCGGCAGTGAGCTCGCCGACGCCGGCCGGCTTGTGGAGGCCGGCGGCCAGCTTGGCCAGCAGCTTGGTGGGCCCGATGCCGATGGAGCAGGTGACGGCGTGCGCGTCGTAGACCTGCTCCTGGATGCGGTGGGCGATGGTGCGCGGCGGGCCGAACAGCCGCCGGCTGCCGGTGACGTCCAGATAGGCCTCGTCGATGGACGCCACCTCGACGAGATCGGTGTAGTGCCCCAGGAGCTCGACCAGCGAGCGGTGGACGGCCAGATAGGCCTTCATGTCGACCGGCAGGAACACCCCGTGCGGGCAGAGCCGCTCGGCCTGCGTGATGGGCAGCGCGCTGTGCACGCCGTAGACGCGCGCCTCGTAGGAGCAGGCCGAGACCACTCCCCGCCCCCCACGCTCGCCGCCGACGATGACCGGCAGGCCGCGCAGCTCGGGGCAGCGCGCCTGCTCCACGGAGGCGAAGAAGGCGTCCATGTCGAGATGAAGGATGGCTCTGCCGGATACGAACATACGTTCGTAGTCTACCTCCGGCGGGGACGGATGGTCAACGCCGGGACGCCGATGCGCGGGAACCGGACGAGCGTCCGGCGACCGCGGCCTACTGCACGCGCCGCCCGAAGTCGATCGTGTACATCACCACGCCTGAGAAGCCGTTGTAGCTCCCGCGGGCACAGCCGATGCCGACGTCACGCCAGCGCCGGGCCAGGATGATCCGCCGGTGCGCGCTCGACCGCAGCCAGCCCTTGAAGATGCTCTGCGGCGTGCCCTTGTGGGACGAGCCCAGGGCGATCACCTCGCCGACCGACCACTGTGAGCAGCCACCCCTCGTGTAGCCGGCGCTCCGCGCCCTGGTGGCGATCGTCGCGCCGCTCAGCGACGAGTGCGAGAAGTAGTCACGGGCGAGCATGTCTCGGGAGTGCAGCAGCGCCGCCCGGTCCAGCGGCGCGACGACCTCGACAGCGTGCAGCCCCCGGCTGGTCCGGGCGTGATTGACCAGTCGCAGGATGGTCGCCTCGCAGGCCGAGTGATCGAAGGCGAGCGCCGGGACCGTCCCGGCGAGCAGGAACGCGAACAGCACGATCAGCGCCGCGCCCGTGAGTCTGCGCTTCATGGTGGACCTCCCCCATGGCCGGGCTCTTGGGCACTGTTCGCGGCTCGGGCGCTCAGACCTCCTCCGACACGTCGAGCCGGGGTACGTCGCCCCACAGCCTCTCGAGCCGGTAGAAGTCGCGAGCGGTCGTCGTGAACACGTGCACGACGACGTCGATGAAGTCGATGAGGATCCACTCGCCCTCCCGCTCCCCCTCCACACGGGCGGGGCGGCGATCGGCGCGGAGCCTCTGCTGGATCTCGTCGGCGATGGCCCTCGTCTGGCGCGTGTTGGCGCCGGTGAGGACCACGAAGTAGTCCGTGTACGAGACGGCCTCGTCCATGCTGAGGACGACGATGTCCTGCGCCTTCTTGCCGGCGGCGAGCACGACGATGTCGCGGGCCAGGCGTTCGGAGGTCGCGAGTTCTGGGCGAGCGGCTACGGCTGGTCCTTTGTGCCGGATTGCGGTGCCTCGAAGTCGTCACCGACGATCACCCGGACGGTTCCCTTGGGCAACTCGGGACCGTCGAGGACGACGCCGCGGCCGAGTATAGCACGGATGTCGCGGGCCACCTGGAGGGTATCGGGACCCGCCAGGATCTGCGTCTGCTCGTAGGAGAAGCTGTCCGCGTTGAGCGGCTTCGGCAGGTTCACGTCGAGGCTGGCAAGGCGCTCGACGACCGCCTCGCCCACACCGATCCTGCCGCTGCCGTTGCGCACCTGCACGGTCACGGCCGCATGATAGGACGGCGACCGCCGCGTGATGCCGGCCTGGATCGCCTCAGGGTCGGGCACGAAGGCGAACTGCCCCTCCGCCACCCGGGTGCTGGCGGGGAACTGCCCGACGACCGCGGAACCGCCGGTGATCCGGCCGAGGATCTCGGAGAGGGCCGGACCGGCCTTGGGCGAGGGGCTCACGCCGGCAAGATTGGCGCGCTCGCCGGCAGGCCGCAGGGCGGCCGCCTCGAGCGCCGACTTGACCAGCGCGACCTGCAGCGTGGTGATGTCCTGCCGGTTGTCCCCGGCGTCGGAGAAGATCGCCGGCAGGTCGGCGACCGCGATGGAGCCGCCGTCCTCGACCATCTGCGTATGGCCGTTCACGTCCGCCGCCACGGGACGCTCCAGCGCGACCGGCAGTTCACTGCTGCCGGCCCATCGGCCCAGCTCGGAGACCGGCAGCGTGTAGACGGCGTCGATCGGCGCATGGACCACGCGACCGAGGTCCGCCGCGAGAGAGCCCGTGGCCATGGCGTCGGCCGCGAAGACGTACTCGCCGTTCGGCCCCTCGAGGAGCAGGTCGGGCGGCACCACGTACACGCCCGGGTCGCCGCCCGACGGGTCCTGCACGACGAGCAGCGCGGCGACCGGAGTCTCCTGGCCGGGAGCCGTGAGCTGGACGGCCGCGATGTACCCGCTCTTCTCGGCGACCGGCTCCTCCTTGGTGAAGCGGCTCCCGACGTACCAGGCGCCGAGGACGGCGGCGAACGCGACCGCCGCCGCCAGCAGGTAGAGGACCCAGGCCTGAGAGCTCTCGATCCGCGAGCGGCGCCGGCGGCGCAGACGGTCGCTCCGGTATCCCTTACGCTTCGGCATGAGTCTCGTTGTACAACGCCAGTGCCCCGGGGACCACCCCGCGGCCGCGGCCGATGACGTCCAGCAGGCTGAGGCGGGCCGCGGCGCCGAGGGCCCGGTCGAGCGACGTCGTCGCCAGCTCGCGCACCTCGTCCACGCCGGGGAAGGCGCGTCCCGGCTCCAGGTAGTCGGCGAGGTAGACGCACTTCTCAAGCGCGGTCATGCCGGCCGCCCCGACGGTGTGCAGGCGGATCGCGGCCGCGACATCCGGGTCGAGGCCGAGCTCGGCGAGCACGGCCGCGGCCACGGGGCCGTGCAGGATCTTCTTGGGCCGGCGAGCCTCCACGGGGCTCACAGGGATGCCGTACCCGGCGGCCGTGGCCAGCGTCTCCTCGTCGGACAGCTCGCGGCAGTAGTCGTGCAGCAGGCCGGCGAGCTCGGCCTTCTCCGGGGAGGCGCCGAACCGCCGCGCGAGGACCACCGCCTCCGCCGCGACCCGGTGGGCGTGGTCTCGCCTGCGCGGGGACAGCCTGGCGGCGATGAGCGCTTCCGCCGCCGCCCTGTCGATGTCGCGTCACCGGTACAACCCCGACTCCAGGACGTACTGCTCCACGCGCTGGGGTACCAGGTAGCGGATGGGCCGGCCCTGGGCGACTCGCTCCCGGATCGCGGACGACGACACGTCCAGCCCCGGCACGTCGAGCGGCACGACCTGATGGTCGCCCCAGCGCGCCGTGGCGGCGGCGATCGCCTCCGGCGCGTCGCCCGGCCGCGGCGCCACCGCCAGCGAGCAGAGCGAGAGCAGTTCTCCCGGCTCGTGCCAGGTCTCGAGCTGCAGTAGTGAATCCGACCCCATGATGAAGACCAGGTCGTGACCTGCGTAGCGCTCCGCCAGGGCGCGCAGGGTGTCGATCGTGTAGACGAGCCCTCGCTCGATCTCGATGCCGGACGCCGTGAAGCGGAGGTCGTCGTCGATGGCGAGCGACGTCATCTCCAGTCTGACCGCGGCAGATGTGCGCTCGCCTGCACCCTTGTGGGGCGGCGCGGCCGCCGGGATGAACAGGACGCGCTCGAGGCCGAACGCGTGACACGCCTCGGACGCGATGGCGAGGTGCGCGACGTGCGGCGGGTCGAAGCTCCCGCCCAGGATCCCCAGGCGAGGGTGAGCGGCGGCCACGGGGCTAGCCCCTCACCTGCCCGTCGCCCCACAGCTCGTACTTGACGCAGGTGAGCTCCTGCAGCGCGATCGGGCCCCGGACGTGCAGCTTCTGCGTGGAGATGCCCATCTCGGCGCCCAGACCGAACTGGCCGCCGTCGGTGAAGCGCGTGGAGGCGTTGACGTAGACGCACGCGGCGTCGACCTGGGCGACGAACCTCCGGGCGGCGGCCAGGTCCTCGGTGACGATGACCTCGGAGTGGCGCGTGCCGTACATGGCGATGTGCTCGACGGCTTCGTCGAGCGACGCGACGACGTGCACGGCGAGCTTGAGCGCCAGGAACTCGGTGTCGTAG
The DNA here is from genome assembly GCA_963784975.1 of uncultured Thermoleophilia bacterium. Classification (GTDB taxonomy): domain Bacteria; phylum Actinomycetota; class Thermoleophilia; order UBA2241; family UBA2241; genus CAIXSE01. Next base: position 985 of record CAWAUK010000075.1, on the reverse strand, counting down.
TGCGTCTTGTTGGCGCGCTTGAGCGATGCGTCGCCGATGGCGTCGCCGGCGGCCTTGTCGACGACGAGATCCACGCCCCTGCGCTTGAGCTCCTCGGCGGCGCGCGGCAGGAACTCGGCGGCGACTTCCTGATGCACGAGCAGTGTCTCCGCCGCGTTGCAGACGCCGGGGCGCTGACACTTGGAGTTGACGATGATCGGCAGCGCCTTGTCGAGGTCGGCGGCCGCGTCCACGTAGACGTGGCAGTTGCCGCCGGCGGCGTAGATGACCGGCACCTTGCTGTTCTCGAGCAGGTACTCCTTGAGGTCCTCGCCGCCGCGGGGAATGACGAGGTCGACGTACTTGCGCTGCTTGAGCAGCTCGGCGAGCTCCTTGCGGTCAGGGCCGAGGTACGAGACCGCCTCTCGCGGCAGCCCCGTCTCGATGACGGCCCCCTGCACCACCTCGGCGAGGATGCGGTTGGTGTGCAGCGCGGCGCTCCCGCCACGCAGGATGACCGCGTTGCCGGACTTGAGGCAGAGCGCGGCCGCGTCCACGGTCACGTTGGGCCGCGCCTCGTAGATGACGGCGATCACGCCGAGGGGGACGCGCACCTTGCGCAGCTCGACACCATTGTCGAGGCGCCAGCCGTCGACGATCTGGCCCACGGGGTCGGGCAGCGCCGCCACGTCGCGGACGGCGGACTCGACGTCGCGCAGGCGGTCCTCGTCCAGCAGCAGCCGGTCGACGAGCGCGTCGGCCAGGCGGTTCTCCCGCGCCAGGCGGACGTCCTCTGCGTTCTCGGCCAGGATCTCGGCCGACCGCCGCCGCAGAGCGTCGGCGACGGCGAAGAGGACCTCGTCCTTGCGTGCGCGGGACAGGCCGGCAAGCGCGCGCGACGCCCGCTGCGCATCCACGCAGGTCTGCTCGACCTTCATCCTGCCTCCTCGCCGACCAGTACCAGACGGTCCCGGTGTACCACTTCGTCGTCGAGCTGCGGGTTCAG
>CAWAUK010000074.1:0-14998 GCA_963784975.1 uncultured Thermoleophilia bacterium | reverse complement strand
GGAGAGTGACGGTGGGCGCGGCGAGCGTGGGCGACGCGCTCCGGGCAGCCGTGCCGCGGCTGCGCGCCAGCGGGTCGCGCTCGCCGCGCCTCGATGCCGAGCTGCTGCTGGCGAGCGCGCTCGGCGTGCCCCGTGCCGAGCTCTTCCGCGATCCCGGCCGCCTGCTGCAGCCGGACGAGGCCGCCCGGTTCGAGGAGCTCATCGGCCGGCGGGTCGCCCGTGAGCCGGTGGCCTACATCCTCGGCCGGCGCGCGTTCCGCACCATCGATCTCGAGGTGACGCCCGAGGTGCTGATCCCTCGCCCGGAGACGGAGACGCTCGTCGAGGTCGCCCTGGAGGCGCTCTCGGCGATGCCCATCGCCGGGCCGGACCCCGAGGACGAGCCTCTCGCACTGGACATCGGCACGGGCTCGGGCTGCGTGGCGCTGGCGCTGGCGGCGGAGGATCCCTTCGTGCGCCTCGTCGCCGCGGACGTGGACCCCGGCGCGCTCGCGGTGGCGCGCCGCAACGCGGCGCGCCTCGGCCTCGCGCGCCGCGTCGAGTTCGTCCTCTCCGACCTGTTCGCCGACGTCGGCGAGCGGCCGTTCGACCTCATCGTCTCCAATCCGCCGTACATCCCGGCCGACGAGTACGTGGCGCTCGAGCCCAACGTGCGCGACTACGAGCCGCGCCTCGCGCTGTACGGCGGCGTCGACGGCCTCGACTTCTACCGCCGCCTCGTCCCCGGCGCCGCGCTGCTGCTGCGGCCCGGCGGGACGCTCGCGCTCGAGGTCGGCGCCGGGCAGGCGGACGACGTGGCGGCCGTCATCGAGGCCGCCGGCGCCTACGAGACGCCGGAGCGGCGCAGCGACCTCTCCGGCGTGCCCCGGGTGGTCTTCGCGCGCCGTCGCGGCGCCAGGGCCGGGGACTGATGGGGCGCGCCGAGAAGGCCCGCGCGGTCGTCCTGAGCTCGCGCCCGTTGGGCGAGGCCGACCGCATCGTCCGGCTGTTCACCCGCGAGCTCGGCCGCGTGGACGCCGTCGTCAAGGGCGTGCGCAAGACGACGTCGCGCTGGGGCGGCCGCCTCGAGCCGTTCAACGTCTGCGACCTGGTGCTGCACCCCGGCAGGTCGCTCTACACGGTGACCCAGGCGCAGCTCGTGGACGTCTTCCTCCACCTGCGCGCCGACCGCGAGGGGTTGACGGCGGCGGCGATCGTCTGCGAGGCCGCCGCCGGCCTCACCCCGGAGCACGAGCCCGAGGAGCGCGTGTTCGCGCTGCTGCGCAACACCCTGCGCGAGCTCGACCGCGGCATCTCCGGCCGCGCCGTCCAGGCGCCGCTCGTGCTGGGCGCGCTGCTCAAGCTCCTGTACGAGGCCGGGTACCTGCCGGTGCTGGACCACTGCGCGGCCTGCGGGTCCGACGGCCGCGCCCTGGGTTTCTCGGCCGGCCGCGGAGGCCTCGTCTGCTCCGACTGCGTGGGGGAGGCGGTGCCGATCACGCCCGAGGCGATCGAGGCGCTCGCCGCCGCGCTGTCGCGGCCGCTGGCCGAGCTTCGCGAGCAGCCGTCGTCCGAGCGCGACCGGCGAGGCGCTGCGCGACGTGCACCAGCTGTACGCCTACCACACCGGCTCGCGCCTGCGCGCGCTGCGCATCGCCGGAGGAGGCTGAGGAAGCGGGGGCGCGGGCGGGCGGCGGGGGACCCGGCCTCTCGCGTGGAGGCGCCGGCCGCGGTTGAGCGTGCACGGCCGGCGCATCCCTGCCGGGTTAGCGCTCGCGTCGCCGGCGACCCGCTGCCGCAGCCTCGTCGCGTCGCCGTCGCGCCACCCTGACCGGCGCCGCTCGCGCGGGACCGGCTCAGGAGGAGTGTACCCGCGGCCGACAACGATAGCCATGGAACATCCGTCTGCGGGCCGAACACCGCGTGTTTGTTCGCTTCTGCGAGCGCCTGTTAGAATCGCGCTTCCGACCCGAAAGGACACGTGACCGACCACGCCCAGACCGCAGCCGCTGTGACCCCCACGTTCCAGCAGATCATCGGCCGCCTGCAGGCCTTCTGGGAGGGTCAGGGTTGCGTCGTCGTCCAGCCGTACCACACCGAGGTCGGCGCCGGCACCTTCAATCCCGCGACGTTCCTGCGCTGCCTCGACGCCCGTCCCTGGCGCGCCGCCTACGTCGAGCCGTCCATGCGTCCCGCCGACGGGCGGTACGGCGAGAATCCGTACCGCCTGGGCCACTACTACCAGTACCAGGTGGTCATCAAGCCGTCGCCGGCGGACATCCAGGACGTGTACCTGCGCTCGCTCGAGGCCCTCGGCATCGTCCTCGCCGAGCACGACGTGCGCTTCGTCGAGGACAACTGGGAGGGCCCCACGCTCGGCGCCTGGGGCCAGGGCTGGGAGGTCTGGGTCGACGGCATGGAGGCCACCCAGTTCACCTACTTCCAGCAGCTGGGCGGCTTCGACCTCGACCCCATCACCATCGAGATCACCTACGGGCTCGAACGGCTGGCGATGTACCTGCAGGGCGTGGACAGCGTCTACGACCTGGTGTGGTCGCGCTGGGAGGAGGACGGCGCCGAGCATGTCGTCACCTACGGCGACGTCTACCGGAGAACGAGCGCGAGTTCAGCCGCTACAACTTCGAGGTGGCCGACACCGAGATGCTGTACCGCCACTTCCGCGAGCACGAGGCCGAGGCGCTGCGCACCATCGAGGCGCGCCTGCCCATCCCCGCCTACGACCACGTGCTCAAGTGCAGCCACGCGTTCAACATGCTCGACGCGCGCGGCGTGATCAGCGTCACCGACCGCACCGCCCACATCGCCCGCGTGCGCGACCTCGCGCGCAAGGTCGCCGGCCTGTACCTCGAGGTCGTCGGGGACGGGCGCGAGGGAGAAGATGAACGGCGACCGCGGCCATCCGTCGAGCGGGGCGCCGAAGGCGCACCGATCCGCACGCTGCTCGTCGAGATCGGCTGCGAGGAGCTGCCGTACAAGGTCTGCGAGTCGGTCATCCGGCAGCTGCAGGGCTACGCCGGAGCAGCCCGGCCTCGCGCTGTCGCTGCTCGGCGACGAGCGCCTGCTCGAGGAGGGCGCGGCCGCCAGGGTCCTGGTGTCGCCGCGCCGCATCGCCGTGCTGGTCGACGGCGTGCCCGCGGAGCAGCTGGCCAAGGTCCAGGAGTTCCGCGGACCCAAGGCCGAGATCGCCTTCGCCGGCGACGGCACGCTCACCAAGGCCGGCGCCGGGTTCGCGCGCTCCAAGGGCGCGACCGCCGAGGACGTGCGCCGCGAGGTCATCGACGGCACCGAGTTCGCCGTGGTGAGCGTCGCGGCCGGGCGGCGGGCGGCGCGCGACGTCGTGCCCGAGCTGGTCGCGCGCCTCATCACCGGCCTGCAGATCCCGCGCGGCATGCGCTGGGGCGCCGTGCCCGAGGGCGCGAGCGACTACCTGCGCTTCTCGCGCCCGATCCGCTGGCTCGTCGCGAAGCTTGACGGCGAGACGCTGAGCGGGGAGTTCTACGGCCTCCCGCTGGGCGAGGTCTCGCAGGGTCACCGCGTGCTCGGCGCGCCGGTCACGGTCGCGAGCGCCGGCGACTACGAGCGCCTGCTCGAGGCGCAGAAGGTCGTGGTCTCGCAGGCCGAGCGCCGGCGGCGCATCACCGACGGCCTCGACGCCGCCGCCGAGGAGCTCGGCGGCGAGTGGTCCGACCCCGGCGACGTGCTCGCCGAGGCCGTCTACCTCGCCGAGTGGCCGAGCGTCGCCCGCGGCGCGTTCGACGAGCGGCACCTGCGGCTGCCGGACGAGGTGCTCGTGACGGCCATGCAGAGCCACCAGCGGTACTTCCCGGTGCGCGACGCCGACGGCAGGCTGCTGCCGGCGTTCCTCTACGTCTCCAACGGCGACCCGGCGGCGGCCCCGCTGGTCACGCGCGGCAACGAGCGCGTGCTCGACGGCCGCCTCGACGACGCCGAGTTCGCCTACGACCGCGACCTCGCCGAGGGCCTGCCGGCCATGGCCGAGCGCCTCGGCGCCGTCGTCTTCCACGAGAAGCTGGGCTCGCTGGCCGACAAGGCCGGCCGTCTCGGCGGCCTCGTCGCCGCCCTCGCCTCCGGGCGGGGCGCCGGAGGCGCCGCCGCCGGCAACGGCTCCGGCGACTCCCTGGCCGGGCACCTGCGGACGGCGGCGCGCCTGGCCAAGGCGGACCTCGTCAGCCAGGTCGTGATCGAGTTCCCCGTGCTCCAGGGCATCATGGGCGGGCTGTACGCCGAGGCCGGCGGCCTCGGCGACGCGGTGGCCCGCGCCGTCGGCGAGCACTACCGGCCGCTCTCGGCGACGGCGCCGCTGCCGGCCACCGTCGCCGGCGCCCTGCTCGCCGTCGCCGACAAGCTCGACAACATCGCCGGCGCCTGGGTCGCCGGGGAGAAGCCCTCCGGCTCGCGCGACCCCTACGGGTTGCGGCGCGCGGCCATGGGCATCGTGCGCATCGCGCTCGAGTTCGGCCTGCGCTTCCCGCTCGCCGGGCTGCTGGCGTCGGCCGTGGACCAGTTCGAGCTCCAGGGCATCGAAGGAGTGGGCGACGCGCGCCGCGCGGCGATCGTCGCCGAGACGGCCGCCTTCGTGCGCGAGCGCCTGCAGGTGCTCCTGCTCGACGAGGGCCTGCCGTTCCCGAGCGTCGAGGCCGCCATGGGCGCCCCGGCCGGCGACCTGCCGGCGCTGGCGGCCCGCGCACGCACGTTCGCGGCCATGGCCGGCCGGGAACGCTTCGAGGATGCCGTCATCGCGTACAACCGGTGCGCGGCGCTGGCGGCCAAGGACCCGGCCGCCGGGTCACGCGCCGTCGACCCGGCCCTCTTCACCGACGACGCCGAGCGAGAGCTCGCCGCGGCCTGTGACGCTGCGCGTGGGCCGCTCCTCGACGCCCTGGGCAACCTCGAGCTGGAGAGCGCCATCGGCGTCGCGGCCGGCCTGCGGCCGGCCGTCGACCGCTACTTCGACGCCGTCCTCGTCATGGATCCGGACGACGCGGTGCGCGCCAACCGTCTCGCGCAGCTTGCCGCCGTCACCGGCCTCATCGGCCGCATCGGAGAGTTCAGCCGCCTGCCCCTTGCGCAGGCGTGACGACCAGGAGATCCGTCCACATCCCACGTGACCGCCGCGACACGGCGGACAAGATGCCAGGGGAGGCAATCAGAGATGAGTGACAAGCACGTCTATCGCTTCAGCGAGGGCAACAAGACCATGCGCGAGCTCCTCGGAGGCAAGGGAGCCAACCTCGCGGAGATGACATCGATCGGGCTGCCCGTGCCGCCCGGCTTCACCATCACCACCGAGGTGTGCAACTACTACTCGGCCCACGGCGACTACCCGCACGGCGTCGACGCCCAGCTCGAGGACGCGCTGGAGGCGCTCGAGTCCGACACCGGCAAGATGTTCGGCCACGCACTCCGACCCGCTGCTCCTCAGCGTGCGCTCCGGCGCCCGCGCCTCCATGCCGGGCATGATGGACACGATCCTCAACCTCGGCCTCAACGACGCGACCGTCGAGGGCGTGATCGCCTCCACCGGCAACGCGCGCTTCGCCTACGACTGCTACCGGCGCTTCGTCAGCATGTACGGCGACGTCGTGCTCGGCTGCAAGCCCGAGAGCGACGACGAGGGCGACGTCTTCGAGGAGCGCCTCGAGGCGATGAAGAAGGCCAAGGGCGTCACCTTCGACACCGAGCTCACCGCCGACGACCTCAAGGACCTGGTCGCCGAGTTCAAGGCGGCGGTCAGGGAGCGCACCGGCAAGGACTTCCCCGACGACCCGCGCGCCCAGCTCTGGGGCGCCATCAGCGCCGTCTTCGGCAGCTGGGGCAACGACCGCGCCGTCGCCTATCGCCGCATGTACGACATCCCCGACGACTGGGGCACGGCGGTCAACGTCCAGACGATGGTCTACGGCAACACCGGCGACGAGAGCGGCACCGGCGTGGCCTTCACGCGCAACCCCGCCAGCGGCGAGAACGAGTTCTACGGCGAGTTCCTCGTCAACGCGCAGGGCGAGGACGTCGTCGCCGGCGTGCGCACGCCGCGCCAGGTGATCGAGCTGAGGGACGTCTGGCCGGACGTCTTCGACGAGCTCATGGCCGTCCGCCAGACGCTCGAGTCCGAGCTGCGCGACATGCAGGACTTCGAGTTCACCATCGAGAAGGGCCGCCTCTTCATGCTCCAGACGCGCAACGGCAAGCGCACCGGCCTCGCGGCGATCCGCATCGCCGTGGACATGGCCGACCAGGGGCTCATCACCCCGGACGAGGCGCTCATGCGCATCGAGCCCGAGCAGCTCAACCAGCTGCTGCGCCCGGTGTTCGGCGCCGACGAGAAGCTGGCGGCGGTCAAGGAGGGCCGGGTCAAGGCCAAGGGCCTGCCCGCCGGCCCCGGCGCCGCCACCGGCCGCGTCGTCTTCAACGCGCAGGACGCGGTCGCCTGGGCGGCGACGGGCGAGAAGGTCCTGCTGGTCCGCGACTTCACGAGCCCGGACGACATCCGCGGCATGGACGCCGCCCAGGGCATCCTCACGGCGCAGGGCGGCATGACCAGCCACGCCGCGCTGGTCGCCCGCCAGATGGGCAAGGTCTGCATCGTCGGCTGCGGCGCGCTCGACATCGACATGAAGTCGCGCAGCTTCAAGGTCGACGACGCCAGCGTCAAGGAAGGCGACTGGATCAGCATCGACGGCTTCACCGGCGAGGTCATCCTCGGCGCGCTCGACACGCGGCCGCCCGAGGTGCTGCAGGTGCTGCTCGAGAAGAGCATGACGCCCGAGGAGTCGGGCTCCTACCGGTACTACGAGGAGATCATGGAGTGGGCCGACAAGGCGCGCACGCTGGGCGTGCGCACCAACGCCGACCAGCCGGACCAGAGCGCCAACGCCATCGCCTTCGGCGCCGAGGGCATCGGCCTCTGCCGCACCGAGCACATGTTCTTCGAGGGCGAGCGCATCATGAGCGTGCGCGAGATGATCCTCGCGGAGACGCGCGAGGCCCGCGAGGCCGCGCTCGCCAAGCTCCTCCCGATGCAGCGCGACGACTTCGCCGGCATCTTCCGCGTCATGGGCGAGCGCCACGTCACCATCCGCACGCTCGACCCGCCGCTGCACGAGTTCCTGCCGCACGGCGAGAAGGACACCGCCGAGACCGCAGCGGCGCTCGGCGTCCCCGAGGACGTCGTCCGCGCCAAGGTCGAGGACCTGCACGAGAGCAACCCGATGCTCGGCCACCGCGGCTGCCGTCTCGGCATCGCCTTCCCGGAGATCACCGCCATGCAGGCGCGCGCCATCCTCGAGGCCGCCTGCCTGGTCAAGAAGGAAGGCCTGGACGTGCACCCGGAGATCATGATCCCGCTGGTGGGCACCAAGAAGGAGCTCGAGCACCAGGCGGCGATCGTGCGCGCCGTCGCCGCCGACGTCTTCGCCGAGCAGGGCACGTCAGGTCGCGTACCTGGTCGGCACCATGATCGAGATCCCGCGCGCGGCGCTCACCGCCAACGAGATCGCCGAGGTCGCCGAGTTCTTCAGCTTCGGCACCAACGACCTCACGCAGATGACGCTCGGCGTCAGCCGCGACGACGCCGGCAAGTTCCTCCCGCTGTACACCAGCGAGGCATTGGAGATCTGGCCGGCCGACCCGTTCGCGACGCTCGACCAGAACGGCGTGGGCCAGCTGGTCGAGATCGGCATCGAGCGCGGCCGCAGCACGCGGCCGGACCTCAAGGTCGGCATCTGCGGCGAGCAGGGCGGCGACCCCGAGACGGTCAAGTTCTGCCACCGCGCGAAGATGGACTACGTGAGCTGCTCGCCGTTCCGCCTCCCGGTGGCGCGCCTCGCCGCGGCGCAGGCCGCCATCGAGGAGCGCGGCGAGCTGCGGCTCGAGAAGTAGCGGCCGCGACGACGGGCGCCGGTCCGGGCCGCCGAGAGGCGCGCCCGGGCCGGCGCTTCTCGCTCGCCGGGCGAAGGGGGCGACCAGTGGCCAGGCTTGGACGAGAGATCGAGGTGAAGCTCGCCGACGGGCGCGCGCTCGTCGTGCGCGACGCGCGCAAGCGGGACGCGCGCGGCGTCACCGGGATGCTCGACGCGGTGGCGGCCGAGCCGCAGGTCACGCTGGTCCTGCGGCCCGGCGAGGCCTCGCCGTCGGACTGGCGGCGGCGCATCACCGACTCACTGCGCGCGCCGCGCGGGCTGTTCCTGGTCGCCGACTCCGCAGGCTCCGTGGTGGGTAACCTTGGACTGTGGCCCGACGCGAACCCCGCGTCCGCGCACGTCGCGTGGATCGGCATGTCGGTGGCCGACGGCTTCCGCGGCGCCGGCGCCGGCGGCGCGCTCCTCGAGACGGCGCTGGAGTGGGCGGCGTCCGCCGGGTTTCGCCGGGCGGTGCTCGGCGTGTTCCCGGAGAACGCTCGGGCGATGGCGTTCTACGAGCGCCACGGGTTCGTCCGCGAAGGGCTCCGCCGCGAGCAGTACCGCCGCGGCGACCGCTATCATGACGAGGTGCTCATGGCTCGTCCCCTCACAAGCCGGTGATCGTCGCGATGCACCGCCGCACGGCGCTCATCGTGCTGGTCACGGCCGGTCTCATCGTCCTCGCCTGCGTCCCCGCCGTCGTCACCTTCGGCCTGGGCTGGCTGCAGCTGCCGCACATCCAGCCGTGGGGGGCGCCGTCGGCCAGAGACACCACGTCGCCCGAGGCCTGGACGCTGTTCGCGCTCTTCTACCTGGGCTGGATGGTCGGGCTCGTCGTGCTGCTCGTCTGGTCGTTCGACCACATCGGCCACCAGTGGCGCTACTACGAGAGCACGCCGCGGCCGAAGAAGGAACGCCGCCGGGCGCGCGCGAGCATGCAGGCGGTGAACGCCGAGCAGCAGGCGACCATCCAGGCGATGCGCCGCCGCGAAGCGCGCGAAGCGCAGCGGCGGCGCAGTCGCGAGTCGCACGACGCGCGCAACGACGGGGGCCGCTGAGTGGCGCGCATCGCCCAGAGCAGCATCGAGCAGGTGGTCGCGGCGGCCGACATGGTCGAGGTGGTCGGCCAGTACACCGACCTCAAGAAGGCCGGGGCCAACTTCAGCGGGCGCTGCCCGTTCCACGAGGAGCGCACGCCGTCGTTCTCGGTCAATCCGGCTGAGAAGCTCTACTACTGCTTCGGCTGCGGCGCCGGCGGCAACCTCATCGGGTTCGTGATGGCCAAGGAGAACATGGACTTCCCCGAGGCCGTCGAGCACCTCGCCGACAAATACGGCATCGCGCTCGAGTTCGAGGAGTCGAGCGCTCGCGGCGACGCGGAGCGCCGTCGCCGCGAGCGCCTGCGGGCGCTCCTGGAGCAGGCGACCGCGTACTACGAGCGCGTCTACCACGACGCCAAGGCGGCCGCGCCCGCCCGGGAGTACCTCACGGGGCGCGGCCTCACGGACGACGTCTGCCGCGCCTTCCGCGTGGGCTACAGCCTGCCGGGCTGGGAGAAGCTGCGCGAGGCCGCGCTCGCCAAGGGGTTCAACGAGCAGGACCTGCTGGACGCGGGCCTCGTCATCCCGGGCAAGCGCGGCCGCCCCTACGACCGCTTCCGCGGCCGCATCATGTTCCCGCTCGGCGACGAGCGCGGTCGTACCCTCGGCTTCGGCGCCCGTACCCTCGGCGACGAGAAGCCCAAGTACCTCAACTCGCCCGAGACGGCGCTCTACCACAAGAGTGAGGCGCTGTTCGGCCTCGACAAGGCCAAGGCGGCGACGCACCAGGACGACCGTGTGTACGTGGTCGAGGGCTACACCGACGTCATGGCCCTCGCCCAGGCGGGCGTCGCCAACGTCGTGGCGAGCATGGGGACGGCCCTGACCGGACAACAGCTTGGCCGTCTCTCTCGCCTCACCCGCAACGTGTATCTCTGCTACGACGCGGATGCCGCCGGTGAAGGCGCGATGCAGCGCGCACTCACCCTTGGGCACAAGATGGACCTTGCCCTGCACGTGGTACGTATCCCCGACGGCTTGGACCCGGCCGACTACGTGCTCTCCGGCGCCGGCGGCGAAGGGTTTCGCGCGCTTGCCGCCGACGCGCAGACGCTGCTACAATTCCACGTCCGCTTGGCGCTCGCTACTCATGACCTCGACAGACCCGACGGACGGGCACGCGCGTTTGCGCGACTCAGGGAGGTCCTTTCCGAGGCAGCGACGCCGATGGAGCGCGACGACGAGCTGCGCGATGTAGCCGACAAGCTGCAGCTCTCCGCGGAGAGCGTGCGCTATCTGATCTCCGGCGGCGGCCGCCCGGCAACGGGTCCCGCCACCGGCGGCAGCCAGGGCGCGCCTGCGCGGAGCGGTGGGTCCGCGGTCGCTCCCGGCGGCGCCCACGAGCTCGAGGTCAGGTTCCTGGCCGGCTGTCTGGCACAGCCCGGACCCGGCCGCGAAGCGCTCGCGGGCGTCGACGAGGGCTTCTTCGCCACGGCGGAGACGCGTGCCGCGCTGCGCCGCGTCAAGGAGCGGCTGGCGTCAGACGGGGACGGGAAGACCCCGCCGTCGGCCGACGACCAGGCCGAAGCGGACGACGGAGCGGAGGCGTTCGCAGAGGTCATCGTCCGCGCCGGACGGGAGCGGTTCACCGCCACTGTCGTAGAGGAGCTGTTCCTGCGGCTGCAGGAGGCACAGGTGGGCCGGCTCATAGCGCGGCTCAAGGTCACGATGAGGAGCGACGACACTGGGAAGCAAGGTGAGGAGCTCGCGAGGCTGGAGGGCGTGCGCCGCAGCTTGCGGGAGGCACTCCGAGCCGTCCCCGTGGACGACGACACCGACCAACGGTGAGGACGACTGACGTGACGGACCCTGCCGAAGAACGTAACAGACCCATCGACGCGGCGGAACTGGGCATCGAGGAGGTCCGCCTCCTCATCGACGAGGGCCGCGAGCAGGGCTACCTCGCGAGCGACCACATCGCCGACGCGCTGCAGGACGTCGAGCTCACGCCCGACCAGATCGACGGCATCTACAACCTCTTCGCCGACCTCGGGATCGACATCCTCGAAGGCGAGGGCGTGGCCGGCGCCGATGGTCCCGATGCCAAGGCCGAGGAGGAGGTCATCCCCAAGCTCGACCTCTCGGTCAAGACGCCGACCAACGACCCGGTCCGCATGTACCTCAAGGAGATCGGCAAGGTCCCGCTGCTCACCGCGGAAGAAGAGGTGTCGCTGGCCAAGCGCATCGAGCGCCGCGACATGGACGCCAAGCGCAAGCTCATCGAGGCCAACCTGCGCCTCGTGGTGTCCATCGCCAAGCGCTACGTGGGCCGGGGGATGCTCTTCCTCGACCTCATCCAGGAGGGCAACCTCGGGCTCATCCGCGCGGTGGAGAAGTTCGACTACCGCAAGGGCTACAAGTTCAGCACCTACGCCACGTGGTGGATCCGCCAGGCGATCACGCGGGCCATCGCGGACCAGGCGCGCACCATCCGCATCCCGGTGCACATGGTCGAGACCATCAACAAGCTCATCCGCGTGCAGCGCCAGCTCCTCCAGGACATCGGCCGCGAGCCCACGCCTGAGGAGATAGCGGCCGAGATGGGTACAACTCCACAGAAGGTGCGCGAGATCCTCAAGATCAGCCAGGAGCCGGTGAGTCTCGAGACGCCGATCGGGGAAGAAGAAGACTCCCAGCTCGGCGACTTCATCGAAGACGAAGACGCGACCATGCCGGTCGAGGCCGTGAGCGAGATCATGCAGAAGGAAGAGCTCAACATGGTGCTCGGGACGCTCACGCTCCGCGAACGGAAAGTCATCGAGCTGCGTTTCGGACTCAAAGGAGAACACCCGAGGACGCTTGAAGAGGTCGGCCAGAAATTCGGTGTGACGCGCGAGCGCATCCGCCAGATCGAGGCCAAGACGCTCGCGAAGCTCAAGGCCTACCGCGACTCACAGAGGTTGCGCGACTTCCTTGATTGACCGCCGAAGGCGGGTCAACGTGTGGTGGGCCGCAGGTGCGCCACACAGTAGCTCGACAAGATTCGCCGGCGATTTGATGCCCGACCGTACAACGAAGACGACCGCGAAGCCGGGAGCGGGGCGGCCCGACCGGCCCGCTCACGTCGCCGCTACAACCAAGGAGCGCTGAAGCAGTCAGTGACAGAGTCAGCAGCAGATCGTCAGTCCGACGACTCGATCCTCAGCACGGTCGAGGAGGTCCGGCTGCTTCTCGACGAGGGCAAGGAGCAGGGCTACCTCGCCGCCGAGCACATCCTCGAGGTCCTCGCGGACGTCGACCTCACGCCCGAACAGATCGACGACGTGTACGTCGCCTTCCACGACCTCGGCATCGACGTGGTCGGCGCCGACGGCGTGCACCACGCCGACGCCCGCCAGGCGGGTTCGGGCGACCAGGAGCCGGAGGCCGAGGGCGAAGTGCCCAAGCTCGACCTCTCCATCAAGACGGCGAGCAACGACCCCGTACGCATGTACCTGCGCGAGATCGGCAAGGTGCCGCTGCTCACGGCCGAGCAGGAGGTATCGCTCGCCAAACGCATCGAGCGCGGCGACATGGAGGCCAAGAACCAGCTCATCCAGGCCAACCTGCGCCTCGTCGTGTCCATCGCGCGCCGCTACGCCAACCGCGGGCTGACGCTGCTCGACCTCATCCAGGAGGGCAACCTCGGGCTCATCCGCGCCGTCGAGAAGTTCGACTACCGGCGCGGCTTCAAGTTCAGCACGTACGCGACGTGGTGGATCCGCCAGGCCGTGAGCCGGGCGCTCGCCGACCAGGCGCGGACCATCCGCATCCCGGTCCACATGGTCGAGACGATCAACAAGCTCATCCGTGTGCAGCGGCAGCTGCTGCAGGACCTGGGCCGCGAGCCCACGCCCGAGGAGATCGCGACCGACATGGGCCTCACGCCCGACAAGGTACGCGAGATCCAGAAGATCAGCCAGGAGCCGGTGAGCCTCGAGAACCCCGTCGGCGACGAGGGCGACTCCCAGCTCGGCGACTTCATCGAGGACGAGCAATCGGTCGCCCCGAGCGACGCCGTGGGCGAGCTCATGCAGGGCGAGGACCTCGGCCGCGTGCTCGAGCTGCTCACGTCGCGCGAGCGGCGCGTGCTCGAGATGCGCTACGGACTCACCGACGGCCGGCCGCACACGCTCGAGGAGGTCGGCGTCCAGTTCGGCGTGACGCGCGAGCGCATCCGCCAGATAGAGGCCAAGACGCTGGCCAAGCTGCGCGCGTACCGCGAGGCGCGCAGCCTGCGCGACTTCGTCGAATAGGCTCGAGACCGGCCGCGGTTCGCCTCACGGCGGCCGCGGCCGTCCCCGGCCCTCATCGGGGCCGTCGCAGCCGCGTTTCCGGGCATCCCCGCCCGTCCATAACACCGGTAGCCCCTTCAGTCATCACGCGGCCCGCCCGGCCGCCGCGATCACAGGAGTCGACATGCAGGAGACGCGTGTGCTGCTGGTGTTCCCCGGGTCCCTCTTTGGCGGCCGCTGGGCGGACGGCCCCAGGGTCAAGCCGGAGCTCGTCCAGCTCTTCAGCGAGTTGAGCCGGGCGGGGTACGAGGTGGACGTCCTCGACCTCGAGGCCGAGCTGGGTAACCCTGCCGACGACGTGGCGCGCGAGAGTTTCCTCCAGATCGCCGACGGCCTGCTCGCAGAGCGCGAGGCGGACCTGGTCGTCGTCTCGTGCTGGTCCGCCCTGCAGTACTCGGCGGCCGTCGCCGTCGCCGAGCGGGTCCGGCGGCAGTTGCCGGACGCCGTGATCGCCGCCTGCGGCCACCACGTCTCGGTGCGCCCGGACGACTTCAACGACCCGGGCGCGCCCTTCGACTGGCTCATCGCCGGGGAGGCCGAGACGGCCGTCCTGACGCTCGCCGCGCAGGTCGCGGCCGGCGAGCGCGAGACCGGCGCGTGCCACTCGCTGGAGGGCACGCCGCTCCTATTGGACGCCGCGCATCTGCCCGACTACGCGGCATATCCGTACACGGCCCTGGGGCTGCCGGAGCTCGGCCTCTTCCTCAGCCGTGGCTGCCCGTACAACGCGCCGGCCTGCCTGCTGCGGCCGGGCGGCGCCGGCTGGCACGCGTACCCGCCGGACGTCGCCGTGGCCGCCGTCGACGCCGTCGCCGCCCTGCGGCCCGACGGCGTCCTGGTCCTCGACCCTGCCTTCGGCTACGACGCCGGCTGGCGGCGGGCCGTGCTCGACCTGCTGGCGGCCGGCGACCGGCGCGACTTCGCGCTCAGCGTCACCGGCCGCCCCGACGCGCTCCAGCGCCTCGACGCCGAGAAGCTCTACAGGGCGCGCGCCGGCCTCGTGCTCGAGCTGGGCACGCTCTCGCCGGCTCTGCTCGGCCGCACGGGCCAGGCGCCGTATCCGCAGAAGGCGGTCGCCCACGCCGTTGAACTGCTCGAGTACCTGAGTGCGAAGGGTGTGATCACGCGGGCGCGCTTCGAGTTCAACCAGCCGGGCGAGACGGAGGAGTCCGCCGTGGAGACGCTCGGCGCCCTCGAGCGCTTCGTCGCCGCGGTCCCCAACACGTCGGTCACCATCGACGCGCAGCCGTGGGCGTTCCTGCCCATCAGCGAGGAGGGGGCCGGCGTCGAGGCGCCTGGGTCGCGCTTCGGCACGCGCATCGAGCATCCGGAGTGGTGGAAGGAACGCATCGACTCCCACGCGGCGGCGACCGCCGTCGTCGCCAGCCACGAGCTCGCCGGCCGCAGGCCCGGCGACGAGAGCTACTGGCGGCCGCGCTTCGAGGAGCTGCGAGAGGCGCTGGCGGTCAAGCTGACTGCCGACGCGCGCCGCGTCCTGCGCAGCCACGAGACGGTGGGGTCCGCCGCCTACGGCGTGCCTCACGGCTGGTGGACCGAGCCGCGCTGGCACTGACGGCGGCCGTCGTTTGTCCGTGCCGTGGGCATCGCCTATACTTTCTCGGCCGGAGCGGTCCTCGGTAGCTCAATGGTAGAGCATTCGGCTGTTAACCGAAGGGTTGTAGGTTCGAGTCCTACCCGAGGAGCC
>CAWAUK010000073.1:0-26017 GCA_963784975.1 uncultured Thermoleophilia bacterium | reverse complement strand
AAGAGAAGGGTGAGTACGTGACTCCACTTGTTCCGTTCGTGATCGAGCAGACGAGCCGCGGCGAGCGGTCGTTCGACATCTTTTCCCGGTTGCTCAACGAGCGTGTCATCTTCCTGGGCACGCCGGTGGTCGACGAGATCGCCAACCTCATCGTGGCACAGCTCATCCACCTCGAGAGCGACGACCCAGACAAGGACATCAGCCTGTACATCAACAGCCCGGGCGGCAGCGTGTACGCAGGGCTCGCGATCTACGACACGATGCAGTTCATCAAGCCCGATGTCAGTACCATCTGCGTGGGCAGCGCCATGAGCATGGGCGCGCTGCTGCTCGCCGGTGGGGCCAAGGGCAAGCGCTTCGCGCTGCCCAACGCACGCGTCCTCATCCACCAGGTGGCCGGCGGGTACGAGGGCCAGGCCACCGACATCGAGATCCACGCCAGAGAAGTCCTCAACCTCCGGAAGCGCCTGGACGAGATCATCGCCGACCACACCGGCCAGGAGATCGACAAGGTCCGCGCGGACACGGAGCGCGACTACTTCATGAGCGCGGCCGAAGCGAAAGACTACGGAATCATCGACGACGTCATCTCCCACCGCTGATGGTGGCGACGACGGCGGCCTCGCACTAGGAGGAGCACGGTGGCAGGAACGACCGAGGGCAACGACCAGCTGCTCTGCAGCTTCTGCGGCAAATCGCAGCGGCAGGTGAAAAAGCTCATCGCCGGCCCGGGCGTGTACATCTGCGACGAGTGCATCGACCTGTGCAACGAGATCATCGACGAAGAGCTCACCGCTCCGGCGACGCTCGACCTCGAGCAGCTGCCCAAGCCGCGCGACATCTACGCCATCCTCAACGACTACGTCGTCGGCCAGGACGAGGCCAAGAGATCGCTGGCCGTGGCCGTGTACAACCACTACAAGCGCGTGCAGGCGGTGTCCAGCGGTGAGACCGACGTCGAGCTGGCCAAGAGCAACATCCTGCTGCTCGGCCCCACCGGCTGCGGCAAGACCCTGCTGGCTCAGACGCTGGCGCGCATCCTCAACGTCCCGTTCGCCATCGCCGACGCCACGGCGCTCACCGAGGCCGGGTACGTCGGCGAGGACGTCGAGAACATCCTGCTCAAGCTGATCCAGGCCGCCGACTTCGACGTCAAGCGCGCCGAGACCGGCATCATCTACATCGACGAGATCGACAAGGTCGCGCGCAAGGCGGACAACCCGTCGATCACGCGTGACGTCTCCGGCGAAGGCGTGCAGCAGGCGCTGCTCAAGATCCTCGAAGGTACCGTGGCGAGCGTGCCGCCGCAGGGCGGGCGCAAGCACCCGCACCAGGAGTTCCTCACGATCGACACGACCAACGTGCTGTTCATCTGTGGCGGTGCGTTCTCCGGCCTCGAGAAGATCATCGAGCGCCGCATGGGACGCCAGGGAGTCGGGTTCATGGCCGACGTCGTCAGCAAGGCCGACAAGGATCCCGGCACGATCTTCACCCACTCGCTGCCGGAGGACCTGCTCGACTTCGGGCTCATCCCCGAGTTCATCGGCAGGCTCCCCGTGGTCAGCGCCGTCCACAACCTGGACGAGAACGACCTCATGCGCATCCTCACGGAGCCCAAGAACGCGCTCACGCGCCAGTACCAGAAGTTCTTCTCGCTGGACGGCGTCGAGCTCGTGTTCGCCGAAGAGGCGCTCACCGCCATCGCCATCAAGGCCCTGGCGCGCGGCACCGGCGCCCGCGGCCTGCGCTCCATCATCGAGGAGTCGCTGCTCGGCGTGATGTTCGACCTCCCGAGCCGCACCGACGTGCGCAAGTGCGTCATCACCAAAGAGACCATCGAGAAGGGCATCGACCCCACGCTTCTCACCGAAGCGGACAAGTCGCTGCCGGAGCGTGACGCCGAATCCGCCTGAACAGAGCGCGGTGACCGAGGAGGGGCAGGGCGCGCCGGCGGCGGCCCTGCCCCTCTTGCCGACTCGCGAGCTGGTCCTGTTCCCCAAGATGGTCGCGCCGATCTTCGTGGGGCGCGGGAAGTCCATCTCGGCCATCGAGGCCGCCTTCAGCGGGCAGACCCCGCTCATCCTCTGCGCGCAGCGTGAGGCGGCCGTGGAGGACCCCTCCTTCGACGATCTGCGTCCGGTCGGGGTCCGCGCCCGGGTGCTTCAGCTCTTCAAGCTGCCCGACGGCAGCGTCAAGGCGCTGGTCGAGGGCGACGAGCGCGTCCGCGCCGAGCGGGTGGTCGCCAGCGAGCCGCACTTCCTCGTCGAGTACGCGCCCGTGCGGAGCACGGACGCCGGGTCGGCGCGCTCGCGCAGCCTCGCGCGCCGGGTCGCGGACGAGTTCGTCCGCTACGTGCACCTGCACCCGCAGCTCGCCGACGAGGCGCAGTTCGTGGTGCAGCAGGCCGAGGGCCCGGACGAGCTGGCCGACATCGTCGCCGCCCACCTGCAGACCGAGGCCGGCGAGAAGCAGGCGCTGCTGGAGATCGTGAGCACGCAGCAGCGCCTCCTCGCCCTGCTCGAGAGTCTCGCCGAGGAGAACGCCGTCCTCGGCATCGAGCAGGAGATCGGGCTGAAGGTGCAGCAGCGCATCGAGGGCGCGCAGCGCCAGATGCTGCTGCACGAGAAGCTGCGCGTGCTGCGCGACGAGATCGAGGAGGCGGGCGAGGCGGCCGACGAGGACATCGCGGTCTACGCGCGGCGCGCCGCCGAGGCGGAGCTCTCGCCGGCGGCGCGCAAGCTCGTCACCCGCGAGCTCACCAAGCTCCGGCAGGCGCCGCCCATGAGCCCCGAGGTCGCCGTCATCCGCGGCTTCCTCGACACCGTCCTGGAGCTGCCGTGGGGCAGGCTCGCGCGGGCGGACGTGGACGTGCCCGGCGTGGCGCGCCACCTGGAGCGCACGCACTACGGGCTCAGGGACGTCAAGGACCGCATCCTCGAGTACCTCGCCGTGTGCAGGATGCGCGACCGACGCGGCTCGCGCTGCCGGAGGTGCGGCGGACGCCGACCAGCCGGCCACGATCCTCTGTCTGGCCGGCCCGCCCGGCACCGGCAAGAGCAGCGTCGCGCAGAGCATCGCCGATGCGCTCGGCCGTCCCTTCGTGCGCGTCGCGCTCGGCGGCGTGCGCGACGAGGCCGAGGTCCGCGGGCATCGCCGCACCTACATCGGGGCGATGCCCGGGCGCATCGTCGACGGCCTCGCGAAGGCCGGCGTCGACAACCCCGTCATGCTCCTCGACGAGCTCGACAAGCTCGACAGCGACTGGCGGGGCAACCCCGCCGCGGCGCTGATGGAGGTGCTCGACCCGGCGCACAACCACGCCTTCCGAGACAACTACCTGGAGGTCGAGTACGACCTCAGCCGGGTCTTCTTCATCGCCACGGCGAACGACGTGGACGCTATCCCGGCCACCCTGTACGACCGGCTCGAGATCATCCATCTGAGCGGCTACACCATGCCGGAGAAGCTGGCCATCGCCCGGCGTCACCTGCTGCCGCGTGTCGCCCGCGACACCGGGCTGCGCCGCGGGGACGTGCGCTTCGACCGCGGCGTGCTCCAAGGCATCGTCCGCGGCTACACGCGAGAGGCGGGCGTGCGCGAACTCGAGCGCGCGCTGCGGCGCGTCGACCGCAAGGTCGCGCGCAAGCACCTCGAGGACGGCCTCAGCTCTGCCCGTGGCCGTCGCCGTGGGCGAGCTGCGCGGCTACCTCGGCGAGGCGCACTGGCTCGAGGCCGAGCTGCCGCGCGCGGCGCGCGTGGGGGAGAGCCTCGGCCTCGCCTACACCTCCGACGGCGGCGAGGTGCTCACCATCGAGGCGACCATCGCCCGCGGCCGTGGCGAGCTCGTCCTGACCGGGCAACTGGGCGAGGTCATGCAGGAGTCCGGGTCCGCGGCCTGGGGCTACCTGCTCTCGCACGTCGAGCGCGATGCCGCTCTGCGGCGCCTGATCGAACGGTCGCCGTTCCTGACGCCAGGAAGGGCTCGATCTCGCGACGCAGGACGTGCGCGTGCACGTCCCCGAGGGCGCGGTGCCCAAGGACGGCCCTTCGGCCGGTCTCGCGCTCGCGGTGGCCATGCTCTCGGCGCTCGGCGGCGTACCGGTCAAGCCGCGCGTGGCCATGACCGGGGAGATCACCCTGGGCGGCAGGATCCTCCGCGTCGGCGGCCTCAAGGAGAAGCTGCTGGCGGCCGGCCGCTCGGGCGTCCGCACCGTCGTGCTGCCCGCGTCCAACCGCGCCACGATCGCGGAGCTCCCGGCGGACCTGACCGCGAAGCTGGCGCTGGTGTACGTCGCGAGCTTCGAGGAGGCCCTGCCGCACGTGTTCGGCGCGCAGGTGTTTACGCAGCGGGCATCTAAGGGTCACAAGTAACCGCAGGTACCTGGGGGAAGAGATGCACGACCACGATCATGAGCACGACCATCAGACGCCCGGCTCGACCGAGGAGCCGGGCGTGGACGCGGGGTCCGGCCAGCTCGAGCAGCACTGTTCGCAGTGCGGCTCGCTGATCGAGGGCTCCGACGAGTTCTGCCAGGTGTGCGCCATCGAGTCCAGCGGGGGAGAGGTGCCCGACGACGACTGAGGCGCAGTCACCTCGCGAGGCCGCCGAGGGCCGCCCTTTCTTCGAGGGGGCGGCCCTCCGCCGTTCGGTATACTTGGCCCCCCGGACCGACGAGGCTTGATGAACGACTACCTGCAGCAGACCACGCGCTTCGAGCCGGCCGCCGTCGAGGCGCGCTGGATGAAGCACTGGCTCGACGAGCACCTGTTCCACGCCGAGCCCGACGCGGAGCGCGAGGCCTACTCGATCGTCATCCCGCCGCCGAACATCACCGGCGTGCTGCACATGGGCCACGCGCTCAACGACACCATCCAGGACGTGCTCACGCGGTATCACCGGATGCTGGGCGAGAACGCCTGCTGGCTGGTGGGCACCGACCACGCCGGCATCGCCACGCAGAACGTCGTCGAGAAGATGCTCCGCGCCGAAGGCCTCACCAAGGAGGACCTGGGGCGCGAGGAGTTCGTGAGCCGCGTCTGGGAGTGGCGCCGCGAGTACGGCGGCACCATCATCGAGCAGCTCAAGCGCATCGGCTGCGCCTGCGACTACGAGCGCGAGCGCTTCACCTTCGACGAGGGCTACGTGCGTGCCGTCACCCACGTCTTCGTCGCCCTCTACGAGAAGGGCTACATCCACAAGGACAGCTACCTCGTGAACTGGTGCCCGCGGTGCGGCACGGCCATCAGCGACCTCGAGGTGGCGTACCGGGACATGCCCGGCACGCTCAACTACATCCGCTACGACGTCGTCGGCGGCGGCAGCGTGACCATCGCGACGACGCGGCCGGAGACGATGCTCGGCGACACGGCGGTCGCCGTCCACCCCGACGACGAGCGCTACAAAGACGTCGTCGGCAAGACGGCGATCCTGCCGCTGCTCGGGCGCGAGCTCAGGATCGTGGCCGACGAGCGCGTCGATCCCTCGTTCGGCACCGGCGCCCTCAAGATCACGCCGGCGCACGACCTGACCGACTTCGACATCGGCCGCACGCACGGTCTGGAGTCCGTCCAGGCCATCGGCCAGGACGGCCGCATCACCGAGGCCGGCGGCCCGTATGCCGGGCTCGAGGTCGAGGAGGCCGCCGAGCGTGTGGTCGCGGACCTGCGCGAGCTCGGGGCCCTCGAGAAGGTCGAGGACTATCCGCACAGCGTCGCGACCTGCGACCGCTGCGGCACGCCCATCGAGCCGCTCATCAGCGAGCAGTGGTTCATGGCGATGGACGAGCTCAAGAAGCCGGCCACCGACGTGGTGCGAGACGGCAAGGTCAAGTTCACGCCCGAGCGCTGGGGCCGCGTCTACATCGACTGGATGGACAACCTGCGGCCGTGGTGCATCAGCCGGCAGCTCTGGTGGGGCCACCAACTGCCGGTGTGGTACTGCGCGGACGGCCACCTCACCGTGGCCGAGACCGAGCCGCAGGCCTGCGCCCGGTGCGGCTCCACCGAGCTCACCCGCGAGACCGACGTGCTCGACACCTGGTTCAGCTCGGCCCTCTGGCCGTTCGCCACGTTCGGCTGGCCGGACCAGACGGCCGACCTCGCGTACTTCTACCCGACGAACGTGCTGAGCACGGCGCGCGACATCATCTTCCTGTGGGTCGCGCGCATGATCATGATGGGTCTCGAGTTCATGGACGACGTCCCCTTCGACGACGTCTACATCCACTCGGTCATCCAGGCCCCGGACGGCCGCCGCATGAGCAAGAGCCTCGGCACCGGCATCGACCCGCTCGAGATGATCGACGAGCACGGCGCCGACGCCACGCGCTTCGGCCTGCTCCTCATGAGCAGCACGCAGGATGTGCGCTTCAGCGAGGAGAAGATCGCCATGGGCCGCGGCTTCGCCAACAAGCTGTGGAACGCGGCCCGGTTCGTGCTGCTCGGCAGCGAGGGGTACGCGGCCGAGCGCAGCGAGGCGGCCCAGGTGGACCGCTGGATCGCGAGCCGCTTCCAGCGCTGCCTCGCGACGGTCGAGGAGGCGGTGAGCGTCTACGACTTCACCGCCGCGGTGGACGCGCTGTACCACTTCGTCTGGGACGAGTTCTGTGACTGGTACGTGGAGCTCATCAAGGTGCCCCTCTACGGGGAGGACGAGGCGCAGAAGGCGCAGGCTGCGGGTCACGCCCGCTGGATGCTCGACCAGATCGTGCGCCTGCTGCACCCCTTCATGCCCTTCGTCACGGAGGAGGTCGCCGAGCAGTACGGCGCGGCGCCGCTGCTCGAGCGGCGGCATCCGACCCGGGACGAGGCGCAGCTGGCGCCGGACGACGAGGAGGCCATCGGCGAGCTGCAGGCGGCGGTCGACGCGCTGCGCCGCTTCCGCGCCGAGGCGGAGATCCCGCCGGGCAAGGTGCTCGACGCTGTGTTCGTGGAGGACGTCGCCGGCGCGGCGGGGCACTACGCGCACTACGCCGGCGTCTTCCGCGCTCTCGCGCGCACGGATGTGGCCTTCGAGGGCGAGCCCGCGGCGGACGCGACCGTCGTGATCGTGCCCGGCGGCCGGCTCGAGGTGGCGGCCGCCGTCGACAAGGCGGAGGAGCTCGCCCGCCTCGAACAGCAGCTGGCCAGGGCGGAGGCGGAGGTCCGGCGCGGCGAAGCCAAGCTCGGCAACGAGAAGTTCGTCGGCCGCGCGCCGGAGGCCGTGGTGGCCAAGGAGCGTGAGAAGCTCGCTGCACACATCGCCGAACGCGACGGCCTGGCGGCGAGGCTCGCGCAGCTGCGCGACGTATGAGCGCGGGCGCGTGAACAGCCGCCGTAGAAGAGGCAGCGAAGGCGGGCTTTCGTGCGGGGCGGCGCAGCAGCACCGCGCAGGGGCCATCGAGCGGGGCACCGGAGGGACACCGCTCCACGGCGCGCACGGGAGCCGCCTGTGACCCAGGCGCCGGACCCGCTCGGCGTGGAGGCGTACCTCGAGTCGCTGGCCGCGTTCGGCATGCGTCCGGGGCTCGAGCGAGTGAGCGAACTGCTCGCGCGCCTTGGGCGGCCGCAGGACGGCTACCGCGTCATCCACATCGTCGGCACCAACGGCAAGTCGTCGACGACGCGCTACTGCGAGGCCCTGCTCCGCGCCCACGGAGTCCGCTCGGGCGCCTATCTATCGCCGCACATCTCGGGTTGGACGGAGCGCGTGATCGTGGACGGGCACCCGGTCGGCGAGCCGCCGTTCGCGGCGGCCGTAGAGCGCGTGCGCGACGAGGTGGCGAGCCTGCCGGGAGAGCTAGGCGAGACGACGCAGTTCGAGGTGCTGACCGTCGCGGCCCTGCTCGCGTTCGCGGAGAGCGGGGTGGAGGCGGTGGCGCTCGAGGCCGGGCTGGGCGGGCGCCTCGACGCCACGAACGTGGTCAAGGCGCCGGTCGTAGTGCTCACCAACATCGCCTTGGAGCACACCGTCGTCCTGGGCGACACGCGTCAGCTCATCTTCGCCGAGAAAGCCGCAGTCATCAAAGGCGGCGACGCCGTCTTCGGCGAGCTCGACGGTCTCGAGGACGAAGCGCGCCGGGTCTGCTCCGCCGCCGGCGCGACTCCTCACTTCCTGCGCGACTCGGCCCGGCCGGGAGATCTGGCGGTGAGCGGGTCGCCCGCGGACTTCGCCGTGACGTTCGCGCCCGGTGGGCGACTGGAGCGCTGGGCGGGCCTGCAGGTGCCGACGCCGGCCCTCTACCAGGTCCAGAACGCCGCGCTCGCGCTCGCCGCCGTGCGCCTGCTCCTCGGCGGCCTCGAAGATGCCGCCGTCCGGCAGGCACTGGCCGCCACTGCCGTCCCCGGCCGCCTTCAGGTGGTCGGGGAGCGGCCGCTGGTGCTCGCCGACGGCGCCCACAACCCGGACGGCGTCCGCGTGCTCGCGCAGAGCCTCGCGGCCTTCCGCGTCCCTCGCCCCGCCGTCGGCGTCCTCGCGATGATGCGCGACAAGGACTATCCGGCGATGATCGCCGGCTTCCTGCCGCTGCTGGACCGCGTGGTCTGTACGCAGGCGAGCGAACCGCGCAGCCTCAGGGCCGCCGAGCTTGCCGCGGCCGTCGCCGCCGCGGCGTCCGGTCCAGGGTCACCGGCGGCGCCCCCGGTAGAGACTGTAGCCGACCCCCACGGCGCCCTCGCCCGCGCTCGCGAGCTCGCCGGGGCGGAGGGGAGCGTGCTCGTGGGAGGGTCTCTGTACCTGCTGGAAGACCTGCGGGACGTGCTCGTGAGCGGGGTCTGAGCCCGGGCTTGCCGGGCTGCGCGTTCGGATATACTGGCGCAAATCCGTGGAGAGGTGAATGGCACAGCAGAGGGCCCATCCCGTCGTGCGCTTCCTGGTCGCGTTCCTCATCGTGATCGCCGTCGCCGCCGTCGCTTTCTTCGTGGGCTACCTCATCGGGATGCGGCTGGCCTGACCACGCCGCCCGGGTGTCCTCCGGGCACCTCTTCCGGGAGCGTCTTCTTCGGCAGGGAGGGACTCTGATGCATCCGGCACCCCGCGACTCGCTCGTTCTCGTCACCGGTGTGACCGGCTACGTCGGCGGCAGGCTCGTGCCCCGACTCCTGCAGGCCGGCGTGCGCGTGCGCGTGCTCGTGCGCGACCCGCGCCGCCTCGAGGGCCGCGACTGGGCCGACCGCGTCGAGATCGTCGCCGGCGACGTCCTGCGCCCCGAGACTCTGGGCGCCGCCCTGGCCGGAGTGGGCGTCGCCTACTACCTGGTGCACTCCATGGCAGGGGGAGAGGGCTACCGAGAGCGCGACCTGGCGGCCGCGAGGGCCTTCGGCCGCGGCGCGGCCGAGGCGGGCGTGGTCCGCCTCGTGTACCTCGGCGGCCTGGGCGACCCTGCCTCCGACCTCTCGCGGCACCTGCGCTCCCGGCAGGAGACCGGCGAAGCCCTCCGCGAGGCCGGCGTGCCGGTCACCGAGTTCCGCGCCGCCGTGGTCGTCGGCTCCGGCAGCATCTCGTTCGAGATGATCCGCTACCTCACCGAGCGCCTGCCGATGATGGTCTGCCCGCAGTGGGTGTACACGCGCGTGCAGCCGATCGCCGTGGACGACCTGCTGCGGTACCTCATCGCCGCGCTGGACGTGCCCGAGAGCGCGGCCCGCGTCGTGGAGGTCGGCGGCGCCGACGTGCTCACCTACGGGGAGATGATGCTCGGCTACGCCGACGCGCGCGGCCTGCGGCGGTACCTGCAGCCCGTGCCCGTGCTCACGCCGACGCTGTCGTCGTACTGGGTGCACCTCGTCACGCCCATCCCGTCGCAGATCGCCCGGCCGCTGATCGAGGGGCTGCGCAGCGAGACCGTGGTGCGCGACCACTCGGCGCACGACCTGTTCCCTGCGATCCACCCCGTCGGCTACGCCGCGGCGGTGCGCGCCGCAGTCGCAAGTCTCGACACAGGCGAGGTCGAGACGAGCTGGGCGGACGCGCTGGTGACGAGCGGCGGCGACGTGCAGCCGCGCGTGCTCACCACGCAGGAGGGCAAGCTCATCGAGCGCCGGCAGGCGCTGGTGAAGGCGACGCCGGAAGAGGCGTTCGCCGTCATCCGCACCATCGGCGGCCGGCGCGGCTACCGCGCCTGGGACTGGGCCTGGGAGCTCCGCGGCGCCGCCGACCGGCTGGTCGGCGGCGTCGGGCTGCGCCGCGGCCGCCGCGACCCGGTCGACCTGCGCGTCGGCGACGCGCTCGACTTCTGGCGCGTCGAGGCGGTCGAGCCCGGTCGCCTCCTCCGCCTGCGGGCGGAGATGAAGGTGCCCGGCGCCGCCTGGCTGCAGTTCGAGACGCTCCCGCACGAGGGCGGCACCCTGCTCGTCCAGACCGCCTACTTCGCGCCGCGCGGGGTGCCCGGGCTCGCGTACTGGTACGGGCTGCTCCCTGTCCACAGCAGGATATTCTCGGGTATGATTGCTGCGCTGGCCGCTGAGGCCGGCCGGCCGGCTGCGCCGGCGGGGGGCTGATGGTCCCCGCCCGTGTGTACGGCCGCCATCGCGTGGAGGCGCCCTCGGCGCCCTCGACGGAGCTCTCCTGAGGAGGAAGGGTGCCTCACTGGATCATCGCTGCGGCGGCGAAGACCACCACCACGACGACTGACAGCAGCAATCCGTTCCAGTCGGTGCTGGATTTCTTCAAGTCGCCGACCTGGCACTTCATCACGCTCATGTTCTACTTCTTCCTGGTGGTGCTCTGGATCGCCTGTGCCTACTGGGTCTACAAGGACGCGCGGCGGCGCATCGACGACAAGATCGTGCTCGCCGTCGCCGTGCTCACCGGCATCGTGTTCGGCCCGATCGGCCTCATCGTGTACGCCATCGTCCGCCCGCCCGTGACCATGGCCGAGCGCCAGGAGCACGACCTCGAGGTCGCGATGATGGAGGCGCGCATCGGCGGTGACGAGCGCTGCTCGTTCTGCAAGACGCCGGTGCGTGAGGACTACCTCGTGTGCCCCACGTGCGGTCGGCGGCTCAAGAGCAGCTGCCCGTCGTGCCGCAGGCCGATCGACCCGCAATGGCGCGTGTGCCCGTACTGCGAGGCCGACGTCCACGCGCTGCCGCCGGTCTTCGACCGCGTCTGACACGCGCAGGGGCGGGCGGCGCTGCCGCAAGCGCCGGCGCCGCCCCCACAGCCTCACCCGCCTGTCCCATCCGGAGGATGCTCATGGAACGCACGTTCATCATGGTCAAACCGAACGGCGTCGCCCGCGGCCTCGTCGGCGAGGTCGTCTCCCGCTTCGAGCGGCGCGGTTTCGCGCTGCGGGGCATGAAGGCCCTGCACATCGACCGCGCGCTCGCCGAGCGGCACTACGCCGAGCACATCGGCAAGCCGTTCTTCGAGAGCCTCGCCGACTTCATCACCTCCGGCCCGGTCGTGGCCATGGTGTGGGAGGGGCGCGAGGCCATCAGCGTCGCTCGCGCCATGATGGGCGTCACCGACTCGGCGCAGGCCGCGCCGGGCACGATCCGTGGGGACTTCTCCTTGAGCAAGGAGGAGAACGTCGTGCACGGCTCGGACGGCCCCGAGAGCGCCGTCCGCGAGATCGCCCTGTTCTTCGACGAGGCCGAGCTTGTCTGACCCGGTCCCACGCTCCTTCTGGGAGCGCGCGCAGGCGCCGGAGACCCTGGGCTTCGCGTTCACGGGCCTCGTCCTCGCCTCCCGCTCGCCGCAGCGAAAGACGCTGCTGGAGCAGCTCGGCATGCCGTTCCGCATCGTCGTCAGCGACCACGAGGAACGGGTCAGCGACGGGGACCCTGCGCACACCGTGCAGCAGAACTCACGCGGCAAGGCCGAGGAGGTGCTCGCCCGCGAGGGGCTGCGGCCGGGCGAACTGGTGCTCGGCGTCGACACCGTGGTGGTCAGCGAAGGCGAGATCCTCGGAAAGGCGCGTGACGAGGACGAGGCGAGACGCTTCGTGCGGCGCCTCGCCGCCCGTCGCCACGAGGTGTACAGCGGCCTGTATCTGACGTCGCGGAAGCTCGCGCTCGCGGCGCACGCCGTGACCGGCGTCACCTTCCGCAGTCTCACCGACGTCGAGCTCGAGGCGTACATCCGCTCGGGCGAGTGGCGCGACAGGGCCGGCGCCTACGCCATCCAGGGCATCGGCTCGGCACTGGTGAAGCGCGTCGACGGCGACTACTTCAACGTCGTCGGCCTGCCGGTCGCCGAGCTGCAGCGGCTCCTCGCGGGCTTCGGCGTCACGCCCTTCTCCTGGCTGCACACGTAGCCGTCGCGGCTTCTCGGCTCCGTGCGCGAGGGTACGTCCTCCGCGCGACGAACAACGCTCTGCGCAGCCTTCGGCAGGCGCCACGCACGAGCCTGCCCTCAGGTGGCCATGCCCAGAGGCACCGTATACAATCGTCGTTCGAGATTTGCTTCGAAAGGAGCTCGCCATCAGCTTCCTCGGATTCCTAACGGGTTTTGGCGCCCGTGACATGGCGGTCGACCTCGGCACCGCCAACACGCTCGTCTATCTTCGCGGCCGCGGCATCGTCCTCAGTGAGCCGTCGGTCGTCGCCATCGACCACCGCTCCGGAGAGGTCCATGCCGTCGGCGCCGAAGCCAAGCGCATGCTGGGCCGCACGCCCGCCACGATCAGTGCGGTGCGGCCCCTCAAGGACGGCGTCATCGCCGACTTCGATGTCACGGAGCAGATGCTCCGCCACTTCATCCGCAAGGTCATGCAGAACCGCTGGGCCCATCCGCGCGTCGTCATCTGCGTGCCCAGCGGCGTCACGGGCGTCGAGAAGCGCGCCGTCGAGGAGGCCACGTACTCCGCCGGCGCGCGCTGGGCGACGCTCATCGAAGAGCCCATGGCCGCCGCCATCGGGGCCGGCCTGCCCGTGGCCGAGCCCACCGGGAGCATGATCGTCGACATCGGCGGCGGCACCTCCGAGGTCGCCGTGATCTCGCTCGGCGGCATCGTCGTCAGCCAGTCCATCCGCGTCGGCGGCGACGAGCTCGACGAAGCAGTCATCAGCTACGTCAAGAAGGAGTACAAGCTCCTCATCGGCAGCCAGACCGCGGAGGAGATCAAGCTCGAGATCGGCTCGGCCTACCCGCTCCCGCAGGAGGAGCAGGCCGAGATCCGCGGGCGCGACCTCGTCACCGGCCTGCCCAAGACGGTCGTGCTGTCCTCCGAGGAGGTCCGCACCGCGCTCGAGGAGCCCACGCAGGCGATCGTCGACGCCATCAAGGCGACCCTCGACAAGACGCCGCCGGAGCTCGCCAGCGACATCATGGACCGCGGCATCATGCTGGCCGGCGGCGGGTCGCTGCTGCAGGGCCTCGCCGAGCGCCTGCGCGACGAGACGCAGATGCCGGTGCACCTCGCCGAATCGCCCCTCACCTGCGTGGCCGTGGGCTCGGGCAAGTACCTCGAGGAGTTCGATGTCCTGGTCAAGAGCAAGCGCAACTCCCGGCCGCGAGGCCGGTAGTCCCGCCCTTCGCTGATCTGTGAATCGCCGGCGCGTACTCCGGCGGCGCATCGTCGTGGCAGTGCTGCTGCTGCTGTCCGTCGCGCTGCTCACCGCGTACTTCCGCGAGTCGGACAGCGGCGCCGCGCACAGCGTGCAGGGCGCCGTGCTCACCGTCGTCTCGCCGTTGCAGAGCGGCACGGCGACCGCGACCAAGCCGTTCCGGGACGCCTGGAACTGGGTCGGCGACCTCTTCAGCGCCAAGTCGGAGAACACGGCTCTCAAGAAGGAGGTCCAGCAGCTCCGTGCGGGGCTTGCCCAGGAGCTCACGACCCAGAGCGACAACGACAAGCTGCGGGCCATGCTCAAGTTCCAGAAGGACTACCCGTTCCCCAAAGGCGTGACACTGGTCGCGGCGCGCGTGGTCGCGAGCTCGACCAGCGCCTGGTACTCCACGGCGACCATCAACGCCGGGAGCAGCGACGGGGTCAAAGTGCACGACCCGGTGGTCAACGGCCAGGGCCTCGTGGGCCGCGTCACCAAGGTCAATGCGAACGCCGCGCAGGTCATGCTCGTCACTGACCAGCAGAGCTTCGTCGGCGCAATGATCGAACCGGGCGACGCGACCGGCAACGCCCAGGGGATCGTCAGCGGCAGCGTCACCGGCGACGTCACACTCGAGTACGTGGACAAGACCGAGAAGGTGAAGGTGGGTCAGTACGTGGTGACGTCGGGCAGAAACGGCTCCGTGTTCGTGAGCGGCATCCCCATCGGGGTCGTCGAGAGCGTCGGCACTCAGGACGTGGAGCTGTACCAGTCCATCGCCATCAAGCCGTTCGTGGACTTCCGCAGGCTCGACATCGTACAGGTGGTCACGCGATGAGCATCATCAGGCCCCTGAAGGACACCCCCCAACGCTCCTGGCCGACCGGCCCGGACATCGCGCGGCTCGCCGTCGTGCTGCTCGTCGCGGTGCTGCTTCAGACGGCTGTGGCGCCGCATCTGCGCCTGCTCGGCGCCTACCCGGACTTCGCCCTCATCGCGGTGGTCTGCGTGGCGCTCCTCAAGGGCTCCGAGACCGGCGCCGTGTTCGGCTTTCTCACGGGGATGCTCACGGCGATAGCGCTCATGGAACCTTTCGGCCTCAGCGCCTTCGTCTTCGTGCTCATCGGCTACTTCGCCGGCCGGTACGCCGAGACCGCGGACCTGCCGGCCGGCTTCGCGCCGCTCCTCACCGTCTTCGTCGCGACCCTGGTCGCGAACGTGCTCTTCGCCATGGCCCAGTTCCTCCTCGCTCGCGAGGCGCCGCTGGGCTTCTTCCTCGGACGGGTGCTCTTTCCGTCGCTCGTCTTCAACACGCTGCTCGCCGCGCCGGTCTACCTGCTGGTGCGCGTCTGGCTGAGAGGGGCAGGTGACCTGCGTGCCGCTGCTCGGACATGATCCCGCGCGCCGCGACCGGCCGATCCGCACCGGGCGCCGCGACAAGCCCATCATCCAGCTGCCCTCCATTGCCCTGCGCGTCGCCGTCATCCTCGGCCTCGCCGCGGTGCTGTTCGGCATCGTCTTCTTCCGCCTCTGGTTCCTGCAGATCCTGAGCGGCCAGGAGTTCGTCGCGCAGGCCAACGACAACCGCCTGAGCTCGGTCAAGGTCGTCGCGCCGCGGGGCTACATCGTGGACAGGCAGGGCGCAGCGATCGTCGGCAACCGCCCCGGCGAGGCCGTCGGCATCCGCCTGATGGACGTACCCAAGGGGACGCTGGACGACGAGCTCGCGCAGCCTGGCTCCGATCCTCGGCATGAAGACCGGGGTGCTGCGCAAGCGCATCAAGGACTACCTGTATCCGAGCACGCTGCAGCAGAACGCGGACGGCACCTGGAGCAGCTTCCTGACGTGGGAGAAGGTGACCGTGGCGAGATCACCGGCCTCGACCTGATCGTGCTGAAGCACGACGTCAGCCGCAAGGTGATGACCTACCTCAAGGAACGCACGCTGCAGTTCCCCGGGGTCGAGATCCAAGACGAGTCGCTGCGCTCGTACCCGCAGGGAGACATGGCGGCGCAGGTGCTGGGCCACCTCGGCGAGATCTCGGCCGAGCAGCTCAAGCTGCAGCATTTCAAGGGCTACTCGCCCGGCGACGTCGTCGGGTACGACGGCCTGGAGTTCACCTACGACAAGTGGCTGCGCGGGCGCGACGGCGTCGCCCGGATCGAGGTCGACGCGTTCGGCCGGCCGAAGCAGACGAAGCCGGTCGGCGGCCGCATGCCGGATGCGGGCGACACGCTCGTGACGACCATCGACAGCAAGGTCCAGGCGGCTGCCGAGGAGGCGCTGCGCACCGGTATCAGCCTCGCCCACGCCAATCACCAGTACGAGGCCAACGGCGGTGCCGCCGTCGTGATGGACGTCAAGAACGGCGACGTGCTCGGCATGGCCAGCTATCCGACCTTCGACCCCAACGTCTGGGTCGGCAGGCATGAAGCAGAAGACCTACAAGCAGCTCACCAGGAAGTCGTCGAACTACCCGCTGCTGAACCGCGCCACCCAGGAGACCAAGGCGGTGGGCTCGACGTTCAAGGCCATCACCTCCGTGGCCGCGCTGGAGGAGGGCATCATCACGCCAGGGTACGGGCTACTTCTGCCCCGGCTACTACATCTCGCCCGAGGACCTCGGCAAGACCAAGTTCAAGTGCTGGGCGCTGGACGGCCACGGCACGCTCGATCTGGTCGGCGCGATCACGCAGTCGTGCGACGTGTACTTCTACAACGTCGGCGACGGCTTCTACCGCACCAAGGGGACGGCGCTCGAAGACTGGGCGGTGCGCCTCGGCATGGGTAAGCCGACCGGCATCGACATCCCCTTCGAGGCGGCCGGGCGCGTGCCGACACCGAAGTGGAAGAAGGGGTACTTCAAGACCGAGATCGACAAGATCTGGAAGCCGAGCGACTCGATCTACCTCGCGGTCGGACAGGGCAACCTTGAGGCGACGCCGCTGCAGCTCGCGACCTCGTACGCGGCCATCGCCAACGGCGGCAAGGTCGTGACGCCGCACCTCGGCCTCAGGATCACCGACTCCGCCGGCCAGACGATCCGCGACCTCGAGCCGACGACGACCCGGAAGGTCGACATCGCGCAGACCACGCTGGACGTGGTCAAGCAGGGGCTGTACGACGCCGCGAACTCGCCTGCCGGCACCTCGTTCCCGGTCTTCGGCGGGGCAGGGTACAAAGTGCCTGTGGCCGGCAAGACCGGGACGGCTGAGGTCTGGGACAACGGCCGCATCGTCAACTACGCCTGGTACGCCAGCTACGCCCCCGCGAACGACCCCAAGTACGTGGTCGTCGTCATGATCGAGAAGGGCGGCCACGGCGCCACCACCGCGGCTCCCGCCGCCCGCATCATCTACGACGCCCTGTTCCACATCGATAGCGGCCAGTTCACGGGGAACGTCCGGGGCGACTGACGGACGGAAGAGCTATCCGAGCGAGGCGCGGTACGCAGTGCCCCGCACGCCACGGACTAATGGACGGAAGAGCTACTGAGCGAGGCGCGGTACGCAGTGCCCCGCGCGCCACGGACTGACATGGTCGACTGGCGTGCCTACCTCCGGCACCTGGACTACCTGCTGCTCCTGGCGACCGCCGGGCTGATCGTCTACGGCGTCACGATGATCTACTTCGCTACCCACCACGACATCGACGGCGCGCCGTTCTACTACGTGCGCCAGCAGCTCATCGCCGTCGCGGTGGGCCTGCTCGCGGCGGTCGTCGTCTCGCTGCTCGACTACGAGCTCTACCGCCGCTTTCAGTGGCTTCTGTACGCGCTCGCCGTGCTCATCGTCGTGGCGGTGCTGCCGCTGGGCCAGAGCGTCAACGGCGCGACCCGCTGGATCGATCTCGGCTTCACACGATTCCAGCCGTCGTCGGCGGCGGTGCTCCTGCTGGCGCTCAGCATCGCCGCCTTCCTCTCCGACCGCATGGAACTGCTGGGGTCGAAGCGCATCACGCTCATCGTGCTCGCCCTGGCCGCGGTGCCGGCCTTCTTCGTCTACAAGGAGCCCGACTTCGGCTCCGCCATGGTCGTCGTGGTGCTCGCGCTGGCCATGCTGTACTTCTACGGCACGCCGTGGACGCACTTCGCGGTGCTCGGCGCGACGGGTATCACCGCTTTCGTCGTCGCGCTCAAGGTGCTCCCGCTGACCGGCGTCCATCTCATCCAGCAGTACCAGGTCGACCGGCTGTTCGTCTTCGTCAACCCCGGTCACAATTCCCAGGGCGCCGGGTACAATGTGATCCAGTCCATGATCGCCGTCGGATCCGGCGCGCTCACCGGGCGCGGGAACATGGCGACGCAGACCACGCTGGACTTCCTGCCCGAGCATCACACCGACTTCATCTTCGCCGTGATCAGCGAACGCAACGGGTTCCTGGGTGCCACCGTGCTGCTGGTGCTCTATGCTCTCTTCATCTGGCGCGCGCTCAGGATCGCCGTCCTGGCCCGCGACATGTACGGGAGCATCCTGGCCGGCGGCATCGGCGTGATGGTCCTGTTCCAGGTGTTCGTTAACATCGGGATGACGATTGGTATCATGCCGGTGACAGGTATCCCGCTGCCGTTCATCAGCTACGGCGGCACCGCGATGATCGCGTTCCTGATCTTGGTCGGCCTGCTGCAGGCGATCCATCTGCGGGCGACGATCACTCCAGAACCGAGGGGGCGGCTTGGCCAGTAGCCTTAGCATCTCGAAGATCCTCAAGGCCGTCGCCGAGGCGCGCGCCGCCTCTCCGGCGCCGCATCTGTGCGTCGTCGGCGCCGGCGACGACCTCGCCCGTGTCGTCGGCGTGCTCTCGGCCGGCGCCAAGGACGAGTCGGGCGGCGTGTCCGCCATCGTGGACGCGCTCGCGCCGGCCGACTTCCCGCGCGATCAGCATCTCGCCGCCCGTTGGGACATCGTCGTGCTGGTCGCCGCCGGCGCGCCCGCCGCCGGGATAGTGCCCGTCGTGCACGCGGCGCGGCGTGCGGGATGCAAGATCATCGGCCTCGTCGAGATCCCCGACGAGGACAGCTGGGTGCGCGAGGCCGGACTCTTCGGCGACGAGGTCGCCCACGGCCTCGGCCACGACCCGGCCGGCAAGCCCACCCTCGAGAATCGCCTCATCGACGCCGCCGCCGACGGCGCAGCCGCCCTCGCCGCTTCACTGCCGTCGGTGCGCCGCACGTATTGCGACCATGTCGTGCTCACCAATGCCGCCCAGAACGGCGTCATCGGCGTGGTGGTCATCATCCCCGGCGCGGACATGCCGGCGATGACCGCCAACCAGATCCGCATGGTCCTCAAGATCGCCCACGCCTACGGGGAAGAGCTCGGCCTCGACCGGGCCCTCGAGATCCTCTCGATCGTGGGTACAGGGTTAGTCCTCCGTACGCTGGCGCGCCAGGCGCTCGACTTCGTGCCGGGATTCGGCTGGGCCGTCAAGGGCGCCGTCGGGTTCTCGGGCACGATCGCGCTCGGCCAGGCCGCCATCGCGTACTTCGAGGCCGGGGCGCCGCTCCGTGTCTCGCGGATGCAAAGGATCAATCGACAAGTTGAAAAGCTCACGTCCCGGATCCCCGGGCCTCTCCGGAGATTGGCCTCCGGATGAGATAGCGAGGCTTCTGGCGCGCGTCACGCGCCCCGGGCGCTACGCGGGTGGAGAGTTCAACACCCGCGTCAAGCCCGGGGCACGTCCCCGCATCGTCCTGTCCTATCCGGACGTGTACGAGATCGGGGCCTCCAACCCCGCGCTGCAGATCCTCTACAGTCACCTGAACGACGCCACGCCGGCCTCCGCCGAGCGGGCCTACTGCCCGTGGCCGGACATGGCCGACCTCATGCGCGCCGGCGGCGTGACGCTGTGGACGCTGGAGACGTTCGCGCCGGTGGGCGAGTGCGACCTCTGGGGCTTCACGCTGCCGCACGAGCTGTGCTACGCCAACGTCCTCGAGATGCTGGACCTCGGCGGAGTGCCGCTGCACGCCGCCGAGCGGGATGGGGAAGACCCCATCGTCCTCGGCGGCGGCCCTGCGGTCGCGAATCCGTGGCCGCTCGCACCCTTCTTCGACGCGTTCTTCGTCGGGGAGGTCGAGGGCCATCTGGACGAGATCGTCGCCGCGATGCAGCAGGACGGTCGCGAGGAGCGCCTGCGGGCGCTCGCGGCCGTGCCCGGCGTCTGGGCGCCCGGCCGCAGCACCGGGCCGGCCGAACGCCAGATCTTCGCCGGGTTCTCGACGAGCGATCCCGTCCTCCGGCCGGTCGTGCCGGTGCTCGAGGCCGTCCACGACCGCGTCGTCATCGAGGTCATGCGCGGCTGCACCGCCGGGTGCCGCTTCTGCCAGGCGGGCATGTGGTACCGCCCCGTGCGGGAGCGGCCGGTGGACCTGGTCGTCGCGGCCGCCGATCGGCTGCTCGACGAGACCGGCTGCGACGAGGTCTCGCTCCTTTCGCTGAGCTCGTGCGACTACGGCGGGGTCGCGGAGGCGCTGACGCGCATCCGCGAGTCGCGGCCCGGTCTGCGTGTGTCGCTGCCGTCGCTGCGCATCGACTCGGCGGCGGCGAGTCTGGCGGGGTTCGCCGCCGACCAGCGCGGCTCGCTCACGCTCGCGCCCGAGGCGGGTACGCAGCGGCTGCGAGACGCCATCAACAAGGGCGTGGACGAGGCGCAGTTCGACGAGGCCGTGCGGGCGACGTTCGAGGGCGGGTTCACCGGCCTGAAGCTGTACTTCATGATCGGCCTTCCGGGTGAGACCGACGAGGACGTGCTCGCCATCGCCAGAATGGCCGGTTCGGCGGCGCGGCTCGCCAAAGAGATCGGCCGCGGGCGGGCACGCCTGTCGGTGTCGGTGTCGTCCTACGTGCCCAAGGCTCACACGCCGTTCGAGCTGGAGCCCTTCGCCGGGGCCGACACGCTGCTCCGTCGGCAGCAGCTCGTGCGCGAAGCCACGCCGAGGGGCGTGCGCGTCAACTTCCACGACGTGTCGGCGTCCGTCGTGGAAGCCACACTGGCCCGTGGCGGGCCCGGCAGCGACCGCCTGGTCGAGGAGGCCTGGCGCCGCGGCGCCCGCTTCGACGGCTGGAGCGAGCACTTCGACGTGCGCCGCTGGGAGGACGCAGCAGCGGCGACCGGCGTCGCGCTCGGCGAACCGGTCGTGGCAGGCCCGACCTGGCGAGACGCCGTGGACGCGCGCCTCGATGAGGACTTCTTCGCCGACGAGCTCGCGCGCAGCCGCGGCGGCGAGCTCACCGAGGACTGCCGCGACGGCGCCTGCGCGGCCTGCGGCGTATGCGGGGGAGAGATCGGCATGGAGCTGCTCGCATGACCTGGTGGCTCATCAGCTTCGCGCGCGGCGGTCCCGCCCGCTACCTGTCGCATCTGGACACCTCGCGCGTGGTGCAGCGGACGTTCGCCCGCGCCGGCGTGCCTATCGCGCTGTCGCAGGGCATGCGCCCCAAGCCGCGGCTCTCTCTGCCGCTGCCGCTGCCGGTCGGCGCGGCCGGCGCCGGCGAGCTGGCGGTGGTCGAGGTGCCCGAGGGCGTGGAGGCGAACGCGGACGTGCTGCGGAAGCTCCGCGCCGCGCTCCCGCCCGGCTTCGAGCTGCTGAGCATCGCCGACGCCGGCGAGCGCCATCCGCGGCCGCAGGCGCGCGCCGCCGAGTACGTCTGCGTGCTCGACGGGGACGCAGGCGCGATCGGCGCAGCCGTCGAACGCTACAACGAAACAGAGAATGCGATCCGCGAGCGCGTGTCTCCAAAGGGCACGCGCCGACTGGATCTGAGGGAGTACGCCGGGGACGTCGTCGCGACGCCGGTGGAGGGCGGGGCCCGTCTGGGCTTCACCATCCGCCACCGGAGCGATGGGGCCGCCCGGCCGCAGGAACTGATCGACCTGATCGCCGAGTGGGCGGAGGTCGAGCCGGTGATGCGAGGGCTGGAACGCCTCGGCATCGCCTGGGATCATGGGCTGCCTTCGCCTCAGGCGGGGCAGCGGAAGGAGTTGACCACGTGAGCACACCGAAGAAGGGCGCGCCCGGCGAAGAGCCGGCGGCCGCGCCGGGCGCCCAGGACGGCGCTCCAGACGTGACGGAGTCGACCGGTCAGACCGGAGAGGGAGGGCCGCGCCGCCGGCGAGGCAACCGCGGCGGACGCCGGCACAAGCGGCCGGGCGCTACGGCCTCCGAGGCGGGGCAGACGCAGCCGGAGGCCAAGCCTCAGGCACAGGCCAAGGCAGAGCCTCAAGCCCAGGCCTCCACCCCACGGGCGGGGTACACCGCCTCCGCCACCGCGTTCGAACTCCCGACGGCGCCGCTGGTGCCCGTGGCTGCTGCGGAGACGCGCCCGCCGCGCAGCGCCCAGGAGCCCGCCGCCGCAGAGATGCCCGCGGCGCCCGGGGCGGAAGAGCCCGCCGCCGCGGGCGGGCGGACCGGCGGCGCGAGCCGCAGCGGTCGCGGCAGGCGGAAGCCGCGGGCGTCGGCGCCTGAAGCAGCCGCAGCGCCTGCAGCGGCTGAGGCGGCGAAGCCTGCGGATCCGGTCGTACCGGACGCCGTAGCCGGAGCCTGAGACGGCCGCCGCGACGCCGGCGGAAGGCGCCGGCCAGGACGGCGACGGCGAGGAGACGCACGCCAAGCGCCGCCGTCGCGGCAGCCGCGGCGGTCGCCGCCGCCGCAAGAGCGCGGACATCGAGCACGAAGAGGCGGCGCGCGAGGCCGAGGAGGCCGCCGGTGAGCCGGCGGCCGGCGAGACCCAGGCCGAAGCTCCAGAGGCCCGCTCGGTGCGGCCCACGGGGCGGAAGGCGCCCGCCGCTCCCGCTGACGAGACGCCCGAGGCGGCTGCCGGCGACGAGGCCGTCGAGGCCGACGCGGGCGAGAACGGCGCCAAGCGCCGCCGCCGCGGCGCCCGTGGCGGCCGCCGCACGCGCGGCAAGCGCGAGGGCGCTCCCGAAGCCGCCGCGGAGGCTCCCGAGGCCGGAGAAGCCGAGCCGCCGGACGGGGGTGGCGAAGCGACGCCCGAGACCAAAGCCGGCGAGGCGCTCGCCCCCGAGACCAAGACCAAGGCCCGGCCGCGCGACCGCCGGCGCCCCAGGGCCATCGTCCGTCAGGACGAGGGCAGCGGCCTCGGCACCATGGCGCCGATCGAGCTCGGGCAGCGGCGCAGCACGGTCGTCGCCGAGCGGCCGGAACGCAAGATCATCCTGGTCACCGACGACGGCGAAGAGCTGCGCGTGGCGCTGGTCGAGGACGGACGCCTCGCGGAGATCTACATCGAGCGGCCGGATCGCAAGTCCTACCTGGGCGATATCTACCAGGGCAAGGTCGAGAACGTCATGAACGGCATCGATGCGGCCTTCGTCGACTTCGGCCTGGAGAAGAACGGGTTCCTGTACGTGGACGAGGTGACGACGCCGGAGGGCGAGAAGCGCGCCCGGCGCATCACCGACGCGCTCAAGAACGGCCAGCAGGTGCTGGTGCAGGTGATCAAGGACCCGATGGGGCACAAGGGCGCCCGGCTGAGCACGAAGATCTCTCTGGCCGGGCGCTACCTGGTGTACGTGCCCGGCGGGAGCGGCGTGGGCGTGTCCCGCCGTCTCAAGCAGAGCGAGCGCGAGCGCCTGCGCGACATCTCCAAGGAGCTCAAGCCCAAAGACGCCGGTCTCATCGTGCGCACCATCGCCGAGGGGCACGGCCTCGAGGACCTCAAGCGCGACATGCGCTACCTCGCGAGGCTCTGGTCCCGGCTCAAGAAGAAGTCCGAGACGGTCAAGGCGCCGGGGCTGGTGCACAAGGAGGTCGACATCTCCCTCGAGGTGGCGCGCGACCTCTTCAACGACACCTGCGAGAGCCTCATCGTCGACGATCCCAAGCGGCACAAGGCGATCGTCTCGTTCCTCGACAAGGAGGCGCCGGAGCTCCTCCCCAAGGTACACCTGCACACGGGGGAGGAGCCGCTCTTCACCGCCTACGCGATCGAAGAACAGATCGCGAAGGCGCTCGAGCGCCGCGTGCCGCTGCCGAGCGGCGGCAACCTGATGATCGACCACGCCGAGGCCCTCACGGTCATCGACGTGAACACCGGCCGGTTCACCCGCGGCAAGGGCCTCGAGGACACCATCACCAAGACCAATCTCGAGGCGGCCCGCGAGGTCGTGCGCCAGCTGCGCCTGCGCGACATCGGCGGCATCATCATCATCGACGCCATCGACATGGCGCACGCCAAGAACCGCGAGATGGTGCTGGCGACGCTCGAGGCCGAGCTGGAGACCGACCGCACCAAGACGTACGTGGTCGAGCTCTCACCTCTGGGTCTCATCGAGATGACCCGGCAGAACACGACCGACGGCGCGAGAGGCATCCTGACGCGCGCCTGTCCGGTCTGTCAGGGCAAGGCGCGCGTGCTCAGCGAGGAGACCATGGCGCTGAGCGTCGAGCGCCGCGTGCGCGCCCTGGCGCGCAAGTCACAGGCCAAGGCCTGGCTCATCGAGGTCAACGGCGGCGTCGCCGAGCGTCTCAACGGCGCGCGTCTGAAGCGGCTGGAGAAGCAGACCGGGCGCCGCGTGTTCCTCGAGGGCGGGTCGGCGCTTCCGGTGGACTCC
This sequence comes from uncultured Thermoleophilia bacterium, assembly GCA_963784975.1. GTDB lineage: Bacteria > Actinomycetota > Thermoleophilia > UBA2241 > UBA2241 > CAIXSE01. The sequence continues at coordinate 1,971 of CAWAUK010000073.1, read as the reverse complement.
TTCCGCGTGATCTCCGAGGGCAGCCTCGCACACGTGGAGGAGCAGCGCGTGCCCGTGCGCGAGGGCCAGGAGGTCACCGTCGAGCTCGAGTTCAGCCTCACCTACAGCCCGCGCGACGCGGTGGGGTACGTCGACGGCTATATGGTCATCGTCGAGGGAGGCCGCCAGCATCTCGGCAAGCGCCGCAAGGTGCGGATCACCGAGATCGCGCGCACCGGCGCTCATGCGACCGTGCTCAAGAAGGACACGAATTGACCCGGGCAGGCGGTTTGGCTATCATTTCCTGCCGTTGTCTTGAGGGAGAAACCAATGACGAAGCCTAACGACACCTACGCGGTCGTCCGCTGCGGTGGCCAGCAATTCAAGGTGAGCGCCGGCGACACCATCGTCGTCGACCGCGTCGACGCGGAAGAGGGCAAGAGCATCACGCTCGACGCGCTCGCGGTGCGCGACGGCAAGGGTACCTACGACGCCGATGCGGCCAAGCACGCGAAGGTCAAGGCGACGGTCAGCGAGCACCTCCTCGGCGAGAAGATCAAGGTCTTCACGTACAAGCCGAAGAGCACGTTCAAGAAGACGAAGGGTCATCGCAGTCGGCTCACCAAGTTGACGATCGACTCGATCACCCTCAAGAGCACCAAGGAGTAAGGGCATGGCCCACAAGAAGGGCGCCGGGACCAGCCGCAACGGCCGCGACTCTGAGGCGAAGCGCCTCGGCGTCAAGGCGTTCGCCGGCCAGGTCGTCCCGGCAGGATCCATCATCGTCCGCCAGCGCGGCACGCGCTTCCGCCCCGGCGAGAACGCCGGCATCGGCGTCGACCACACCATCTTCGCGAAGGTGACGGGCAAGCTCGTGTTCACCGAGAAGGGCGCCGGCCGCTTCATCTCGGTCGTCCCCGAGGGCTGAGCAGGGGCCGGCGCTCGCCGGCCTCGTTCTTCCCATGCTCGACAGGGCAAGCATCTGCGTGCGCGGAGGTCACGGCGGCAACGGCTCCATGAGCTTCCGCCGGGAGAAGTACGTGCCCAAAGGCGGGCCCGACGGAGGGGATGGCGCGCCAGGCGGCGATGTCGTGCTGGTAGCGACCCGCCAGCTGCACGACCTCTCGCACTTCCGCCACAAGCACCACTTCCGCGCCGCCAACGGCGGTCACGGACGCGGCGCCAACAAGCGCGGCGCCGACGGCCCCGAGCTGCTCGTGCAGGTCCCGGTCGGCACCGAGGTCCGCGACGCCGAGAGCGAGCTCCTCGGCGACCTCGTGCGTGAGGGCCAGCGCCTGCTCGTCGCCCGTGGCGGCGAGGGCGGACGCGGCAACGTCTGCTTCAAGAGCTCGACTCGTCAGGCTCCCAAGTTCGCCGAGAAGGGCCTGGAGGGCGACGAGCTCTGGCTCACGCTGTCGCTCAAGCTGCTCGCCGACGTCGGCCTGGTCGGACTCCCCAACGCGGGCAAGTCGTCCCTCCTCGCCGCGCTGACGCGGGCGCACCCCAAGATCGCCGCCTATCCGTTCACGACCATCGACCCGAACCTCGGTGTGCTCTACCTCGGTGAGGGAACGGCCGTCATCGCCGACATCCCCGGCCTCATCGAGGGCGCCAGTGAAGGCGCCGGGCTCGGGCACCGCTTCCTCGCGCACATCGAGCGCACGGCGCTCCTCCTGTACGTGCTCGACGGGGGGGAGGGACCGGAGACGTGGCCGGTCGCCCTCGACACCCTGCGCGGCGAGCTCGGGGCGTTCCGCGCCGAGCTCCTCGAACGGCCCGCGGTCGTGGTCGTCAACAAGCAGGATCTCCTCGACGAGGCCGGACGGGACGAGGCCGAGGCGTTTCTCGCCGGGCTCGATTGGCCGTCGGCGGCGGCCGTCGGCTCCGCGCAGACCGGCGACGGCCTCAAGGACCTCGTGAGGCTGCTGGCGGACGTCATGGAACAGGCGCGAGCGGCTCAGGCCGAGGCCGAAGCGGCCGCGGAGGCCGCCG
>CAWAUK010000072.1:0-193663 GCA_963784975.1 uncultured Thermoleophilia bacterium | reverse complement strand
GGGCGACGAAGACGTGGGTGACGGCACGCGCGTAGCCCTCGTCGAAGGTGAAGCGCTCGCGCTCGTAGTCGCAGGCGCAGCCGATGCGCTTGAGCTGCTCGATGATGGTGCCGCCGTACTCGCGGCGCCACTCCCAGACGCGGCTCACGAACTCCTCGCGCCCCAGGTCCTCCTTGGTGAGGCCTTCGGCGCGGAGCATCTTCTCGACGACGTTCTGCGTGGCGATGCCGGCGTGGTCGGTGCCCACCAGCCAGCAGGCGTTCTCGCCCAGCATCCGGTGATACCGCGTGAGCGCGTCCTGGATGGTGTCGTTGAGCGCGTGGCCCATGTGCAGCACGCCGGTGATGTTCGGCGGCGGGATGACGATCGAGTAGGCCTCGCGCTCCGCGTCGGGCTCGGCGTGGAACAGGTGCTCGTCGAGCCAGTGCTTCATCCAGCGCGCCTCGACGGCGGCCGGCTCGAAGCGCGTGGTCTGCTGCAGGTAGTCGTTCATCAAGCCTCGTCGGTCCGGGGGGCCAAGTATACCGAACGGCGGAGGGCCGCCCCCTCGAAGAAAGGGCGGCCCTCGGCGGCCTCGCGAGGTGACTGCGCCTCAGTCGTCGTCGGGCACCTCTCCCCCGCTGGACTCGATGGCGCACACCTGGCAGAACTCGTCGGAGCCCTCGATCAGCGAGCCGCACTGCGAACAGTGCTGCTCGAGCTGGCCGGACCCCGCGTCCACGCCCGGCTCCTCGGTCGAGCCGGGCGTCTGATGGTCGTGCTCATGATCGTGGTCGTGCATCTCTTCCCCCAGGTACCTGCGGTTACTTGTGACCCTTAGATGCCCGCTGCGTAAACACCTGCGCGCCGAACACGTGCGGCAGGGCCTCCTCGAAGCTCGCGACGTATACCAGCGCCAGCTTCGCGGTCAGGTCCGCCGGGAGCTCCGCGATCGTGGCGCGGTTGGACGCGGGCAGCACGACGGTGCGGACGCCCGAGCGGCCGGCCGCCAGCAGCTTCTCCTTGAGGCCGCCGACGCGGAGGATCCTGCCGCCCAGGGTGATCTCCCCGGTCATGGCCACGCGCGGCTTGACCGGTACGCCGCCGAGCGCCGAGAGCATGGCCACCGCGAGCGCGAGACCGGCGGAAGGGCCGTCCTTGGGCACCGCACCCTCTGGGACGTGCACGCGCACGTCCTGCGTCGCGAGATCGAGTCCTTCCTGCGTCAGGAACGGCGACCGTTCGATCAGGCGCCGCAGAGCGGCATCGCGCTCGACGTGCGAGAGCAGGTAGCCCCAGGCCGCGGACCCGGACTCCTGCATGACCTCGCCCAGTTGTCCGGTCAGGACGAGCTCGCCACGCCCGCGGGCGATGGTCGCCTCGATGGTGAGCACCTCCCCGCCGTCGGAGGTGTAGGCGAGCCCGAGGCTCTCCCCCACGCGCGCCGCGCGGGGCAGCTCGGCCTCGAGCCAGTGCGCCTCCCCGAGGTAGCCGCGCAGCTCGCCCGCGGCGACGGCCACGGGCAGACTGAGGCCGTCCTCGAGGTGCTTGCGCGCGACCTTGCGGTCGACGCGCCGCAGCGCGCGCTCGAGTTCGCGCACGCCCGCCTCTCGCGTGTAGCCGCGGACGATGCCTTGGAGCACGCCGCGGTCGAAGCGCACGTCCCCGCGGCGCAGCCCGGTGTCGCGGGCGACACGCGGCAGCAGGTGACGCCGGGCGATAGCCAGCTTCTCCGGCATGGTGTAGCCGCTCAGATGGATGATCTCGAGCCGGTCGTACAGGGTGGCCGGTATAGCGTCCACGTCGTTCGCCGTGGCGATGAAGAAGACCCGGCTGAGGTCGTACTCGACCTCCAGGTAGTTGTCTCGGAAGGCGTGGTTGTGCGCCGGGTCGAGCACCTCCATCAGCGCCGCGGCGGGGTTGCCCCGCCAGTCGCTGTCGAGCTTGTCGAGCTCGTCGAGGAGCATGACGGGGTTGTCGACGCCGGCCTTCGCGAGGCCGTCGACGATGCGCCCCGGCATCGCCCCGATGTAGGTGCGGCGATGCCCGCGGACCTCGGCCTCGTCGCGCACGCCGCCCAGCGCGACGCGCACGAAGGGACGGCCGAGCGCATCGGCGATGCTCTGCGCGACGCTGCTCTTGCCGGTGCCGGGCGGGCCGGCCAGACAGAGGATCGTGGCCGGCTGGTCGGCGTCCGCCGCACCTCCGCCAGCGCGAGCCGCGTCGGTGCGCATCCTGCACACGGCGAGGTACTCGAGGATGCGGTCCTTGACGTCCCTGAGCCCGTAGTGCGTGCGCTCCAGGTGGCGCGCCACGCCGGGCACGTCCACGTCCGCCCGCGCGAGCCTGCCCCACGGCAGCTCCAGGACGGTGTCGAGGAAGCCGCGGATGACGGCGACCTCGGGGCTCATGGGCGGCGCCTGCCGGAGCTTGGTGAGCTCGCGGGTGACGAGCTTGCGCGCCGCCGGCGAGAGCTCCGCCTCGGCGGCGCGCCGCACGTAGACCGCGATGTCCTCGTCGGCCGCCTCGCCCGCCTCCTCGATCTCGTCGCGCAGCACGCGCAGCTTCTCGTGCAGCAGTATCTGGCGCTGCGCGCCCTCGATGCGCTGCTGCACCTTCAGCCCGATCTCCTGCTCGATGCCGAGGACGGCGTTCTCCTCGGCGAGACTCTCGAGCAGGGCGAGGAGGCGCTGCTGCGTGCTCACGATCTCCAGCAGCGCCTGCTTCTCGCCGGCCTCGGTCTGCAGGTGGGCGGCCACGATGTCGGCCAGCTCGTCCGGGCCCTCGGCCTGCTGCACCACGAACTGCGCCTCGTCGGCGAGCTGCGGGTGCAGGTGCACGTAGCGGACGAACTCGTCCGCGACCCGGCGCGCGAGGCTGCGCGAGCGCGCCGACCCGGCGTCCGTGCTCCGCACGGGCGCGTACTCGACGAGGAAGTGCGGCTCGCTGGCGACCACCCGCCCGGCGCGGACTCGCTCGTCGCCCTCGACCAGCGCTTTGACGCTGCCGTCTGGCAGCTTGAAGAGCTGAAGCACCCGGGCGCGGACCCCGACCGGGCGCAGATCGTCGAAGGAGGGGTCCTCCACGGCCGCCTCACGCTGCGCGCAGAGGATGAGCGGGGTCTGCCCGCTGAAGGCGGCCTCGATGGCCGAGATGGACTTCCCGCGCCCCACGAAGATCGGCGCGACCATCTTGGGGAACAGGACCAGCTCGCGAGTCGGCAAGAGGGGCAGGGCCGCCGCCGGCGCGCCCTGCCCCTCCTCAGTCACCGCGCTCTGTTCAGGCGGATTCGGCGTCACGCTCCGGCAGCGACTTGTCCGCTTCGGTGAGAAGCGTGGGGTCGATGCCCTTCTCGATGGTCTCTTTGGTGATGACGCACTTGCGCACGTCGGTGCGGCTCGGGAGGTCGAACATCACGCCGAGCAGCGACTCCTCGATGATGGAGCGCAGGCCGCGGGCGCCGGTGCCGCGCGCCAGGGCCTTGATGGCGATGGCGGTGAGCGCCTCTTCGGCGAACACGAGCTCGACACCGTCCAGCGAGAAGAACTTCTGGTACTGGCGCGTGAGCGCGTTCTTGGGCTCCGTGAGGATGCGCATGAGGTCGTCCTCGTCCAGGTTGTGGACGGCGCTGACCACGGGGAGCCTGCCGATGAACTCGGGGATGAGCCCGAAGTCGAGCAGGTCCTCCGGCAGCGAGTGGGTGAAGATCGTGCCGGGATCCTTGTCGGCTTTGCTGACGACGTCGGCCATGAACCCGACTCCCTGGCGTCCCATGCGGCGCTCGATGATCTTCTCGAGGCCGGAGAACGCACCGCCACAGATGAACAGCACGTTGGTCGTGTCGATCGTGAGGAACTCCTGGTGCGGGTGCTTGCGCCCGCCCTGCGGCGGCACGCTCGCCACGGTACCTTCGAGGATCTTGAGCAGCGCCTGCTGCACGCCTTCGCCGGAGACGTCACGCGTGATCGACGGGTTGTCCGCCTTGCGCGCGACCTTGTCGATCTCGTCGATGTAGATGATGCCGGTCTCGGCGCGCTTGACGTCGAAGTCGGCGGCCTGGATCAACTTGAGCAGGATGTTCTCGACGTCCTCGCCGACGTACCCGGCCTCGGTGAGCGCCGTTGCATCGGCGATGGCGAACGGGACGTTGAGGATGCGCGCCAGCGTCTGAGCCAGCAGGGTCTTGCCGCAGCCGGTGGGGCCGAGCAGCAGGATGTTGCTCTTGGCCAACTCGACGTCGGTCTCACCGCTGGACACCGCCTGCACGCGCTTGTAGTGGTTGTATACGGCCACGGCCAGCGATCTCTTGGCCTCGTCCTGGCCGACGACGTAGTCGTTGAGGATGGCGTAGATGTCGCGCGGCTTGGGCAGCTGCTCGAGGTCGAGAGTCGCCGGAGCGGTGAGCTCTTCGTCGATGATCTCGTTGCACAGGTCGATACACTCGTCGCAGATGTACACGCCCGGGCCGGCGATGAGCTTTTTCACCTGCCGCTGCGATTTGCCGCAGAAGCTGCAGAGCAGCTGGTCGTTGCCCTCGGTCGTTCCTGCCACCGTGCTCCTCCTAGTGCGAGGCCGCCGTCGTCGCCACCATCAGCGGTGGGAGATGACGTCGTCGATGATTCCGTAGTCTTTCGCTTCGGCCGCGCTCATGAAGTAGTCGCGCTCCGTGTCCGCGCGGACCTTGTCGATCTCCTGGCCGGTGTGGTCGGCGATGATCTCGTCCAGGCGCTTCCGGAGGTTGAGGACTTCTCTGGCGTGGATCTCGATGTCGGTGGCCTGGCCCTCGTACCCGCCGGCCACCTGGTGGATGAGGACGCGTGCGTTGGGCAGCGCGAAGCGCTTGCCCTTGGCCCCACCGGCGAGCAGCAGCGCGCCCATGCTCATGGCGCTGCCCACACAGATGGTACTGACATCGGGCTTGATGAACTGCATCGTGTCGTAGATCGCGAGCCCTGCGTACACGCTGCCGCCCGGGCTGTTGATGTACAGGCTGATGTCCTTGTCTGGGTCGTCGCTCTCGAGGTGGATGAGCTGTGCCACGATGAGGTTGGCGATCTCGTCGACCACCGGCGTGCCCAAGAAGATGACACGCTCGTTGAGCAACCGGGAAAAGATGTCGAACGACCGCTCGCCGCGGCTCGTCTGCTCGATCACGAACGGAACAAGTGGAGTCACGTACTCACCCTTCTCTTGCTGGTCTCTCTCACTCTGGTTTCCCCATCGCGAAACCCTTAGTCGGCCTCAGGGTCCACAGCGTCCGCGGACTCTTCGGCCGCGGCCTCTTCGGCCTCGGTCATGGGCACCGCCACGGACGAGTCGGCGACGAGGTCGGCGGCCTTGGCCACTAGCATTTCGTCGCGCAGCGCCTCACGCCTCCCCGACTTCTCGAGATCGGCGAGGAGCTGCAGGTGGTCGCGGCCGAGCGCCTCGGCGTCGTGCTTGACCACCTCGGCGATGTCGTCGTCGGTGACCTCGAGGTCCTCCGCCTGGGCGATCGCCTCGAGCACCAGCTGCCGCTTGATGATGAACTCGGCCTGCGGGCGCATCTCTTCTTCGATGTCCTCTTCGGTCTTCTCGAGCACGCCGAGGTACACGTCCATCGTAAGGCCCTGCTCGCCGACGCGCTCCTCGAGCTGGTGGAAGAGCCTGTGCGCCTCGCGGTCGACCATGCTGGAGGGGACCGCCAGGATGGCGTGCTCGACGGCCTTCTCGACGGCGGTCGCGCGGAACTCGCGCTGCGCGCCCGCCTCCGCGGCCGCCTGCAGACGCTCACGGATGTCGTTGCGCAGCTCGTCCAAGGTCTCGAACTCGCTGACGTCGGCGGCGAAGGCGTCGTCCAGCTCGGGGACGATCTTCTCCTTGATCTCCTTGACGGTCACGGTGAAGGTGGCCTGCTGTCCCGCCAGGTCTTCGGCGTGATAATCCTGAGGGAAGGTGATGTCGAAACGCTTCTCGTCACCAGCCTTGGCGCCGACGAGCTCATCCTCGAAGCCGGGGATGAGGTTGCCGCGGCCGATCTCGTACATCTGGTCCTTGCCCTGGGCGCCCTCGATGTCCCCTCCGTCACGGCTGCCGGAGAGGTCCATGAGCACGAAGTCCCCGGTCTGCACGGCGCGGTCCTCGACCGGCTGAAGGCTGGCGAGCCGCTCCTGCAGCATCGCCAGCTGGGCCGAGACCTGCTCGTCGGTGATCTCCACCTGGCGCTTCGGCACCTCGAGGCCCTTGTACTCGCCCAGCGCGGGGACCGGCATGGTCTGCACCTTGAGCGTGAACGCGTAGTCCTTGCTCTCGTCGAGCGGCCCGACCTGGAGGTCGGAGGTGCCGACGGCGTCGTCGTAGAGCCCGGCCTCCTTGAGGGCCTCGTCGCCCCACTCCGGGATGGCGTCCTCGAGAGCCTCGCCGCGGATGAAGTCCACGCCGACGTTCTGGATGACGAGACTGACCGGGACACGGCCCTTGCGGAAGCCGGGGAGCTGCATCTCTTCGCGGACCTTGGCGACGGCCCGGTCGTACGCCTTCTTGACCGTCTCAGCCGGGACTTCGACGCTGAGTTCGACCTCGTTCTCGCCTGTGGGGCTGACCTTCGTCTTCACTGTGGATTCTCCGTCTGTTGCTGGAACGGTCCGCAGTCGCCGCCGTGGCACTGCGGACCGCCGTGTGGTCGGTACGGGGTCGGGGCTGAGCTAGTGGTGCGGGTGAGAGGACTTGAACCTCCACGAGCAGAGCTCACCAGATCCTAAGTCTAGCGCGTCTACCAGTTCCGCCACACCCGCATCTGTCGTTAACGTCGACGACCGGCGCTCCGCGCCGGCCGGTGCATCGCGTGGTTGGGGTGAAGGACGGGATTCGAACCCGCGACCGCCGGGACCACAACCCGGAGCTCTACCAGCTGAGCTACCTTCACCACCGGTCACCGCGCCGCTCAGACGCTCCACAGATAGAGGCGCCGACGACACGGCCGACGCAGAAGGATACCACGCGGGCGGGCGGGCGTCACACGAGGTCGGCCCGCCGCGGCAGCGCGTCCACCGCGCGGCGCGACCGTTCAGACTGGACGCGGTCTCTTGCGCAGGAAGCGAGCGGCGATGGACAGGCTGAACATCGCTCAGGTCTCCGTGTCGCGCTCGTCCTGCGCCTCGTCTCTCTCCGCCTCGGCGCCTCCACCGGCGGGACCTCCCAACAGTCTGTCGAGGTCGACTATCTCCTGCGGCAGCCATCCGGTGGCAGCGCCCACGAAGGCGGCGCCGCCCACCCAGATGTCCACGCCGGGCAACTCCTTCTTGAGCGCGTCGACGGCGTGACGCACGGCGAGGCGGTGGTCGTGCGTCGACGAGCTCATCACGACCGCGTCGACGCCCAGCCGCCGCGCCGCGTCGGCGATCTCCGTCACCGGCGTGTCCGGCCCCAGGAAGTACGTCGTCCAGCCGGCCATGTCGAAGCGGTCGGCCACCATGCGCAACCCGAGGTCGTGCCCCTCTTCGGGCGGGCACGCCAGCAGGACGGTGCGCCCCGTGGGCTCGGCGGCGGCCCTGACCTTGAGCACGCCCGGATACAGGATCTCGACGATCGTTCGGACCGTCGCACTCGCGAGGTGTTGCTCCCAGATCGCGGCCTTGCCGGTCGGCCAGGCGGCGCCGGTGTCCGCCAGGATTCGCGCAAGAACGGCGCGATACAGGACCGGGATGGCCACGGAGCCCGACGTGACCGCCTCGACGGCGGTCCGCACGGCCGTGGCCTTGTCATGTACGGTCAAGGCGGCCGCGACCGCCCGGTAGACGGCGTCCACGGCCGGGTCCGCAGAGTGGTTCTCGAAGCTGTCGTGCGGCTCAGTCATCGGGGAGCCTTCTACCCGCGTAGCAGGTGGTCCTAACGGAGCCCGACGCCGGTTCTCAGGCGGTCCTGTCCCGGTCCGGAAGGATGAGCAGGACGATCAGGCTGATGAGGAAGCGCACACGCAGTACCGCCCACAGGAGCGGACTCTCGATGGCCTTGGGCGCCGACGGCGCTGGCGTTCTTGCCCTGTCGCCATCTTGCGCGCCCACAAGCGACCTCCCCCGACCGCAGGCCCAAACCCGCTGGCCCGTCGCCGCCCGAGGGCGGCGACGGGCCGGCGTCGCTCGAGCGGCGGCGGGGGTCAGGCCGCCTCTGCTTCGTTCACCTCTGCTGATGCTGTGGTGGTGCAAGCATCCGACCCTTCGTCGTCGCGAGGGACGTCGGGCTGCCCTTCGCACCGTAGGGGATGAACTGCGCAGTGATCGTCCCGTAGGCGTTCATGACGGTCGTCGAGTCGTTCCAGGTGACGCGCACCGAAAAGGTCCTCGCCCCCGCCATCACTGGGAAGACGGCCGTGTTACTGGCCGACGAATCCGTGGTCATGCCTGTCTGGCAGTTGTGGAAAGGTGAGCCTATGTTGGCCGTGTCGTCCCAGACCTTCATACCCCAGGGCCGCTGCGACATCGAGAACCACACGGTGAAGGGTCGCCGGGATGACGTTCCCGAAACGAGGAACGGCCGCGGAGCCGCGGAGCCCCCGAGGCCGTGTAGGTGATTTGCAGGGCTATTGGCGCGCCCGGCAGGATTCGAACCTGCGACCTGAAGATTAGAAGTCTCCTGCTCTATCCAACTGAGCTACGGGCGCGCGGGAAGGCAAGTATACGGAAAGGAAGAGATGGAGCGGGAGACGGGTCTCGAACCCGCGACCCTCAGCTTGGAAGGCTGATGCTCTACCAACTGAGCTACTCCCGCCCGAGAAGGCTGGTCGGGACGGCGAGATTTGAACTCGCGACCCCCTGCTCCCAAAGCAGGTGCGCTACCAGGCTGCGCCACGTCCCGGACGCGGCGCCAGTATACCCCATGGCCTCAGAGCCGAGCTTCGCACTCGGTGACGCTACTCCTCCAGGTACGGGAGCGTGAGGCCCTGGCCGGGCTGGAGAGATGAGCCGTCGAGCTCGTTCGCCGCCCTGATGGCGTACACGGCCGCGCGCAGGTCGATCCCAGTGCCGTACTCGGCCGCGGCGATCGTCCAGAGGTCGTCGCCCCGCTGGACCGTGTAGTGCTCGCCTGTGTAGATGGCGCCGTCTTCGCCGGCGTGGGCGACGCGCACGCCGGCCCAAACGGCGATGAAGATGAGGAGCAGGAAGACGACGAAGCGCAGGAGGCCGGCAAGACGGCGCCTGCGCCGGTGGCGCCGGGCGGTCCTGCCGAGCGAGCGCGAGGCCGGCGCCGCGGACCGCCGCGCACCCGGCGCCGCGCCGGTCACCGCGTGCAGGCGAGCGCGCTCGCTCACCTCGGTACCTCACGCAGGTGGCGAGGCACCACGCCGCTCAGCTCGCTGCCGCAGTCCGGGCAGGAGACCTTGACGGCGCCGCTCCAGATGTCCGCGGCCAGGACGACCGCGTGGCCTCCGCACCACAGGCAGGCCGCGTCACGTCCGGCGAGGGCGGCGGCGAGTGACTCGTCGACGGCGTCGGCGAGCGTTGACTGGGCGACTGTGGCGAGAGGCACGGTACTCATAGCTGGCGAAGGACCCCCACGACTCGGCCGACGAGTTCAACCTGGTCGGCGTTGACGATGATCGGCTCGTAGTTGTCGTTCTCGGCGACGAGGCGCACGCTTCGACCCGTCGCGGTAGAACCGCTTGGCGGTCGCCTCGTCGTCGCCGACGCCGGTGACGCGGGCGACGACGATCTCCCCGTTCCGGGCCTCGGCCTGGGGATGGACGACGATGAGGTCGGCGTCGAAGATGCCGGCGCCGATCATGGAGTCGCCGCGGACGCGGAGCACGAAGTCGCCGTCGTCGCGGCGCAGGAAGCTCGGCACGTCGACGAGCTCCTCCACGTTCTCCTCGGCGAGGATGGGCGCGCCGGCGGCGACGCGGCCGACGAGCGGCAGCGGCCGCGGCGGACGCAGGTCACGGACCACGTCGAGTGCCCGCGGCTTGGTGGGATCGCGCTTGATCAGACCCAGACGCTCGAGGTTCGCGAGGTGCGCGTGGACGGTCGACGGCGAGGACAGCTCGAGCGCCGCGCAGATCTCGCGCACGGTCGGCGGATAGCCGTTGACGCGCACGCTCTCGCGGATGAACTCCAGTACCTGTTCCTGTCGCGGTGTGAGACCTTCCACCGTTCCTCCTCCTGTGGCGAACACCTGTTCGTATGGAGCCTAGGGCGAACCCGTGTTCGTGTCAAGGAGGATGATAGGCAGGGCCTCGGACGGAAGATCGCGCACATCGCCTGACGGGGCGGCTCACGACGCCGTGAGACGGGGCCGGACGCGGATGAGAGCGAGCCGAAGGCGATCGACCGGTGAAGGCGCGAGGGGCGCCGCCACCCGCGGGTGGCGGCGCCCCTCGGCGCACTCTCGCACGCCGTGCCCGCGAGCGCGGCGTTCAGCGACGCTACTTCTTGTACGGACCGAGCGGCAGCACGACGCGGCCGTAGAGCTCGTTCCACACCTGGGCGATCGAGCCGTACACGGCGGAGAAGCCCACGAAGATGCCCTCCCAGCCGGCGATGCGGGTGATCGTCGTGTTGCCGGTCCACTCGGCGACCGCGAGCAGGAAGAACAGGACGGTCAGGCTCAGGAACACCGTCTGCAGCGAGCGGTTGATGCGCAGGGTGGCGACGAACATGAGAGCCGTGAACATGCCCCAGGCGGCCAGATAGTAGCCGAGAGCCGTGCTGGTGGCGCCCAGGTCGAGAGCGGCGGTGCCCATCCACTTGGGGAAGGCGAAGATGCCCACGAAGCTGAGCCAGAAGAGACCGTAGGAGAGGAAGGCGGTCATACCGAAGGTGCTGTTCTTCCTCCACTCCATGCAACCGGCGATGACCTGTGCGATGCCGCCGTAGAACACGCCCATCGCGAGGATGATGCCGCTCAGCGGGATGAGCCCCGCGTTGTGCACGTTGAGCATGATCGTGGTCATGCCGAAGGCCATGAGGCCGAGGGGGCCGGGGTTGGCCGTCGCGTCGCGCAGCGTGGCGGTGATGGTGCCACGTTCACCCATCGGGCCCGTTGCGCTGGCGAACGGCGTTCTGGGTTCGTCACTCATCTATCGAAGCCTCCACTCTCGCTAGATCGTCAGGGATAGCTGAGTCCGCTCGCGTCGCCCCCGGCTCCTGCCATCGACGCGGCAAACCCGCGGATTTGTATCACGAAGCGGCTCGCAAACCAAGTGCCGCCGTGCACAAAGTCCGCGGACGCAGGGTGCCAGGGTGGCGTAGCGAGGTCAGCGAGCGGTGACGACGGTGCGCTTGCTGAGGGAGTACTCGGCCGGGACGCCGGCGTCGCCCGGCCACCAGGCGCGCCACAGCGTCGTGCGCCGCACGCGGACGTAGCGCGCGCCACGAGCCCTTGACGCCGGTCTTCACGACCCGCTTCGTGACCCACCGGCTGCCCGTCTTCTGCTGCAGCATGACGAGCGTGCCCGCCGGGGCCCAGGTGACCGTCGCGCCCGGCGTGGCGGCGGAGGGCAGGGCGAGCGATCCCTTCAGCGTCACGGAGCGGCCCTTGCGCACCCTGGGGGTGGCGGACGCGAGCCGCAGGTTCTGCGGGATCAGCAGCGTGGCCTTGTAGCCGACCGTCTGCAGGCCGGTGGCCGGCGGCCCGGGCTGCGCCGGCGCCGCGGCGTAGGGCTGCGCGGCGGCGAGCCAGAGGACCGGCACGTAGTGGTACGTCTGGAGCGGGAGCCACGGGCCGGCGGCCCGCACGGCGAAGCCGCCCTGCAGGCCGTACCAGTCGTCGCCCGCCAGCGGCGCGGCCGCGTGCCGGTTGAGGTCGTAGAGGTCCCAGTGCGAAGGATCCGTCGGCTGGCTCACCGGGACGGCGTCGCCCTCCGGCTCCCAGAGCGGCGGATAGACGTACTGCTCGAAGCTCGCCTTCTGCGACGGCGACGCCGGCTCGACCGTGCGCCTGGCGACGTCGGCCGGGTACTGCAGGCGGCACTCGACGTGTCCCTGCGACGTCGGCGTCAGGTCGAACGGCCCGCCGTAGGGCGCCCCGGCCACCGACAGCGACGCGCGGGCGGAAGCCGGCTTGGCGAAGGAGAAGCGTGTGAACGTGGCGGCGGACGTCGTGTCCGTGCTCCCCGCGGCGGTGCGAGGCAGGTAGCCGGAGAGGCGGAAGCGCGACACCGCATTGGCGGCCTGCACGACCACGTAGTAGGGGTCGCCCCGCACGCCGTCGTCGACGGCGTCCTGGTCGAGCACCGCCGGGACGGCGTAGTCGACGACCTCACGACCCGGCCCCAGCGAGAGGAAGCCCTGGCCGTAGGTGCCGGGGCACACCTGCCACTCCAGCGATCCCTTGGCAACTGGGCCGAGCAGGTAGACGAAGCAGTCCCCGTCGGCCGGCGTGTAGGTCAGTTCCACATGCAGGTTGCCCGTGTGGGTGACGTTGCGCGGGAGCCGGTAGACGTACACCTGGTCCCTGCCCCAGATGGTCCGTTCGGTCAGGCCGGGGATCGTCTGTCGCTCGCTCCACGACGCGACCGCGCCGGCCGCGGCCGCGGAGCCGGCGAGAGCGCCGAGCCACGCGACGAACATGCCAAGGGCGAGCGCCCCGATGAGTGCCTTGCGCACGAGTGACCTCCTGCCGCCTGCAGATTCACTATACTGTCGGCGCATCCGCCGCATACTTGAAGAGGTCCGGAAGCAGATGCTGGCAAGCCCACTTCGTATCGAAGACCCCGCGCGCCGCCACGGCTACGCTCTGGCGGTGGCGCTCATCCTGCTCGTCTCCACCGCCCTGCGGCTGTGGCAGCTCGGCACTCCCGCAGAGATGATGTTCGACGAGATCTACTACGCCAAGGACGCCAAGGCCATCGTCGACGGTCGCGTCGGCACCCACGGGCCGTTACGGTGGGCGGCCGGTGACGAGGTGTCGTGGCCCCACCCGGAGATGGGCAAGTTCGCCATCGCCGCCGGCATCCTCGTGTTCGGCGACCGCTCGTTCGGCTGGCGGCTCCCTGCGGTCATCGCCGGCATCGGCATCCTGGCCTGCGTGTACCCGCTGGGACGCCGGCTCGGCTTATCTCCTCCGTGGGCGATCATCGGACTGCTGTTCGCGGCCGCCGACCCCCTGGGCGTCGCGCAGTCCCGCATCGCCACCCTGGACGTCTTCATCGCCGTGTGGACGGTGCTCTGCATCCTGCTGGTCCTCCGCTACGTCCAGGACGGCTGGCGCACCCGCTGGCTCTTCCTGTCCGGCGCCGCGGGGGGCATGGCCGTGGCCACCAAGTGGTCCGGCGGCCTGGCCATCATCGCGGCGCTGCTCATCGTCATCGCCGCCTGGCTGATGCAGCGGCGCGCGGCCCGAGCGGCCGCCCCGGCCGAGGATGACGACGAGGTCGCGCCGAGACGTGCCGTCCCGGCGCTGACGCCGGACGCGGAGGCGTCGCCGGCGACTCCCCCGCGAGGCTCGGCCTGGCGCCGCATCGCCCAGGTCGCCCTCGCGCTGGTCGCGCTGCCCATCGCCGTCTACCTGCTCAGCTACACCCAGTACTTCCTCGCCGGGCACACCGTGGCCGATTTCATCGAGTTGCACCGGCAGATGGTGACCTTCAACCTCCACCTCAAGGCGACCCACACCTACGCGTCGCTCGCTCCCACCTGGATCATCGACTACCGCCCCGTCTGGTACTACTTCCAGGGCACCAAGACGTACCACGGCGTGATCGCGATCGGGAACCCGTTCCTGTGGTGGCTCGCGACCCTGTCGCTGGTCGGCGCGGTCGTGATGACCCTGCTGCGCCGGTCCTACGCGCTGCTGCCGGCGGCCGCCATCATCGTCGTGCTCTACGTCCCGTGGTTCCTCACCACGAGGACTTCGTTCCTCTACTACATGACGCCGGTGGCGCCGTTCTTGGCCATCCTCGTGGCCACGGCGCTCTGCCTGTTCGCCGGCGGTGTGCTGCCGAGCCGCGGCTGGCTCGCCATCGCCGCCGCGGCGCTGGCCACGGCGGTCCTCTGGCGGCCCATCGGCATCGCCGCCGGCTGGCTGTTCTGGACGCTCCCGAGGCGCGCCGGCGACTCGCTCGGCTGGGTCGGGGTCACCGTGGGCGTCCTGCTGGCGCTCGCCGGCCTCATCTTCCTGCTGTCGCCGCGCATGCGGCAGTACCGGCCCTGGATGGCGATGGTCGTCGCCGGCCTCGTGATCGGCATCATCGTCGCGTTCGTGCCCATCGTGCTCGGGCTGCCCATCTCCCCCAAGTACTTCGAGCACATCATGTGGTTCCCGAACTGGATCTGAGCCGGCCTGGAGATGGGTGAGGCCGGGCGCGGATGGTAGTCCACGCCCGGCCTCAAAGCGCGGACGGAGAGGCGGCGCAGGCTAGGCGATGACCGCCGCCATGACCGCCTTCTGCGCGTGCAGCCGGTTCTCCGCCTGGTCGAAGACCACGGAGTTCGGCGAGTACAGCACCTCTTCCGTGATCTCCTCGCCCCAGTGCGCCGGCAGGCAGTGCATGACTTTGACCTGGGGCCCGGCCAGCTTGAGCATCTCGGCATTCACCTGGTAGTCCCTGAGCGCCGCCAGGCGGACGTCGTGCTCCGCCTCCTGGCCCATGCTGGTGAAGGTGTCCGTGTAGATCACGTCGGCGCCCTTCACGGCCGCCGCGACGTCGCCGGTCAGTTCGATCGTGCCGCCGGTCTCCTTCGCGTCTTCCTGCGCCCGGGCGATGATCTCCCTGTTCGGACGGTAGTCCTCGGGCGTGCAGGCGACGACGTGCATGCCGGTCTTGGCGCCGACCTCGGCGAGCGAGTGGGTGACGTTGTTGCCGTCGCCGATGTAGACGAGCTTGACGCCCTCGAGGCGGCCGCAGTGCTCGCGGATCGTGAGCGCGTCGGCCATCCCCTGGCAGGGATGATGGTCGTCGGTGAGGCCGTTGATCACGGGGATCTGGCCGTACTCGGCGAGGTCCTCCACGTCCTTCTGGGCGAAGGTGCGGATCATGATGCAGTCCACGTAGCGGCTCATCACGTTGGCGGTGTCCTTGATGGTCTCGCCGACGCGCAGCTGGATGTCGTTGGCATTCAGGAACATCGGCTGGGCGCCGAGCTGCTCGATGCCGACCTCGAAGCTCATGCGCGTGCGCGTCGAGGTCTTCATGAAGATCATGGCGACGGCACGGCCGGCGAGGAACTCGTGCGGGGAATGGCGCTTCTGGGCGTCCTTGAGAGCGGCCGCGAGGTCGAGCAGGGCCGCGATCTCGGCGGGCTGGAAGTCGTGGATGGTCAGGAAGCTGCGGCCGGTGAGGTCGAGCTCGGCGAGGTGGCGCTGTGCCTTCTCGGGCATGAAACCCCCTTCACGGTGCGGACTGTCGTGCGGCGCCCCGTGGCACGCGCCGCCGGAGGCGGCGCGGCGGCGGCCGGCGCTCTGTACGCCGGCCGCCGCCGGGGTGCCTTGTTCACATGGCTCGAGAGGCTATCAGATGAAGCCGCGCTCGCTGAGGACGTCGGCGAGCGTCGGGCTGCCGATCTCCTGCAGGTCGTAGCCGACCTGCACGGCCGGCAGCCTGATGTCGATGATGCGGCGCAGGTCCATCGGCGTACCGATGACGACGACGTCGGCGCCGGAGGCGTTGATCGTCGTCTCCAGGTCCTCGAGCTGCTGGTCCGAGTAGCCCATGGCCGGCAGCAGGACGCCGACGCCCGGGTACTTCTCGAAGGTCGCCTTGATCTCGCCGACGGCGAAGGGCCTCGGGTCGATGAACTCGGCCGCGCCGAACTGCCTGGCGGCCACGGTGCCGGCGCCGTACTTCATCTCGCCGTGCGTGAGCGTCGGGCCGTCCTCGACCACGAGGACGCGCTTGCCCTTGATCATCTCGGGCTTGTCCACGGTCACCGGCGAGGCGCCCATGATGATCGTGGCGTTCGGGTTCACCGAACGGACGGCCTCGAGCTCGGCCTCGATGCCGGCGCGGTCGGCCGTGTCGATCTTGTTGAGCACCACGGCGTCGGCGAGCCGCAGGTTGACCTCGCCGGGGTAGTACACGAGGCCGTCGCCGGGACGGTGCGGGTCGGCGACGGTGATGTACAGGTCGGCGGCATAGAAGCTGAAGTCGTTGTTGCCGCCGTCCCAGAGGATGACGTCCGCTTCCTTCTCGGCCTCGCGCACGATGGCCTCGTAGTCGACGCCGGCGTAGATCACGTTGCCGGCCTTGACGTGCGGCTCGTACTCCTCCATCTCCTCGATGGTGCACTCGTACCTGGCTAGGTCCTCGACCGTGGCGTAGCGCTGCACGCGCTGGGCGACGAGGTCGCCGTACGGCATGGGGTGACGGATGCTGACGACCTTCTTTCCGGCCTCGCGCAACATGGTCTGGATCTTGCGCGTGGTCTGGCTCTTGCCGGCGCCGGTGCGCACGGCGCAGACGGCGATCACCGGCTTGGTGCTCTTGACCATGACCTTGTCGGGGCCGAGCAGGCGGAAGTCGGCGCCCAGGGCGTTGACGATCGCCGAGCGGTGCATGACGTACTCGTAGGGCACGTCGGAGTAGGCGAAGACGACCTGCTCGACGCCGTGCTTCTTGACCAGATCGGGCATCTCGGACTCGTCGTGGATCGGGATGCCGTCCGGGTAGTACGGGCCGGCGAGCTCGGCCGGGTACTTGCGGTCGTTGATGTACGGGATCTGCGTGGCCGTGAAGGCGACGATCTCGTACTGCTCCTTGTCGCGGAAGTACGTGTTGAAGTTGTGGAAGTCGCGGCCCGCGGCCCCCATGATGAGGATCTTCGTTCTCTCTGCCATGCTCACTCCTGTGGTTGGAGGTCCCTCCGCGCCACGATCCTTGTGTCAGGCCGGCGGAGTGAACACTTTGTGGACGTACGGTGACGTGAACAGCTGCAGCGTCGCAGCGTAGGTGGGCACGAAGGTGATGGGCTCGCCGAGCGCGGGTGGGCGGTCGAACGCGTCGACGTCGAGGATGAGGTGGTCGCTGGAGGCGCCGAGGACCTCGACGCGGGGATCGGTGGGCGTGAGGCCCTCGGGCGGCGCGTCCTGGCGCCCGATGGCGCAGATGGCGCGCCGGCGCGCGCCGCGATCGGTGAACGCCGGGACGTTGCCGTAGGCGTCCTGAGCGATCGTGCCCCACGGCAGCGACGGCTTGACGAGGCACTCGATGACGGGCGCCGACACGGTGAACGCGTCCAGGTGAAGACCGAGCGTGGGCTCGCGCGTGAGCGTGTCGACGCCGAGCAGGATGGTCTCGCCGATGCGCAGCGTGTCGATCGCCTTCGGCATGCGGCCGGAGACGGCCACGCCGATGGATCCCGAGTTGCCGCCCGAGACCAGGAGCGGACGGCCGAGCTGCTTGACACTCTGGGCCGCCAGCTCGGCCAGCCGGCCGAGGTTGTCCTCGTCCGGCACGATCGCGCCGTAGCAGGTGAGGTTCACGCCGATGCCGGCGATGTCGATGTGATCCATGGCGTTGACGCGGCCGAGGAACGCCGGCAGATCCGCCGGCAGCATGCCCTCGCGCAGGTCGCCGAGGTCGACCATGGCGACGATCGCGTGACGCCGTCCCGCCGCCGCGGCGGCGTTGTCCAGGGCGACCACCGTCTCGAGCTCGCTCTGCAGCGAGACGTCGGCCAGCTGGACGGTCTCGCCGGCCAGCTCCGGCGGCGGCGAGCGCAGCAGCCAGATCGGCGCCGTGAGGCCGGCGTCACGCAGCCGCTGGGCGTTCTCCAGGCGTGACTCGCCCAGCGCCCGGGCGCCGCCGGCCAGCATCGCCCGGCCCACCTGCGGCGAGCCGCACGTGCCCTTGGTGACGGCGACGACGGAGATGCCGGGAAGGCGCTCGACGACCGTGCGCGCGTTGTCGCGTACCTTGCCCAGATCGACGGTGACGGTGGCTCTCGCCGGCATGGTCCTCCACTGCATAAGACGTATGCAAGAGAGTATCGGCTCGGGGCCACCCCGCGCAAGCGGTGCGACCCGTTCAGTGCTGGCAGGAGGGGCACCAGTAGGTGGTGCGGTTGTCTGTCGCCCTGTCCGCGCGCCTGGATGAAGGCGGGAGCGCCGCAGCGCGGGCACGGGGCTCCCGCCTTGCCGTAGACCATCCGGAAGGCGGACTGCTGCCCGTGCTCGGCCGACTGCTGCATCAGCGGCCGGATGGCGCGCACGACGGCGAGCGCCTCATCATCCGTCACCTGGGCGATCGGCCGCCACGGGTCGATCCGCGCGAGCCAGCAGCCCTCGGACTTCCAGAAGTTGCCGATGCCGGCCACGATGTGCTGGTCGAGGAGGCCGTCGCCGAGCGTCCGCGTGGGATCGTCCTCGCGCAGGCGGCGAAGGAAGCGGACCTCGTCGAACGGCCGCCGCGCGACGAGGTCCGGCCCGAGGTTCGCAAGGCGCGGGTCCGTGCGCACGCGTGTCGCCGTGAGGAGGTCGAGGACGGGGCCGTTGAACTGGACCACCTCGTCGTCCCCACGGCGGATCACGAGCCAGGCCGAGCGCGGCGACCGCGGCCAGCGCTGGCCGCGCCTCAGCACCCTCCAGGCGCCGGTCATGCGGAGGTGCGAGTGGATGACGAGTCCGCCCTCGAAGCGCAGCAGGAGGTGCTTGCCGATGGCGTCGACCGCCTCGACGCGCCGCCCGGCGAGGCGCTCGGGCCAGCGGTCGCGGCCGAAGCGGGGATGCGGCGTCTCGATGGCGTCCGGGACGTGCCCGGCGAGCACGGCGCCGACACGCCGGGCCGCGTGGTGGATCGTGTCGCCCTCAGGCATCGCCGGGGGCCAGCGCGAAGTCGTGGAGGCCGCGCCGGAAGCCGAGGGCGACGAGGCGCTCGGCCAGGGGGCTGGCGACGGCCGGCTCGCCGTCGATGGTGTCCAGAGAGAGCCGGCGCAGGCGCCCGGCGCGGACCGCGCCGGCCAGAGCCGCGAGCGCCGGCTCGACGTCGTCGGGCCGGCCGACGACCCGCAGGGTACGGCCTCCGGTGTGGACCGAGAGGGCCGGGCGCCCGCCGACCGTGACGAGGTAGGCCCCGGCGCGCCGGGACGGCGGCCGGACCTCCGTGTCCGGCCAGCGCAGGCCGGCACCGTAGAGCTGCGCCGGGTCGGCGGTCGCGATGACGAGCGGGGTGTCCGGCGCCTCCTCTTGCGCCCGCAGCCGCTCGACGGCGCCCGGCAGCGCGAACTGGGCGCCGCCGAGACCCTCGACGAAGTAGCCGCGGCGGGCCACGCCCAGCGTCTCGAGCGCCGACAGGGCCGGGTACAGCGCCGAGAAGCCGCCAGGATAGCCCTCGGCGCGCACGAGCTCCCGGGTGAGCAGGCCGTGACGCTCGAGCAGCAGCTCGGCCCAGGCCCGGCGGCGCGCGTCCGGGTCGGCCGCCTCGGCGCGGAAGACCTCCTCGGCCAGCGACCAGCGGCCCTGGAGCGGCGGCGTGCCACGGGCGCGGCGGCGGAAGCGCCCTGAGGACGGGCGCCGCCCGCGTGCTGCCGCGCCCGCACCCTTGGCGCCGCGCTGCCGGAGCGGCGCGAAGGCGTCGTTGGTCGCCTCTCCGGCCCACGCGAGGTCCCAGAGCGCCTCGCGCAGCTCGTCGGCGCCGGCGTCCGGAAACTCGACCAGCAGGTCGGAGAAGAAGCAGGCGCCGCGACCCAGCCGCTCGCGCAGAAGCTCGTGTACCTCGCCGCCCGGCCGCTCGGAGCTGCCCGGCGGCGGGCCGAGCAGGGGCGCGTCGTCACGGAAGTACAGCGCGACGCGCCCGGAACGCCCGCCCAGAGGCCCGGCGCCGACCCAGACGACCTCGCCGTTCGCGCAGAGCTCGTCGAGCCAGTACGGGGAGTAGGTGCCAAGCCGGCGCGGCAGGACGTCCTTCTCCCACAGCTCCGGCGCCAGCGGCAGACCCTGGAGCGACGCCAGTACGTCGCGCAGGCGGTCGACGCCGGCGCCCGCCGGCGCGTAGCGGTCCACCCCCTGCCACGCCGGGGCGAAGCGCGCCATCGTCGCCTGGCCGACCGGCTCGATCTCCTTGCGCAGCACCGCCAGTGACGCCCGGCGGAGGCGGCGCAGCACGCCGGGATCGCACCACTCGCGCTGCGTGCCCAGCGGCCGCAGCTCGCCGCGGACCAGCTCGCCGGCCCGCTCGAGCTCCGCGAGCGCGGGGCCGGCGTCCACGCCGTAGCGCGCCCGCACGTCCCCGGTCTCGAACGGTCCGTGCGTGCGGGCGAACCGCCGCAGCAGGCTCAGCATGGCGTCCGGCACGTCGCCGAGGAATGCGTCCGGCAGTCCGCCGGGCGGCACGACGCCGAGGGCGTCGCGGTACAGCCCGGCGTCCGCGGCGGCGATCCAGCGCTCCTCGCCGCCGAGCCGGGCGCGGACGATGCGGCGCTCGTCCTCGAGCCGCCGCAGCCAGGCGCCGGCCTCCGACGGGGCCGCCACGCGCTGCTCTGCCTCGTCCACCGTCAGGTCGCCGACGCGCCGCAGCACTTCGTGCAGCGCGTCGGCGTCACGCGCCCGCAGCTGCTCGGAGCGGTGCTGCAGGTCGTCCTCCACCTGCTCGAGCGCATCGGGGTCGATGAGGTCGCGCAGCTCCTCCTGCCCCAGCAGCTCGCGGAGCAGCTCGCGGTCAAGGGAGAGCGCCACCGCGCGGCGCTCGGCGGCGGGCGTGTCGCCCTCGTACATGTAGCTGGCCACGTAGTCGAAGAGGAGCGACGAGGCGAACGGCGACGCGGTCTGTGTCTCCACCTCGACGATGCCGATCGCGCGGGTCTGGATCGCGCGCAGCAGCTCCTGCAGTCCGGGCACGTCGAGCACGTCGCGCAAGCACTCGCGGTACGTCTCGAGGATCACCGGGAACTGCGGATAGCGCCGCGCCACCTCGAGAAGCGACTGCGCCTTGAGGCGCTGCTGCCAGAGCGGCGTTCGGCGCCCGGGGTAGGCGCGCGGGATCAGCAACGAGCGGGCCGCGTTCTCGCGGAAGCGGGCGCCGAACAGGGCGCTGGCGCCGAGTTCCGCGACCACCATGTCCTCGGCCTCCTCCGGGTCGACGAGCACCAGCTCGGCGCCCGGCGGGTCGTCGGCGTCCGGCAGGTGGACGATTATCCCGTCGTCCGACCAGATCGCGTCGGCCTCGAGGCCGTAGCCGTCCCGGATGCGCGCCGAGAGTGCGAGCGCCCAAGCCGCGTGGACGCGGCCACCGTACGGCGACAGGACGCAGAGCCGCCAGTCGCCGATCTCATCGCGGAAGCGCTCCACGACCAGCGTCCGGTCGGAGGGGACCACGCCGGTCGCCGCCTCCTGCTCGCGCAGGAACGCGAGCAGATTGGAGGCGGCGCGCCGGTCGAGGTCGTAGTCCCGCTGCAGAGTCGCCTCGTCCTGGCGCACGGCCACGCGCGCGAACGCCCCGATCGCCTCGCCGAGCTCCCGGGGACGCCCGACGCCCTCACCGTGCCAGAACGGCACGGCGCCCGGCACGCCGGGCGCCGGCGTGACCACCACGCGGTCGCGCGTGATCTGCTCGATGCGCCAGGAGGTGGCGCCCAGCAGGAAGGTCTGGCCGGCGCGCGCCTCGTAGACCATCTCCTCGTCAAGCTCCCCGACGCGGCGGCCGTCGGGCAGGTTGACGCTGAAGAGCCCTCTGTCGGGGATCGTGCCGGCGTTGGCCACGGCGAGCTGCCGGGCCCCGGAGCGGGCCCTGATCGTGCCGGCGACGCGGTCCCAGACGAGGCGCGGCCGCAGCTCGCCGAACTCCTGCGAGGGGTAGCGGCCGTCGAGCATGTCGAGCACGTTCTCGAGCTGACGGAGCTCGAGGTCGGCGTAGGTCCACGTCCGCCTGACCAGGGCGTGGAGCGCGTCGACCGCCACGCCCTCCTCTCCCGCGGTGGCGGCGATGGCGACGATCTGCTGCGCCAGCACGTCGAGAGGGTTGCGCGGCACGACGGTGGCCTCGATGAGGCCCTCACGCATGCGCCGCGCCACGACGGCGCACTCGAGCAGGTCGGCGCGGAACTTGGGGAAGATGCGTCCGCGCGACACTTCGCCGACGCCGTGACCGGCGCGGCCGATCCGCTGCAGCCCACGCGTCACCGACTTCGGTGACTCGACCTGCACCACGAGGTCCACGGCGCCCATGTCGATGCCCAGCTCCAGCGACGACGTGGCCACCAGGCAGGGCAGCGTGCCCGCCTTGAGCAGGTCTTCGATGACGACGCGCTCCTCCCGCGCCAGGGAACCATGGTGGGCGCGGGCGATCTCGCGCGCCTCCTCCCCGCGCTCCTCGGCCTCCTGCCGCGCGAGGTCGTTCAGCCGCAGCGCGATGCGCTCCGCGGCGCGGCGGTTGTTGACGAAGACGAGCGTCGAGCGGTGCTCCCGGACCAGCTGCAGCAGCTCCGGATAGATCGCCGGCCAGATGCTGCGCCGCGTGGCCTCGCCCCCGGGGATCGCGTCGAGCTCCAGCGGCGAGTCCGGCTCGACCATCGACTCGACGGGAACGTGGATGCGCAGGTCGAGCGGCTTGCGCACGCCGGCGTCGACGACCGTGCAGTCGCGGCCGGGGCCGACGAGGAAGCGCGCCACCTCGTCCAGGGGCCGCTGGGTCGCCGAGAGGCCGATGCGCTGCACGTCGCGGCCCGCCTGCTCGGCCAGCCGCTCCAGTGTCACGGCGAGGTGGGAGCCGCGCTTGGTCTGCGCCACGGCGTGGATCTCGTCCACGATGACCCACTCGGTGCCCGCGAACAGGGCTCGGGCCTGCGAGGTGAGCATCAGGTAGAGGGACTCCGGCGTGGTGATCAGCACGTCGGGCGGGGTGCGCAGCATCGCCGCCCGCTCGCGCTGCGGCGTGTCGCCGGTGCGCACGCCGACACGGACGTCGGCGCCGATGCCGCGCAGCGGCGCTCGCAGGTTGCGCTCGACGTCGTAGCCGAGCGCCTTGAGCGGCGAGATGTAGACGAGTCGCAGCCGGCGCTCACGGGGATCCGGGGGCGGCGGCTCCGCGACGAACCGGTCGAGCGCCCACAGGAACGCGGCAAGCGTCTTGCCCGAGCCGGTGGGCGCCGAGACGAGGGTGTGGGCGCCGGCGGAGATCGCCGGCCATGCCTTGACCTGCGCGGGCGTGGGCCCCGCGAACGCCCGCGCGAACCAGTCACGGACCTCGGGTGTGAACGGCGCGAGGGCGGGATGTGCGGCTGGTGTCGTCATGTGCACTGTGGATGCCCGCGGGCACGGGAAGCATCACACGGCTCCGGGAAGAAAGGCCATCCCGCGCGGCGGACGACGGCAAACGCTCGTCAGACCCGGCGACCGGCGAGAGGATGGTCGGGCACGATCAGATCCCTCGGAGGGAGGAGCCATGGCAGGCAGCGTCTACAAGGTCATCGAGATCATCGGGACCAGCGACACGTCGTGGGAGGAGGCGGCCAGAACCGCCGTCGACGAGGCGGCGAGCCACCTGGAGGACCTGCGCGTCGCGGAGATCGTCAAACTGGACATGCACATCGTCGACAACAAGATCGCCGCCTATCGCGCCAAGGTCAGCGTGTCGTTCAAGTACCACAAGGACGCGTGAGCGCCGACGGAGGCCCAGTCCGCGGCGCAGACCGGCGGAGCCGAAGGCTCAGACGCCGGCGCTGGCGCGCATGAGCGCGATGACGGCCTCCGGCGCGAAGTGCCTCAGCAGCGCGCCGCAGCAGGCGAAGACGTAGTCGCGGTCGAGGGCGACGCGCGCATCCGGCGGCGGCAGCAGCCGCTCCCCGCCGCCGCTCCTGGCGCGCGAGTCCGCGAGCACGGCTTCGCCCCCAGGCAGGCGCGTGAGCGCCCCGCCGGTGCCGATCACCAGCCGGCAGGCGGTGAGGTCGCGCCCCCGCGCGACCGTCTGCCGGCCGGTCGGCGTGTAGAGGTGCGCCAGCTGGCCGGCGTGCCGCTGCACGCCGGTGACGGCGGCGAAGTGCGTCAGCGTCAACGCAGCCGCGATCTCCTCCTGGGTCGTCGGCAGCGGCGGCGGCAGGCGCACGGGGCGTTCCTGCTCGGCCAGCATCTCGACCACGTGCTTCGCGCTCACGTAGGTCCCGAGATCGCCCTCGACGGTCCGTTTGCTGTGCGGCTGCGGCTCGATCATGAGCGCGGCGATCTCCGGGCTGCCGTCGGTGATGGAGTGCACGTCGGTGGTGGCGCCACCGACGTCGACGACGACGAGATCGCCGAGGTCTTCAGCCAGCCGCTCGGCGGCGATCAGTACCGCGCCCGGCGTGGGCAGGATCCTGCCGTTCACGACCTCGCCGATCCGCTCCATGCCCGGGGCGTGCGTGATGTGCTCTTCGAAGGCGTCGTGGATGACGGCGCGGGCCGGCACGATGTCGAGTTCGTCCACAGCCGGATACACGTT
The DNA here is from genome assembly GCA_963784975.1 of uncultured Thermoleophilia bacterium. Lineage (GTDB taxonomy): Bacteria > Actinomycetota > Thermoleophilia > UBA2241 > UBA2241 > CAIXSE01. Next base: position 169,368 of record CAWAUK010000072.1, on the reverse strand, counting down.
GTTGGTGAGCTTGACCCTGAAGCCGGCCCGTCTCAGGAGTCCCTGGGCGTCGCCGCACACGACGGAGTTGCCGGCGTACACCACGATCGGCCGCGCCTCGAGTCTGCGCCAGGCGCTCGGCGTTGAACAGGACGGTGTCGCAGTCGCCGCCCTCGACCCCGCCGGCCAGCAGGATGAGGTTCGGCCGGACCGCCTCGATCTCGCACAGGTCGTGCGTCGCGCAGACGGCCGGCCGTCTGGTACTTGACGACGGCGCCGGCCCCGAGCGCGCCTCGCGCGCCGCCATGGCCGTCATGCGCTGCGTGAGGCCGTGCACGGTCATGCGCAAGCCGCCGGCCGCCGAGCTCGTCGCCAGTGTGAGCTCGGGCTCGAGCTGTCCGGTCGACGCCTCCAGCTGCGCCCTGGCGGCGTTCACGCCGATGGTGACGTCGCCGTCGGCGACCGAGGTGGCGGCGACGCCCTGTCCCACAAGACGGGGCGTCGCCTCCGGGTAGTCAGACAGCCCGGCGAACGCCGAGACGACCGTCGTCGTGGAGCCGATCTCGGCGACGAGGGCGTCAACGGGGCGGGGGGCCGCCGTCACCGGCTCTCCCCCGCCCCGCTTCGGTGCGGCGAGCGCGTCACGTCACATCCCGCGCTCGCGCATCGCCTTGACGACGAACGACGCGACGCCGATGCCCTTGGTGCCGCGCCCGAAGCCGGCGTCCATACCCCAGCTGCGGGCGAGCTCGTCGGTCACCTGGGTGCCCCCGGAGATGAGCAGCAGCTTGTCGCGCACGCCCTTCTCCACGGCCAGGTCGGCGAGCTTCTCCATGTTGTTCCGGTGCATGTCGCCGTGCGTGATGATCGTGCTGATGAGGACGACCTGGGCGGCGTGCTCGATCGCCGCGTCCAGCACCTTCTCGACCGGCACCGAGGTGCCGAGGTACTCGCACGAGAACCCCCACTTCTCGAGGCCGCCGTGCTTGATGTCGATGATCTCGCGCATGCCGACGGAGTGCTCGTCCTCGCCGACGGTGGCGGCCACGCACTTGACGCCCTTCTCGATGACGAAGGCCTTGATCTCCTCGTCCTTCATCACCACGGGCTCGGGCGGGATCACCAGGCGGGCCGGGTCGACGACCACGTCCAGCCGGCCCTTCAGCTCGATCAGCGTGCCCTCGGCCGGGTGCATGACCTGCTTGTTGATGACCTCGCACTCCTGCAGGTTCATGGCCTTGCCGAACTCGAGCGCCGCGAACTCCGCGACGCGCGGCGCCGCCGGAAGGAACAGCGTCACGACGACCCAGCCGTCGGCGGCCCACTCGACCTCCGGCTTGATGAGCCCCTTCTCGCGGAGCTCCGCCGTCTGCGCGAGTCGCGCGTTGACGTTGTCCTCGGGGTCGAGCTCGTCGATGAACGGCACCTTCTCGGCGTCGCAGAGCGTGCAGGCGCCGATGAGGTCGCAGGGCTTGTGTCGGTCCGGGCCGGCTCCGCCGGCTTCCGTCCCGACGTCCGCGTCGCCGTACCCCTCCGGCAGGTGGTTCTCGCCGAAGTGGTGGCACACCGGCGCGAGGTAGTCGGCGGCGCGAGGCACGATCGTGCCCGCCGCCACGCCGCCGTCGCTCTTGCGCGCGATGCCGTCGTCGTGCGTCTCCGGGTAGATGCCGGAGTCGACGAAGTACGCCTCCTCGACGGCGCCGAAGTAGCCGCCGTCGTCCAGCATCGCCTCGAGGAAGAGGATCGCCCGTTCCTTGATCTCACGTACCTTCTGCTTGAGCTCCGGCGCGTCGCGGTCGAGCTTGACCATCTCGCGCAGGCCGTCCATGCCCACGAGGCTCTGCTTGGCCGTGTTGACCGCGGCGATGTTGTTGTAGTGCCAGGGCACGTTGCGGCCCTCGTCGGGGGTGATCGTGCTCTGGATGTCGGCGCTGGTGAGCCGGCTGATCATGAGGTTCATGACGTGGCTCACGGTGGCGTCGCGGCCGTCCGCCTCCATGTAGCGCGTGTTCTCCTGGGCGCGCATCTTGTACTCGCCGAAGAAGTCGCGCAGGGCGACCGCATAGGGCAGGTCCATGCGCATGCAGGGCGCCGGAGCCGCATCCGGAGGCACCGTGCTCAGGCAGATGTCCTCCTTGGGCATCCCGACCGAGACGGAGTAGGCGCAGTTGATGGCGTGCTGCACGAGCAGCTCGGGCATCACGTTCCAGGCCTCGACGGCGGTCGCGTTCGCGTTGTGCGCGCCGTCGATCTGCGCCATGCGCACGCTGGCCATGACGTGCTTGGCCACGGCCGCGTCGACGAAGCTGCGGTACATGTTGATGTTGCGGTAGAGGACGTTGTACTGCGGGTCCTGGTGGGCCCCGTTGACGCCCTCCTCGGCGAACATGACGGCCATCTCGGGGCCGGCCACGCCGCTGACGTAGCTGTGGAAGTTGATCGGCCGGCCCACCTCGTCCTCGATGAGGTCGAGCGCCTTGCGCGTGGCGCGCACCTGCTTGCGCGTCACGGCGATGCCGCCGACGCCCTCCGGCGTGCCCTCGAGGAGGCCGTCCATGTGGCTCTGCCCGGCGGTGCGGATGACCATCATGTGGTCGGCGCCGTGCCAGGCCGCCATGCGCATGCGGCGGATGTCGTCCTCGAAGCGTCCGGAGGCGATCTCGGTGGTGACCACGCAGTCGGGCTGCGGGTCGATGTCGCCGAAGTAGTGGGCCGCCGGCAGCGGGATGCTGCGCTCGAGGCCCTTCGACGTCTCCTTGTAGACGAACTTGTGCAGCTTCTGGTCGGGCACGAGCTCGCGCCAGTGCCAGCCCTTGCGCCGCGGGCGGTAGTCCTCGAGGCCCTCGAGGAGGGCGGCGAGGTCGAGCTTCTCGTTGGGGTCGAGCCTGAGCGGTACCGCCTCGGCGCCCCGCTCGATAGCGTCCATCCGGGGGCCGTTCATCGCGCCCCTCCCCACTTCTCGGCCACGACGTCCCAGCCCTCGCCGGCGGCGAGCTTGCGCGCGGCCTCCGGCGCGGCGCAGCCCCACGTGGTGGCGCAGTGCAGCACCACATGCCCTGCGCCGTGCCCCAGCAGGCCGCGCTTCTCGCACTCGCCGACCACCGCCATACAGGTCGGCGAGTCGACGCCCATGCGCATCAGCACCGAGCGCTCGATGCTCGGCGAGGTGTGCGCGCGGGCGAGCTCGACCATCGGGTCGACGACCCGCTGCGCGAGCTCCCAGAAGCGCGCCTCGAGCTCCTCGTCGGTGAGCTCGGCGAGGTGCCCGCGGACCTTGAGGTACGTGTCCTCGCGGGCCATCTCAGGCCTCCGCGAGCTCGGCCAGCGTCGCCTGCACGGTGTCCGGGTCGGACTTCGTGTCGGCGGCGAGGAACTCGACGTCGTCCGACGTCGGCACGTAGCCCTCGGGCGCGTTCTTGAGCGCGTTGCGGATGTAGCTCTTGCGCATGCGCGCCACGTCGAAGTCTTTGGCGCGGATCTGCTCGATCGCCTCCGGGATCACGATGACCTTGCCGGGGACGTTGTCCTTGGGGTCCCCGGAGCACACGCCGACGCCCATCTCCCTGGCGAAGTTGAGCTGGCTCCAGTGGTGCTTGCCGGCGCCCGTGTACTCCGTCTCCTGCACGACGACGGTGGCGTCGCGCGGCAGGTCGCGGGCGAGGCTCACGGCCGCGGTCATGGCGGTGTTGCCCGCGGGGCCGCGCTCGAGGCCCTCGAGCTTGGCCATCGCCTCGGTGATGTAGAAGACCTCGCCTTGGGTCACCGTCAGGTAGCGGTCGATGTAGCGCAGCGGCCGGGCTGCGTTGCGCGGCACGTCGGCGCGGTCCGGCCACGTGGCGAACGGCACGCCGAAGCCGGTGTGGCCGGTGGTGAAGCTCTTGCGGTTGAAGTCGACGTCGCTGGCCATGTGCAGGCCGCTGAGGTCGACCGAGGCCGAGACGATCTGCGTGTCGGTCGCGCCGCTACGCTCCAGGCCGCGGGCCGTGCCGGTGGTGTTGCCGCCGCCGGCGTGGGTGACCACGACGTGCGTCGGGTACGCGCCCGTCAGGGCTTCCATCTCGCGGGCGATCTCGAGGCCGAGGGTCTCGATGCCGCTCACGCCGAACGAGCTGTAGAGCGAGGCGGCGAAGTACCCGGTGACGTCGAGCAGTTCGACCATGTGGAAGAACAGCTCCGGCCCGACGGTCAGCTGCACGACCTCGGCGCCGTAGGCCTCGCAGACGCGGCCCTTCTCGACGATCTCCGGCTGGCCGACGTGGCGGCTGTCGAAGGTCTCCTGCACGATGATGCACTTCAGATCGTTGCGCGCCGCCTGGCTGGCGACGGCGGCGCCGTAGTTGCCCGACGTCGCCGCGATGACGCCTTCGTAGCCCTTCTCCTTGGCCACGTGGATGCTCACGCTCGCGCGACGGTCCTTGAAGGCTCCGGCGAGGTTGGCCGCCTCGTCCTTGACGAAGATGCGCGCGCCCTTGCCGGGCTCGCTCACGCTGCGCACGAGGTCGGTCAGGTTCCGGAGCTCAAGCAGCGGCGTGCTGCCGACGCCGGCGAGCCTCTGGATGGTGACGATGTCGTCGAGGCTGTAGCCGTGCGCGGTCATCATGCGCTCGTAGTCGAAGGCGATGGGGCTCAGCTCGAACTCGCTGTAGTCCATGCCCAGCGCCTTGCGCATGATCTCACCGCGGCGCGCCATGATGGCGTCGAACTTGGTCGCCATCAGCGCTCACCGCCTTCGGCTGCTCTGTAGGCCGCGAGCCGGGCACGCAGGTCGCGGCCGACGTGCGTCAGCTCCGGGATGGGGTCGCCGTAGGTGATGTAGTAGCCGGGATTCACGGCCGAGAGCGCACCGCTGACCTTGCGGCCGGTGATCGTCTCGATGGTGAGCTCTTCGCCCTTGGCGGCTGCGCCCAGGGCGAACCCCTTGACCCACATCAGCAGCGGCTTCTCCGCCGTCTCCGGCGGGAGGTTCTTGCTGCGGTCGGCCGGGTCGAGCAGCTTGCACTCGACCTCGACCCAGTCGCCCTCTCGGGCGCGGATGGCGTCCGTCACGCGGATCAGTCCCTTCAGAGCGTAGGCGTCCAGAAGCGCGGCAGCGGCATGTCGACCACGGTGAGCATGCCGGGCTTCGCGTCCTTCATGAGCGGGATGTAGTTGCCGGTGCTGGCGTAGGTGCCCTTGCCGCCGGGGATCTCGGGGGAGTTCACCATGTTCACGTTCGGGTCGCCGGTGATCTTGATGTAGTCGCCGGTGTCCTGATTCGCCATCTCGGGATGGATCTGCTGCGGGTGGATGAGGTGGATCTTGAGCTCGCCGTCGCTGTAGCCCTTGCCCACCTGCTTACAGCCCGCGACCCAGCCGGCGGGGACGTGCACGTGCGGGGTCGACCGCTCGACCTCGGTGACGATCGGCTCGCGCGTCTCGATGATCTCGTCGATCTTCCAGTTCAGCGCCTTGGCGATGAGCTCGATGGATTCGGGGAAGCCGATGTGGCCGACGATGCTGCCGTCGGCGACGCCCTTCTCGAACTGCTCGACGGTGGTGCCCACGCCCTGGCCGACCATCACGGTCGGGCCGAACGGCGAGAGGTCGTTCACGCGGGAGGCCTCGATGGAGTCGACGCGCAGGCAGATCGAGCTCCACATGACGATGAGCGCGTCGAGCACAAAGCCGGGGTTGATGCCGGTGCCGAGGATGCTGACGCCGTTCTCCCTGGCCACGCGGTCGAACAGGTCGGCGCGCTCGGGGTCGCTGGCCCACGGATACGAGATCTTCTCGGCGATGCAGATGACGTTGCAGCCGGCCTTGAGCGCCGGCAGGATCTGCGGCTCGACCTCATTGAGATTGGACTGGGTGTTGATGCAGACCACGTCCGGCTTCTGGGCGAGCACGGCCTCGAAGTCGGTGGTCATCTTCACGTCGCACGGGCGGCCCAGCAGTTCGCCGACGGTCTTCCCTTCCTTGGCCGGGTTGGTGACGATGACGCCGACGAGGTCGATGTCCTTCGGGCGGTCGAGGATGAACCCCAGAAGGCCCTGGCCCATCATGCCGGTGCCCCACTCAGCGACCTTGATCATGTCTCGCTCCTGTCCACGTGATTGGCGCCTGGCGGCGCTGCTTCTCATCGATGCATACGGAATATGCAGCCCTGAGCGAGACTCTACCATGCGGTCGACGCTGAAGTGACGGATGCCTGGGCGAAGCGCGGAACGACTGCCGCGTGGCACGTGGGAAGCGCGCCCGTGCATGGATGGGTCCGCCCTGAGACTGCGGGCGGGGATGCGCCGGAGCCGCGTCCCGAGGGGACGCTCAGCCGGCGCTCAGCTGCGGATGGCTGGAGGAGGCTGGTCGACCGTGTCGTGCGCGAGGATGGAAAGCTCTTTGCCCATCACGCTCCCTTTCGGTCGACTCACGCCGGCGGGCGCCGGCGACTCCCCACAGGGTATGCGGGGCGGCCGAGGGGCGTCAACCGTCACCGAACAGTTCCTCATTGGCTTCGGCGACGGCTGAGATGCGGTCCCGATCACGCACCGGCCTGTGGCGGATGCCGACGGTGGCACCGGCCAGGAACTCCTCGTGCGCGGCGACCGCCAGTGTGGCGATGCGGATCGGCTGCCGCCGCGCCGCGTCGCTCGGAAGGCACGCCGGGTTCTCGCGGATGAAGCTCACCGCCGCGAGCACGGCGTCCTGCAGCTCGCGGTCGTCGGCCGCCGGATAGTCGAAGCGCCAGCGCCGCACCTGCGCCGCGATCTCGTCCCTGTCGGGAGCGACGCCCGTAGCGGCGTACAGGCGGCAGTCGTAGGTGCGGCACACCAGCGGCCGGTCCTCGTAGATCGTGCACCGGCCGTCTGTCAGCACCGGGCAGGCTCCGGCCTCCGTGTAGCCGAGCAGCAGGTAGCCCGGCGGCAGGCCGCGGGCGACGGAGAGGTACTCCTTGGGCAGCCGCTTGCGCGCCCGCTTCTCCCCCGGGCGCAGGTGGATCTGGTGGAACGTCCGGCAACAGGCGTTGCAGCTCCCGCACGGCACGTCGGCGGGCTCGTCCTCCCTGAGCGTGGCGAGCGTCGCGCGCAGCCACGCCGCGAACGGTGTCGCCGGCATCGGCTCACTCATCGGGCGGCGCTCACCTCCGTCACGGCCACTCGCTGGCGCGCACGATCGCGGCCGCCACGGTGACGGCGTCGCCGCCGTCCGCGCCCGGTCCGCCCGGCAGGAAGACGCCGGCGACCTCAACGGCGAGCACTGCGATCTGCGCCGGGTCCTCGGGCACTTCGCCGCCGGGGAACGCGACGGCGTTGTCGCGCACGAAGCGCGCGGCCGCGCGGACGGCCGCGAGCTCGTCGCGGTCGCGCGGCGCCGGGAACGCGAAGCGCCAGCGCCGCGCCCTCCGCGAGATCTCCTCGCGGTCCGCGTCGATGCCGGCCGCGGCGAAGGCGCGGCAGTCGTACGTGCGGCAGGTGAGCGGCCGGTGCTCGTAGATGGTGCACCGGCCGCCGTCGTCCAGCAGGGGGCAGCGCCCGCGCTCATCGTAGCCCAGCAGTACGTGCCCGGCCGGCAAGCCGGGTGCCGGGAAGGTCAGCTCCCGCGGGAGGTGCTCGAGGGCGTCCGCCTCGCCGGGGCCGACGTGCACGAAGTGCGACGTGGAGCAGCAGGCGCAGCAGTCGCCGCACGGCACGTCGGCGTCGGCTTCGTGCCGGAGGGCCGCGCGCATCTCCCCGAGCCAGGCGCCGAAGGTGCCGGCGGGCAGGTCGTCCGGGCGGCTGTCTCTCGGTTCGCTCACTCTGCAGACGTTGCCGCCCGCAGTGCGGCGCGTCAAGCCGACACGCGCACAAGACGCGCCGGTGCGGCGCGTCGAGCCCGCCTGCTGCAGACCGCCGGCCCCCCACGCGCCATCCGGCCTCACTCCCCGTCGTGCGCCCGCCTGAGTCCCTCGATGTCCAGCTTCTTCATCTGCAGCATCGCCTGCATCGTGCGCCCCGCCTTCTCCGGATCGGGGTCGCTCATGAACTCGGAGAGCTGCCTGGGCACGATCTGCCACGAGACGCCGAACCTGTCCGTGAGCCAGCCGCACTGCTGGGTCTCGGGGTCGCCCCCCTCGCCCAGCTTGTCCCAGTAGTGGTCGACTTCGTCCTGGGTGTCACAGTCGACGAGGAACGAGATGGCCGGGGTGAAGGTGTACATCGGTCCGCCGTTGAGCGCCGTGAAGCGCTGGCCGGCGAGCGAGAACTCGACGACCAGCGGACTGCCGTCGGGCTGGCGGCTGATGGCGCCGAGCTCGGCGTCCTCGAAGATGGAGACGTACAGCCGGGCGGCCTCCTCCGCCTGGCCGTCGAACCAGAGCATCGGGGTCACCTTCTGGGGTGTCACGGACATGTGGAGCCTCCTTCGCGTCGGCGCAGGACGCGACCAGTGGGAGCAGGGGCCCTGCGCCGGGTGTGTGTCTCCCCCGGTTCTTCCACGGCGCGCCATGACTCATCCGTGCCGGCCGCCGAGGTCGGGCGGGGAGGCGGGCGATAGACCCGACGACCCGCGTATCGTCCGGTTCGGGCCGTCGGCCCGCGGACACTCGGCGTGAAGCCGGACGACCGCATCGCGCAGCCGCGCGGCCATGCGGTCGTAGGCCGCCCTCCCTCGGAGCGCTCCGTCGGTGTTGAGGGGCGCCCCGACGTTCACGTAGATCCACGGCCAGTGCAGACGCCCATCCGACCACAGCCGCTCCGCGCCGCAGATGGCGACCGGCACCACGGGCGCGCCGCTGCGAGCGGCAAGAAAGGCTACACCGGAGCGGAACGCCACCGGCTCTTCCTGCCGGTAGAGGTCTCCCTCCCCGAACAGCGCGACGACCTCGCCCCCGGCGAGCAGTGCCAGGGCCTTCTCGAGCGCCGCCCGGTCCGGGGTCCCCTTGTGGACGGGGATGGCGGTCAGCCGCTCGATCACCGGACCGACGAAGCCGCGGCGGAACTGCACCACGTCGGCCAGGAAGTGAAGGGTGCGCGGCAACGCGACGCCGAGAAGGATCGGGTCCACGTCGCTCGGGTGATTGGCCACGACGATGGCCGGCCCGGCCGCAGGCAGGTGGCCGGCCCCGCGCACCCGCACGCGGCCATAGGCGCCGACGGCGGCCACCAGCAGCACGCGCGCGACGGCGTACAGCCACGGGTCGCCGGCCACGCGCAGCCTCATGATGGCAGCCCGCCGTCGACCCGGCCGTACAATCCCAGCGAGACCAGAGACTGGAGGAGAACGATGGCACATCGCTTCCTGACCGCCTTGCGAGGCACCGGTTCCGCGGCTGCCATGAGCGCAGGGACCACCGTGGTCGTCGTCCTCGCCATCGCCGTGGTGAACCAGGCGGTCAACGTCGGAGCGACCGCCTGCTTCGCCGCTTCCGCCCACGCCGACCGCTTCCGCACCTTCCTCTTCTGGCAGGTGATCGGGGGCATCTTCGGCCTCGGCGTGCAGTTGAGCTTCGCCGGTCTGGTCCGCTTCTGGTCGCTCACCGCCGCCAACGTCGTCGGCATCGGCGTTGCCTTCGTCTCTGCACAGCTGTTCGCCGCGTACCTCATCTTCAACGAATCATTCCAGGTGCCGCAGTGGGTGGGCACGGGTCTCGTCTTCGTTGGCCTCCTGCTCGTCGCCGTCGGGCACCGGTGAAGCGGCGCTCGCGGGACCGGTCGCCATCTCCATACCCATGGACCGGAGCGACGGCACGAACCAGGCTCGCGCCACGACGACGGTCAGCAGCGCCGCGGCGCCGACGAACAACGCCGTGAGACTCCAGATCGCGACCGCGCCCGACAGCGCCTGCGACACCGGCACCAGCCCGACCGAGGCGAAGATGATCAGGCTCATCATGCGACCCATGAGCCGCTGCGGCGTGCGCGTCTGGATCCAGGTGAAGAACGACACCGCGAGGTAGCCGGCTGCGAACCCCATGAAGGCGGAGGGCACCAGAGCGGCGACGAGCGACTGGGCGAAGCCGAGGACGACGAGACCGACGCCGAAGACGGCGCAGACCCCGAGCAGCACGTGCCCCATGAGCGCGGCGGGCGGGCGGCGCGCGGCGCCGGCGACGGCGAGGCCCGCGAGCGACCCTCCTCCGAACGCGGACATGATGGCGCCGTATGCCTGGGCGCCGCCGGGGAGACGCTGGGCCGCGAGCGCCGGCACCCCCACGAGGAGCGGGCCGACGGCGAGGAAGTTCACGGCGAGCACGAGCAGGAGCAGGACGCGGAGCAGCGGATCGGCCCACATGTAGGCGAGGCCTTCCTTGATCGACGTCCAAAGGCCGCCCGGCTCCTCCGCGGCGCCTCCGCCGTCCGAGGCGGCGCCGGCTTCCGCCTCCCTGGCTCTCCTCGCCTCCCGCGCGTCCACGCGCATGAGCGTCAGGAGGGCGATGGACACCGCGAACGTGACGGCGTCGATGGCCAGGGCGACGCCGATCCCGTCGAGGCCCAGGCCCCCCGCCGCCGCGCGCGCGATGAGCAGCCCGGCGAGCAGCGGACCGACGAACTGCGCGACCTGGTCGAGCCCCTGGATGAAGGCATTGGCCCCGGACAGCTGGTCGACCGAGGCGAGCTGCGGGACGATCGCCGTCTGCGCGGGGTAGAAGAAGCCGTCGGCGACCCCGTAGGCGGCGGCGAGGACGAACAGCACCCAGGTCGGCACGCCGCCGCCGAACACGAGCGCGCTGAGAGCGCTCACGATCGCCAGCCGGGCCACGTTGGAGGCGATCATCACGCGGCGCGGCGAGAAGCGGTCGGTGACCGCGCCGCCGACCAGCATGAACGCCGCGCGAGGGATGCCCTGGAGGGCGAGGACCACGCCCAGCACCACGGTGCTGGAGGTCAGCTCCAGCACCAGCCAGGGCAGCGCGATGAAGTAGAACTGGTCCCCCAGCAGCGAGACGCCCTCGCCGGTGAACAACAGCCGGAAGTCGCGTATCTTGAGAACGCCGATCATGCGTGGAGGCCACCCGATCCGCGCGGCTTTCCGTACTACCATTCCCCGTGCAACGCTAACGGAGTGATGCGCATGACCGACGTGAGAGACCTCCGAGACCTCGCCAGAGCCCTGGCCGATCATCCTCTGGTCGCGTGGGCGACCGTCTTCTTTGCCGGCGTCGCCGTGCTCGGAGTGCTGTACTTCTTCGCCGCCGTGTCGGTGGGCGAGTTCCTGCGTCCCATGTACGACCCCGTGCAACGCACGATCAGCGAACTCTCGGTCGGGCGGTACGGGTTCCTGCAGATCTCCGCGTTCTGCGCCCTCGGAGTCAGCTTCGTCGCGCTGCCGGTCGGCCTGTGGCGGAGGCTCAGGGCGACGCTCATGTCACGGCTGGGCCTGGTCCTGATCGTCGTCTGCGGCGTCAGCTCCTTCGTGGCGGCGGCGTTCCCGACCGATCTGCGCAACGCCGCCGTGGCGACCGCGAGCGGTGAGGTCCACCAGGTCTCGGCGAGCGTCGGCTACGGCTGCCTGATCACGGCGATGCTCCTGCTCTCCTGGCACTTCCGCGGCGACGCGCCGTGGCGCTCGTTCCACCTGACGTCGACTGGGCTCTCCCTGATCGGGCTCGCCCTGCTGCTCACGATGGCGGCCACCGGCAACAGCGACATCGCGGGGCTTCTCCAGCGGATCATGGCGGCGGCGCTGCTCTCGTGGGTGGCGCTTGCCGGAGTCCACGCCGGACGGCTGGCGCTTGCGGCCCGGCCGCAACGAAACCCCGACCGGCCCGACTGACGCCTCAGTCGGGCGAGAGCTCGTCCGGGCTGACGGCGCGGCCGGCGCCGGCCGCCGCGCCCACCTCTCCCCTTGCCCTGGTGCGCAACTCGTCGTCCACGGCGACGTGGACGACGAGGTCCTCGGCGCGCGCGGCGACGAACACGACTTCGCGCACGACCCCGCCGGTGGCCGCTTCGACGGCGAGCGCATAGGCGGCGCCCTGGAGCTCGTACCGCTGGCGCAGCACCTCGGGCTCCGGGGCACGGTCGGTCTTGTAGTCGACCACCACCCACCCGTCGCCGTCGAGGTACACCAGATCGATGGCTCCGCTCACCACGACGTCGTCGATGAGGACGCCGATCGGCAGCTCCCGGTAGACGGCTCCGGGACCGGCCATCGCGGCGGCTCGGACGGGCGCAGCCCGCCAGCAGGCCGCGGCGAGCTCCGCCGCCTCCTCGGCGAGGTCCGGCCGCTCCAGCTCCGCCGCGACCGCCGCGGCGACCCTTCCGATGGACGACCCGTCGCCGAGGTCGCACAGTTCCATGATGCGGTGCACGGCCGAGCCCAGCGCCAGCGCTTTGGCTCGGCCGGCAGGGGCGCCCGGTCCTCCCGTACTCACGGACTCGTCCACGTGCTCTAGGCCGCTCGGGCTGGTCGCCCGCGCGGGCATGCAGGCGCGCTCGAGAACGGCGTCGCGCCGCCCGCGCCAGCCGCGGCGCGCGCCGGCCAGGTCCCGGTCGTCCCCAGCGCCGTCCTGCTCATCGAGGGCGGGCGGCACGCGCGCCGGCAGCACCAGCAGGCCGCCGTCCTCGTACTCATCGGCGATCGGAGCCGGTGAGGGCAACGCTGCGGCTATGGGGCCGAGCAACACGGCCGCGGCCGATCCGTCCTTGTTCCTGAGGCGCCCGAAGCACGAGACGACGAGCCGGTCACGGGCGCGCGTGACGGCCACGTACAGGAGACGGCGCGTCTCGCTCGCCTCCATACGCTTCTCGCGCTCCTTGAGGGTCGTGTACCGCTGCGGCTCGAGGTCGCGAGCGGGCGCCCCCGGAAGCTCGGCCTTGAGCCTGATCGCGAGCCGCCGCTCCTCGCGGTCCACGATCGGGTCGCCGCCTCCGCCCCCACCGTTCAGGGCGCCGCCGACGAGAATGACGATCGGATACTCCAGACCTTTGGCCTTGTGGATGGTGAGCAGGCGCACGACGTCCCCGTCATCGTCCACCTGCGACTCCTGCTCCCCGGAGGCGTCGCCGGCCTCGGCCGCCCAGGCGAGGAACGCCCCGAGGCCGCCTCCGCCCGCTCCGGAGAAGGCGCGGGCGCGGTCGACGAGCTTCTCGAGGTTGGCCATCGCCTGGGCGCCTCCGGGGCCGGTGGCGGCGAGGAACTCGGACGCGCGGGCGACCCGGACCAGCTCCGCGGCGAGCTCGTGCGGCTCGCTCTCCGCGCGGCGCTGGTGCAGCGCGCGCAGCGTCGCGAGCGCCGCGCCGACCGCCGCGTGCGCCTCCGGCTGCGCGGCGAACAGGTCGAACCTTCCGCCGGCGGCCCAGAAGAGGAACAGCTCGTCGTCGCTGAACCCGAAGAACGACGAGTGCAGGGCCCCGTACACGGCGGGTCCGTCGCTCGGATCGTCCACGGCGCGCAGACACAGGAGCGCGTCGTCGACCTCACGTCGCGCGAAGTAGGCTTTGCCGCCGTCCACGCGGTAAGGGACGCCGGCCTCGCGGAACGCCTGCTCGTAGGTCTCGAGGCCGGTGGTCGCCCGGAAGAGCAAGGCGACGTCGCCCCAGCGCGGCGGGCGCCACGCCTCGCCGTGCTCGGCGCCGCTCGCCGTGCGGTCCTGCACGCTCCAGCGCTCCTGCTCCTCGCCGTGCATCGCGAGCAGGAGCGCGGCCAGCGCCTGCGCCTCGGCACGCCGCGCGGCGTCCGCGGCCCCGGCGGCACTGCCGAAGTCGTCGCCGAGCAGCACGGAGACGCGCGCGCCGTCGGCCTGGGGACGGAACGGCTCGACCCACTGGTAGCCGGGCTGGCGGCCCTCTTCCCTGTCCTCGTCGAACACGTCGGCGAAGACGTTGTTGACCCACTGCACCACCGCCGGCGTGGTCCGGAAGTTCTGGCGGATGACCGCCAATGCCCCGGTGTCGTCCGGCTGGCCGGCGACCAGGCGCTTGACCTGGTCGTACATGCCGATGTCCGCGCGACGGAAGCGGTAGATGGACTGCTTGGGGTCGCCGACGACGAAGAGCTTGCCGGGCTCGAGGATCGCCTCCTGCCAGTCTTCGACCACGGGCTCGCGCTCGCAGAGAAGGAAGACGATCTCCGCCTGCAAGGGGTCGGTGTCCTGGAACTCGTCGACGAGCAGGTAGCGGAAGCGCGCCTGCAACGCCGCTCGTGCGGCGAAGTCGCGCGCCAGCAGATCGCGCAGGCAGCCGAGCAGGTCGGTGAAGTCCAGTCGGCCGAGAGCGAGCTGGGTCTCGGCCGCCCAGCGCGAGAACGCGTCGGCGACCGACACGGCAAGCGTGGTGAGGAAGGCGGCGTAGGCCTCCCGCACCGCGAGCACCTCGTCCACGGCCTCGCGGTACCGCGTCTGCAGCTCGTCCTTGCCGCCGTGCGTCTGGCTCCAGTTACCCTTGGCGCCGCCAGGGGCGGTCGGCGTCGCCTTGACCGGGAGGGCGAAGAACGCGGCGGCAAGCTGATCGACGTCGTTCGGCGGTCGCTCCACGAGCTCGCGCCCTGCGTCGACCAGCGCCATGGCCGCCATGCAGCCTTTGTCATCGGCGCTACTGCAGGCGACGGAACAGAATGACGCCAGCCGCTCGAGAGAGGCGAGGAGCTCCGGGAGCGATGCGCTCAGGTCCGGCTCGGGAAGCGACCTGGGCTCCGGATCGAGGTCGTAGCGCTCGCCGAAGACCCCTCTGGGGCCCACGGCGAGCGTCCGCAGCCACTCGAGGCGAACGCCGGCGCGCAGCAGCCGCGACAGCCCGCGCCGGGTGGTCCCCACCGAGGGGTCGCCGGCGGCCAGTTCCGTGAGCCACTCCTCCCAAAACTGGCCGCGCTCGAGGTCCGACCCGAGCGCGTCGAGCTGCTCGAAGGCGGGATCCACGCCGGCCTCGACCGGGAACTCCCGCAGCAGCCGGCCGGCGAAGCCGTGGATGGTGCTGATGGGCGCGTCGTCGAGGGCGTCGAGCGCGCCCTGGATGACCGCCGCGCGCCCGGGGTCACCGGCGTTCTGCAGCGCCAGCCGCTCGAACTCCTCACGGATGCGCTGGCGGAGCTCGCCGGCGGCCTTCTCGGTGAAGGTGATGGCCGCCACGGTGCGGACGTCGCCCGTCCCCCGCACCGGGTCGAGGACGCAGTTCACGTAGCGGTCGACGAGCACGCGGGTCTTGCCGGTGCCGGCCCCGGCTTCGAGGAGGAACGTCGTCCCCAGGTCGGCGGTGACGCGGTCTCGGTCGTCCTGGTCGCAGACTCGGCGGTCAGGCATCCGCGTCCTCCTCGGCCGCCGGCGACTGCAGCCCGGTCACGGGATCGAGCAGCTCGTGCTCGCGCTTGCGCGCCTTGGCCCAGCCGGACACGCCGCAGGCGTACCGAACGTCGCAGTACTCGCAGCGCTGGCGAGTGCTGCGCGGGAACAGGCCGACGTCGACCAGAGAGACAGCCGTGGCGACAAGAGCCTGCAGCCTTCGGTTGGACGCCGCTTCGTCCTGCGGCAGATCGAGGTCCTCGAAGCCGCCGCGGCGCGTGACCAGCCGGTAGAGGCAGCTGATCGATGCGTAGTCCCCCGCACCGGCCTGTCGCAGCGCGAGCCGGTACACGGGAAGCTGGACACTGAGGCGCTCCTTGATGCGGTTGCGCTCGACCGCTCCGCCGCCCGACTTGTAGTCGATGATGCGAGCCCCGGACGGCGTCTCGTCGACGCGGTCGAGACGGCCGGCGAACCGGACGACTCGTCCTTCCGGGAGCTCGAGGAAGACCGGCCGGTCCACGGACTCGCCGAAGCGCCACTCGACGCCGACGGGACGGCTCCCCGGGTCCGCGAACACGGAGTCGCGGCGCACCGTCTCGAGGAGGTCCTCGAGCAACAGCTCCCGTCGGACCTCCCACGAGAGCGCCGCGCCGGTGATACCGCGGTTCTCGGCTTCGGCGCAGCAGACCTCCCACGCGGCGAGGACCGCCGCCAGGGCCCCTTCTTGGCGCAGGTCGCCGGCGATCACCTCCTCGTAGGCCCGCTCGAGAATGTCGTGGGCGAGCGTCCCGAACTCGCGGGCGTCCATCTCCAGCGAGTCGCCCGGCTCGTCGGGTGCCTGCAGCCCGTACACGTCGCGCAGGAGGAACGCGAACGGGCAGTTCACGTAGCGTTCGAGTCGCGTGGGATGCATCTCTGCGTCGAAGGGGTGCATGGTCGCGAGCGCGGCGCGGGCGCCGGCCCCGAGCAGGCCGTCCCAGGGGCCCGGCACCGGACTTCGCGCCGAGCGCCAGGCGCCGAACCGCCGCCCGGCGGCCTCGCCGTCGTCGAGCACGGCGGCGGCGTACGCCCGAGCGGCCCCGCGGCGTCCGCCGCCGCCGAGCGCGAGCAGCAGAGCGGTGTCTCGCTCGCGCTCGTCCACCCACACGGCGTCGTCCGAGAACCCAGGTGAGCCGGCGACACGCCACCAGACCGGCCTGAGCGGCACGCCGTCGAGGAACTCGTCGAGCCCCACCGGGTGGCCGGCACCCGCGGACGCGAGCCGCAGCAGGAGCCGCGACGGCAGCCTCGGCCGCCCGTCGGCGGCGCTGGAGCGAGGCGCGAGCAGGACGAGCCGTTCGCGAGCCGCCTCGCAGACAAAGGCAAACAGGAGGAGCGACTCGGCGTCGCGCTGCTCGGCCAGCGGCAGGCGGACGCCGAGCGCCGAGCCGACGCGGCGGCGCTCGGCGTCTCCCAACAGCGGATCCGGCCGGCCGCGGGCTGGGAACCCGCCCTCCGCCAAGCCGGTGAAAGCTACGGTGTGGAAGCTGAGGCCGCGGAGCCCGAGCGGCGTGAGCACGGCCACTCCGTCTCGGCCGGTGCGGCCGCGCAGGACGCGCGCGCCGGCCAGCAGGTCGCGCAGCGCACCCACGGCCTCGTCCAGACCGACTTGCTCATCAAGCACGGACAGCGCCTGGAGGCGGGCGGCCGCGTCACGGGCCTCCTCGGACGCCTCCGGCGCGAACACGGCCGCCACAGCGGAGGCGAAGGACTCGGCCCATACGCCCCAAGTGGCCCGGTGGGGCAGCTCGCCGCATGCCTGCACGAGCGAGCTCGCCGCGGCTTGCAGCCCGCGCACGGCCGCCAGCCGGCGCCGCAGCGCTTCGACCTTGCCCGAGACCTCATCGTCATCGTCCTCGTCTGCGGAGGCGCCTCTTGCTTCGAGGACCCCCAGGCGCTGCTCCAGGCCGCGCCGGCGGCTCGCGAGGCGGCTCAGCCAGTGCTCGGGCCCGGCCACCACGCCGGCTTGCCGGGCCTCGTCCAGCCACATGGCGGTCTCCCCCGCTTCGCCGCCGACGAGCAGCGGCCCGGCGGCGAGCAGGTCGACGACCGCCCGCCGCGAGAACGGCTCACCGGCAGGCGGTGCGAGGCAGTCGGCAAGCCGCACCAGCAGTCGCGGGCCCGTCGACCTGTCCGGCACCCGGCAGGCCGCCGGTAGCCCGGCCTCCTGCAGCGCGGCGGCGGCGATCTCGACGGCCTCTGCGTGCGGGACGACCAGGGCGCAGTCCCACGCGGACGCCCCGTCTTCGACCGCGCTGACGATGGCCCGGACCGCCTCGCGGAGCTCGGCTCGCTCGTCCGAGACTGACACAACCGCCAGCGAACCATCGCCTCCGAACGCGAGGGGCTCGTCACTCGCCTCGTCCCAGAGAACGCGGAGCCGCTCACGGTCGCGCGTCAGCGGCGGCGCGGCCAGCCGTCTCTCGACGAGTCCCAGCTCGATGGCGACGTCGAGCGTCGTGAGGGCCGACCGGGCGGCGCCGCCCGGGACGGGGACGAACACGTCGGCCCCGCGCGTGATCAGCGCCCGGACCAGGGACTCCTGCGCCTGGTTGAGGTCGTAGACGCCGAACAGGATGACGGCGCCCGACAGAGGGCGCGCCGATGCCGCGGCGGCCGCCGCGCCTTGCACGCCGGCGCCGTCGAGCAGTCTCCGCGCCTCGAGCTCAGCGCAGAACGCCCTGTACAGGCGGTCGAGATCCCGCGCCTTGGCCCCGCTCGTAGCCGCAGCTGGAGAAGCGGCGGAGGCCGCGTCGCTCCACGCCGAGTCGGGAAGGACACACGCCTCGCGCAGATCGGTGAGCGTGGCCGCAAGCGCCTGCGCGAAGTGCGGGCGATCGACGACGGGCGCGAAGTACTCGAGCTCTCCCGCCCGCTCGGCCACGAGGCGCCGCACCAGCCGTTCGCGCGCCAGACCACCGAGCACCACCGGTGGCGCTCCGCGTTCCGCGGCGACGAGATCCGAGGCCAGCCGGCCGAGAGTGGCGATGCTGAGGTTGGCGACCGCGCCGAGGCTCCGTACGAGAAGATCGCCGACGTGCGTCCGCACCGAGGCCGAACCGACGACGATGGTGAGCGGCGTCAGCGCATCGTCCCGCTTGAGCTCGGCCACGCGCTCGCACAGAGCGTCCTCGAGCTCCCGGAAACGGCCGCTGACGAGCAGCCCCTGGTGTGCGTCGGCCACGCCGGTCATGGTCGCGGCGAGCGTATCACGCGGGCCGGACGGGTCCGTGGTGATCTGCGCAAGCGGAGACAGGCGACGCCGAGCGGCGGGGCGAGCGGGCCGACGGCGGCGGATCAGGTCAGTTCGCGGATGAGGCCGGCGAGCCGCGGATGCGCGGCCACGAGCGAGTCGCGGTCGGCGAGCTCGAAGTCGGCGAAGTCGAAGCCGGGCATCACGATGCAGCTGACGAGCGCCCAGGCGTTCTGGGCCGGCAGGTGCGGGCCGCCCGCGAGGCGGGCGCCCTGCCAGCTGCCGGCCGGCACGAGCGCCTGTGGGAGCCAGTCGAGCACGTCCTCCGACAGCCCCACAGGGGCATCAGGAGTCGACGGCTGCACGTGGTCGCGGCTCCCCACAAGTCCCCCGGGGTCACCCAGCACGCGCCGCAGCACCTCGCCGTCCGGCGCGATGGTCACGAGCTCCAGCGGAAGGCCGCCCTGATAGACCCACAGCTCGTCGCTGCTGAGCCGGTGCAGGCGGCTCACCGACCCGGCCGTGACGAGGAAGAGGATGGCGGTGGAGGCCGGACGCTCGCCGCGCGGCGTGCGCAGCGTCTGCACCGCGCGGTACGTCTCGAGGTAGTACCCGCCTTCCGGGTGAGGTGCCAGCCCCAGAGAGGCGGCCATCTGTGCGGCGGTCGGACGCATGGCCGCAGCATAACGGAGCGGCGAGCCGCGCGGGGTCCAGAGGGCCGTGGTCTCGGCGCGACTCCCGCCGGCCGTTGATCGCACTGCGCCCCGACGCTCGCCCCGCTGATAGGATGCTGCCGCCGAAGGGGGCGCCATACAGCTGACGAGCTACACGTTCCTGTTCGCCTTCCTGCCGGTCACCCTGCTGGTGTACTGGCTGCTGCCGCGCGCCGTCTGGCGGCTCGCGTTCCTCACGCTCGCCTCGTGGGTCTTCGTCGGCTGGTACGACTGGCGCTTCGTGCCGATCATGGTCGGCGCCACGACGATCGACTGGGTCGCCGGACTGCTCCTGGCGCGCGGCGGGACGCTGCGCCGCCGCCGGTGGATCCTCGTCATCGCGCTCGTGGCCAACGTGGGCATCCTCGGCTACTTCAAGTACCGCGGCTTCTTCCTCGACTCTCTGGACGGCCTCGGCTCGTGGGTCGGGCTCGATCTCGACCTCCCCGCCCTGCACGTACTGCTGCCGCTGGGCATCTCGTTCTACACGTTCAGCGCCATGAGCTACGTGATCGACGTGTACCGCGGCGACGTGCGCGCCGCGCGGAGCTTCCTGCGCTACGCCGCGTTCATCGCCCTGTTCCCGCGCGCCGTCGCCGGACCGATCCTGCGCTGGCGCGACGTGGAGGGCGCCTTCGACGACGCGCCGCGCCGCCTGACCGCGCGCCTGGCGGCGCTCGGCCTCTTCTTCATCGCCTGCGGGATGGCCAAGAAGCTGCTCATCGCCGACGTCATGCTGCCGCGCGTAGACGCGCTCTTCGGCAACGCCGCCCACCTCCACTTCGTCAGCGGGTGGGCGGCCGCCCTGGGTTACACCCTGCAGCTCTACTTCGACTTCAGCGGGTACTCGGACATGGCCGTCGGCATCGCCTATCTGCTGGGCTACCACTTCCCGCAGAACTTCGACTCGCCCTACAAGGCGGCCAACCCGAGCCAGTTCTGGCGGCGCTGGCACATGACGCTCTCGTTCTGGATGCGCGACTACCTGTTCATCCCACTCGGAGGCTCGCGCCGCGGCCTGGCGGTGACGGTGCGCAATCTGATGATCACCTTCACCGTCGTCGGCATCTGGCACGGCGCCGGGTGGACGTTCATCGTCTGGGGCCTGCTCCACGGCATCTACCAGTCGGTGCACGCGGTCGCGCGCCAGAAGGGCATGACGCCGAAGAACATGTGGCTGAACCGCGGACTGACGTTCGTCGCCGTGGTCGTGGCGTGGGTCTTCTTCCGCGCCTCGACGCTGACGCAGGCCGGCCAGGTGCTCAAGGCCATGGCCGGCCTGAACGGCCTCGGCAGCCTGCACTCGGCGAAGGTGCAGATCGGGTACTCGCTGACGCTGCTGATCTTCAGCGGCCTCGCCTGGGTGAACCTGGCGCCGAACACGTGGGAGCTCGACGCGAAGCCCACGCGGCGCTACGGGATCGTGTTCGGCCTGCTGCTCGGCGCGGCCATTTTGGCCATGGGCAAGCCGGCCGCCTTCGTCTACGTGCAGTTCTGAGGGCGGCGGCGTTGCCGCGCCGGCCGCCGCCCCGCGTAGGGCCGCAACTCCACGCCGCGGCCGCGGGCGTTCACGTCCGGCGAGGTCTCACGCGGACCCGTCGGGCGGCTGCGGCGGCGGCAGTGGCGGCGCCGACGGCACGCCCGTCTGGTCCGTGTCCACGGCCGCGCTGCGCTTTCGTCGTCGCGCCACCTTCGTTCCGCTCGCGCCCACACGCCGGGCCGCTGCCCGCGCACGCGTCGCAGCCCTCGTGGCCCGGGCGCGCGCCGCGGAGGCGCCCCCCGTCAGTCTCCCGATCCTGCCCTGCGCCCCGACGCCGGCCTTGCCGCCGGCGGCGGCGCGCGCCTGCTTCACCAGCAGCGCCGCCGCGTCCCGGGCCTTGGCCGCGGCCTCCGCTGTGATGCGCCTGCGTTCGGCGTCGGTGAGGAGGCCGGTCTCGTACCAGCGCGTGGCGAGCAGCCCCACCACGTAGGTGCCGCCGAAGGCGACCGCGGTCTTGGGCACGATGCCGTAGCCGGGGACCATGCCGACCAGCGCCCCGGCGATCTGCCGCCACACCACCGCGCCGCCGATCACCGGAGTGATCTCGAGCATGCGCTTCTGGAAGTCGGGCGGCGCGCCGCAGGCCAGCGCCAGACGATAGACCATCAGAGCCTGGTTCTTGGTGAGGATGACGGTGTCGGCGGCCGAGATCGGGATGCCGAGCACGGGCACCAGTGACGGCACCCCGGAGGCCAGCGCGAAGGCCGCGTTCGACGTCGAGACCTCGCTGGTCAGGCGGGCGGCGAACCAGGGACGCAACCCCGGCAGGTGCCGAGCGGCGGCGAGGCGCGCGGCCTTGGGGAGTCCGCTGAGGACGGCGCCGCAGACCTTCGCCGCCGCGCCCGGCGACCGCGGATCCACCCGTGTCGCGACGCTCCAGTCGGGGCGGACGGACCACTCGGCCGGCGCGCCGGCTGCCTCGCCGAAGCGGACGGCGACCCGGCCGTGGCGCCGCGCGGACGCCAGGCGCTTGAGCGCGTCGAGTTCCCGGTCGCCCGGCGGAGAGGCCTCGTCCAGTGCCACGATCACCAGGTCGGCCGAGCGCACCAGATCCAGGTAGCCGGCGACCTCGGTGAGAGGCACCAGCGCGAGGGGGTCCACCTCCGGCGCGTAGCGATCGGGCCCCTCGCGAAGGAAGCGGTCGATCCACCAGAGCGCGGCAGGCTGGCCGGCGCAGACGATACTGACGTCGCGCTCCGCCTCGCGCCGGATGGCGTTGACGTCGACTTCCCGGATCGTCTTCCAGATCGAGCCGAAGTCGCTCCACTGGGGCTTCTGCACGGCCGTCCCTTTCCCGAGGAGGTCCACCGTCCGGCTGTGTACCCGCTCCCCTGCGGTCTGAGGCATGCACGCGCCGGGTGACGCCGCTTATGCGCGGCACACGGGCCGGATCACAGGCGATCAGAACGTGGAAAGGCCCCTCGTCCAGCTGGACCGAGGGGCCTTTCTGTAGCAAGCCGTAAGCCGGATCCTGTCGTGGGTGACCATCCATCTCGGCCTTCCGTTGCCGGACGGCTCGTGCGGCCGGAACCCGGGAGTCTCGGGCGAGCAACCCTCAAACACTCCCCTATTTGGCCTTGCACCGGGCGGGGCTTGCCGAGCCGGCCTGTCGCCAGGACCGCTGGTGAGCTCTTACCTCACCGTTTCACCCTTACCCGCACCCCTCGAAAGGGGCCGCTGGCGGTCTGCTCTCTGTTGCGCTTTCCCTCGGGTTTCCCCGGCTGGCCGTTAGCCAGCGCCCTGCTCTGTGGTGTCCGGACTTTCCTCGACGAGGAGCCTGGCGGGCTCCGAAGAGCGCCGTCACGCGACCCCGACGCGGCCACCTGGCTTGCCACCTGAGTCTACCACCAGGCCGGCACGGCTAGACACAGGAGAGCATTCGGCGAGCTGCGTGCCAGGGCAGCTTGAAGAAACGCTGTTCGCTCAGCGACGCGGTGCGAGCCCCAACCGGTCGAGTTCGACCGCGGCGAGACGCTCCGCTCGTCCCGTTTGGAGGTCACGCCACGGGTCGCCGCTGAGTTCGCGAAGCCGATCGTAGGGCAGCCCTTCCATCGCTCGCTCGGCGAGGTAGCGCTGCAGCACGAGGTCGCCGGGGTCACGCGCGAGGGCCGCGCGGATCGCGGCGACGTCGCGCCGCCACGGCAGCCGCAAGGGCAGGTAGAAGAGAAGCGCGAAGAGAATCGGCCCGAGAGCGATGAGCAGACCGATCACGAGGCCGAGCGTGTGCACCCTGTCCTTGACCGCCTGGGCCTCGGCGCGCGCCCGGTCCGCGGACCCCGTCACGCCGGCGACGGCGCCGCCGAGAGCACCTCCGATCAGAGGGACCGAGCGCAGGCGTTCGAACCCCTGGGCCGTCTGACTCAGGCTGGCGGCGTTGCGAATGACCGGGTCGGCGATCCGCCCGACGTTCCAGATCGCGCGTCCGACGAAGACGCCGAGGAGCACCCACACGACGATCCAGGCCACAATCGTCACATCGAGCGTCCGGATCGTGCGAGCGGTCATGAAGGGGCGTCGTCCGGCTGCCATGGCGCTTAGGGCTTCGCCCTCCGCCCCACGTCTCCTTGACGCGCAGGTGCCCGGCCCCCACGGCGTCTCCCGGCCGTGACCACGCAGTCACGCCGGCCCTCGCTCGGCGCACGACGCGGAGATGCCCCCAGTCTACGAAAAGGCACGTGGGAGCGCGGCGCGGTGAACCCCCGCTCAGTAGGGTCCAGCCGGTTCCACGACCACTCCCGAGCTCGGCGCAAGGCGCCGGTACCGTTCTGCGTCGAGCCGCATGATGACGTCCGCGTACCGGACACCGTCGAGCCTGACCGAGTCCGGCTCGCGATTGTCGTGGACGACTCCGCAGCGTGCGTAGCAGGCGACGGCTCGTGCGTTGAACTCGAGGACGCGGACGGTCAGTGCAGTCAGCGCCAGGTGGTCGAAGGTGTGCGCAAGCACCAGGCGGGTGACCTCAGTGCCGAGTCCATGACCCAGGACGTCCGGCGTGAGCAGCCCGATCGCATATGCCGCCGAGCGACTGCCAACGTCGAACGAATCGAGAGAGGCCGAGCCGATGAAGCCCCGGCCGGCGTCGACGACCCAGCTCACGCGGTCGGCGGCGGGACGGAGGCGCGCCAGCAGCTCGTCGGCCTCGCAGGGGGTGAGCTCGCGCCACTCGTCGCCGGCCTCTTCGCCGAAGGAGCGCGCGATCTCCGGATGGATGCCGATGCGCCTGACGGCCTCGGCGTCCCCGGCCGCGGGCGGCCGTAGCGTCACCCGCGGCCCGCGCAGCAGCGGCGCCGGCATGCGCCTATCGTCACCCGTCATGGTTGGGGCGAGCCTTGACGTCCCGGCTTGAGGTAGCCGAGAACGTAGGTCGTGACGTTGTGCGGAGCAGCATGGTGTGGCGCCGACTGGTAGCGGCCCTCGCCCGTCGGCTCCATCCGGAACTCGAGCTCACCCTTGCCGGTCCCCGGGCCGGTCACCTCGTCGAGCAGAAGCCAGCCGATGCTCACGTGATGGCCGGCCTCGTGCTCGTCGGTGGTCGTCCAGATCTCGTCGAAGTCGTCAGGCGTGTAGCGCACGAGCCGACCGTCGTCGTCGAGCACGTCGAAGAAGCCGTCGGCGCCGCCGGTCAGCGGGTCGCCCTCCGGCTTCTTGTGGCGGAACGCGTCGAGGAGGCCCATCAGACGACCTGTCGGCCTTCTTCCCCGGGCTTGAGGCGCCCGAGCACGTAGAGCACGATCTCCGGCGTCTCGGGCGGTGGCGTGACCGTCTCCGTGAGCGCTTGCTTCCAGGCCGCTCGCGGCTTCTGAGCCTCTCCCTCTTCGACCTCCTCGCCCAGGGCCAGCCAGCCCAGGGCGAGCAACTCGTCGTGCTCGGCGTGCGTGCTGACGCGCCTGATCTCGTCGAACTGGGCGGCGGCATACTCGCGCACCGTACCGTCCGGCTGCAGGACCTCGTAGGTCTCGGTCATCATGTCCTCCTCACATCGCGCCGGCGACGCCGCCGGCGACCCGCCGGCGCCGCGGACCGCGCCGGCTTCTTGTCAGGCGCGGGCGTCCGGGCTCAGCTGGGCCGCCGCCGCCTCGTCCAGGAACCACGTGAGCGTTCCGTGCACGGGCGCGACGCCCTGCGCGGGCACCGCGTTGGGCACGCGCAGGCCCTCGAGCACTTCGGCGACCATGCCGGCCTTCTTGGCGCCGCTCACCAGGAACCAGACGCGGCGCGCGGCATTGAGCACCGGCGCCGTCACGGTGAGCCGGGGTGAGCCGTCGGAGGCTTGTGTCGGCACCGCGAAGCTGTCCTCCACCGCGAGGGCGTCGCTGTGCGGGAAGAGCGAGGCGGTGTGGCCGTCGGTGCCGAGGCCGAGGAGGACGAGGTCGAACACGGGGACCTCGACGCGCGGCCGCTCCTGGGCGGCCAGGCCCCGCAGCTCGGCGTCGTACGCCAGGGCGGCCTCTTCCGGCGGGTCCTCGCCGCGCATGCGATGCACGCTGGCGTCCGCGATCGGCACATGCTTGATGAACGCGTCCCGCGCCATGCCGTAGTTGCTCTGCGCGTCATCGGGCGGTACGCAGCGCTCGTCGCCCCAGTAGAGCTGGACGTGGCGCCACGGGACCTTCTGGCTGAACTGCTGGCGCGCCAGCATCCGGTACAGGGCGCGCGGCGTCTCGCCGCCGCTGAGCGCGACGGCGAAGCGGCCGCGCGCCGCCGCCGCCTCCTGCCCCGCCATGGCGAAGAGGTCGGCGGCGCGCAGCGCCAGCGCGTCGCCGTCGGGCAGGATCTCGATGCGGAGCGGTGCCCCTTCGGCGCCCCGCTCGATAGCTCGACCACGTGGGCTATTCACGTTCCTTCCCCCTTCGCTGGCCGCCGCCAGGAGTGACCGTCGCGGGCGATGAGCGCGTCCGCGGCCTCAGGCCCCCAGCTGCCGGCCTCGTAGATCGAGATGTCACGCTCCGGCCTCCTGGCCCACGCCTCGAGCACTGGGCCGACGATGCGCCAGGCCTCCTCGGCCTGGTCGCCGCGCGTGAACAGGGTCATGTCGCCCTCCATCGCGTCCACGAGGACCGTCTCGTAGGCACTGAAGGGCAATTCGTGCAGGGTCATGCCGTAGGAGAAGTCCATAGCTACGGGCTGCAACGCCACCGCGTGGCCCGGCTGCTTGGACTCGATGCTCAGTGAGAAGCCCTCGTCCGGCTGCACCCGCAGCACGAGCACGTTGGGCTGCAGGCCGCCGCCCGCCTGGGCGTCGCGGAAGAGCGCCACCGGCGGCCGCTTGAAGTGGATGGCGATCTCGGTGACGCGGCGGGCAAGGCGCTTGCCGGTGCGCAGGTAGAACGGCACGCCCTGCCAGCGCCAGTTGTCGACGAGGAGCTTGAGCGCCGCGTACGTCTCCGTGTAGGAGTCCGGCGCGACCCGCTCCTCGGCGCGGTAGGCCGGGACGTCCTCTCCCTCCACCCGGCCCTGCACGTACTGCGCGCGCACGGCCCAATCGCCCACGGATTGGCCGGGAATGGGCCGGACCGCGCGCAGCACCTTCATCTTCTCGTCGCGGACGGCGTCGGCGTCGAAGGCCGCCGGCGGCTCCATGGCGACGAGCGAGAACAGCTGGATGAGGTGCGGCGTGATCATGTCGCGCAGCGCGCCGGCCTCCTCGTAGTACGGCCCGCGGTGCTCGACGCCGAGCGTCTCCGCGGCGGTGATCTCGACGAAGTCCACGTAGCGCCGGTTCCACACCGGCTCGAAGATGCCGTTGGCGAAGCGCAGGACCAGCAGGTTCTGCACCGTCTCTTTAGCCAAGTAGTGGTCGATGCGGTAGACCTGCCGCTCGTCGAACACCTGCGCGATGACCTGGTCGAGCTCGTGCGCCGTCTGGAGATCGCGGCCGAACGGCTTCTCGATGACCACGCGCGTCCAGCCGCGCGCCTCGCCTGGACCGTGCTCGCCATCGAACGCGCCGCGCCGGGCGAGCCCGGACGTGCCGAGCTGCTCGATCAGCACCTCGAACTGGCTCGGCGGCGTGGCCAGGTAGAACATGCGGTTATCGCGCGCACCTTTGCCGTCGAGCTCGTCGAGCACCGCGGCGAGGCGTTCGTAGCCCGCCGGATCGTCGAACTGGCCCTGCACGTACCGCGGGGCCTGCAGCAGGCGGTCGCAGAGAGAGCCGTCCACGACCTCCTCACCGTAGTGGTCGTCGATGGCCTCGCGCATCAGGTCGCGGAACTGGTCGTCGGTCATCTCCTGGCGGCCGTAGCCGACCAGCGTGGTGCCGAACGGCAGCACGCCGTGACAGCCGAGGTCGTAGAGCGCAGGGATCAGCTTGCGGTGAGAGAGGTCGCCCGTGACCCCGAACATGACCAGGCTGCAGGGGTCCGGGTGCCGCTCGCCGCCGAACGGCGAGGTCGACCCGGCCGCCTTCGCCTTGCCGGTGACGTGGACCCCGACCTCGTCGCCGTAGTCGGGCTCGTCGTAGGTGAGGTGCCCGGCGGCCTCGTCGTCCACCGTCACTCCTTCTCCTTGACGGCGTGGCCGCCAAACTCGTTACGCAGGGCGGCCAGGACCTTACCGCTGAACGTGTCTTGCTGGCGCGAGCGGAAGCGCGTGAAGAGCGCGGCGGAGATGGCCGGCATGGGCACGCTGTGGGCGATCGCCTGCTCCACCGTCCAGCGGCCCTCGCCGGTGTCCTCGACGTACCCGGTGATGTGCTCGAGGCCCGGGTCCTTCTTGAACGCGTCCGCGGCCAGCTCGAGCAGCCAGCTGCGCACCACGCTGCCCTGGTTCCAGAGGTCGGCGATGGAGGCGAGGTCCAGGTCCCACTCCGTCGCCTCGAGCAGCTCAAAGCCCTCGGCGTAGGCCTGCATCATCCCGTACTCGATGCCGTTGTGGACCATCTTGACGAAGTGGCCGGAGCCGTGGCCGCCGCAGTACTCGTAGCCGTGGCCGGGCGGCGCGAGGGTCTTGAGCAGCGGCTCGATCTGGTCGAACGCCGACTTGTCTCCGCCGACCATGAGGCAGTAGCCGACCTCGAGACCCCAGACGCCGCCGCTCGTGCCGGCGTCGAGGTAACGGATGCCCTTTGCCTTGAGCTGGGCGCCGCGCTCGATGTCGTGCTGGAACGGCGAGTTTCCGCCGTCGATGAGGATGTCGCCCTCGTCGAGCAGCGGGGTGAGCTCGTCGATCGCCGCCTGGGTCGCGTCGCCGTAAGGGAGCATGATCCAGATCGCCCGCGGCGCCCGCAGTGCCTTGACGACGTCGGTGAGCCCTTTAGCCGGCTCGGCGCCCTCGGCGCCGAGCTCCTCGGCCTTGGCGTAGGTGCGGTTCCAGACCACCACGCGGTGGCCCCCGCGCAGCAGGCGCCGCGCCATGTTGCCGCCCATCCGCCCCAGCCCGACCATCGCTACGTCCATGTCGTCCTCCTCGTCCCGCCGGCCGGACCGGCGTCAGGTCAGTGTGACAGCGCTCCCGCGACCAGAGCGCCCAGCCGCTTCACCCCCGCGATCACGTCGTCGCCGAGGCACACGCGCAGCGCGCGGCAGCCGTGCGCCCGCAGGGCGCCCAGGTCACCGCGCGCCTGGGCCCGCTTGAGCACGCCGAAGCTGTAGGGCTGGCCAGGGATGTCCACGTCAACGGGGTCGTGTCCCAGCAGCTGAAGGAACAGACCCTTGTTCGGCCCGCCCTTGTGGAGCTGGCCGGTCGAATGCAGGAAGCGTGGTCCGTAGCCCAGCGTGGTCGCCAGGCGCATCCCGTCGCGCAGCTCAAAGCGCAGTGCCTGAAGGTGATCCCAGACGTCGTCGCTCGGCGCGACGTATGCCTGCAGCGCCACGTAGTCGCCGGGCTCCGCCTGCGCGAAGAACGCCTGGAGCGCCGCCGGCAGGTCGTCGTCGCCCACCGGATACGCCAGGCGCCCCTCGCCCTCCGGCAGGTCCTCGAGCAGCTCGCCGCTGGCGATGCAGCCGGCGAGCAGCCGCCTGGTGTTGTCCTTGCTCTCCTGCACGTTGGGCTGGTCGAAGGGGTCGATGCCGAGGACGCGACCCGCCGTGGCGACCGCGATCTCCCAGCGCAGGAACTCGCCGCCGAGGCCGTACACGTCGGCCATCTCGTGCCCGTGCACCGGATGCCCGGCAGCGGCGAGGTCCATCAGCTGCAGGGCGACGCCGCTGGCGGCGACACTGTCCACGCCGACCTTGGTGAACACGCGGTCGTCGCCGTAGACGTCCGGGTCGCCGAGCGTCTCGAGGTCGACGGGCAGGATCCCCCTGCCCTCCTTGCCGGTGCTCTCGGCGATCAGCTGCTCGACCCAGGCGCCGAGCGCGCGCAGGCGGGGCTCGGCCACGATGGTGAGCTTGTCGCGCCCGGCGAGGGCGGCCTCGCCCAGCACGGCGCCCAGCCGCAGGGCGGGGTTCTCACCTGCCGGGACGTCCGGGCCGCACTCGACGGCCGTGGCGCGCACACCGTCGAGCAGCCGCTCGAGGTCGACCCCCATCAGCGCCGCCGGCACCATGCCGAAGAAGCTGAGCGCGGAGTAGCGGCCGCCGATGTCCGACGGGTTCACGAACACGGCCCGGAAGTCCTGGTCGAGCGCCTCCTGCTGGAGCGACGTGCCCTCGTCGGTGATCGCCACGAAGTGGCGCCCGGCGTGGTCGCGGTCGAGTTCCGCGAGGCACTCGTAGAAGTAGGCGTGGAAGCTGGCCGTCTCGGTGGTGCCGCCGGACTTGCTCGAGACGACGAAGAGCGTCGTGTCGAGGTCGACGGCGGCCTCTACGGCGAGCACCGCCGCCGGGTCGGTCGAGTCGAGCACGTGCAGGTCCAGGTAGCCCTCCCGCACGCCCAGGACCTCGCGCAGCACCTCCGGCGCGAGGCTCGAGCCGCCCATGCCGAGCAGGACCGCGGAGCGGTAGCCCTCGGCACGCAGCTCGTCGACGAACTCGGTGAGACCCTCGATCTGCTCGCGGACGCCCTCGAAGACGCTGAGCCAGCCGAGGGCGTTGGCGATGATCGCCTGGTGCGCTTCGTCCTCGGGCTTCCACAGGTTCGTGTCGGCCTCCCAGAGGCGCTCGGGGTACCGGTCGGCATCCAGCGCCTCGAGGCGCCTGGCCACGGCTTCGTCCAGCCAGGCCGGCAGCAGCCACTGGTCCATCTCAGCCCCCTTCGCCTTCGAGCAGCCGCACGCGCTTCTCCTCCACGATGCCGACCAGCCGGTCGAAGGCCTCGACGAACAGGTCGACGCCCTCGTTCTGCAACTGGGCGCCGACGCGCTCGAGGTCGATGCCGGCGTGGCTGAGCTCGCGCAGCAGCCTGTGCGCGTCGTCGATGTGCCGGTCGACCGTGCGCGCCACCGTGCCGTGTTCCTTGAACGCCTTCCAGGTGGCCTCGGGCAGGGTCGTCACCGTGTACTCGCCGATGAGCTCATCGACGTACAGGGTGTCCGGATACGCCGGGTCCTTGACGCCGGTACTGGCCCACAGGACGCGCTGGACCTTGGCGCCGGAGGCGGCGATAAGCTGCCACTCCCGGCTGTTCAGGTAGCTGCGGAAGCGCTCGTAGGCGACCTTGGCGTGGGCCACGGCGGCCCTGCCCTTCAGGGATTCGAGGCGCCGCCGCTCCGCCACGTCGGCGGCGGCCTCCGCCTGCTCCGCCAGCAGCTGGTCGACCAGCGTGTCGACGCGGGACACGAAGAAGCTGGCGACCGACGACGTCGCCCGGATGGTCAGGTCCTTGCCGAGCCGGTATTCGAGCGCCTCGAGGTACGCGTCGGCGACGGCCTCGTACTGGGTCATCGCGAACAGCAGCGTGATGTTGATGTTGAGGCCGTCCCTGAGGCACTGGAGGACGGCCGGGATCCCCTCACGGGTGCCCGGGATCTTGACCAGCACGTTCGGCCGGTCCACGGCGGTGAACAGGCGGTGCGCCTCTTCCGCCGTCTTCTTCGTGTCGCGGGCGAGGTGCGGCGAGACCTCGATGCTGACGAAGCCGTCCTCGCCGCCGCTCGCCAGGTACACGGGCGCGAGCACGTCGCAGGCGGCGCGCACGTCCTCGATGATCAGCCGGTCGAGGATCGCCGCCGCGTCCAGCCCCTGCCGCGCCAGCGTGAGGATCGCCTCGTCGTACTCCCTGCCGCCGCCGATGGACCTCTCGAAGATCGCCGGGTTGGTGGTGACGCCTCCCAGGCCGTCGCGGTCGACCATCTTCTTGAGGCCGCCCCGCTGGATGAGGGCCCGGTTGATGTAGTCGAACCAGGGACTCTGACCCAGACGGTGGAGCTCGGCGAGCCGGCTCTCGGCAGGGGGCACGGCGATCACTCTCCTTTCGTCGGGCTGCGGCCCGGCCACATCTCTTCGCGGACGTCACGAGGGCCGTGCGGGTCGCCGGCGCCGTGGCGGCGCCGGCCCTCCGCACGGCCTCAGACTAGTCGATTCCCAGTCTATCGCCTCAGTAGTCGCCGCCCTCCGGCACGATGCACACGAAGGACAGCGGCGCGCCGGCGGCGGCGCGGAACTGGTGCTCGTGGTTGGACGGTACGTAGGCGTACGAGCCGGCCTCGAGCGGGTGCTCCTCGCCGTCCAGAAGCAGCACCCCGCTCCCGCCGGCGATGAAGTTGATGTGCGGCCAGTCGTGCGCGTGCTTCGGCGTGTGCCCGCCCGGCTCGACGTCGAACAGGCGCATCACCCACCCGTCCCACCCCTGTTCGGGCGAGACGAGCACGCGCTTGACGACGCCCTCGATGCCGTCGCCGGCCATCTCCTTCGCGGCGACGTCGGCCTTCTTCCCTACCACCCAGCGATCGCTCATCGGTCACTCCACTCGGTCGCGGATCGTTCTCCGCCCGGACTCTACCCGCGAAGGGCCTTCGGGGTATACAACCGTAGGCGGCACGCTCCTGCCGGGTACTGCCGGACCGAGAGAGGAGAAGCGATGAGCGACCTGGACGAGAACAAGACGCTGGTGAGGCGCTACTTCGAGGAGTTCTTCAACGATCGCGAACTGGGCGGCGCCGAAGAGGTGTGCGCGACAGCGTACGTCGAACACGCCGTCGCGCCGTTCGGCGACTCCGAGCCCGGAGCCGTCGAGGGACCCGACCACGCGCGTCGGACGGTGGCCTGGCTTGCCGAGCAGTTCCCCGATATCCGCATGGACATCGAGGCTCTGGTCGCCGAAGAAGACGTGGTCGTCGCACGCGTGCTCTCAGCGGGCACCAACACCGGCAAGCTCAGCGGGGTGATGCCCCCCACCGGACGGTGCTTCAGCGCACGCCAGACGCACTGGTTCCGGGTCGAGGGAGGACGACTCGCCGAACACTGGGCGACGCGCGAAGACCTGCCGGCGATGATACAGCTCGGGGTGATCGAGCCGCCGGGGCGCGCGGCCGCCTGAGCGTCAAGCGCGCGGCGGCGCCACCTCGCGCGTCAGACGCCAGACCGCCGTGCCGCTCCCCGAGGCGGAGGCCTGCCCTGCAAGCTGAAAGCTGGCCGTCTCGTACGGCCGGATGGCTGCTTGGTTTCGCGCGAACACGTTCAGCGTCGTGAGGTGCGCGCCGTCCGCGGCGGCGCGCTCCAGGAGCGCCCGCACGAGGGCGTGCCCGTGACCGAGGCCGCGCGCATCGGGGCGCACGAGGACGCGCGCAAGATGCGCCGTGCCCCGCCGCTGCCACACGAGCTGGCCGAACGCGAGCGTCCCCCGGCCGTCGGTGAGCGCCAGGCTGGTCGCTCCATCCAGTCCTATCCGGGCGGCCAGCCGCTCGAGCTCCAGCGGGAACGAGACATCGGGGCCCGCCCAAAGGAGGTACTCCTCCTCGGAGCCGACCCATCCGGCGGCGACTTCGAGGTCGGCGAGCGTTGCGTCACGAACGGACGCGAAGGGCGGCTCGTGTGCCGCGCCCGGCACGCTACCCCGACGTCTTCTTGAGGTTCTCCGCTACCCTGAACTCGACGATGCGCCGGATGAGGCCCGCCGGCAGCGGCTCGCCGAGCGGGAACTGGGCCGAACCCTTGCCGCTCTTGTACGGCGCGAGCTCGTCCGCGAACGCGGTCATCGCGCTCGGGATGGGATAGAAGCCGATGTGCTTCGCGAATCCGGCGAAGTGCACGAGGTGGCGGCCGTTGAGGTCGAACGTCGGAATGGCGTAGCTGATCGTCTCCGTCGCGCCGGGCGCGGCGGCTCTGATGAGCGCCCGCATCTCCTCGAGCGCGGCCTGCGTCTCGGGAGGGAACCCGGCCACGTACTCGTCGATGGTGGTGGCGGTCGCTCTGGGCATCGGCATCACGGGCCTCCCGGTCGTCTGGCGAGAACGTAGAGCACCAGGAAGAAGATGCGCCGCGAACGGACGAAGTGAAACGCGCGGCGAAAGTCCGGCCGCTCGGCGGCTGCCGGTCACCGTTGGCGGCGCCCGGCGCTCACCACTGGCAGTGCCCACCGACCCCGACCTCGCTGACGACGTGCGCAACGCCGGGGACCTGGCCGGCCGCCTCGGCGATGGCTCCAGCGCCACAGTGTTGTCGGCGGCCCCAGTGATGAACAGGTCGCCGCCGTCCGCGGCGACGCGCACGTTGGCGGAATGCGTCCGCGCGTCGCCGGCGCCTGCGCCGCGAGCGATATGGCGCGCCTTATGGAATAACTTGACTTACTTCGCCCCGGACGCGGCCGAGAGACGATCGATGCGCTGCATCTCGGCCTCGGTCAGCTGCAGGTCCATGGCGCCGGCGGCCTCGGCCGCCTGTTCGGGCCGGGAGGCGCCGGGAATGGCGACGACCGTGTCGCCGTAGTACGTCACGAGCCACGCGAGGGCGACCTGGGCGGGCGTGGCACCGTGCGCCGCGCCGACGTCGCGGAGCTCCGCGATCAGCGGCGCCGAGCGCTTCAGTCCGTCCGCCGTCAGGTACCGGCTGGTGGGGGTCAGGCGTGACCGGCGCCCCCACGGAAGCGCCTTCACGCTCGCGGGATCGTCGTGGAACCGGCCGGTGAGGACGCCCTGCGCCAGCGGCGAGTACGCGATGAGCGTCACGCCGTGGCTCCGGGCCGCGTCCAGCACGCCGTTCGACTCGATCGAGCGGTCCAGCAGGTTGATGTGCAGCTGGTTGGAGGCCAGGGACAGCCCCTCCGCCTCGAGCGCCGCGCCCGCCTTGGCCATCCGGCTTGCCGAGAAGTTGCTGACGCCGACGGCGCGCACCGTGCCGGCGCGCAGCAGTTCCGCCATCTCGTGCATCTGCGCCTTCACCGGCGACCTGCTCCATGGGATGTGCACCTGGAACAGGTCGATCGGATACGGCGCCAGGCACTCGATCCTCGTGCCGATCGTCCGCGGGATGTCACCCGCCGGCTTGAGGATCGGCAGCCACTTGGTCGCGATCGCCACGCGGCCGGGCTCGATGCCCGAGTGACGCAGCGCGGTGGCCAGGGCGCGCTCGGACGCGCCGTTGCCGTACGCCTGCGCCGTGTCGAACCAGCTGACTCCGCCGCGGAGCGACGCACTCACGATCTCGTCCATGGTCGCCTGGTCGAGGGTCGACCACATCATCCTCGTCATGCCCTTGCCCTGCTGGAACTGCCAGCAGCCAAGGCCGATCGCGGTGATGCGGACGTCCGTCCGGCCCAGCCTCCGCTCGTTCATGTGACTCCTTCCGCAAGTGGATCGTGGATCAGCTCGTCGTCGGGATACGCCGCCTGAGACAGCGGCAGGACGTGTTCGGCGCACTCCGCCGCCCAGACCGCGAGCAGGCGGTGATTCGCAGCCCCACCGCCTCTACGCTGCCGACTCCCTCCACGGCTTGATGCGCGCCAGCTGGTCGGCCAGCGCGTCCTCTGCGACCTCCGTGTCGTAGGCCGCCTGGGCACGCAGCCAGTAGCCGTTGGAGAGGCCGAAGAAGCGGCAGAGGCGCAGGTCGGTGTCGGCGGTGATCGCGCGGCGGCCGGCGACGATCTCGCCGATGCGCTGCGCCGGCACGCCGATCTCCTTGGCGAGGCGGTACCTGGTGATGCCCATGGGCAGGAGGAACTCCTCGAGCAGCAGCTCGCCGGGAGTCACGGGCTTGAGCTTCTCGTTCATCCTTCGCGCTCCTAGTGGTAGTCCACGATTTCGACGTCCTCGGCGCCGCCGGCGGTCCAGCGAAAGCAGACGCGGTACTGGTCGTTGATGAGAATGCTGTGCTGACCGGCGCGGTCGCCTTTGAGCGGCTCGAGCCGGTTGCCCGGCGGTACGCGCAGGTCGTCGAGCCGTCGTGCGATCTCGAGCTGGCGCAGCTTGCGCCGTGCGACCGCCTCGATGCTCACGAACCGCTTCACGCGCCGGCCACGGGCCAGCTGCTCGGTGTCGCGGTCCTTGAACGAGACGATCATGCCGAGATAGTAACGCTACGCGTTATTAACGTTAAGCGTGAATAGAGGGGACGACCAGCCGC
The DNA here is from genome assembly GCA_963784975.1 of uncultured Thermoleophilia bacterium. GTDB lineage: Bacteria > Actinomycetota > Thermoleophilia > UBA2241 > UBA2241 > CAIXSE01. The sequence continues at coordinate 134,351 of CAWAUK010000072.1, read as the reverse complement.
GCCTTGGTGCTGGCAACATGGGCGTTCACCCGCGAGCACTCGCCCATACTCACTCGACCCTTCGCGTGGGACGTGACGGCGAGCGCTCGTCGGGTGCAACGCCGAGTCAGGCCGCGCGCGACCACGGCTACAGAGGCCGTGGCCGGCATCGAGCATTGTGGACACCATCCGCAACTTGCCCTCTCGACGCCGGTGATCAAAGCGCAGCGATCTGTGGACCGGACCATCGCTGATGTCCCAGTGGTTGTAGTTGAACCGGTCGGACTCACCGTAGTACTCGAGCCCCGACCTGGCCGTTCGGTGTGCCCGACCCATCGAGCCGAGTCGTCGAAAGCGGCGCCGAAGATCCCGGCAGTAGGCGCGGTCTCTGGATGCGCATCCTCTGCTGCTCAGACCGCTCGAACTTCGGCGAGCCGCTTGACTGAGTGCTCATCGTCCCAGCAGACGGCGGCTTCCCATGCGGCCCACGCTTGTGCGGCGATGTCGTGTGCCTCGTCGTCGAGACCGGCAGCGTTGTGGGGCAGTACCAGGTCGAGGTCGGGGACGTCGACGTGCGCCTCGTCCCAGTCGATCAGCGCGACCCGATCTGCGGTCATGCGGATGTTGCGCGGGTTGGGGTCGCCGTGGACGACGCAGGTCTGACGTCCGACGAGCCGCGCCCACGCGGCTCGGCATCGCGCAACGCCCTCAGGCGGCATCGCGTCGAGGTCGATCTTCGTCCCGGTCTCGGCGTGCAGGAGGTCGGTCGACGACCGCCAGCCCGGGCGCTGCGGCCACCCTGGTGTCAACCGATGCAAGTGGCCGAGGGTGTCGGCCACGCGACGCCAGTCGGCCTCCGTCTCGGGCGGTCTGCCTTCGACGTAGGTCATCACCACCACACCGTTGGCAGACAGCCGGCCGTCCATCGTCGGGATCGGCGCCGGCACGGTCAGACCTGCACGGTCGAGGCGTTGGAGGAGCTCGGTCTCCCACGCGAGATCAGCGTCGCTCCTGACACCGAGACGACCGACTGCGAGGTGCCCGTTGACGCGCACGGTCCACACGTCGTTGGCCACTCCGCCAGCGAGCGGTTCGATGCGAGCGACGTCGTCACCCCACTGCTCGAGTGCCTCCCATCCCATTGGCCACACCCTCCCCTTCATGCATCGCAAGATCACGGCCTATCGACACCAACGAAATGCTTTCCGTTCCTCGGCCTAGCGCATCGCGGATAGCCCGCGAGCAGCGCGAGTCGGGTTGACCCGCTTGTCGGGCAGTGTCGGCGTGGGCTGACGACCTGTCAGGAGTCGAACACTGACCAGCAGATGTCGTTTCGCAGCCGCTGATCATCCAGGACGAGCTCGCGGATCGCCCCCGGCAGCTGTTCGCGCTGCCACCGGCATTCCAGCCGGCCGGCGCTCTCGCCTTCACCTTCAGACGCAGCCGCTCGCGCGGCCTTGATCGCGTAGGCGGCCGCACCGAGTTCGTGAGCGGCAACATGCGCGACCGCCGCCGCTTGACCGGCAGCGTGTGCGGCCTCGCGAGCGGCTCCGCTCACTTCTCTGGCGGCTGCGTTGGCCGCGAACGCCGCCGCGCGGGCCTGGGACATCGTGACTTCGCCACGCACCCATGCCTCTGTCTGCTCGATTGCCCGGCGCGGCCGCAAGTCCGAAGGCCGGACCGACTCGAAGAAATGCAGAACGTGCTCCGCGCATGCTGCCGCCCACAAGGCGAGAAGCCGGTGGTCAGGATCCGTCAGCGTACCGCCACGGCGGATTGTGATGAAGCGAGGGTCGCGGTCTTTGGGAAGGATCACGGCTGCACCTGTCTTCCTGCATCTGCCCAACGTTGGGCACATAACCTGCGCGCGGTGCGCCCAGAGTCTATCTCGGCGCTCCGGCGCGACAGGTTGATGTGCTTGTTGGGCGGCTGCCCCTCAGCACCCGCCACCGCCACCGCCCTCGGAGTGGTTCATCGGCCCGTGCTTGTACGCCTCGCCGACTCCCTCGGGGTTCTGCCCGAGCGCATGGGCGGGCTTGATGAGGCGCAGGACGCTACCGACCCACGCGAAGCGCCCGGGCGGCTTGACGGTGGTGAGGCGTCGGTCGCAGGACGGACAGAACTCCGGTGGTCCCACGGTCATGGCCCCGCAGTGCGGGCACTGGAACTGGTTCTCGGACTTCGCCACGGCCCCGTCCTTAGTCCGCCCAACGCACCGCGGATAGGCTGCGGGCGTCGCGGCTCCGGCTTGCCGCGAGGCTTTGGCGAGCCAGCTTGATCCGCTTGTTCGGCAATCGCGTCAACGCCCAAGGACGATGTCGACCCCGAGGAGCACCAGCTCAAGCTTCTTCGCCGACAAGGCGCCGACGCGCTCGGTGAGGGCCTCGCGGTCGAGGGTGACGAGCTGCGAGACGTTGGCCACGGAGTCCTTGGGCAGACCGGTGATGCGCGCGCTGAGGAGAACGTTGCCGGGAGCCTCAGCCCAACGAAGGTTGCTCGTGAGCACGACGCAGACGACGGTGCTGATGCGGCTGCGGTTGAAGGCGTCACCCTGCACCACCACGACCGGGCGGCGGAAGCCGGGCTCGGAGCCCGAGGGCTCGGCCAGGTCGGCCCACCAGACCTCGCCCTGGGCGATCACCAGTCGGAACGCTCCAGGGTGCGGCGTGCGGCCGTGCGCGCGAAATCGCTGCGGGCATCGCCCTCGTCGCACAGGCGGTCCAGCGACTCGGTGATGCTCTCGGCGGAGTGACGGGCGACGTACTCGCGCACGGCATCGCCGTACAGGCGGCTGCGCGACTTCTTCAGCTCTCGCGCCAGCTGCTCGGCGTCGGCGAACAGGTCGTCGGGGATGGAGATGGCGATCTTCATACCGTGAGTATAACCAGAGAACTCAGGAATGCAACGGCCCGCAGGCAGCGTCCATCCCACCTACTGATTTCGCTGCGGGTCGCCCAGCATATGCCGAACGCACCGCGCATGAGCAGACGCGGCCGGCCTGCCGTTGTGCGGCAGACCCTCTGGCGTTCTGCTCGATGCGCTTGTCAGTCTGCGTCTCCTACCTCCGCCAGCAGCGCCTCGCAGTCCGCGCGCAGCACTGGCACATCGTCGCGAGCGATGAGCCAGACGATGCGATCATCGACACGCTGGTACTCATGCGTGAGCTGGTTGCGGAAGTCGACGATGCGGCGGCCGTTGGTGATGCGCGCAAAGAGCTGCGGGTCGAGTCGCGACAGCCGTGCCACGGCCTCGCCAATGATGGTGAACTCACGCTCCACAGCGGAGCGCAGGGAGCGCTTTGCGAGGTACTCGTCGAACTCGACGCCCGAGAGCACCGAAACAATGGCAGCGCATGCCTCGGCGACGTCCTGCAGGTAGGCTCGGGCGTCACGCCGCATAGAGCAGCTGCTTGGTGCGCTCGATGTCGCGTGCGATGTAGCGGTTCTTGACGGCGCCGGTCATGACCAGGTCGACCTCGACGCCGAGCAGCTCGCGCAGCTCGTCGAGCAGGCCGAAGTAGGCCTCGACGAGCTCGTAGCCCTCATGCGGCCCGAACTCGACGAGCAGATCGATGTCGCTCTCGCCGGGACGGAAGTCGTCGCGCAAGGCGGAGCCGAAGACATCGAGGCGGGCGACGCCGTACCGGGCGCACAGCTCGGCGATGGCTTCACGCTTGTCCTGCAGGACATCGACCATGGCGATCACCTCCGCCGTCATGCTACCCGGGAGCGTCGCGGCTGGCCACAGTGGAGAACCACAAACCGTCGCCTGACGTCAGACTAACGCACCGCGCATAACCTGCGCGGACTGCGGTTCGCGGTTACTACAGAAGCCGCTGGGCGCGTCAGGTTGATGCGCCTGTTGGGCGGGTCTGAGATGCGATTCGCGCTCAAGAGATGGCCTGCCACAGAGTGATGTGGGCGTACTCGCCGGGACGGATAGTGACCGTCTTCGGCTGGCTGGCAACGTCGGCCGCAACCAGTGTGTAGGTGCCGGGAGGCAGATCCATGCGGAATCTGCCGGCGTGGTCGGCCACGACCCGGGCCACGACCGGACCGCCGATCTCGCCTTCGTGGGCGACCACGGTGACATTGCTGCTCGGCCAGACGTTGTTGGTCCCGTCTGGCGTGGCCGGCCCGCCGGTGGTCTTGGCGGTCCCCTGGACGCCCGACTCGGGAGAGGGATGGGACGGCGGGATGGACGTGCCGCAGGCCGAGACGGCGGCAAAAGCCAGCACGATGGCGGCAAGTGGGACCAGGACGATGGCGAGACGGCTCACGGGGCCTCCACGGGCTGCCCGAGGGATACGAGAGGGACGCCGACTCGAACGCTCCGGTTCACGCACGCCTCCGACCTACTCCGCCCAACGCACCGCGCGTAACCTGCGAGTGCGACGATACCTGATGTCAGGATCGGCGCTGCGGCGAGACAGGTTGACGCGCTTGTTGGGCGCCGCGAGCCCTTGCCTGCCGCCGAACGTCACGACCTACACCCTACCGTCGCGGTGGTGCCGCGGGTCGGGACCAGCCACGATGCGCCAGGCGATGAGCACGATCACGCCGGCGACGGCGGCAAGGCCACCGGCGATCGTGAGCCAGGTGAGATCGAGGAACTGGCCAAGGGCGACGACGGCGACAGCGGCGAGGACGATGCCGGCGACGACGAAGTCACGCTTGCTCCAGACATCGGCGATCATCGCCGGGCGGCCCTCCTGGCCCCGAACGGCATCGGTTCCCTCCTCGGCTCCGTAACGTGCGCCCAACGCACCGCGCATAACCTGCGCGGGCCACGGCTCCAAGTTACTACGGAAGCCGTTGGACGCGACAGGTTGATGCGCTTGTTAGCTGTGCGCGACGTCTCGCCTCCCGACCACGTCGACAACCCCGACAAAGGACGACTAGAGCCCGAATCCAGTCGGCGGGGCTGGAGGGCGGGACTGACGGCCGACCGCTTCGGCCTGGGCCTTCGCGGCTCGGACCTCGTTCTGGGCGCGCAGGCGCTCGGAGTGGCTGAGCTGCCGCGCCGCGCGCTTCTCAGGGTCTGGACGGAACAGACCACGGATCCAGCTGGTCAGGCTCATCTCGTCCCTCCGCTCACGTCGGGGTTTGTATGGCGGCGTGTCCCTCGTCCTTCGACCACACCAACGCTCCGCCCTGCTACAGCTAACGCACCGCGCATGAGCAGACGCGGCCGGCCTGCCGCCGTGCGGCAGACCTTCTGGCGTTCTGCTCGATGCGCTTGTTAGTCACGCCCAACGTCCTCCGGATCGCCGGGGAGCTGGGCAGAGTGCCAGGCAGCGACCACCCAGACCGCGTCGTCCTTCACGCGGTAGAAGAAGCGGTAGGGCGGCACGACCACCTCGCGGAAGGCAAGGTCGGGGAACTCGGGCAGCACGCGGCCCGACTCCGCATAGTCGGCGAGGCGCGAGAGCGACGTCGCAGCACGGTCGCGCAGGCTACGCGCCGCGGTCGGGTCGTCGGCGGCGATGTACTCCAGCGCCGCGAGGAACTGCTCGCGGGCGGCGGGCGTGAAGAGGACCCTGCGGCTCACGGCCTGCCGAGCAGCTCGTCGGCCTCGGCGAGCACGTCGGCGAGCGCGTGGCCGGAGCCGGCCTCGATCTCGGCCTCGCCGCGTGCGAGCAGGCGCAGGATCTCGAGCTCGTGCTGCGTGCGCTCGTAGGCCCTCGCGCTGACGACCACGGCGGCGGCGCGGCCGCGCTGCGTGATGAACACCGGCTGCTGCGTCGCGGCGGCCCGTTTGATCACGCCCGAGGCGTCCTGACGCAGGTCGGTGATCGGTACGATGTCCGGTACTGATGCCATTGACGCTACCTCCTATGCTACGGGCAACGGTACCACTAACGTACCCTCGCGACCAGTGGAGAAGGCTGTGACTAACGCCCGGCGCATAACCTGCGCGGGCTGCGGCTCCAAGTTACTACAGAAGCCGTTGGTCGCGTCAGGTTGATGCGCTTGTTCGACGTTCCGCCCCAACAGTGGCGGCGACTAGACTGCTTGAGCCTCACGGGCGTGCTTCGGTGGCGAGGCCGCGCGCACCCTGGGCCGCTCGGGCGGGACGAACGGCGACCACGACCGCAAGGACGGAGACCGAAGCCAGGGCGGCCACGCCCCCGAGAGCGGCGATCCAGAACGGGGTGTACTCGAACGTCTGCGCAACCTGCTGCGCCAAACGGCTGCCCGGTGCGTAGGCCGCCTGCGCGTAGGCGAACCATGCGGCCACCACGGCCGCCAACGCTCTGACCGGCCACGGCCCGGCGACCAGGAGCAGGGCGCAGACGGCGCCCGCGATCAGCATCGTGACCTCCGCAGGCGGTGCAGCGCCCCACTGCGCCCACGGCGGGAGGGACTGGGCGATGGTGCTGTGGCCGTACTGCGTCAGGGTCACGAGCAGCATCATGACGGCGCAAAGCAGGCCGAGGACACCGGCGACGAGCAGTGCCAACCTCAGGGCCTTCCGCAGGCTTGCGTCCACCACGTACCTCCTAGAGTGACCCCTCAGACGCCGGATACGTCGAACGCACCGCGCATGAGCAGACGCGGCTGACCTGCCGCCGTGCGGCAGACCCTCTGGCGTTCTGCTCGATGCGCTTGTTGGGCTGCTCGCTCACTCTTCGAAGGTCAGCTGGCCGTCCGAGTCGGTCTTGGGCCTCACGTCGGTCCAGATCGTGGTCGCCGGTAGGAGCAAGTGCACGGTCAGCAGCGCGACAACGATGACGAGTCCGCAGAGCATGGCCTCGACGGCGACGAGTGCGGTCGGTGCGAGCCCCGGGCTGCGCCAGGCGATGGTGTAGAGCCAGACCGACAGGCCGACGACGGCGATGCCCGCGGCGGCGAAGTAGTCGCGCCCGCGGTAGTGCGCGAGCCCCCAGAGCGTGGATGCGAGGAAGAGCGGGCACGACGAGCGCCACCGCGAGCCAGACTCCGCTCTCGACGGCGGCGAGGCCGGCGAGCCAGGCCGCGGTTGTGGCCGCGACCAGCGCGACGAGGCCCCGGTTCAGCCAGCGCCAGCGACGGCGTCTGGCGGGCGTCGGGATGAGGGCGACGAGGCGCGCGTAGGTCTGCCAGTCCTGTCCGTCCGCGGCCGCTTGGCCGACGATGTCGGCCTTACGCCCACCGGCGAGGATGCGCCGCTCGAGGGCGCGGTGCAGATCGCGCTGTTCGCTTCGCTTCACACTCACGTCCAGTCAGCCCAACGCACCGCGCGTAACCTGCGCGGACTGCGGTCCCAAGTTACTACAGAAACCGTTGGTCGCGTCAGGTTGACGCGCTTGTTGGGCTGCGCGCTCACTCCTCGAAGATGAGGATGCCGTCGGCGTCGATCTTGGGCCTGGCTTCCCACCACTGCGTGGCCGGCAGGAGCAGGCGCACCTCGAGCAGCGAGATGCCTATCGAGCAGGGCGGCGAGGGAGGCCTCGACGGCGATGAGCGCGGCGGGCGCGGCCTGCATGCCTCGGTAGGCCACGTAGTAGAGCCACAAGAGGAGAACGAAGGTGCCCGGGCCGGACGGCCAGGCGAAGCCGTCCAGCCGGAAGCGGACGACCCCTGCAATTGCAGCCACGAGCCAGACCATGAGCAGGATCAGGGTGCCGAGCCAGAGCCAATCCCCCGCCACCACCACGGCGGCCGCTGCCTGGCCCGCTGCGCAGGCAGCCACGGCGACCAGCAAGGCGCGGTTTCAGCCAGCGCCAGCGTCGACGGCTGGCCGGCGTCGGGATTTGGGAGACCAGGCGCGCGCAGGTCTGCCAGTCGAGTCCGTCGACCGCCGCCCAGCCGACGATGTCGGCCTTGCGCTCGCCGGCGAGGATGCGCCGCTCCAGGGTCCTGCGGAGTTCTCTGCGTTCGCTACGCTTCATCGTTCGTCAGCCCAACGCACCGCGGATGAGCTGCGAGTGCGCAAGCCTCCCGCGAGGCCGCCGGCGCCGCGGCGAGTCAGCTTGATCCGCTTGTTGGGCAGCGCACACTCCACGACGATCACGCCCCACCTTTCGCTCGCTCGGCCTCCTGTTCGGCAAGAGCCGCCGCCATCGCCGCCTCGAACGCTGCGTCGCGCCTCGCGCTGATGCGTCGCTGGCGCGGCTCGACCAGCTCGACGACGGCGAAGGCGGGGATGGCGACCACCAGGAGCCCACACGCGACCAGCCAGCCCCACCGCTTCAGCCGGGCCGCGAGCACGAGGGCGAGGACCCATGCGGCGAGCATGAGCACGAGTGCGGTCGCGCCGAACGCCGCCTGTGGCAAGCCCTGCACGTCACCGGCGGAGACGGCTCGCCACTCAAGCGCCGACCGGAGCACCACGGCGGCGATACCGAGCAGCCAAAGAGCGAGGACGATCCAGAGTGCGGTTCGCTCCCAGCCTGCCGCGACCCGAGCGGCTCCACTCACGAGTGAGGCTCCATTCGACCTCCGGCTTGCAGCTGATCTACGTCTGCCCAACGCCCGGCGCATAACCTGCGCGGGCTACGGCTTGAGGTTACTACAGAAGCCGTTGGCCGCGACAGGTTGATGCGCTTGTTAGGTGCTCCCAACGCTTACCCCGCTTTGACGGATGAGCACGAAGATGGCCACGATCGAGCGGGCCGAGAAGGCGACCATGGCGGCCGCCGGCGTCACGAGCCGCAGCGGCTCGGGGCCCCACAGATTGAAGCCAGTCACCCACTGGGAGTTGAAGGCCATCGGCAGGGCAGGACGAAGGCCGCAACGACCACGACGCAGGCGATGGAGATGACCACAACTCCCCACGCGAACACATTCGGGGAGTCGGCCTGCTGAGACCAGAACGCGAGCACTCCAAGCGTGAGCAGGCCGACGGCGAGCGCCGCGAGGAGGACGAGGAAGAACACGCGCCGATCCCACGACTTGGCTCGGGCCGTGGAGCGTCAATGTGGCCCTGCCAGTGCGCTGCCGGTGGCACTGCTCGGTCCAGGCTGGCACTCGGCTGCCGACGCATCGCGCATGCCGGCATGCGTCTGTGCGAGCCCCGCTGGCCGCGACCGCCGGCGTAGCCATGCTGACCGCGCGTGCTGGCCCGACGAGAGCCCGGCCGCAGTCGGCGACTGCCGAGTAGGTCAGCGTTGGCGGCGGCCGTGAGCTCCCGGGAGCGAGCCGTGCCAGTACTCGCGCTGAGCGGGAACCCGCTCGCCGCGAGCCGACGAACGTGATCCCGGCCGCAGGAGCCGACTGCGCGAGCGGCAGGCGGCTCGCTGCGGAGCCGGGAGGAGGCCTGGTCGGTGAGGACGAGACGGCGTGCCGACTCGAGGGCGACCCCGGGCTGTCGGCCGGTCGACCAGGGTCGACGAGCCAGTCCGAGCATCGAGTGAAGCCTGCCCGGCGTCTTCAGCGCCGCCTCCGACAGATCACCTGCTCGCCCCCTTGCCCGTGATGCCCTGCTAACGTCCGGTGCATAACCCGCGCCGCGCAGCGGCGTCGAGGTTGATGCACTTGTTAGGTTCCTTGCGTCGGCCGCACATCGCCATACCGCGGTTGGATCACCAGGAAGCCAATGGCCAAGAGGTACGCGCCGGCAACCGGCAGCAGTAGGAGGAGCCAGCCAGCGGGCGTCGCAGCCACGGCCAACGGCAGTGCGAGAAGCACCGTGAGCAGGCCGCCGACGACGACCTCGGCGGTGATGCGGAGCCAAGCCGAACGCGCTGCCTGCGCGCGTCGGATCTGACTCGCTCCGTCGGCAAATGCGAGCACCTGGACGGCGCACGGAACGATGACCGCGAGTGCCGCGATGCCGGCAAGGCCCCTGGCGTAGCCCGTCTGCGCGGCCAGCGGCACGGTGAGAACGAGCGCGGCGACGATGCAACCGAGCGCCAGGGCGACAGCCAGCCCGAGCGGCACGAGAAGGGCAATGCGCGGCGAGCCGTCGCGTTGCTTGATCTGCGCCCCCATGTGACCTCCCGCCAAGAGAACCTAGCTAGCATTCTGCAGTCTGCATAAGGCCTCTGATGCAGCTGCTCACTTCTGCGTATGACCTTATCATCAGCTTCGGATGGGCGGGATATGCAGACTGCACAATACCGGCGGGGGGGAGCTCCCTCAGCTCGCCTTCGGTTGCTGCTCCAACTTCTCGGCGATCCACACCTTGATGATCGACTGGCGCGTGACGCCCAGACGCTGAGCTTCGCGATCTAGCGACTCGACCATCCAGACGGGGAAGTCGACGTTGACGCGACGCACCTCTCGGTTGGGCCGTCTCAGAGTGGAAAGGTCGAGATCGTCCATGATGTCTTCGACGCCGTCGTCGAACTTCTTGTCGAAGTCACTTGCCTTCATACGTCTCCACCTCTTTCGCGCGGGATCGCCGCACCCAGATCAGCCGGATCGTCTCTCCACGATAGGTGACCACCGCCGACCAATACTTGCCATCGATCACTCCGATCACGACGAACCGCGACTCGACGGCGCTCCGGGCCCGGACTTCGGCAAGCGCCTCATCGAGCCAGAGCGCCTGCGCCTGGACGAAATCGATGCCGTGCTTGAGCTTGTTGAGGCGGCTCTTGCGTTCGTCGAACTCGAACAGAGGCGGACCATTCCCTTTACTCTCCATAAAATATACCTTTCTTGGGGAGTCTGGCAAGGACCGCCGTCGGAAGTCGTCAGAGCACATCGAGCGGGCTGCGCACGCCCTGCCCGCCGCGCTGGAGGACGTGGGTGTAGATCATCGTGGTGCCCACGTCCTTGTGGCCGAGGAGTTCCTGGATGGTGCGGATGTCATAGCCGGTCTCGAGCAGGTGGGTGGCGAAGGAGTGACGCAGCGTGTGGCAGGTCGCGTGCTTGGCGATGCCGGCGCTCTCAACGGCGTCCTTGACCGCGCGCTGGACGATGCTCGGGTGCACGTGGTGCCGGCCCTGACGGCCGGTGCGGCGGTCGGTCCAGCGCCGCTGCTGCGGGAACACCCACTGCCAGCGCCACTCGTAGGGGGCGCGCGGATACTTGCGCTCGAGCGAATCCGGGAGCTCGACGGCGCCCCAGCCGTCGGCGAGGTCGCGCTCGTGGAGAAGCTTCGCGTGGCGCAGCTGGTCGCGGAGGTCGGAGACGAGCGCCCGCGGGAGCGTGGTGGCGCGGTCCTTGCCGCCTTTGCCCGAGCGGACGGTCAGTTCGCCCCTGGCCAGGTCGAGGTCGAGTACGCGGAGGCGCAGGCACTCGTTGAGCCGCAGTCCGGCACCGTAGAGGAGCGACGCGATCAGCCAGCTCTGGGAGTCGTCGCGGTCGAGCTCGTGAAGGACGGCGCGGACCTCTTCCCTGCTGAGGACGACGGGCAGTCGCCGGGGCTTCTGCGCCCGAATCAGCTCGTGGAGCTCGCCGACCTCGTGGTGCAGCACGTGGCGGTAGAGGAAGAGGACCGCGGAGAGCGCCTGGGTCTGCGTCGAGGCGCTGACGTGATCGGCGACCGCCAGGTGCGTGACGAAGGCGTTGATCTCGGGCTCCGCCATGTCTGCCGGGTGGCGGAGCCCGTGGAAGCGGACGTACCGCCGCACCCAGCGGCAGTAGGACTGCTCGGTGCGGCGGCTGTAGTGGCGCGCCCGCAGGGCGCGCTGCAGCTGATCGATGAGCGCGGACACCGCCCCAGTCTGGCGGGGCGGCGTCTGAGTTCAACGGGTGACGGGAAACGTCACCCGGCGGCTCGCGCCGGTCTGCGCGCGGACGGGATCAGCCGTGGGTCACGGCGCGATCCACTGCATCGAGAAGGTCACCGCACTGTCCACACTGGTGATGAGGTTCAGCGTCGTGCCGCAGTCCTGATAGGCCCAGACCTCGACGTAGTCCCCGGCCTTCAGCCTGTAGACGGCCTGCACCGACTGCTCGGGACTGAGAGGAACGACGCCGCCCTGCCAGTAGCCGGAGACGTTGCTGCGCGCGATCTGGGCGGCAGTGCCGTTCACCTCGAGCGCGATCGTCCGGCGGCCGGCCGCGTCGGACTCCCAGCGCGCGTTTGCGACGATCAGGTATCTGCCCGCAACAGGCGCGGTCATGCGGGTGGGTCTGGCGGCGTTGAACACGCCGCCGACGTTGAAGTCGGTCGCGTTGTATGAGAGGACCGCGGTCACGTTGGAGTCCACCAGCGCAAGGGTGGTCCGCCGCACGCGTGCCCCCGGGATCTTGCCGACCTTCGTCGTGCCCACCGCGCCGTTCTTGATCTTGGCGGCGGTCACTGCTCCGCTCTTGATCTGCTTCGTCCCGACGCTGTTGGCCGCAAGAGTGACGGCCGCGTAGCTCGTACCCCCCATCGCGATGAACAGCGCGACGCAGGCGACGATCATCGCCGGGGACGGAATGCGCAGCCAGCGACGCTTCGTGCTCTGGTCCATGGATTTCCCCTCCTGATTGTGGACGAGTGGTCCCGTACTGCCACCATATAGGAATCCGACTCTACTGCTGGATGGCAAGAGGAGAGCCGTTCGTCGAACGCACGGAATACCGCACGGCAAATCACCCCATCGGGGTGAGGACGGAGCCCGGCGCGCCTCCTATGGTGTGTGAGACGGATCGTGGCAGGCGAGGCGTAGAGGAGAACTCCATGGAACGCAGGTTCGTGATCGCGCTTGTGGCCCTCGTCCTGTCGCTGGCGGCGTTTGTGGCGGCCGGCCTGTACATCGCAACAGCGCCCGCGGCCGGCGACGTGGCGCGCGCGCCCCAGACGGCGCCGAGTCCGATGGCCGAGCGGCCGCAGGCGCTCTCGGCCTTCTCCGCGGACGAAGCCGTGGCCCTGGGGCCGCTCGCCCCGGCGGGCATGAGCGGCGAGTTCGCCAAGCGTCTGCTCGCATGCGCCGGCCCCCTGAGGGGCCCGTCCATCTACCACCCGTCGGAGAGTTGGCGGACGGGATCGCCGCGGACGCACGGCGCCCGCCACGCGGTACGCCTCTATCTGAGCGCCTGACGCGCGATCCTGGGCCGGGCGACGGCCGTGTCCTTCGTCGCGCCCGCCGCTACCGCCCTCGCGCACGCCGCTGGTGGCCGACTCGCCGGCCCGCTCAGACCTTCTTGACGCCGGCGATCAGCTTGCCGGCCACGTCCTGCGCGTCGCCGTAGACCATGCGCGTGTTGTCCGCGTAGAACAGCTTGTTCTCGATGCCGGCGAAGCCGGCGCCGCGGCCACGCTTGATCACGAACGCCTGGATCGCCTTGTCCACGTCCAGGATCGGCATGCCGTGGATGGGGCTGCCGGGGTCGTCGCGGGCGGCGGGGTTAACGACGTCGTTGGCGCCGATGACGATGGCGGCGTCGGCGGTCGGGAACTCGCCGTTGATCTCGTCGAGGTCGTAGATCATGTCGTAGGGCACGCCGGCCTCGGCCAGCAGGACGTTCATATGCCCGGGCATGCGGCCGGCGACCGGGTGGATGGCGAACTTCACCTGGATGCCGCGCTCGCCGAGCAGCTTGGCCAGCTCCCAGACCTTGTGCTGTGCCTGGGCGACCGCCATGCCGTAGCCCGGCACGATGATGACCTTCTGGGCGAAGGCGAGGGTGACGGCGGCGTCGTCCGGGCTCGACTCCTTCATCGTGCCCTCGATCGCCTCCAGCTCCTGCCCGCCCTTGGCGCCGAACCCGGCGAAGAGCACGTTGCCGATGGAGCGGTTCATGGCTTTGGCCATCATCTGCGTGAGCAGCGTGCCGGCCGCGCCGACGACGATGCCGGCGATGATCAGGGCGCCGTTGCCGAGCACGTAGCCCTCGAGGCCGACAGCCAGGCCGGTGAGGGCGTTGTAGAGGCTGATGACGACGGGCATGTCGGCGCCGCCGATGGGCAGCGTCATGAGCACGCCGTAGAGCAGCGAGAGGGCGAAGAAGGCGACTAGGACGAGGCTCTCGGAGCCGCCCAGGTGGCCGGTGTGCTGCAGTGCCGCGATCGCGGCGAGCACCACGGCCCCGGCCAGCACGAGCAGGTTGATGATGTTCTGCCCCGGGAAGAAGAACGACTTCTTGATCATGCCTTGCAGCTTGGCGAAGGCGATCATGCTGCCGCTGAAGCTGACGGAGCCGATGAGCGCGCCGATGATGCCGAGGACGGCGAAGCTCGTCGGCATCGGTCTCCGGCTTCATGAACTCGACGGCGGCGATCAGCGCTGCCGCGCCGCCGCCCATGCCGTTGTAGATGGCCACCATCTGCGGCATGTCGGTCATGGCGACGCGTCGCGCCGCCACGTAGGCGATGGCGCCGCCGATGATCAGCGCGAGCGTCATCCAGACGAAGTTGCTCATGCCCGGCGTCGCGAAGGTGATGACGACGGCGACCGCCATGCCGACGCCGGCCCAGATGATGCCGCGCCGCGCGGTGCGCGGCGAGCTCATGCTCTTGAGGCCGAGGATGAAGAGGACGGCGGCGGCGATGTAGGCGATCTGGATCAGATCACTGCGCATCGCCGCCGCCCTTCGTCCCGGCGGCGGCCGCTCCGCCCTTCTTCTGGTCGCCGCTGCTCTTGAACATCTCGAGCATGCGTTCGGTCACGGCGTATCCGCCTACCGCGTTGGCCGCGCCGAGGAGCACGGCGAAGAAGCCGACGATGCGCTCGGGCGTCGTGGTCGCAGTCCCGAGCGCCACCATCGCGCCCACGACGACGATGCCGTGCACGAAGTTGGAGCCGCTCATCAGGGGCGTGTGCAGGATGACCGGCACGCGCGAGATGACCTCGTAGCCGACGAAGGCGGCGAGGATGAAGATGTAGACCGCGGCGAATCCGGTGATCATGACGCGCCTCCTTCTTCGGCGGCGTCGGCGGGCGGCTGTCCGGCGGCGTCGGCGGGCGGCACGTTCTCGTCCGGCGCGCCCATGGCCTCGGCCTCCTGCGCGGTCTGGTCCGCCTCCGGCGCCGGCGCGTCCGGCCCCTCGATCCGCTCGCGGACGCCCTTGTTCACTACGGCGCCGTCGCGCGTCAGCACGCTGCCGGCCAGGACCTCGTCGTCCCAGTCCAGCGTGAGCTCGCCGTCCTTGAGGAACGGCGTCAGGAAGTGCATGAGGTTGCGCGCGTACTGGTCGCTGGCGTGCACCGGCAGCATGCCGGGGATGTTGAGCGGCCCGTAGATGAACACGCCGTTGGGGTGGTTGTACTGCTCCCCGGGACGTGTGAGCTCGCAGTTGCCGCCGCCCTCGGCGGCCATGTCGATGATCACCGCGCCGGACTTCATCTTGTCCACGACGTCCGCGGTGATGAGCTTCGGCGACGGCCGTCCCGGGATGGCGGCCGTCGTGATCACCGCGTCGGCCTCGATGATGTGGTTGTCGACGATCTCCTTCGCCTTGGCCTTCTCCTCGTCGGTGAGCTCGCGCGCGTAGCCGCCCTCGACCTCGGCGTCGATACCGGTGTCGATGAAGCGGCCGCCCAGCGACTGCACCTGCTCGCGCGTGACCGAGCGCACGTCGTAGGCCTCGACGACGGCGCCGAGGCGTCGGGCAGTGGCGATGGCCTGGAGGCCGGCCACGCCGACGCCGAGCACGAGGACCTTGGCCGGCCGCAGCGTCCCGGCCGGCGTCGTCAGCATCGGGTAGTACCTGCCGGCCATGCAGGCGGCCATCAGCACGGCCTTGTAGCCGGCGATGGACGCCTGCGACGTGAGGGCGTCCATGGACTGCGCGCGCGAGATGCGCGGCAGCAACTCGAGCGCGAAGCTCGTGATCTTGTGGTCGCGAAGCGCCTTGATGGCGTCGTCCGCCTTGTAGGGCTGCAGGAGGCCGAGGACCACAGCCCCTTCGCGCATCAGGTCGACCTCCGCCGGCGACGGCGGGTCGACCTTCAGGATGACGTCGGCGGCGAAGACGTCGGCGGCGTCGTCCACCATCGTCGCCGCCGCGAATTCCTCGTCGCGGATGTGACTCAGCTGACCGGCGCTGCGCTGGACGAGCACCTCGGCGCCCAGCGCCGCGTACTTCTCGGCCACGGCCGGGACCAGGGCAACGCGCGTCTCACCCGTCGCCGTCTCCCGGGGCACGCCAATGCGGACTGCCATCGAACCCTCCTCGTGCGTCGGGCCCGGTCGCGGGCCCGACAAGTCACTTCCCACGCGTCAGCGACGAAAAACCTCGGGGGGGTAGTGGAAACGGAGGATGCCCACCCGTCTCACCCCCGCGTCGGGCAGGGGCGGAGACGACCTCACTTCGTGTCGGGGAGCGCGCCGATCTGCTTGAGAGACTTGCGCGCCGCGGCGGCGACCGTCCCGTCCACGTCGCCAATGGCACGGCGGAGCGTGTCCTCGGCCGACGGATCGCCGATCTTGCCCAGTGCCTCGACGACGATCATGCGCAGCAGGGGGTCGGGGTTGTGCATGGCGATGCAAAGCTGCGGGACCGCGGCGGGGTCCTTCATCATGCCGAGCACGTAGGCCGCGTCCTGCCGGCGGTGCAGGTGGCCCTCTTTGAGGACGAAGATAAGACGGTCGCGCGCCGGCGGGCCGATGAGCACCAGCGCGTCGCGGGTGGTGTCCAGCTGCACGATGTTCTTGGTCTGCAGCCGCTGGATGAGGGTGTCGAGGTACCCCTCGAGCGCCTTGCGCGCCGCCTCGGCGATCTCGGGGTCCTTCTTGTACTTGGCAGCTTTGACAAGGCCGTCGATCTTGCCGGCGGCGTCGAGCTTGGCGACGTTGGGCGGACCGAACAGGGCCACGTGACACTCCTCGCGATCAGTCGGGCGCCCCCGCGGCGCCCGAGGGGCAAGTCTACCGCACGGTGAGGGCAGCCGGGGCCTAGCGCAGGATGCGGTTGGTGACCTCGAGGAGGCGCGCCGGCAGGTCGCGGAAGGCGCGCACCGGGAAGACGTCGCCGTGGCCGGCGTCGGCCAGCGCCCGGCAGAGCAACGGGTTCATCTTGTAGTCCTCGGTCAGGAGGACGAAGAGCCGCGGGAAGCGGTGCGCCAGCGGCGTCGGGTCGCCGCCGGCGGTCACGACGCCGTCGGTGATCAGCAGGCCGCTGCGGCGGGGGTTGCGGCCGCGCTCCAGCTCGGCTGCGCCGAGCGCCAGCGCGGCCTCGATGTTGGTGTAGCCCCGCACCGGCTGGTCCAGCATGCGCCGGACCACCTCGGCCGGCTCGTCCGGCACATCCAGGTGCGTCACCGCGTCGGCCTTGTCCTCGAACACGACCACGGAGAGATCCTCCGGGTGCAACTTGAGCGCGAGGACCGCAGCGGCCACCGCGGCGATGGCCATGTTCTCGCCCGACATGCTCAGCGAGGTGTCGACCATGAGCACTACCTGGTGCCGCCGGTCGACCCGCCGCTGGGCGATCCAGTCACCCGGCTCCGGGTAGGGCTTGCCGAGCACATTGTCGAGCGTCGCCTCAACATCGAGCTCGCCGGCCCAAGGCTCGCGCAGCGGCTCGCGCACTGTCTGCGTGGCGGCCTGCAGTGGGCCCACGAGGCCGGCGGCGCGCTGGAGCACGGCGCGCGCCGCCAGCCGCTCGGCGTAGTAGCGCAGCCCGGCGTCGGCGATGCGGCAGTCGCTGCGCGTGAGATTCACGGCGATCGTCCAGCCGTCCAGGTCCTCCTGGTCGACGCGGTAGCGAGTGGCGAGGGCCGCCAGCGGCGCGTCGCCGGCCGGCGGCTCCGGGGCGCACGACGGCAGGCCGCGGACCTCGACGCGGCCTTGATGGCGGAGCGGAGCTCCGCCCATGGTGGTCAGGCTTTTGGGGACTCCCCGGCGGGCGCGAGAGCGACGTCGGGGTCCTCGCCGCGCTCGACGACGAGTTCCAGGAGCTCGTCGAGCGCGGCGCCGAAGTCGGCGTCGATGTCGTCGCGCAGGTCGACGCGCGTAGTGAGCGCCGCCTCGGCCGCGCGGCGCAATACCTCGCGGCTCACGGCCCCGCAGGCGTCGCGGTCGTCGGCCCACAGCCGCTCGGCGATCGCCACCGTGGCGATAGCGCCGCGCACGGACGAGCCCTTGCGAAAGCGCGGGTGCAGCCGCGTCGCCCGCGTGAGCCGCACGGCCGTGCGCACGAGCTGGGCGTCGTCGGAGCCGGTCTCGGCGACCACGATCGCCGCTTCTTCGTCGGCTCCCTGATACAGGAGCGCGAGGTGCTCGAACCGGTCGCGGAGCGCCTCGGAGAGGTGGCCGGTGGCGACGTACTCCACCGGGTTCTGCGTCGCCACGACCTGGAAGCCTTCGACCGCGCGCACCTCGCCGATGTGCGGCAGCTGCAGCAGCCGCTCGTCCAGCGCCGGCAGGAGCACGTTCTGCACGCTCTCGGGCATGCGGTTGAGCTCGTTGATGAAGAGCACCTTGCCTTCCCGCATCGCCTCGACCAGCGGCCCGGCGAAGAACGCCTCTTCCCCATACCCCTGTTTGAGCACGAGCGGAGGGTCGAACCAGCCGGTGAGCTTGCTCTCCGAGTAGCGGTCGTCGCCGTCCACGCGCACCGTGTCGCGCCCGAGGTGGCCGCAGACGGCCAGGGCGACGGTGGTCTTGCCCACGCCCACGGGGCCCTCCAGGAGCAGGTGGCGGCCGGCGCCGAGCACCGCCAGTGCGGTCGCCAGTTCGCGCTCGCGCCCGACGATGCCGTGCTCGCGCTGGATCTTCTCGATGGGGGTCATGTCGTCACCTTCGTCCGCTGGTGTCACTGCCACGCTCGTCACGCTCACGCGCGTTTCGGAGTCCACGCGCTTACTTCGCCACGATGAGCGCGTAGCGATGATACGGCTCGCCTTCTGCCGCCACCACTCGCTGCGGCCAGGCGGCGACTGTCCGGCTCCGCGAGTACACTGCGGCCATGCTGCTTCCGCGCGACATCGGCCTCCCCAGCGACGCCTGGTACGGCCTGCCGCTGGACGCCGCGCTCGACCGTGTCGCTCAGTACGCGACCCTGGCGGAGATCGCCTCGGTCGAGGACCACGACCTGCTGGCCGGGCCCAACCGCCGCGCCGCCGTCGAGAGCGGCCTGCGGCTCACCGTGCACGGCCCGTGGGGCGACCTCGAGCCGGGCAGCACGCGCGAGCGCGACCGGCGGCACGCGCTCGCCGTCCACCGCCGTCACCTCGAGGCGGCGGCCGAGATCGGGGCCGAGACCTACGTGGTCCACCCGGACTACCACGGCTGCGCGGTGCCGCGCGACCCTAAGGTGCTGGACGCGCTGCGGCGGACGTTCGCCGAGCTCGAGGAGTACCAGCGCGAGCTCGGCGTGCGCATCGCCGTCGAGAACCTGCCGGGCGTCGGCTTCTCGCACTTCTGCGCGCCCGGCGACCTGGACCTCGGCGAGCTCGGGCTCATCCTGGACACCGGACACGCCTCCATCTGCGGGACGCTCCACGACTTCCTGCGCGAGCCGCACGCGGAGCTCACGCACGTTCACCTCCACGACAACCGCGGCCCGGCGGACGCCGGCGATCCCCATCTGCCGCTGGGCCGGGGTGTGGTCGATGCGCGCGCGGTGCTGCGAGCGGCGCGCGCCAGCCGGGCGACCGTCATCCTGGAGGTGCTCGACGAGGCGGCGATCATCGAGAGCATCGCCCACCTCGAGCGCAAAGGGCTGCTCTAGCCTCAGACCTCGAAGGCGAACCCGAAGCCCGCGCCCTGGTACTCGAGAGGCACGAGCGGGCTGCCGGGAACGTCCGTGTGGGCGTCGCCGTGGTACTCGCGCGGGGCGACGTCGTTGGGACCGTCGGCGTACAACAGACTGGCCAGCGCCTGGATCTGGTCGCGGCCGATGCCGAGCTCGAACTGGCCGCCGCCGTAGAGGCCCATGTCGGCGGCCTGCGCGCGGCCGACGCAGTCCAGCAGCGCGCTCAGGCTCCCGAAGCGCGACGGCTTGATGTTGAGCTGACGCAACGCGAATCCGCCGCACTCAGGGCCGCAGACCGCAGCCACCCGCGCCGTCACCGCCTCGACGTCCTCCCAGGAGTGGATGGGCGCGTCGAAGCTGAACCGCCCCTCCTCACCGCGCAGCGCCTCGCGCGCCGGTCCCTCCAGCGCCGGGTCCTCGAGCACGGTGCCGGGGAACGTCTCGCTCACCAGACGGTACTGAGTCGGGTCCGGCGGATTGTCAACCGGCGAGCCCTCGTAGAACGACTTGAAGTCGAGCGCCCGCACGCGGCCGGTCGCGGCGATGGCCCGCATGAGGCTCTCGTCCCACTCAGGCGTCGGGTCGAGCTTGAACTCGAGGGCCGGGTCCACCGCAAGCCACGGCTTGACGTCCAGGCGTGTGCTGAGCACGAAGCGGACGGGCGAGTAGGGCTGCCCGAGCGCCTCGCCCAGGCTCAGCTTCTGCTGCCGCAGCGCGAGGTCGAGGGCGGCGCTCTCGAAGCCCCAGCGCCGGTAGTTGCGGAAGGACTCCTGCTGAGGCGGCCTGCCCGGGAACAGGTCCAGGCCGCCCAGCCGCCGAGAGAACCCGTCGAGCGTCCACTCCCCGGCCAGCGGCAGCGCCGCCGGGTAGTCGTCGTGGTCCTCGGCCGCGTAGGTCACGTCTTCTCCGCGGCCCTCCAGCCCTCCGCCGGCGAGCACGATCTCCGTGGTGACGCGGCGGAATCCGCTCGACACGTCCAGCTCGTGGCGCTCGGTCCGGTAGCCGTCGACCACGAGCGCGAGTCCGGCGAGTCGTCGGTACGCCGTCTCGTGTGCCTCGTGCATCACTGGTCGACCTGCCTTTGGCCGGGGCCAGGCGCGACCCGCTCGCCGGATGACGCGCCCACTGCGGCGCTTCTACCCCGGATCTCGTCCCAGCTACCGCCGGTGCTTGCCCACGGCCGGCAGCTCCAGGCGACTTCGCCGCCACGCGTGACCGGGCCCGGGCGCGGGAGGAGGCACGCGTCTGGCATACTTGAGCCCCGTGCAGCGCCCCACAGACATCGGCATCTCGACCAGCGCCTACGCCGAGCTCATGCTCCCGGCCGCGCTGGAGGCCATCGCGGATCTCGCCTCCTTCGCCGAGATCCGCTCGTTCGGTCTGCACACCCTGCTCAGCCTGCGCAACCGGGCCGGGGCGCGGCAGGCCGGCCTCACCTACACCGTGCACGGGCCGTTCGGCTACAAGGGTATCTGGGACCTCGACGAGGCGGAGCGCCGCAGGGCGCTCGACGAGCACCGCAGGCACCTGGAGGCGAGCGCCGAGATCGGGGCGCTCCTCTACGTCGTCCACCCCGACTGGCGCCCCGAGGTCGGGCCCCGCGACCCCGCCGTGGTCGCTCAGCTGGACCGCTCGTTCGAGACGCTGCTCGCGTGGCAGGAGGAGCTCGGCGTGGACGTCGTCGTCGAGAACATGCCGGGCGCCGGGATGTCGCATTTCACCCACCCCGGCGACCTCGACCTGCAAGGCCTGGGTCTCATCCTCGACGTGGGCCATGCCAGCATCAGCGGCTGCCTGGAGGAGTGGCTCGACGACCCGCGCGCGCCCCTGCGCCACCTGCACGTGCACGACAACCACGGTGAGGGCGACCACGACGACCCGCACCTGGGTCTGGGCGCCGGCGTAGTCGACGCGGCGGCCGTGATGGCCGCCGCGCGTGCCGCCGGCGCCTCCGTCGTGCTCGAGCACGACTCGGCGGACGCGGTGCAGATGAGCCTCGCCCGCCTACGGGAGCTCGGCCTGCTCTGAGGCCGCCCGGCGGCCGGCCTGTGGTCCCGGCGGCCGGCCCTGGACGCGCGTCAAGGCGTGGCCGTCACCCCACGAGCGCGAGCGCCTTGCCGGCCTCGTAGGCGCGGACCTTCAGCTCGGCGTCCCGGTCCGCGCTCTCGGGGTCGTTCGCGTTGGGGCACACGATGTTCCCCGCCCACTCGAAGCCGAACGACGGGTACATGGCGGCCGTGTACTCGTAGTAGGAGTCATAGGTGTGGACGTCGTCCATGCTCTGCGAGTACACCGTGAGCAGCTTCTTGGTGCCGAACCTCGGCTTGCCCTCGACGTCCATCAGCGGGAAGAACCGGTCGTACAGATTCTTGACCGGGCCGGTCATCTGCATCATGTAGATCGGCGAGCCGATCACGACGGCGTCCGCCGTCTTGACCTTCTGCAGGGCCTCGTGCAGCTCATCGTTGATGACGCAGTCTTCTTTGATCCGGCAGGCGAAGCAGCTCTGGCAGGCCATGAACTTCATCTTGAACAGCGTGTAGTACTTGACCTCCGCCCCGTTGTCGCGCGCGCCCTTGGCGATCAGGTCCAGGATGGTCACGGTGTTGCCGTCCATGCGAGGGCTGCCGTTGAACACTACGATTTCCTTCATGTCACGCGACCGCCTTTCCGTGAGCCGCCAGGGCGGTTCGCACCTCGCCGAGAGCCAGGAGAGGGCCCGGAGGCCCTCCCGTTCGCTCGTCCTCTTTCGTTCAGGACCTGGGCTGCAGGCCTACAGCTTGATGAAGCCCAGGTTCTTCGACTCGTTGTCGACCAGGACCGCGGCGGCGTACTTCCTGCCGTCAGCGTCGATCTCCAGCCTGTACTCACCGTACTCGAGCCCGTCGAACTTGAACTCCCCGAAGAAGTTGGTGGTCCTGGTCGCGAGCGTTGAGGTGTCGTGGCAATCGGCCACTCCGGCGCCGAAGAGGTTGCAGACGATGCCGCCCTCGGCCGAGTGGAGCGTCACGGTCGCGCCCTCGAAGCAGTCGCCGTCGACCAGCACGCCTGCGGTGATGAAGTTCCTCGTGAACCTGTGGAGGTTCTTGTACAGCGTATGCGGCTTCGTGCCGAGGTCCGGAAGATAGGCCTCGAGATCCTCGGCGGCGATCATCTTCTCCGCCTCCTCCGGCTCGATGAAGTACGTGGCCATGGCCTCGGTCGGGCAGCTGTGCGTGCAGCGGGTGGTGTGCGGCGTCCAGCTCGGGTCGTCGATGAGGTGGGCGCAGAAGATGCACTTCTGGGCGATGTCGGCCTCTTCGTTCCACCAGATCGCGTGGTAGGGGCAGGACTGGACCAGGGCCTTGTTGCCCTTGGCCTTCACCATGTCGATCATCACGATGCCGTCGTCGCGCTTGGTGATCGCGCCGTCTGAAGCCTCGATGCACGGCGCGTTCTCGCAGTGCTGGCACGGCACCGGGAGGTAGGCCACGTCGTTCCGGGCGTACTGGCCGCGCTCGCGCCGCAGGATGTCCACCCAGCGGTGGCCGTGGCGGGGCTGGGCGGCGGTGTAGCCCGGCCAGTCGTTGCCGACGAACTCGTCCTTGTCGGCCATAAAGCAGTTGTTGCAGTCGTGGCACCTGGCCACGTCGATGACTTTGTACCATTGCTTCACTTCGCGGACTCCTTGTCGGTCATGCACATACGGTCGCTCGTTCCGCTCACTCGGTCTCGTAGATGCCGCCGTCCCACTTCTCGACTTCGATCTGGGCAGTGTTGGGAGCCATGCCCGACGCGTACTTGGACATGTAGCGATCGGGCGAAAGGATGTTCATGCAACCGCCGCGATCGGCGGACCTGCCGGGCTTGCCCAGCGGGTCGTACTCGGCGCACGACTCGTAGGTGTGCACGGTGCCGGGCTGCGTACGCTCGCCCACCTGTGCGCACACGATGACGGAGCCGCGATCGTTGAAGGCGCGGACCAGATCGCCGTCCTTGATGCCACGGGCAGCCGCGTCGACGTGGTTCAGCCGGATGATCCAGTAGTAGTGACCGTCCACCAGCACGCGATGGTCCTTGATGTCGTTCATGAAGCTGTCCTTGCCGTCACCCATGGTGTGGAAGGAGAAGCGGGGATGCGGAGCCAGCATGCCCAGCGGGTACTTCTTGGCGAGCTCGCAGCGCGGGCCTTCCCAGGCGGGCACGTAGGTGTGCATGGAGGGCCGGTACTCGTCCTCGAAGCCCTGCTCCTCGAAGTTCTTGAGGCTGGTGGCGATGAACTCGACCTTGCCGGTGCTCGTCTGCAGGCCCTTGCGGCCGACCTGGTTGTTCAGGCGCGGACCCCAGTCGGGCGTGTCCTTCTCGCGGTCCTCGGCGAACCAGCGGAGGGCCGGCGTCTTCTTGCGGTCCGGGTTGTCGGGCACGATGAAGTAGCCCTTCTCCTTGAACTCGGCGAAGGTCATGTGCTTCGGCATGTCGGTGGCGTTGTAGTACTGCTCCACCCACTCGAGGTCGGTCTTGCCCTCGGTGAACATCGGCCCGATGCCGAGCTTCTCCGCGATCATGGCGTAGATGTCGTAGTCCGACCTGGACTCGCCGACCGGCTCGACGCACTTGGCCTGCAGGGAGATCACGCGATGGTTGCACTGGGCATAGGTGTCGGGGATGTACCCGGAGCAGTTGGCGAACTCGGAGATGTCCCAGCGCTCGAAGTTGGTGCAGGCCGGCAGGATGATGTCGGCGAACTGCACTTCACCCTCGAACCAGATGGACTGGCTGACGACGAACTCGAGGCTCGGGTCCGCGTACATCCTGGCGTAGCGGTTGGTCGCGGTCATGGTCCCGATCCATGGGCCGCCGTACTTCCACAGCATCTTGATCCTGGGGTAGCCGGGCGCCGGATACTGGTACTGGTGCAGCTGGTGCTGGATGTCGCCGCCGGCGAAACCCTTGCCGGCCCACTGGAACTCGCCGTCCATGATGCACTCGGGCACCTTGAGGCGCGGGATGTGCTGGCCGGCCGAGGTGTTGATGTTCGACGGCGACGGGAAGGTCGTCTTGCCGTCGAACATGCGCCAGGCGAACTTGAATCCGGCGGCGGAGTTCTCGCAGTCGCCGGAGATGCCGCCCTCTGCGTAGCCGGGGAAGTAGAACTCGTGGTCCACAGGCGTGCCCTGCGTGGTCGACCAGATGTTGGAGCCCGGCTTGCCCATGCCCTGCATCGTGGCGAGCGCGATCATGCCGCGCGCCCACTCGATGCCGTGAGACGCGCGGCAGGCGCCGCCCCAGCCGCCGAGACCGCCGGCGGCGAGGAACGTGTTCTTCTTCGCCCACTCGCGAGCCAGCGCGCGGATCTCGCAGGCCGGCACGCCCGATTCCTCCTCGGCCCATTCGCAGGTCTTGGGGAGGCCGTCGGTCTTGCCGAGCACGTACTCGGCCCACTCGTCGAAGCCATGGGCGTGGGTGGCCACGTATTCCTTGTCATAGGTGTCTTCGGTCAGCCACGTGTAGGCGATGGCGAAGGAGAGCGCGTGGTCGGTGCCGATCTTGGGAGAGAACCACTTGTCGCCGATGAGCCCGGCAGTGTGGTTGTAGAACGGGTCGATGAACACCATCTTGACGCCGAGTTCTTTCAGCCAGTAGCGGCGGACGGTGGACTCGTGCGCGGCGTAGATGCCGGTGTTGGTCTCCGGGTCCGAAGACCAGAAGACGACCATCTCCGCGTTTTGCAGGCCGTCCTCGAGCAGGTCGTACTGCTCGGGGTTGCCGAGGCGCCAGCTGAAGCCCCACATGTGCATGCCGCCCCAGTGCCAGCCCTCCCAGCTGTCCGGGTTATGGTCGGCATAGGTGAAGCCCATCATGTTCATGAAGCGGAAGTACGTGCTGTGGCGGTAGCCGACGTTACCCCACATGTGGTGGGAACTGGGGCTGGAGAGGATCGCCGCGGGACCGGCCTCGCGCTTCACGCGGTTGATCTCGCTGACCACGATGTCGGTGGCCTCGTCCCAGGAGATCGGCTCGTAACCGGAGATGCCGCGGTTCTGGATGTTGCGCTCGCCGTCGGGATCGAAGTCCACGCGCTTCATCGGGGTCTTGATCCGCCGGTCGGAGTAGATCATGGACTTGAAGCCGGCCGTGTACACCGAATAGGTCGTCTTACGCGGCGGAGTGAAGGTCCTGCCTCTCGCTTCGATCTTCCAGGACGGCGCGTCGACCTCGTCGTCGAGATCCATGGGGGTCATGCGGATGATCTTGCCGTCCTTCACATAGACGAAGACCGGTCCACCGGTCGATGAGTTCGTCAGCCGGACTACCTCTCCCATTTATGCATCTCCTCTGTTGTGCAGGCGTGTAGCCCACGTCTGACCGCCGCCCCCGGCGCCAGTCGAGGCTCCAGCCGTTGAGATCGTGGAGCCGAGAGCAGGCAGACGGGGGATCCAGCGGAAGTCCGGAAGCGGGCGGTGCGACTCGCGTCCCACCGCGACCGCGTCATGGGGGTTGAGAGAGAAGGCCGGGCGGACCATGGACAGAGAGTGTACTGTCCACTGCGACGGCACTGCGCGACGCTGCGAGGTCCGAGCACGACGGCTCCCCGGCGCTCGTCGAAGGCGATGAACGCCGCTGCTCGCATTGCGGACATTTGGCTCACAATGCGGACTATGCTAGGTCCACGACGCCGGTCTGTCAAGTGAGTCCATGCCTCGAGATTTGGGCACCCTCATCCCCCGATTCCGCGGCTGGGCGTACGGGAGCTCGGCATCCTGTGAGCCCGGCAGGCCCGGCGCCGGCCACCCCCGTCTCAGCCGTTGAGGAGCCCCAGCAGTTCCCTCCGGACGTTGCGGAGGCGGATCGAGATGTCACCGGCCAGCCGCTTCATCACCTCGTATCCGGCGAAGGGCTCGAGGAGGAAGATGTCCTCAGCCGCCGCCGCAGGGATGACGAGCACCGTGGCGTCCTCCACGGCGGTCGCGCCGGCGACGTACTCGTGTGGAGCGACGAGCGACGACCACCCGCAGAGGCGGTACCGCGCCGCGTCGAACACGTCGATCCCACCGCCGCCGGAGGCCGTCATCCGGACTGCGACCCGCCCTTCCGCGACCACGAAGAAGTCGTGAGCCTCTTCGTCTTGCACGAAGAGCGACTCGCCCTTGCGCAGCAGGCGCTCAGTCGAGCACGCAGCCAGCTCGCCGATCTGCCGGTCGCTCAGCGGACGGAGCAGTTCGCAGCGGCGAAGTGTGGCTTCGACGGTCGAGCAGGTGGTCGGCGGTCTCATATCATCCCCCTCAGGCAGACAGTGACAGTGGCAGCCCCGGTGGCCAGGCTCAGCTCTCGAGCACCTCGATCAGCTCTTCCTTGATGTCGCGCAGGCGCACGGAGACGACGCCGGCCACCTTCTTCATCACCGCATACGCCGCGGCGGGCTCGCGCAGCAGGATGTCCTCCACCTCGTCGGCGGAGACGGCGAGCACGGTGCTGTCCTCCAGTGCGCTCGCCTCGGCCACGTAGACGTGCGGCGCGACGAGCGACGACCACCCGGACACGGAGTACTGGCCGACCTCCACCACCTCGATGATGCGGCCGGCCGGCGTGGCCAGGCGGATCGCCAGGCGCCCGCTGGCCACGACGAAGAGGCTGTGCGCCACGGTGTTCTGGTCGAACAGCGCCTCCCCCTCGCGCACGCTGACCATGCGGCAGTGCTCGGCGAGCGCCTCGATCTGGGCCTCGCTCAAGGCTTCCAGCAGCTCGCAGTGCGCGAGCGTGCTCTCGACGGACAGGTCGGCGGTCGGCGGTCTCATGTCCTCCCCCTCTGGTAGACATCGACGCTCGCAGGAGTTCTACCCGCCGGGCGTCCTCGTCAGGCCGTCTGATAGACTCGCTCGGGTGCCGGTCCGGCGCCCCCACGCTCACGCCAACGACCGAAAGCGCACGCCATGAGCCAGTCCTTCACGTACACCGGCACCAGCGACTACATCGCCGCACCCGATCTCATGCAGACGGTGAACGTCGCCGTCCAGCTGCGCCGCCCTCTGCTCATCAAGGGCGAGCCCGGCACCGGCAAGACCATGCTCGCCCAGAGCATCGCCATGGGCCTCAAGATGCCGCTGCTCGTCTGGAACGTGAAGTCGACGACGAAGGCCCAGGACGGCCTCTACGTCTACGACACCGTGCAGCGCCTCTACGACAGCCAGTTCGGCGACGGCGACGTCAGCGACATCGCCCGGTACATCAAGCTCGGCGTGCTGGGCCAGGCCTTCTCCAGCGAGGAGCGCGTCGTGCTCCTCATCGACGAGATCGACAAGGCCGACCTCGAGTTCCCCAACGACCTGCTGTGGGAGCTCGACCAGATGGAGTTCCACATCCCCGAGACGCGCGAGACGGTCAAGGCGGTGCAGCGCCCGATCGTGCTGATCACGTCGAACGCCGAGAAGGAACTGCCGGACGCGTTCTTGCGCCGCTGCGTGTTCCACTACATCGAGTTCCCGGACGAGGAGATGATGGAGCGCATCGTGCGCGTCCACGTCCCCGGCCTCGACAAGCGGCTGCTCGACCTCGCCACCCAGGCCTTCTACTGGCTGCGTGACGTGCCGGGCCTGCAGAAGAAACCCAGCACGAGCGAGCTCATCGACTGGGTGCAGGCGCTGGCGCGCGGCGGCGTCGACTCCAAGGAGATCGCCGCGCGCCTCCCCTTCATGGGCGTGCTGCTCAAGAAGGACCACGACGTCGACGTCGCGCAGCGGGCGCTCGCCGGCGGCCGCGGCCGCAGATAGTCCCGCAGGCCGACCAGCGACGCCTCGGCCGCGGGCCGGGCGAAGGGAGCGCCATGAGTGTCGGGCCCGTCGAGCTCTTCATCATCATCGTCATCGCGATCGTCGTCGCGGTGCTCGTGCTGCGCGAGATCGGCAAGAGAGGCCACTGAGGCGTCCGCGTGTTCACCGATTTCTTCTTCCTGCTGCGGTTCTACGGGGTGCCGGTCACGGTCACGGAGTGGCTCGCGCTCATGCGCGGCCTCGCCCTGGGCCTCGTGCCGGCCGGCCTCGACGAGTTCTACGCCGTGGCGCGCAGCATCCTCGTCAAGTCCGAGGCGTACTTCGACCAGTACGACCAGGCCTTCGCCGCCATGTTCGAGGGCATCGAGACGCCGGTGGAGATCGACGACGAGGTCTGGGACTGGCTCTCGGACCCGCTCACCATGCCCGGCCTCAGCGAAGAGGAGCGCCGGCTGCTGGCCGCCGCGCTCGAGGACCTCGACCTGGAGGCGCTCCGCAAGCTGTTCGAGGAGCGCCTCAGGGAGCAGACCGAGGCCCACCACGGCGGCGACCACTGGGTCGGCACCGGCGGCACCAGCCCGTTCGGCCACTCCGGGTTCCACCCCGGCGGCATCCGCGTCGGCGGGGAGAGCCGCAACAGGTCCGCCGTCAAGGTGGCCGGCGAGCGCCGCTACCGCGGCTACCGCACCGACCAGGAGGTCGGCGTGCGGCAGTTCGAGCTCGCCCTGCGACGCCTCCGCCAGCTCTCCTCACGTAACGAAGGCGTTCCCGACGAGCTCGATCTGGAGGAGACGGTCGAGGAGACGGCGAGCAATGCCGGCCGCCTCAGCCTCGTCTGGCGCAAGAGCCGCAAGAACGCCGTCAAGGTCCTGCTGCTCATGGACGTCGGCGGCTCCATGCACCCCTACATCCGCCTCTGCAGCCAGCTCTTCAGCGCCGTCAACCGCAGCAGCCACTTCAAAGACCTGCGTTTCTACTACTTCCACAACTGTGTCTACGACTGGCTTTACACGAGCACGCGCATGACCTCGTCCGAGGCGATCTCCACCCGGCGCGTCCTCCAGGAGCTCCCCGGCGACTACAAGCTCATCGTCGTCGGCGACGCGGCCATGGCCCCCAGCGAGCTCATGGCCCGCGACGGCATCATCTGGTGGGGCTTCGGCAACGCCGAGCCGGGCATCGAGTGGCTGAGGCGCCTGCGCCGCCACTTCGACCACTCGGTATGGCTCAACACCATCCCGGAGACCGACTGGGACCGCGCCTACGGGAGCGTGACCATCCGCAAGGTGCGCGAGGTCTTCCCCATGTTCGAGCTCACCGTGGACGGGCTCACCGCCGCCACGCGCAAGCTCATGGTGCGGTCCTAGCCGACGCAGCAGAGCTAGCGAGGGGGGCGCCGCAGGCGCACCGCTCACTGACCGGCGTAGCGACGTTAGCGAGGGGGCGCCGCAGGCGCACCGACCGCGGCACCCGGCGCGCCGCGTCCCCAGGGCGGACGACGAACGTCCCATGTAGGTCGTATGCCCCTCGACCGATACCCCCTCCGAAGAGGGGATGCGGACGATGGACGAAATCACGGGCGACGGCAGTCCTTCTGCGCTCGTACACCACGGGGGCGAGGGGGAGAACGCGGTGCTCGGCGACACCCTCGCGCGGCTCGCCGAGCAGATCGGCAGGGCGCTCGACTGCTCCGAGTGCTGCGTCTACGAGTACCTGGCAGAGCACAAAGCGCTGCGGGCGCAGGCGCTCTGGTCACGCGTCCTCTCACAGCACGACATCGACTGGGTCGGCGAGATGCACCGGCTGGCGGACGCCCCCGAGTTCATGCGTGTGATCGAGGACAGGGAAGTCCTCGTCTCGTATCCGGGCGACGAGGTCGACATGGCGACGGCCGGGTTCGAGACCATGGACTACTGGGGCGAGAAGGCCGCGATGTGGGCGCCGATCGTCTACGGCGACCAGGTGCTCGGGATGCTCGAGCTGACCGAGAAGGAGCGCGAGCGCACCTTCACGGAGGCGGACGAGCGGCTCGTCGGCCAGATGGCGGGCCTCGCCGCCGTGGCCCTCCACAATGCGCGTCTCTCCCGGGCCGCCGAGGAGCGGAACCGCCAGCTCTCGGCGCTCATCAGCGCTTCCCGCGCCATGACCTCGACGCTGGACCTGGACGAACTCCTCGAGGTCGTGTGCCGGCAGGCGGCGCTGGCGCTGGACGCCGGCTCCAGCTACATCTACGAGTACGACGCCGAGGCCGAGGCCATGGTGTGGCTGGCCGAGCACCAGCGCGACCCCTCGCACTCCTTCGAGGAGCCGCTCGGGACCGTCTATCCCATCGAAGACCTGCCGCAGGACCTCGCCGTGGTGCGCACGCGCCAGCCCATCGAGGTGCGCCTCGACGACCCGGATCTCGGTGAGGTGATGCGCCGCCAGCTCCTCGAGTGGGAGGAGCAGTCCTCGCTCATGGTCCCGCTGATCGTCGGCGGCGAGGTCGTGGGCTCGCTCGAGGTGAGCGAAGCGGTGTACCCGCGGCACTTCACCGAGCAGGAGATCGCCCTCTGCGTCGCCCTCGGCGAGCAGGCCGCCGTGGCCATCCACAACGCGCAGCTCTACCGGCAGGTGCGTGAGCAGAAGGAGACCATCGAGCAGCAGGCGACCATCGACGGCCTCACCGGGCTCTTCAACCACCGCTTCTTCTGGGAGCGTCTGCGCGGCGAGGTGTCGCGGGCCCGCCGCTACGAGCAGCCGCTCTCGCTCCTCATGCTCGACCTCGACGACTTCAAGCTGGTCAATGACCGTTTCGGGCACCCCGTGGGAGACGAACTGCTGCGCGCGGTGGGTCACGCCCTGCGGACGCAGATCCGCCAGGGCGTGGATTGCGCCGCGCGCTACGGCGGCGAGGAGTTCGCCGTGATCCTGCCCTCCACGGAGTCGGAGATCGAGGGCGGCGGGCTCGACGGCGCCATCGCCACGGCCGAGCGCATCCGCCACGCGATCGCCGGCCTGCGCGCGCCGGTCGCCGACCCGGCCTGGCGGGGGATCACGGTGAGCATCGGCGTCGCGACGCTGCCGATCCACGCCGGCGACGCCGAGGGCCTCGTCGCGAAAGCCGACCGCGCGCTCTACGCGGCCAAGGCGCGCGGCAAGGACAGCGTGCTCGTCGCCGGCCGCTGAGCCGTCGCGCCGTCGCGGCGACGCCCGCTCGTCAGACCCTCAGGGCTTGTCGCCGAGACAGTAGAACCAGCCGTCGCGGCAGCCGATGTACACGCGGCCGTTCCACAGCGTCGGCGTCGACTCGAAGCCGCCGCCGGCGAGGAACTGGTCGCGCTCCTTGAGGCTCACCGTCCAGTAGCTGCCGTCGTGGCTGGCGCTGGGCAGCGCGCCGGCGTCGCCCTTCTGGGCCGGCGCGTAGGTGATGCCGAAGAGATGGACACGCTGGTCGTAGCTCGCCGACACCAGCGCCGTGCCGAACAGGAGCGGCGTCGAGATGGCGCCGCCATTCCAGATCTTGGCGACCTGGACCGGCGACTTCAGCCCCTTCTCGAGGTTGGGCCCAGCCACGGTCGTGTCGCTCATCGTGTCCTGCGAGACGACGTACAGGTAGCCGTCGATGGCGTTGAAAGCAGTGAGCGCCGGGTACTTGCCGCCCGCGTTGTACTCGTCGTTGACGGCGGCAGAGCCGATGATGCCGCCCGCCCAGTCGCCGACCTTGCGGTTGCCGGTCGGGAAGTACCAGACCGTCGCCTTGTCGGCGGGCTTGGCCGGGTCGACGGCGAGCATGCCGCCTTTGCCCTTGATGTACTGCTTCTCCACGGCGACCAGCAGCAACCCCTTCTTCGTGGGCACGCCGGTGCCGTTGAGGTCCGAGCCGATGAAGTAGTCCCAGACGACGGCGAGGTCCGAGCGCCGGAGCCCGTACACGTGGCCGGCGCCTGAGGTGACATACAGGTTGTTCCCGACCGCCGCGGCGGAGGACTCGAGAGCGACGTCGTCCTTGTGGTTGGCGTTGCGGGAGTCGCCGAGGAGCAGCCGCTGGTGCACGACTACGGGCTTCTGCCAGTCCATCCACGGCTGCGTCTTGAGCGGATCGAGCGCGTAGAACCAGCCGTCCTCCGCGCCGATGTAGAAGAGGCCGTCGTAGAAGAAGCCGCTGCCGTCGCAGTCCCGGCTGTAGTTGCGCGTCTGCGGGGTCGGCAGGCGCCACAGCTCTCTGCCGCTACCGAACGTCACGGCGCGCAGCGGCGCCACGGTGGGGTCGTCGATCTTGAGCGGATAGCCGCGGCGCGACCCGGCGACGACGATGTATTTGTCGTCGGGGCCCGTCGGCGACGGGTTCAGGAACACCGACGGGCTGCTCTTGATGATGTCGTCGAACTTGTAGGCCCAGACGACCTTGCCGGTGAGTGCGTCGATGCGGCGCAGGTTGTACGAGTACGAACTTGCGATGACGTAGGTCTTGCCGCCGTCGACGACGATGTTCGGCTGGCCGGTCCACCCGCTCCCGGCCCACTTGCTCGGTTTGTCCTTGTCGTACTTGCCGGAGCTCCAGTTGCTGCCCAGGTCGAGCTTCCAGAGCAGGTCGAGGTGCCTGGGGACCGGCCCGAGGCCGTAGAACCGGCGCCCGTAGTTGCCGAGGAACGTGCCGACCTTGACGCCGTCGCCGTTGAGCGACGGGTTCGACGGCGGCGGCACCGGGCCCGCCTGCGCGACCGCCCCCTTCCCGCCACCGCAGCCGCCGCAGGACGCGGCGCGCCACACGATCAGGATGAGGAGGACGGCGAGGACCAGGAGCGCAACGCCGCGCCGGCGCCTCAGCTGGCGCTGGCGCTGCGCTGAGCGGCGGCGCGGCGGCCGCCGGTCTTGTCCGGCCGACGTCTCGATGGCGCAACGATATAGGAACGGCGGCGGCCGTGCCCGGCTTTCGCGGCGCCGCCGATCACGCCGCCGCATCGGCCTGGATGTCGCCCCGGCCGCCGAGCGGGTAGGATGCCTGAGGCCGGCCGGCGCAGCCTCGCCGGCCGCCCGGCCCAAGCGACGACCCCGGAGGACTCCATGGCGACCGACCTCGACCTGCTGCGCGACCTCTGCGCCGCCCCGGCCCCCACCGGGTTCGAAGCCCCTGTGCAGGACCTCGTCCGGCGCCGCCTGTCGGCGCTGTCCGAGCCGCAGGGCGACCCCTTGGGGAACGTCTGGGCGACGGTCGTGGGCAAGGGCAGGCCCGGCGTCGTGGTCACCGCCCACGCCGACCAGATCGGTCTCATCGTCACCTACGTGGACGAGCACGGCTTCGTCTCGTTCGACAAGATCGGCGGCGTGGACCCGCAACTCCTCCCCGGTCGCAACCTGATCGTCCACGGCTCCGGCGGCCTCGTGAACGGCGTCGTCGGCCGCAAGCCCTCGCACAAGATGACCAAGGACGAGCGCGCCAAGGCGCCGGACCTCAGCGACCAGTGGCTCGACCTCGGCTGTTCCACGCGCGAGGAGGCCCTCGCCCTGGTCCAGATCGGCGACCCCATCACGTTCCCGCCGAACTTCCTGCCGCTGGCCGGCGGCCGCTACGCCTCGCCGGCCTTCGACAACCGGGCCGGCGTCTACGTGTGCCTGCGGGCGCTCGAGCACTACGCCGCGGCGCCGCCGATAGCGCCGACCTCACGGCGCTGCTCACCGTGCACGAGGAGACGACGTTCATGGGCGCCAAGGCGATGGCCATCCGCTGGCAGCCGGACGTGATCATCGTCGTCGACGTGGACTTCGCCAGCGACGACCCCGGCATGGACGCCAAGAAGCTCGGCGGCGAGGTCAAGCTCGGCGCCGGCCCGGTGATCCACCGCGGCGCCGCCGGCAACCTCGCGCTCACCGACCTCGCCATCCAGGTCGCCAGGGACGAGGGCATCCCGGTGCAGGTCAAAGCCATGCCCGGCAACACGTCGACCGACGCGGAAGAGCTGATGGCCGCCGGCAACGCGGCGACGCTCTCGTTCAGCATCCCGGTGCGCAACATGCACTCGGCGTTCGAGGTCACGCAGCCAGACGACGCGGAGGCCGGCGCGCTGCTGG
The DNA here is from genome assembly GCA_963784975.1 of uncultured Thermoleophilia bacterium. Classification (GTDB taxonomy): domain Bacteria; phylum Actinomycetota; class Thermoleophilia; order UBA2241; family UBA2241; genus CAIXSE01. The sequence continues at coordinate 100,071 of CAWAUK010000072.1, read as the reverse complement.
CCGCGGCGGTGACGCGCCGCCTCGCCGAGGGCGGCTGGGACGCCGGCCGCTTCGTCCGCCAGGGCGTCTGAGGCCGGCGAATGCCGGTCAGGCGCCGTGCGACGGCCGCAGCGCCGACGTCAGGCGAACGTCCTGCCGAGCTTGTCGCCGATCCATGCGCGACCCTGAGTGCCGCCGGGTGCCGGCCGCCGGGCCGGCATCGGGGTACTGCGGCGGCGCTGCGGGCGCGCCACCGATCATTGCAGCGCTGGGGCCGGATGCGACAGCACCGCCGCGGCCAACTGCTCGGTCGCCGGCGTGGCGAGCGTGGACGCGAGCTCCCGCGCCATCTCCGGCTGCCACTTGAGGCGCGCCGGCGCGAGCAGGTGGAAGAGGTCGGCGAAGTCGTCGTCCCTGAGCGCCACATGGCGCCCGATGTTCACGTAGGGCACGTCGTAGCGGGCGGCCAGCTCGTGGGCGCGCTTGCGGTAGGCCGGCACGAGGCCGTTCCAGTCCGGGCCGGCCGCGGACGCGTTCAGCGGCTGGTCGTACAGCACGACGTCGTAGCCGCGCTCGCGCGCCAGCCTGATGATCTCCTGGAGCATGGCGAAGTTGTAGTCTGCGTACTTGCGGTACAGGCGCACATCGGTGTCGAGCACCGTGAGCACGTTGCGGCGCTTGCCGAGCGGCGAACGCCCCGTCGCGCCCCACGGGTAGTAGTGCGGCTGGTACGCGATCTTGGCGCCCCACGTCGCGGTGCTCGCGGCACGCTCCCTCAGGTACGAGCCGACGTAGTCGAAGATGCCGGGGATGGCGCCCGTCCCCGGCGCCCGCTTGCCGATGTACTTCGGCGCGATCTCCGCCAGCCGCCGGCTGCGCACGAGCAGCGTCTGGCTGCTCAGCAGCGCCGCGTCGCGCTCCGGCGCGCCGGTGACGCGGATGGGCGCGAGCCCGATCGCCAGTGTGGCGGGACCGGGCGGCAGGTTGTCGATGAGCGCGAGCGACATCGCCATGCTCTCCTGGTGGGCGGCGAGACTGACGACCTGGACCGGCTGCCTGGCGTCGTGGCCGATCTGCGCGGCCAGCGAGGCCTCGCTCACGATGCACTCCATGGTGCCGGACCCGCCGAGCAGGTAGATGGTCCGTGTCGCCGGCGGGTTCTCCTTCAACTGCTGGATGCGCACGGCGACGTGGACGTAGTCGTCGTGGTCCATGCGCAGCAGGCGGCCTTCGTCCACGGTGGTGAGGCCGCCGTCGAACAGGATGCCCTGCAGGACGAAGAGCGCGGCCAGCGTGAGGAGGGCGGCCGCGACCAGCACCAGCGGGCTCCGCTGGCGGAGCCCGCGGCTGAACGCCTGCCGCGGGTCGCTGGTCTGTGCATCTCGCAGGGTCAAGGCGTGTGTCCTCACCGAGGTATCCATGCTCTCACAGTACGCATGCGCAGGCTACGCCGGGTTCACAGGACGTGCCCGGTGATCCACGCCAGCGGCAGACGAACGGCGTTGTAGAGGATCTTCAGCGCCTGCTCGAAGCTCGACGTGGAGACGAACGCGTAGCCCAGGGCGACGTACAGGAACGTCGCCGGGTAGCCGAGCCACCTGGTGACCCTCTCGTACCCGGCCGCCGGCGGCAGACCCGCCCTCTTGCGCGCCTTCTTGCGCGCCTTCTTCCAGCGCTCCCAGCGGGCGACGATGACCAGGCCGGTGCCGTGATACAGGCCCCACGCCAGCCAGTTGAGGTCGACGTAGTGCCAGAGGCCCATGGTGATCATGCTGGCGTACAGACCCAGCCAGGTCTTGCGGGTGAGGCCGAACACCGGGAAGTAGACGTTGTTGCGGCACCAGGTGCTCAGCGAGATGTGCCAGCTCCGCCAGAAGTCGCTCAGGTTCTTCTGCCAGAACGGGAAGTGGAAGTTCTCCATGATCCGGAAGCCGAACAGGCGCGAGAAGCCGATGGCGAGGTCCGTGTATGCGGAGAGGTCGAAGTAGGCGCGCACGAACACGATGATGCAGTAGGCGAGCGGCCACCAGGTGCTGACGTCGTGGGGGTTGAAGTCGGTCTTGCCGATCGTCGTGACGATCTTGGCGAAGAAGATCGCGAACAGGAAGTCGACGACGAAGACCTTCTTGAAGTAGCCGAGCGCGATACGCCGCAGGCCGTAGTAGAACTCCTGGCGGTCAAACCCGACCGTGCGCTTCTCGTAGTAGCCCTGGTAGGTCTCCAGCGGGCCGGCCGGGAACGTCGGGATGAACATCATGAACGCGGCCAGACGCAGCAGGTTGTTCTCCTGGATCACGCCGCGCATGCAGTCGAACACGTACTGGAGCATGCGGAACACGAAGTAGCTGATGCCCAGCGGCATGATCAGGTGGGTGACGATCGGATCGCCCGATCCCCAGATGGCGATGGCGCCGCGCTGCCCGTACTTGCCGATGCCGAGCGCCACCAGCGCGATGATGACGGCGATGAGCACGACGCGCGCGCCGCGCAGCTTCTGGCGCCGCTTGAGCTCGACCAGCTGGTGCGTCACCACTACGAGGCCGACGGCGATGGCGGCGAAGATCGGGTTCAGGACGGCCAGGACGGCCACGCTGAGCACCAGGACGAAGATCAGCCGGTGAGAGTCTTTGCGGAGAGCGAGCCAGAAGACGAGCAGCGCGACGATGACCACGGGGATCAGGTACAGCGTGAAGTAGATCCTCACCCGCTACTCCCTCCAGAGTCCTTGCCGAGGAGCGGGGCGAGCTCCTTGGCCAGAGCATGTTGCCAGATGGCGCGCCCGGGCGCGATGAGGTGCGAGAGGTCCTGGAAGTCGCGGCTCGGGATGTCGAGCGTCTGGTTGAGGTCGATGTAGGGCGCTCCGTACTTTCGGGCGAGCGCCGTCACCGGCACCCGATACTGCCGCTGGGAGGCGGCGAAGCTGTCGCCGACGATCGCCTTGTTGAGCGGCAGCTCGAGCAGCACGACGTGCACGCCGCGCTTGCGGGCCTGCGCCAGCAGCGCCTCGAGCATCTGCAGGTTGGCGTCCAGATTCCGCTCGAACGCCGGCCTGCGGCTCGTGTTCCACTTCGTAACGAGCCGCTTCTTCTGGCTCTCGGAGAACTGCGTCGCCGCCGAGTACCGGTGCAGCGCGTACTCGGTACTCGGCGGGACGCCTTCGAGCAGGTCCGCGCCGTGCTTGCGCGCCCAGTCGGTGAGGTACGCCCAGATGCCCGGCAAGATCGTGTACTGATACTTCTCGAGGCCCCACTGCTTTGAGACGAACGAGTGCACGGCCCCGCTCTTCAGCAGGAGCTCGCGGCCCTCGGCCTGCGCGGCGTTCTGCCGCTTCGCCACCGTGAACCGCCCGAGGTTGAGGCCGACGAGCAGCCAGGCCGGCGTGTCCGGCGCGTTGTCCACGACGGCCAGGCTCTCCGCGAAGTTCTGGTTGCTGGAGCCGAGGTCGTAGGCGGCGACGCGGGGCCCGCCGAGCTGGGCGATCTCGCCGGCGAGCGCGTCGCCGCTTACGATCGACTCGCGCGCGCTCGAGCCGCCGAGCAGGTAGACCCCCGGCGTCCGCGGCTGGTCCTGCCGCGCCTTGCCGACCATCCACGAGATGTAGGTGAACGAGTCCTCGGGGTTGCGCAGCGCGACGTTGAGCGGCACCGCCGTCCAGACGCCGCTCGTGAACAGCCACTGGAAGCCGAGCAGCGCGGGCACCAGTAGCACCGCCGCCGCGACGAGCACGAGCGGGCTGCGGTTGCGGAAGCCCCGGCGGAAGGCGCTCACGGGAGCTTCGTGCGCGGCGTGCCGTCGCCATAGAGCGCCGCCAGCCGACGGGCGAGCTCCGCTTGCCGGACCGCCCGCCCCGCCGGCCGCACGTGCGAGAGGTCGAGGCAGGCCCCCCTGGAGCTGTTCACCCCGGCTCCTCGGCGAGGAGCGCCCGCAGCTCCGCCCTGATCGCCTTTCCGGATCCGGTGCGCGGGATCGCCTCGACGGCGATGACGCGGCTGGGCAGGGACGTGGCCGGCAGGACGCCGCGCAGCTCGCGCAGGAGCTTCGAGGCTTTGAAGCCGTCCCGGTCGGTGGGGACGACGAACGCGACCGGCACGTGGCCGAGGATCTCGTCGGGAGCGGCCACCACGGCGACGTCGGCGAAGCGCCCGAGCCCCTGCAGCGCCTCCTGCACGTGGATGATGCTGACCTTCTCGCCGCCACGCTTGATGATGTCGTCCTTGCGCCCGGCGATCCACACGGCGCCGCTCTGATCCACCTTGCCGAAGTCGCCGGTCTTGAGGCCGCGGGCGGTGAGCGTCTTCGCCGTGACCTCCGGCTCGTCGAGGTAGCCCAGCATGAGCAGCGGGCCGGTGACGTAGAGCTCGCCCTGCTCGCCGGGCGCGGCCTCTGTGAGGTCGCCGCGCCGCGCCGCCACTCGCATGTCGCCGATGGGCCGGCCGACTGAGCCGGCGCGCACGTCGAGCTCGGCCGGCGGCAAGATGCAGAGCCGGCCGCTGACCTCGGTGAGGCCGTACATGTTGAACAGGCCGATACCCGGGCAGCACGCGGCGGAACTTCTCGATCACCGGCAGCGGCAGGTGGTCGCCGCTGCTCACCCAGAAGCGGAAGCGATGCGCACGCGGCTCCTCGATGGGCTCGACCACCCGGACGAGGTGTGCGGGCGCGCCGCCGAACCCGGTGCAACCCTCGGCCTCCATCTCGTCGAGCAGGCCGGCTGCCGAAGTAGAAGCCGAGCTGGCCGGCGACACCGCCGCCGTTGGCCAGCAGCGTGAGGAAGTGGCAGATGCCGCTGGTGAAGTACGGCGGCGTGTTGATGAAGATGCGGTCCTCGGCCTCGAGGCCGAGCGTCAGAGCGACGTTGCCCGCGTTGCTCGAGATGGCGCGCAGCGTCTGGCACACGCCCTTGGGCAGGCCGGTGGTGCCGGACGTGAACATGATCATCGCCAGCTCGTCCTCGCGCATCGCCTCGAGCTCGTCCGTGGCGGCGGCAGGAGCGGCTCCGCCGCCGGCCGCGCGCACGCCGTCCACGAGACCGCCGCCGTCGGCCGTCACGACCAGGCGGACCGGCCCGTCGTCAGCCGTCGGACAGGTCTCGTCGTCCGGCAGCACGATGACGTCGGGCTGCGACTTGCCCACCAGCCAGTCCACGTCGTGCTGCGGCAGGCTGGTGTTGAGCGGGACCACGACCTGGCCGGCGAGCCAGGCGCCCAGCATGCAGACGAAGAACTGGTCGTACTCTTCGAGCACGAGCGCGACGCGGGCGCCGCGGCGACCGGCGGCGGCCAGGAGAGCCGCCGCGACTCGCGTCGCCCGCGCCTCCACGTCCGCATAGGTGTAGGTGCGGCCGCGCGTACGCAGCAGCGTGTCGTCCGCGCGCTCGACCGCCCAGCGGCGCAGGCGCGCGACGGCGTCGGTCATCAGCGGGTCGGGAGTCATGCAGACTGCGCGGCTGGAGTCAGAAGCCGACGTATCTGAACTCGGTGAGCTTGTTGCCCACGAGCACGGCGACGGTGATCGCCAGGAACAGCAGGAACCAGAGCAACGTCTGCAGGCTCAGACCGAGCCCGTAGTAGAACCACTGGGCGCGGGGCTTGGCCGGCTCCGGGCTCTTCGTGCCCTCCGCCGGCCTCTCCCTGCCCTCCGCCGGCCTCTGCTCTGCGCCCGACTCAGGCATCGCCCGCCTTCTTGCGTGCGACGTACGCCAGCATGTGGTTCACGGTGTCCAGGTTCTCGTAGACGATGTCCATGGGCTTCACCTTGATCGAGAACTCCTCTTCGAGAAACGCAATGAGAGCCGTGAGGTTCATGGAATCGAGCAGCTGGTCGCGGAACAGCGACGTGTCGGCGGTGACCTCGTCGTCTTCGAGGTCGGCCTCGTCGCGGATGAACTCGAGGATGGTATCGGCGTCGGACATGTCGGTTCCTTCCCGGTCTGGGCGAGGGGTCAGGTGCGAGTCCCTTGAGAGTACGAGAACTTCATGTAGTTCTCGTAGCCGGAGGCCTCGATGCCGGCCTTGATCACGCCGGCGAGCGTGAAGACGCGCTGCGCGGTCTGGAAGCTCTGTTCGATGCCCCAGTCGTCGCTGAGGATGTGGCCGCGAGCTCCCGCCCAGCCGTAGGCGCCGAACTGGCAGGTGCCGTCGCCGTTGCCGACGACCAGACAGCCGTTGCGCACGAACGGGAGCCACGTGGCCAGGATGGCCGTCTCGGCGCCGCCGGAGCGGCGGCCGGCCGTCGCGAGCACGCCCACCGGCTTGTCGGCGAGCTTGAAATCCTGGTGGCGCAGCGGCCGCGTGCGCATGATGAACTTGGAGAAGAGGTCGGACGGGAGCCCGAAGTACACCGGCGTCGCGACGAGGATGCCGTCCGCGGCCGACCATGGCGTCGAGGACGCCCTGCGACGTCGTCCTCTTCCTCGCGAACGCACGGGATGAAGGTGCCGTCCTTCTTCTTGCCGCACACGTTGCAGGCCTTGCACGGCTCGATGTGCAGGTCGCGCAGGCTGACGACCTCGTGCTCGCAGCTCCCCGGGATAGGTGGCGTCGAGCTTCTCGAAGGCGCTGTCTCGAGCATGATGCCGCTGTTGCTGTTGTCGCGAGGGCTGCAGTTGAGCCCCAAGAGCCGCACCGTCATGCGTCGTGCTCCTCTCCGTGCACGGCCGCCCGACGAGGAACGAGGGGCGGAAGGAACCGTCATGCCCGCAATCGCGTACGGGAACGCAATCCTACCAGAGGTCCGCCGCGCGCGCCCGCGAGGCCGCGGCGGGCGCACACTCACAGGTGCGTCACAGGAAACGCTGGTGCCGGAGGTGGGACTCGAACCCACACGCCCTTTCGGGGCACCCGATTTTGAGTCGAGCGCGTCTACCAGTTCCGCCACACCGGCACTGAAGCTCAGCAAGACCCTATTCTGACGCATCCGACCCTCCCGGTGCACCTCGTCGCCGGATCGGGCGGCGTCGACCGCGCCGCCACGCCGGAAACGGTCTTGCGCACGTCTTCCTGCTCCACGCCGACCTCGAAGACGCGCTGCTCGAGACAGGGCGGCAGCAGGCGCGGCGCCCCTCCCTCCTGAGGTCGCCGCGGAGAACGGGCACGGCCGCCGGGAGCTCGTGAGGGGCTCCCGGCGGCCGCGTCAGACGGACGACTCCGCGCGCACTGAGCGCGCCGTCATCGTGTCGTCCCGGATCAGTACAGCGAGGCGAAGGTCGTGGTCCACATCTGCGGACCCATGCCCTTGCTCACCGCGTAGCACGTCGCGAAGATCTGCGAGCTGCCGTCGTAGATGCTGTCGTGACGCCACGGGTTCCAGCTCGCGGACCAGGTGCCGGTCCAGTACTGGAACAGGCCCTTGTACGACGTGCTGGAGCCGGCGAAGCGCTGGCCGCCGGACTCACGCATCATCATGCGGTAGATGCCGTCGGCCTTGACGTGATACCTGGCCGCGGCGACCTCGATGATGGGCATCCACTTGCCGCTGCGCTCCCACGCGACCATGGTGCGCGCGAAGCGATACTGCCTGGCGAGACGGCGCACGCGCACTTGCCAGAGGTGGACGGCGCGGCGCGCCTCGTCCACTCTCGCCTTGAGCTCGTCCATCGTGGTGGTCGCGGCGGTGGTGGTGGTCGCGTCGTTGGTGGGAGTGCGGCCGGCGTCGGTGTGGCGGACGGGTCCGTCGTGGTGAGGCCGCTGCTCCGGGGGTCAGGGCGGCGGCCAAGGCGGCTTCCGCGACCTTCAGGCGATCGTTCGAGCGGCGAAGAGCCAGCTTCGCGGAGCGGAGCTTGCCCTTGAGGGAGGCCGCCTCGGCCTTCTGCGGAACGGCGGCGGCGGCGAGCGTGGTGGCGACGACGATGATGATCGCGACTATGGCGATCCAGCTCGTGCTACGACTCACAAGGTCCTTTCGACGCGGTTTCCCCGCCGGCAGCGGCATACGACCTGTGCCGGTGGGGCGTTCGACGCTGGGACCACGCTGATCCGCATGCGAACGCCGCGTAAGGGAGTGGAGAAGAGAAGGGGGCGAACGGATGTGGGGGCGCGCCAGACGCCTCGTTGTTCGTTCGGGGAGTTAGTCAAGCAGGACTGGAGGCGTCCTGCAACCCGGTGGAGGCGGTGCAGGCGCTCGCCGACGGAAGGCTCAAGCTCCGGCCGAGACACGACTCAGGCTCGGCGCGCGTGGCTGCTCAGGCTCCGAACACGGGGCGTTCAAGTTCAGCGTGAGGCCCCGCTCAGGTCTTGCACGAGGAGACGTCATGCCCTGCACGAGCAGACCCTCAAGGAGGGGATGAGACACGCCTCAGGTGCTGGATGAGGGAGCGCTGAGGCGTACCTCCACGATCCAGCCGGCCGCGTGCGAGCGCTGTTCCTCGACGTCGAACCCGGCCTCGACCGCGAACCTCACCGTGTCGCTGTCGAGGCGGCAGCCGCCGGCGACCGCCGCCCAGGCCGGGGCCGCCCGGCTCTGCAGGGCCCGCCCCGGCTCCCAGTGGAGATGGACGTGCTCGAGCAGCAGAAGCGCTCCTCCGGGTACGAGGACCCGGCGGAGCTCGGCGAGCGCCGCCGCCGGGTCCGCCACCGTGCAGAGAGCGAACGTGCTCACGGCGGCGTCGAAGCTCGCGTCCGCGAACGGCAGCTCCTCGGCGCGGCCGTCGACGACGGTCACGTTCGCGGCGGCCCGCGCCGCCCGCCGCCGTGCCCGCTCGCGCATGGAGGCGTCAGGCTCGAGCGCGGTGACCGACGCGCGGGGCGCGTACCAGCGGAGCTGCGCGCCGGTGCCGGTGCCGATCTCCAGCACGCGCCCGCGCGCGCCCGCGGCGAGCCGGCGCCGCCAGCCGCCGACGGCGGCGCGCTCGAACGGCCACATGACCGTGTCGTAGACGGCGGCGTGGCCACCGGGAGGGGTTGAGATTCCCGCCTCCATCCTGAACACTTACCCCCGTTCTCCGCGTCCTCCGGTTCATGCCCCGCCGGCAGGCGCCACACGCATCGGGGCGGTGGTGTGGGATGGCCGGGCTGTTCGACTTCATGAAGTACGACAAGGACGCGCCCGGCGCCGACGTCGACGAGCAGACGGCGCTCGAGCTCCGCCGCCTCGCCAACCTCTTCCTCCTCTCCGGCATCACGCTCGCGCTCTTCGTGCTGCGCGCCCTCGCAGAGGCCCTCTCCGTGACCTTCATCCCCCAGGGCGTCTACGTCGCCTGGGGCGTCATCCTGCTCACCGGGTGGGCGGCCACCGAGGTCTACGGCGTCTACGTCACCTTCACGGCGCGGCGCTGGGGCTGGTTCGTCCTCTGCCTCATCCCCGTCACGTGCGTCCCCGCCTCGGTGGCCTACGCGTGGATCCGGCGGCAGGAGATCGAGCGTGCCGTCCTCGGCGACGAGCGCGGGCCGGCCTCGCGGCAGCGCCGCGGCGGCAGGAAGAAGCGCTGAGCGACTCTCGCGCACCTCGCCGGCGTCACCCGTGGCGCACGGCGATCATCTTCCTCGTCATCATCGTCGCGCTGTTCCTCATCCTGCCGCGGCTCGCCGGCCAGGCGCACGCGCTCGAGCTCCTCCAGGACGCCACGCCGGCGTGGCTGGTCGTCGCCGTCGCCGTCGAGTGCGTCTCGCTACTCTTCTACTCGCTGCTCTTCCGCCGCCTGCTCGACCTCCTGCGCTACCCGGTCTGCGCTCGGCCTCGCCCTGCGCATCAACCTCGCCGGGCTCGCCGCCGCCCACCTCTTCTCCGCCGGCGGCGTGGGCGGCGCGGCCGTCACCTACCGCGTGCTGCAGAAGCGCGGCATGCCCCACTCCCTGGTGCTCATCGCGGTGATCTTCCAGAACGCGTTCGCGTACCTCGTGCTCTTCGCCCTGTTCGCCGCCGGCCTCATCGTGCTCATCCTGCGCGGCCAGGGTGGCGGCGCGGCGACGGTCATCGCCAGCATCTTCGTCGTGCTGCTGCTCGTCGCCGCCGGCTACGGCTTCTGGCTGCTCAACCACCCCACGTCGCTGCGCCGGCGCACCCATCAGCTCGTGGGCTGGCTGCAGCGGCGCATCAAGCGCCTGGACGTGGACCCCGCCGTCTTGAACGAGTGGCTGGACGGGGTCGTGGACGGCTGGCGGCGCCTGCGCCGCGAAGGCTGGGGCCACCTCAGGACCGTGGGCCTCGCCGCGGGGTACTGGGGCTTCGACATCATCTGCCTGCTGCTGGTGATGCTCGCCTTCCACCAGATGCGTGTCCCCCGACAAGGTCGTCATCGCCTACGCGGTCGCCAACGTCGTGGGCACCTTCTCCCCCACGCCCGGCGGGCTGGGCGCCGTGGAGGGCGTCATGATCGCCCTCCTCGTCGGCTTCGACATGCCGTCCGCGGCGGCGGTGGCGGTCGTCCTCGTCTACCGCCTCATCAACTTCTGGCTGCCGATCCCGGCCGGCCTCGCCACGTACCTGAGCGTGCGCTAGCCTCACCGGCCGCACCCTTCCTGCGCACACGGCTCCTCCGCCCCCTGTGGTACTGTCTTTGCCCTGGCGGGAGGGCCCGCCGACCCTTGGGGGAAACGCCATCAAGAAGACGCTCCGCCACATCATCGTCTTCGCGGTCATCGTGCTGGCGCTCTACCTGCTGCTGCCGAAGCTCGTCGACACGCAGGAGACCGTCAAGTACGTCTCCCACGCGAGCTACGTGCTGCTCGGACTCGCGGTCGCGCTCGAGATCGCCGCGCTGGCCGGGTACGCCAATCTCTTCCGCTACATCCTGCGCGTGCTCGACATCCGCATGCGCCTGCGCGAAGTGTGGGCGATCACCCTCAGCAGCCTCGCGGTGAGCCACATCCTCTCCGCCGGCGGCGTCGGCGGCTGGGTGGTCACCTACAACGCCCTGATGAAGCACAAGGTGCCGCACGGCATCATCTTCGTCGCCATCGCCGCACAGCAGTTCTTCAACTACGTCGTCCTGTGGGTCTTCTTCGCCGTCGCCATGGTCTACCTGATCGTGGTCCGCGGCGGCGACTCGATCTTCGCCTACCTGATCGGCATCGTGCTCATCGTCCTGATCCTGTGGCTCACCATGTATGGGGTGTACCTGTACAACCACCCCACACGCCTGCGCGTCAGGGCCGGGCAGACAGCGCACCTGGTCAACCGGGTCATGCGGCGTGAGGTGGTCAAGGAACGCCACATCGACGGCTGGATCGACAACCTGCTGATCGGCATGCGGCGCATGACCAGTCACCGCGGCTCGTTCCGGACCACCCTGGTGCTGGCCTGCGCGTTCTGGTTCTTCGACATGCTCTGCCTGTGGTGCACGTTCGCCGCGTTCGGCTACACCATCGGGCTGGGCCACCTGCTCGTGGGGTACGTGGTGGCGTATTCGATCGGCACGCTGGCGCCCACGCCGGGGGGCCTGGGCGCCGTCGAGGGCATCATGATCGCGCTCTACGTGAGCTTCGGCGTGCCGTCCGCCGTCGCCGTCGCCGTCGTGCTCGTCTACCGCATCATCAACTTCTGGATGCCGATCCCGCCCGGGTTCCTCGCCTACGCGATCGTGAGGCCGGGCCGCCGCCCGATCGCCGAAGGCGAGGTCGAGGCGGCGGCCGGCGAAGCGTCGGGCGAGCTCAGGGGGCGCTGAGCCGCGTCGTCAAGGCCCGACGCTGAGCCGGTAGCTTGAGCACCGGCCCGCGCTCGCCCGGACCGGGCCGGAACTCCTTGACCAGCTGCGCCTGCCCGTCGAGCTGCCGGTAGAACTCGACAATCGTCGGATAGACCTCTGGAGCGGCGAGCACCCGGTCGTAGATCCCGCTGCTCACCAGCACGTACTCGACGTCCTGCCGGCGGAGCCGGCGGAGATCGCGCGACCTGTCCCGTGTCCCCGGCGCCGGGAGCTTGAACCGCATCACCCGGTAGGCGACCGGGTCGAGGCCGGCCGCCCGGTAGTGGTCGAGCGCCTCCTCAGACACCAGGGGCGGGGCGTAGTTCTCCATGGCGATCAGCGACCCGGCCGGCACGTTGCGCTGGATCCACTCCCTCGCCGCCTCGCGCGTGTCGGTGCCGCTCAGGCCGCGGTCGAAAGCGAGCGACGCCGTGAGCGGGAACACGAACGCCACGGCGAGCACACGGCGACCGATCGGCACGGCCACGCGCCGCGCGCGCGGCCGCAGCAGCCCGACGGCGTCGACGCACACACGCACGGCGAGAAGGATCACCAGGGGCACGATGACCAGCAGGTAACGGTCGGCGAGCTCTTTCCACGTGCTGATGTAGGCGAAGTAGACGATCACGTAGGGCGCGATCATGAGGTCGAGCCGGGTGCGCCGCCACAGCGCCCAGCCGAGACCGGCGACGCCCAGCACCACGAGCACGACACCGACGGCCCCCGTCAGGTTGGGCGTCACGTTGAACCAGAACCCGTTGCCGACGTGTTCGAAGCCGAGCCAGCCGCGGTTCATGATCTGTCCCTGCCGGCGGAAGTCCCTGAGGAAGTGCGGCGCGTCGAGCACGACGAACGGCGACGCGGCGACGAACGCGGCGACCATGGGCAGGTACAGCCGCAGGACGAGCAGCCGCAGCCAGACGAGGACCGTCCGCCGGCCGGCCGCGACCCCGGCGGCGGCCTCGTCCCGGCACGCGTAGACGGCGGCGACGGTCGCAGGCAGGGCGAGCATCCCGAGGTTGTACTTCGTCGACGTCGCGAGGCCCGCGGCGAGCGCGCCGAGGATGAGCCAGCGGCGAGAGCGCGGCGGAGCGGCGGCGTGCGGAGCCGGCGGAGCGGCGGCGCCGTCCGCCGTGCGGGGGGAACGGCTCGGATCGTCGGCACCACTCGCGACGGCCGGCCGGTCCGGACCGGCCGCGTGCAGGAGCAGGACCAGCGCCAGCAGCGAGAACGCGACGGCGGTGACGTCGGTGACCGCCATGTGCGAGTAGGCCACGTGGAGCGGCGCCACCGCGAGGAGCAGCGCCGCGAGAAGGCCGGCCGGGCGGCCGAAGGCGTCCCTGCCCAGCCGATACAGGAGGTACACGGACGCCGTGCCCGTGGCCACCGAGAGGAGCCTTCCGAGCAGGAAGTACGGCCCCTGGTCGACGACGAACGCCGTCTGCGCGAGGAAGTTCCCGTGGCCGAGCAGCCACCATACCGGCGCGGCCAGCACGTACAGCGCGCCGGTGAGGTAGAAGTACAGCGACGGATAGTAGAAGAACTGCGGGTTGAGGTGGCCGCGAGCCGCCTGGAACGCCTTGGGGATCACCGTGCTCTCGTCAGCGTTGACGAAGCTGTACGGGAGCCCGTAGGCGACGCCCCTGAGGCGCAGCGCCAGGGCCAGGATGAGGATGGCCAGGAGAAGGGCGCCGGCGAGGCTGAGTCGGCTCCGGCGACCCGGAGCGGCGCGGCTCACGCGCCGACGGCGGCGGGGGTCGTCGTCGCGCCACCGCTCGCCTCGTCGCGAAAGCAGCTCACGGCACCCGTGTGGCAGGCCGGGCCGGCCGGGTCGACGGTGAGCAGCACGGCGTCGTGGTCGCAGTCGAGCCGCAGCGAGCGTACGCGCTGGACGTTGCCGCTCGTGCCGCCCTTGTGCCAGAGCTCCCGGCGGCTGCGGCTCCAGAAGTGCGCCTCGCCGGTCGCCAGCGTGGCCCGCAGGGCCTCCTCGCTGGCGTACGCGACCATGAGCACCTCCCCGCCCTCGGCGGACTGGACCACGCAGGGCACCAAGCCGTCGGCGTTGTAGCGGACGAGCTCGAGGAAGGCGTCGTGGTCCACGGCGAGCTCAGCGCCCCGCGTCAGGCGAGGCACTCCTTCATGATCGCGGCGCCGGCGCTGGTGCCGACCCGGACGGCGCCGGCGCTCACCATGCGCTCGACGTCCGCGGCCGTGCGGATGCCGCCGGACGCCTTGACGCCGATGTGCGCGTCGAGGCAGTCGCGGAGCAGCTCGACGTCCTTGACGGTCGCGCCGTGCGGGCCGAGCCCCGTCGACGTCTTCACGAAATCCACGCCTGCCTGTTCGCAGATGTGGCAGGCGAGCCGCTTGAGCTTGTCGTCCAGATAGCAGGTCTCGATGATCGCCTTGACGATCACCTGCCCGCGGCCAAGGTTGACCCCGCGCACACGCACGGCGCGGACGATGCTGGTGAGCTCGTCGCGCACCAGCCCGAACTCTCCGGAGAGGAACGCCGGGACGTTGATGACGACGTCGACCTCGTCCGCCCCTCGCCGCACGGCTTCGTCGGCCGCCAGCGCCTTGATCCGCGGCGTGTCGGCCCCGAACGGGAACGAGATGACGGTGCAGGTCTTGACGTCCGTGCGACGCAGCAGGTCGGCGGCGAAGGGGACGAAGTGCGGGAACAGGCAGACGGCGGCGAAGTGGAACCGCGCCGCCTCGGCGCATAGCGTCTCGACGTCGGCGCTCGTCGCGTCGGCGCGCAGCAGCGTATGGTCGATGGTCTTGGCGAGTTCTTCGGCCTGCAACGCCTCTTCCTCCGGACGGCTGATCGGACGGGCGCAGCCGGGGCGAGTATAGCAGCCGCGGACCCTAGAGCAGGCGCTCGATGTAGCGGTCGTCCCGGCGCCAGTGCTTGCGCACCTTGACGCGCAGCGCGAGGAACACCTGCACGCCGAGGATCGCCTCGATCTCGTGCCGGGCGCCGCTGCCGATGGCCTTGATCACGCGGCCGCCTCTGCCGACGACGATGGCCTTCTGTGACTCCGTCTCCACGATCACGTTGGCCTCGATCTCGACCAGCGGCCGGTCGTCGCGCTCGGTGATCGAGGTGACCTCGGCGGCGATGGCGTGCGGCACCTCGTCGCGGGTGAGCCGCAGCGCCTGCTCGCGCACGAGCTCGGCGATGAGCAGCTCCAGCGGCTGGTCGCTCTGCTGGCCCCCGGGGAAGTACACGGGGCCGGGCGGCATGGCCGAGGAGAGCCGGGAGAGGACCTCGGAGAGGCCGTCCCCGCGCAGCGCCGAGACGGCGAGGACCTCGGCGCCGCCGGAGAGAGCGCGCGCTTCTTCGAGCCGCGCGCCCAGCCGGGGCCCGTCGACGAGGTCGATCTTGTTGAGCGCCACCACAGCCGGCAGGCCGGCCGCGGCGACCGCCTGCGTGATGTAGCGGTCGCCCGAGCCGAACGTCTCGGTGGCGTTCAGGAGCACGAGCGCGGCATCGACCTCGCCCAGCGCGTCGTCGACGGCCGTCTGCATGCGCCGGGTGAGCGAGTCGAACGGCTTCTGGAACCCGGGCAGGTCCAGGAGCACGATCTGACAGGTCTCCAGCGTGACGACGCCCGTGATGCGCCGCCGCGTGGTCTGCGGGTGGTCGCTGACGATGCTGACCTTGCGCCCCACGAGGGCGTTGACCAGCGTCGACTTGCCGACGTTGGGCCGTCCGAAGGCGGCGACGAACCCGCTGTGGAAGTCGTCAGGCATCGACGCTCCCCTGGGGCAGGGAGAACGGCGATGTGAGCAGCTCGCGCAGGCGGAGGACGGCCAGCTCGCTGCGGCGGCGCACGACGAGCTCGGGGTCGCCGAACTCGGCGAGCGCCTGCAGACAGAGCCCGCAGGGCAGGCAGTCGGAGCCGTCCAGCGCGGCGACCGCGACGTAGCGCAGCTCGCGCTCGCCGTGGGTGACGAGCGCGGCGAGCGCGGCTCGCTCGGCGCACAGGCCCGCCGGATGGGCGGCGTTCTCGACGTTGGCGCCGTGGTGGCTGCGGCCCGACGGGCCGACGGCCACGGCGCCCACCGCGTACCCTGAGTACGGCGCGTACGCGTTCGCCGCGACGGTCAGCGCTTCCCGGAACAGCAGGCGTTCGGCGAGTTCCGGCGGACGGCTCACAGGGGGTACCAGATCCGGAACAGCAGCGCGGTGACGGCGATGCCGAGCGCCGCGCCCACCGCCACCTCCGTGAGGGAGTGGATCTTGGCCTGCACGCGACTCTGCGCCACGAGGCCGGCCAGGAACAGCGTGATCGCCGAGATCGGCAGCGCGAACGTGGTCCCGGCGGCGACGAACGTCACCGCGACCCAGGCGGCAAAGGCGAGTGCGGCGTGCACCGACGGCAGGCCGCCGTGAAAGGCCGTGCCGCGGTGCGTCAACGCCTTCAGGGCGATCGCCGAGAGGACGACGATGAAGAGCGCGATGACGGTGACGTCGATGGGCGAGCCGCGCAGCCGGCTGAGGATCGTGTACGGCACGCTCGTGATCTTGTCGTAGAAGACGAGATAGGCGACGGCGACCGCGTTGATGGCGGCCACCAGGACGGCGCCCGCCGCGACGTCCTTGGCGACGCGGGCGCGCGGGTCGTCCTCGTCGGTGACCAGGTCGACCACGTGTTCGATCGCTGTGTTGAACATCTCGGTGATGAGCACGAACGAGATGGCCACCAGGAGCGCGATGACCTCGACGCGTGTGAGTGCGAAAAACAGGCCGGCGAGGAGCACCAGCCCGGCGATGCCGAAGTGGATCCACATGTTCCGCTCGTGGCGGAGCGCGTGGACGATGCCGTCGAACGCGTAGTTGAAGCTGGTGAGCAGGTTACCGCGTCGCGACAACGAGCCCCTCCCACTGGACGAGCTCGAGCACCTCGGCCTGACGGAGCGCCATCTGGCCGGCATCGGTCTCGTGGTCGTAGCCGAGCAGGTGCAGCGTGCCGTGGGCCAGGAGCACGGCGACCTCGAACGACGGCGGCAGCTCGTCGGCGTGCGCCTGTTCGAGGGCGCGGCGCGCGCAGATCACGATATCGCCGAGGAGCAGAGGCGGTCCGGCCGTGCCGGCGATGACCGCCTCGGCCACCTCGCCGAGATCGGGTGCGAGCAACGTGGCCACGACCTCCTCCGTCTGGCCAGGCGCGCCGGCACCGTCGGTGGCAGGGTCGCCGGCATCCCAGTCCTCGAGCGGGAAGCTCAGCACGTCGGTGACCTCGTCCTTGCCCCGGTGCTCGCGGTTGAGGCGGCGGATGCGCCGCTCGCCGACGAACGTCACGGCCACTTCGGCGCCGCGCACCCCCTCCTCCTCGAGCACCTTGGCCACGAGGCGGGCGACGAGCTCCTCGTCGATCGCGGTCCGCGTCCCGTTGACCACCTCGACGACGTTCACGAGCCCGACCCCTCTCTGCGCGGGCGGTGCGGCGTGGGCCGCTGCGCCCGCGCCGCCACGACCTCGTCGTCGTGCGCCTTGTAGGCGTTGACGATGCGCTGCACGAGCTTGTGGCGCACCACGTCGTGCCCGTCGAACTGCACGATGCTGATGTCGTCGATCTCCTCCAGGACCTCGGGCACCGTGACGAGCCCCGAGGTCCTGGCTGTGCGGCAGGTCTATCTGGGTGACGTCCCCGGTGACGACCATCTTGCTGCCGAACCCGAGACGCGTGAGGAACATCTTCATCTGCTCCGGTGAGGTGTTCTGCGCCTCATCCAGGATGATGAACGAGTCGTTGAGCGTGCGCCCGCGCATGAACGCGAGCGGGGCGACCTCTATCTCACCCTTCTCGATGAGAGAAGCGAGCTTCTCGCCGTCGATCATGTCGTACAGAGCGTCGAACAGCGGCCGGAAGTAGGGGTCGACCTTCTCGCTCACCGTGCCGGGCAGGAAGCCGAGGCTCTCCCCCGCCTCCACCGCCGGACGCGTGAGGATGATGCGCCCCACCTGCTTGCCGAAGAACGCGGCGACGGCCATGGCCGTCGCCAGGTACGTCTTGCCGGTGCCGGCGGGGCCGATGCCGAACGTGATCGTGTTCTTGCGGATGGCGTCCACGTACAGCTTCTGGTTGACCGTTCGCGGGCCCACCTGACGGCCGCGGTGCGTCCAGACCACGTCGCCGTACACCTCGGAGGGCTTGCCCGACGAGTTGACGGCGATGTCCATGAGCGACTCGACGATGCTGGGGCTGAGCGGGCGCCCGCCGCGCATGACGGTGAGCAGCTCCTCGATCGCCGCGCGCGCCTTCTCCACGCCGTCCGTCTCGCCCTCGAGGATCAGCACGTTGCCCCGCAGCGTCAGCGTGCAGTCGAGACGCTGCTCGAGGATCTTGAGGTGTGCGTCGTGCTCGCCGGCGAGGCTGAGCGCGGTGCTGTTGCTCTCGAGGTCGATGACCGTGCGCGATACCGGCGTCACCGTCAGCCCCCCAGGCGACCGCGGACGAGGTCGCTGAGCTTCTTGCCGTCCGCGCGCCCGGCGACCTTGGGCTTGAGCCAGCCCATCACCTTGCCCATGTCCCTGGGCGTGACGGCGTCGGTGGCGGCGATGCCCTCGTCCACCAGCTCCTCGAGCTCGGCGTCGGAGAGCTCCTCCGGCATGTAGCCCTTGAGGAGCTCCTCCTCGTAGCGCTCCTGGTCGGCGAGGTCCGTGCGCCCGGCCCCGTCGTACAGCTCGATCGCCTCGGCGCGCCGCTTGCGCTCGCGCTTGAGCACGGTCAGCTCGTCCGCCTCCGTCGGCTGCTTGCGGCTGTCGATGCGCTCCTTCTTGAGCGCCGCGACGAACGAGCTGCAGGCCTCGCGGCGGCGCTTGTCGCCCGCCTTGAGCGCCGCGATGGCGTCGTCCTTGATGCGCTGTTCGATGGCGCCGAGCTCCCTCATACCATTCCTCCCAGGCGGGTCCCGCCGATGACGTGCCAGTGGAGGTGCATGACCTCCTGGCCGGCGTGTGGGCCCGTGTTCGTGATCACTCTGTAGCCGGTCTCCGCCACGCCGGCGGAGCGGGCCGTGGCGGCGATGAAGGCGAGCGCTCGGGCCGAGGCCTCCGGGCTCAGCTCCTCGGCCTCGTCGAGCGATGCCACGTGCGCGCGCGGGATCACCAGCAGGTGGACCGGCGCGAGCGGGCGAGCGTCGCGAAAGGCGACGAAATCGTCGTCCTGCGCCACCACGTCCGCCGGGACGTCTCCGGCGGCGATCCTGCAGAAGATGCACTCACAGAGCGGTGCCCCTTCGGCGCCCCGCTCGATGGCTTGCCTCCACGATGGCCATTCACGCGCTCACTCCTCGACCCTTCCGATGACGCCGTCGCCGCTGACTTCGTCCGCGACGGCGCGGACCAGCTCGCCGCGCCGAGCGTCGCCGCGCAGCGAATATCGTACGTACTCCGAACTGTACCCCCTCCAGAGGCCGTCGCGCCGCTCCTCGACCAGGACCTCGGCCACGCGGCCGATGGTGGCGCGGCGCGCGGCCAGCGCGGCCGCCTCGGCGGCCGCGAGCGCGCGCCCCACGCGTTCTTTGACGACTGCGGCCGGCAGCGGCGGCAGCGCCGCCGCTGCGGTTCCCGGCCGCGGCGAGTACGCGAACACGTGCGCACGCCCGAAAAGGCCGCTCTCCAGCGCCTCCAGCGTGCGCGCGAACGCGGCCTCGTCTTCGGTGGGGTAGCCGACGATCACGTCGGTGCTGAGCATAGCTCCCCCGGGCAGCCCCCGCAGGTCCTCGGCTCGGCGCAGATACCGGGCGAATGTGTACGGGCGCTTCATGGATCGCAGCACGCCGTCGTCGGCGGACTGCAGCGGCACGTGCAGGTGGCGCGCGACGCGCGGGTGTGCCAGCAGTTCGAGCAGCGCGGCCGTCACGTGCCCGGGCTGGACGGAGGACAAGCGAACGCGCCGCAGGCCGCCGAGCTCGGCGACCGCGGCCACCAGCTCGGGCAGCCGCGCGTCGCCGTCGCGCCACGCCCCGAGGTCGATGCCGCTGAGCACCACCTCGCCGCAGCCGCGGGCAAAGCCCGCGCGAGCGGCGGCGAGCGCCTGCTCGAGCGGCACGCTGCGGGGCTCCCCGCGCACGAGCCGCACCACGCAGTACGTGCAGGTGCCCGCGCAGCCGTCCTGGACCTTGAGCACGAGCCGCGTGCGCGCGCCCGGGGTGGCGCGCGGCGCCTCTTCCGGCGCGCGGGCGGCCGGCCCGCCCGCGGCTGCGCCAGCCTGGCCGACGGCGTCCCGGGTCGCCGGCTCATGTGCCTGGTACGCTCCTGGGCCTCCGACTGCTCCATCCCGACCGGTGACGTCTTCCATGGCGTCACGGGTGGCGTCATAGGCGGCGCGGTCAATGGCGTCACAGGTGGCGTCATGGGTGGCGCCGTGCATGGCGTCATGGGTGGCGTCATGGGTGGCGCCGTGCATGGCGTCATGGGTGGCGTCATCGGCGACGCCACCAACGGCGCCAGACCCCGCGACGATACCTTCCCCCCCACCATCGCAGCCGCCCGCGCCGTGTGCCGTCAACTGCTCGGCCAGCGCCGCCCAGTCCGGCCGCGCCGCCACGGTCACGCCGTCCCCACTGAACTGCTCCGGCCGCAGCGCCGCTGCGCATCCGGCCACAACCACGCTCTTGCCGGCCGAGGCCGCGCGCCGGACGAGCCGGCGCGACTTGCGCTCGGCCTCCGCCGTGACACAGCAGGTGTGCACGACGACGACGTCGGCGGCCTCGCTGGTCGTCACGGGCTGGAGGCCGGCGGCGGCGAGGCCCACGAGGGCCTCCTCCCCGTCGGCCTGGCTGACCTTGCAGCCGACGAAGCTGGCTGCGACCCTCGTCACGCCCGCCTCGTGAGGTGCAGCGTCAGCCACGTGCCGTCGTCGATGCGGGCGGTCTCGACGAAGGCCGGGAACGCCGCAAGCGTCTCGTCCGCCTGCTCGACGAGCAGGCCGGACAGCAGCAGCTCGACCGGCGGCGCGGTCTCACTGACGCTTGCGGCATCCCCCCGCGGCGGCGGCGCGCCGCCGCCCGTGGCCCCGGCGTCACTGTGCGCGACGCCGGCGCGCTGCACAGGCCGCCACCGCTCCGCCAGCCGCAGGATCGGCCGCAGCGCGATGTTGGCCACGACCACGTCGGCCGACGGCAGCGGGTACGCGGGATCGGTGGCGTCGCCCACCAGGAACGTCGGCGCCAGCCCGTTCATCGCCGCGTTGCCGGCGGCGGCGTGCACGGCGACCGGGTCGATGTCGATGCCGGTCACGGGGGCGAACCCCAGCCGCAGGGCCGCGAACGACACCACGCCCGAACCCGAGCCCAGGTCGAGCAGGGAACCGGGCTTGATGGTCTGGATGAGCTCGAGGCACTCGCGCGTGCTCGCGTGCCCGCCGGTGCCGAAGGCGAGCCCGGCCTCCACCGCGATATCCAAGAGATCCGCGCGAGCGGGGTACCATGGCGGGCGCACGTAGAGCCGCCCGATGACGTGGGGTCTGTGGAAGCGACGCCAGGCGTCCTCCCAACCCGGCCGCTCGCGCGCGACCTCGAGGCGCCCCAAGCCGCCGAGTCGCTTCAGGCCGGCGGCGACCTCGGTGCGGGCCTCGGCGCCGTCCTCGAGCCAGAAGACGAGCGTCCGGCCACCGTCCTCTTCCTGCCAGCCGGCGGGCTGCAACGCGAGGATCGCCGCAACGGCATCCGGGTGTGCGTAGTCGAGCTCCTGGCCGTCAGGACCCGGCGCGTAGGCGGCCGCGCCGGACCAGTCGTCGAAGGGTTCGGGGCGGACGGGCGCGCTCCCGGCGGCGGGCGCGCCCAGGGTCCAGCCGGCCACAGGCCGCGCCCCCGTCGGAAGCTCCAGCCGCAGGGCGTAGCGCGTGTACTGCGGGCGCTTCACTGACGGAAGACGGCGCGGACCTTGTCGAGGAAGCTCTGGTCGGCCTCGTACGTCGACTCGCCGCTCTGCTCCGCGAACTGCTCGAGCAACCTGCGCTGCTCGTCCGTGAGCTTGCGCGGGACGAGGACGTTCACGACCACCTTGAGGTCGCCGCGACCGTACCCCTGGAGGACGGGCACGCCACGGCTGCGGTAGGACTTGACCTCTCCGGGTTGCGTGCCGGGCTTGAGCTGCACCTCGATGTCGCCGTCCAGGGCGGGCACGTAGGCGGTGGTGCCGAGCGCGGCCTCGACCATGGTGATGTCGAGGCGGTAGATCAGGTCGTCGCCGTCGCGCCTGAAGTCCTCGTGCGGCTCGACGACGATGGAGACGTACAGGTCGCCGGGCCTGCCGCCGCGGGCGCCGGCGCCGCCCTCGCCCGCCAGACGCAGACGCTGTCCGTGAGAGATGCCCGCGGGCACCTCGACTGGCACGCTGCGCGTCTGGCGCTGGCGGCCCGTGCCCAGGCACGTCTCGCACGGTTCCCGGACGATGGTGCCCTGGCCGCGGCAGACGTTGCACGTGCTGGTGCGGATGAACTGGCCGAAGCCACCGAGGCTGGAGACCTCGCGCATGCGCCCGCTCCCGTGGCACTGCGGGCACTGCTCACGGCCGGTGCCGGCCTTCGCGCCGCTGCCGGCGCATGTCTCGCACACGACGTCGGCGATGACCTCGACGTCCTTGGTCACGCCGAACACCGCCTCGGCGAAGGTGAGGTCGAGACTCGCCTCGACGTCGTCGCCGCGCGGCGCCGGCGAGCTGCCGGTCGCCGCGCCCCACATCCCGCCGGCGTCGCGCAGCACCGAGTCGAACATGCCGCCGCCGAAGAAGATGTTGAAGAGGTCGCCGAAGCCGACATGCTCGAAGTCGGTCATCTGCCGGCCGCGCAGGCCGTCGAAGCCGTAGTGGTCGTAGGCGGCGCGCGTGTCGGCGTCGCTGAGGACTTCGTAGGCCTCCGCCGCCTCCTTGAAGCTCGCCTCGGCCTCCGGGTCCTCCTGGTTCACGTCGGGGTGGACCTCGCGCGCCAGCTTGCGGAAGGCCTTCTTGATCTCGCCGGCGTCGGCGTCACGCCGCACGCCGAGTACGTCGTAGTAGTCACGCTTCACAGGTCGCCCCAGTCGGAGGTGGTCACCAGATGTCTTCGAGATAGGCGCTGAGGCCGTCGGCCGTGGCTCGCACGGTCGCGATCACGCGCTGGTAGTCCATGCGGGTCGGGCCGATGACGCTCACCGTTCCCAGGCTGCGGTTGGCGACGCCGTAGTTGGCCGCCACCAGCGAGCACTCCCGCAGGAAGGGCGAGGCCATCTCGTGGCCGATGCGCAGGTAGATGCCGTCCTCCCGGAGCGCTCCGGCCAGCACCTCGAGCAGGTTGTACCGCTCCTCGAGCATCTGCAGCACCTCGTTGAGATGGCCGGCGCCGGCCCGGGTGAGGTTGTCCAGCAGGCGCGACGTGCCTCCGAGGTGCAGGCCCTCGACGTCGCCCGGCCCCGGCGTCTCGAAGGCCGGACGCAGCGTGTCGAGGAACGCGCGTTCCTTGAGGCGCAGGTCCGGGCTCTCGAACACGGCGGCGACCCGGCGCGTACCCAGCTGAGAGCCGACGAGGCGCTCGTTGAGGTACACGCGGGCGAACTCCGCCAGGCCCTCGTCGATGGGGTCGGCGTAGGAGAAGACACGCTTCGTGACCTGCCCTGACGTCGTAATGAGCACCACCATGACGAGGCGCGGCTGCAGGCAGAGGATCTCGATGTGGCGCAGCACCGACGTGTTGACGGCCGGCGCCGAGACCACGGCCAGCAGTTCGGTGACACGAGACAGCGCCTCGGCGGTCTCGCGCAGCGCGTCGTCGATCTCGCTCGCGGCGCGGTCGCGCTCGAGGAGGAGCGCCGGCGGCGCCGTCTCGTGGCGCTCCGACACCACGGCGTCGACGTAGTGCCGGTAGCCGGCGTCTGTGGGCACCCGCCCGGCGGAGGTATGCGGATGCGCCAGCATGCCCATGTCCTCGAGGTCGGCGAGGTCGTTGCGGATGGTCGACGCGGCCGCGTCGAAGTCGTACCGCTCACTGAGGTGCTTGGAGCCGACGGGCGCGCCGAGCGCGATGTACTCCTCGATGACGGTCCGGAGGACCTGCTCTTGCCGAGCCGTGAGCGGCACTCTACCCCCTTAAATGCGGAGAGCGAAACAGGCGCACGCACACCTCGTCGGCCACGTGCCTCCCCTTTCGCGTCACGCGGATTGTACCACTGTGCAGGGAAACCAATCCAGCGCCCGCGAGGCTCGCTGCGACGCCCGGGTCGATGACGGCGGCCACCTCGGCGAGCGGGACGCGCTCGCCGCAGCGGGCCGCCAGCAGCAGGCGCTCGCGCGCGCGCGTGTGACCGTCCAGCGTCTCGAACGCGCGGGGCGGCGGCGATCCCGCGGCCAGCGCCGCCGCCCAGGCGTCCGGGTCGGTGGCGTTCGTCCAGCGCCGGGCGCCGACGGTACTCACGCCGCCCGGTCCGAGGCCGAGATAGGGCCGGGCGCGCCAGTACGCCACGTTGTGGCGCGCCCGCCGCCCCGGCAGGGCGAAGTTGCTGACCTCGTACCAGTCGTAGCCGGCGCGGGAGAGCTCGCGCACGATGCGCCGGTAGCCGGCGGCGCGCACGTCGTCCATCGGGTCGGCCGGCATGGCGGCGGAGTCCAGGGCGACCGCAGGGTCCAGGGCGACGCCAAGGCCCGGCCCGCCGGCCTCGCCGAGGCGCACCGCCAGCGCTGTCCCCTCGTGCACGTCCAGCTCGTACCAGGACACGTGGTCGGGGCGCAGCCCGAGCACCTCGGCGATGTCGGCAGCGAGGAGTCCGGCCGTCTGGCCGGGAATGCCGTGGATGAGGTCGACGCTCGCGCCGGCGACTCCGGCGCCGCGCAGGCGGCGGAAAGCCGCGGCCGGATCGGCCTGGGCCGTGCGGCCGAGGACGGCG
The DNA here is from genome assembly GCA_963784975.1 of uncultured Thermoleophilia bacterium. Taxonomy (GTDB): domain Bacteria; phylum Actinomycetota; class Thermoleophilia; order UBA2241; family UBA2241; genus CAIXSE01. Next base: position 75,599 of record CAWAUK010000072.1, on the reverse strand, counting down.
CGCAGCTCCGGCGAGAAGCTCTGGGCGCCGAGTGACACGCGGACGCCGGGGTGCACGGCCTGCCCGCGAGCCCCTCCGACGGCTGGGCTGCCAAGCAGGGCCGTGGCCGCCCACTCGGCGTACTCGTCGTCGGCGTCCTCAGGGTTGGTCTCGACGGTGACCTCCGCGTGCGGCGTGAGGTGCGGCCGGAAGAGATCGAGCACCCGCCCGAGTCGCTCCGGCCGCAGCAGGCTCGGCGTCCCGCCGCCGAGGTAAAGCGTGTGGAGGCGGCGCACGTCGTGCGCCGCCCGTTCCCGCTCCCACTCGGCGGCGAGCGCGTCCACGAACGCGTCGAGCCGGCGCGCGGCCTCCGCCCCGGCCCGTCCGCCGGCGCCCGCCAGGACCGGCACCGACGCGAAGTCGCAGTAGTCGCACTTCGCACGGCAGAAGGGCACGTGCACGTAGACGTGCCGCACTGGGCCGTCGAACGGGGCGCGGAGCACGGCGCCGTCCCCACTCCGGCCGGCGCCCGCTCTCATGAGGTCGGCACCCAGTAGTAGAGGCTGCCGTCCCGCTCCTCCTCGAAGACGCCGCCGTTCCGCTCGATGACCAGCCGGGAGGCGACGTTGGCGGCGTCACAGTCGACGCGGGCAGGGTCGATGCCGAGCGCGGCGGCGAGCGGGAGCGCCGCGGCCAGCATGGCCGTGGCATGGCCTCGCCCCCGTACGCTGGGGCGCACTTCGAAGCCGATGTTGCCGCCGAAGTACAGCAGGTGCGGCGTCAGCCGGTGCCGGATCGAGAGCCGGCCGAGGTACTCGTCGCCGGCGACCCACCACCGGACCGTCTGCGGCACGTAGCCGTCCACCCACTCCCCGGGCAGGGGCGTGCCATACAGCCGCGCCAGGTAGAAGTCCGGCTCGCCCGGTCGCTCCACGCCGCCGTTCACGGCGGCGCAGTACCGGCCGAACTCGTCGCGGTCCTCGAAGACGTCCTCGTCGAGCCAGTCGTGCCGGCCCTCTGCGTGGTACTCGCGAAGGGCCTCCAGCCAGGACTCGTGGAAGTACACGTCCGGGGAGGCGAAGTGCGGCGGAGCGCCGGCGGGAGCGTCCGCGGCGCCGTCCATCAGCGGTCCTTGTCGCCCGGCTCGAGCTCGAGCACGGCGAGGAAGGCCTCCTGAGGCACCTCGACCACGCCGAGCTGCTTCATCCGCTTCTTGCCTTCCTTCTGCTTCTCGAGCAGCTTGCGCTTGCGGCTGATGTCGCCGCCGTAGCACTTGGCGGTGACGTCCTTGCGCACGGCCTTCACGGTCTCGCGCGCGACCACCTTGTTGCCGATCGCCGCCTGCACGGGCACCTCGAACAGCTGGCGCGGGATCTTCTGGCGCAGCTTGGTGACCAGCGCCTTGCCGCGCAGGTGCGCCCGTTCACGGGGCGTGATCAGCGAGAGTGCGTCCACAGGCTCGCCGGCGAGCAGGATGTCGAGCTTCACCAGGTCGCTCTGCCGGTAGCCGGAGTACTCGTAGTCGAGCGAGGCGTAGCCGCGCGTGCGCGTCTTGAGCTGGTCGAAGAAGTCGAGCACGATCTCGCCCAGCGGCAGCTTGTAGTGCATCTCGACGCGCTCCGGCGAGAGGTACTTCATGTCGACGAAGTCGGCACGGCGCCCTTGGCAGAGCTCCATGATCGTGCCGACGAACTCGGCCGGGACGAGGATGCTGGCCGCGACGTAGGGCTCCTCGACGTGGTCGATGAAGGTCACCTCGGGCATCTGCGCCGGGTTGCGCACCACCGTCATCTTGCCGTTGGTGAGGTACGCGTGGTACTCCACATTGGGCATCGTCGTGATGAGCTCGAGGCCGTACTCGCGCTCGAGGCGCTCGCGCACGATGTCCATGTGCAGCAGACCGAGGAAGCCGCAGCGGAAGCCGAAGCCCAGGGCGACGGAGCTCTCGGGCTCGTAGCTCAGCGCGGCGTCGTTCAGCTTGAGCTTCTCGAGCGCGTCGCGGAGCTCCTCGAACTTGTCGCCCTCGGTCGGGAACAGGCCGGTGAACACCATCGGCTGCACGACCTTGTAGCCCGGCAGGGCTTCGCCGGCCGGGCGCTTCTTGTCCGTGATCGTGTCGCCCACGCGCACCTGCGCCACGTCCTTGACGCCGGTGATGATGTAGCCGACCTCCCCGGTCTCGAGCCGGTCGGTCGGCTTCATCTCGGGCCCGAAGTAGCCGAGCTCCTCGATCTCCGCGTCCTGGTCGGTGCGCATGAGACTGACGAGCTGGCGCCTCGAGAAGCCGCCGTCGATGACGCGCACGTAGGCGATCACGCCGCGGTACTGGTCGTACTCGCTGTCGAAGATGAGCGCGCGCGGGGGCGCCGCCGGGTCGCCTTCGGGCGGCGGCGTCCTCGTCACGATCGCGTCGAGGATGGCGTCCACTCCCTCACCGGTCTTGGCCGACACGGTGAGGATCTCGTCGTGCGTCGCGCCGGTGAGCTCGTGCAGCTCCATCTCGGCCTCGGGCACGTTGCTGGCCGGCAGGTCGATCTTGTTGAGCACGGGGATGATCTCGAGGTCGTTGTCGATGGCCAGATAGGCGTTGGCGACGGTCTGGGCCTCGACGCCCTGGGTCGAGTCGACGAGCAGGACGGCGCCTTCGCAGGCGGCGAGGCTGCGCGAGACCTCGTAGGTGAAGTCGACGTGGCCGGGCGTGTCGATCAGGTTGAGCTGGTAGGTCTGGCCGTCGTGCGCCTGGTAGGAGATGCGGACGGCCTGGCTCTTGATGGTGATGCCGCGCTCGCGCTCGAGCTCCATCTTGTCGAGGAGCTGCTCCTTCATGTCGCGCGCGGCGACCGTCCCCGTGGATTCGAGGATGCGGTCGGCCAAGGTCGACTTGCCGTGGTCGATGTGCGCGATGATGCTGAAGTTGCGGATGTGGTCGAGCGAAGTCACGACCGCCAATGATACAGGCTCAGGTCGAGGCGGTCGCCCGGAGGCGGCCGGCCGGCGTCAGTCAGCAGCCGCGGGCGGTTCGGGCGCAGGCCCGGAACCGCCGCGTCGCCGCACCAGCTGGCGCACGATGGAGAGCTCCTCGAGCTTGAGCAGCTTGGCGAGCCCGAGGTAGACCAGTCCGCCCGCGCCGACCGCGATCACCACGGCGATCAGCAGCCGCACGAACCCGCCGTCCGCGAACCCGCGGAGCGCGTACCAGAGGCCGCCCGAGACGGCGGTGAGCGCGAGGGCGCAGGCGACGGCGCCGGCGGCCGACCGGCCGATCCGGCGGCCGTCCACGCGGCCGATCAGCCGCCGCAGCAGCCACACCAGCACGATCAGGTTGAAGACGGACACGATGGACGTCGACAGTGTGATCCCGGCCACGCCGAGCGGTCCTGAGCAGGACCCAGTCCAGGACGGCGTTCAGGGCCGAGGTTCGCCAGCCCCACGTACAGCGGCAGCCACGGTCGCTGCATAGCTCTGGAAGCTGCGGTTGAACATGATGTTCACGTTGGCGAACGTGAGCCCGAGCGTGAACGCCGCGAGCGCAAGCGAGACCTCGTGAGTCGCCGTCGCCGTGAAGGTGCCGCGCTGGTACACGAGACGCACGATCGGCGCGGCCAGCACCGTGAACCAGGCGAGGAACGGCAGCGAGACGAAGACCATCTGGCGCACGCCCATCGACAGGGTCGTCGCGGAAGTGGTCCATGTCCTTCTGCGCGGCGAAGCGCGAGAGCGACGGGAACAGGATCGTGCCGATGGTGACGGCGAAGATCCCCTGCGGCAGCTGATAGAGGCGGAACGAGTAACCGATCTCAGCCGCGGCGTGGTCGCTCACGTACTGGGCGAAGTAGGTGTCGATGAGCGCGTTGAAGTTGAGGATGCCGAGCGTGATGGTGATCGGCACCATGAGCGCCAGCACGCGGCGCAGGTAGGGGTCGCCGAAGCTGAAGTTGAGCGTGAGAGGCTCGCCGGCCGCGCGCATGGCGAGCCCGAGCAGGATCAGCTCGACGACGGTCCCGACCAGGGTGCCCCAGGCGAGCGCGTACACGCCCCACTCCTCGTGCCAGACGGCCATGAAGGCGATGATCACGACGTTCCAGACGATGCTGACGACGGCCGGCATCGTGAAGCGCTCGTGCGCGTAGAGCACGCCGGTGAGCACGCCGGCGAGCGCCAGCACGAGCACGGTCGGCACGAGGATCTGCAGGTAGTGCGCCGCCAGCGTGCGTCATCTCGCTCGTGCCGGTGAGCTCGGGGTAGATCGCCTTGACGACCGGGGTGCGCCGCGAGGATGAGCACGACACAGACGGCGCCGACCACGGCGAGCATGAAGCCGAGCAGCGTGCCGGTCAGCTTCCGCGCCCGCTGGACGTCCCCCGCGGCGAGCAGCGCCGTGAGCACCGGGACGAACGCGGCGCTGATCGCCGCGTCGGCGAACAGCTGCCGGATCAGGTTGGGCACCACCGAGACGGACACGAAGGTGTTGTAGTCGGCGGTGACCCCGTAGACGCCGGCGGTGATGACCTCGCGGCCCAGCCCGACGACGCGGGAGATGGCGGTCGCCGAGGCGACGATCACCGCCGCCCAGGCGAGCTTGCGTCTGCGCTCGCTCATGACCTCCACTCTTCGCCGCAGGATCGGGGAGTACTGCCCGGCAGGGCCGGATCGTCCAGCCGGGCGCGAGTCTAGCAGAGGGCGGGCCCGCCTCCCGGCCCGGCCGCCCTTACGCGGGTACGGGGCGAGTTCGCCGCGGGACTCGCGCCCGCCGCCCGCGGCCGGAGCCGCTCTCCTCCCCTTTCCGCGCCGCGCACACCCGCGCGACGGGGTGCTACCCTGATGGCGTCGCGCGCCGTTTCGCCAGCGCCGTCAGTTCAAGCTCGGGAGGGCCTGTGCCCCTGTTCGGACGCCACGATCGGATCCTCAGCCACCACGTGCACTTGGACGTGTGAGGCGACCGCGGCATGGGCCTGTTCGCACACCCACCGGGAGCCGCGCCTGGTGCACTTCACGGCGCGGCGCGAGGCCGGTTCCATCGTCTTTGTCTGGGACGCACGGGGCGGCCACGCGCTCCTTTGGCGTGTGCTCCGCTCCGAGCATGGCTTCGCGGAGGGCGCGTTCGACCACACCGTCGTCGGCAGCGGCCAGTCGCTGGTGTCGGAGGGCGTCCTGACCGGCGCGCGGGACGAGGCCGCCGATCCAGCTGCGACGTACTGCTATACCGTGTTCGCCGAGAACGAGCGCGGCGAGTGGCACCGGCTGGCCAAGGTCAGGCTCGCGCTGCACGACCGCCATCTCGAGGCCCACGCCGAGGGCGACTTCGAGGCCGGCGGGTCCCCGCCGGGATCGCAGAACCCACACGCGGTGGACGTCGCGAAGTGGGGGACGCCGCGCTGAGCCACAGAGCATTCGAAGGAGTGAGGCAGCGTCTCTTCACCGACGCCGACTGACGCAGGAGAGGACCCGCAAGGGGGCGGCGACCGTCGCGTGACGCGGTCGTCCCGAGAGGCGCGGCGAAGCCGCCTCCGCCGGAAGCGACTGCTGGTGCTGCTGGCCGCCGCGGGCGTCTTGGCCGTCGTGGTCGTACTGCTCTTCACGGTCGGCCCCTTCGCCTCCCACCTCGACCGGCCGGGCAAGCCACCGCTGGGCTACCTCAGGAAGCCCCTCGGCGGCCGCCAGTACCGGGTGACCGCCTGGACGCTCGGCGATGCCGCCTCTCTCGAGGCGGCGACCGCCGCGAACGCGGTCGACGAGATCGACTTCGACTGGTACCACACGCAGGCGGACGGCGGAGTCACCGCCGAGGACGAGGACCCGGACCTGGTCGGGACGGCCCGCGACCACGACCTCAACATCTTCGCCACGGTGACCAACTCGACCAGTTCGGGCGGCGTGTTCAGTCGGGATCTCGCGGCGGCGGTCATGGCTTCGCCGGAGCACCGTCGCCGCTTCATCGGCGACCTGATCACGCTGGTCGAGGACATGGGCTACGACGGCGTCGACCTCGACTGGGAGGACCTCAAGCCGGCCGACCGGAGCAGCTTCTCGGCGCTCGTGGAGGACCTCGCGGGTGCCCTGCACGCCAAGCACCGCTTCCTCTCGATCGCCGTCATGCCCAAGACGTCCGAGCCCGGCGAGTGGGACAACCAGAAGTACGCCGACTGGAGCCGCATCGGCAAGGCCGTCGACGAGTTCAAGATCATGACCTACAGCTACAGCGGCCCCTGGGGCGATCCCGGTCCGCAGGCGCCGCTCGAGTGGATCGACCGCGTGCTCGCGTTCGCCGAGCGCAAGGTGCCGCCGGGCAAGATCTCGATGGGCGTCCCCTTCTATGGGTTCGACTGGCACGGCGGTACGGTCGCCACCGTCTCGGCGCACCGCGGCGCGTCGCTGGCGCAGACCTACGGCGCCGCGGTGAGCCGCGACCCGTCGTCCCAGGAGGCGAAGATGGCCTTCACCGACGGCGGCGTGACGCACACTGTGTACTTCCAGGACGAGAAGGCCGTCGCCGCCAAGCTTGTGGCGCTGCGCGCCAACCACCCCGACATCGCCGGCGTCAGCGTCTGGGTGATGGGCCAGGAGGCCTCCGGCTTCTGGCCGCTGATCACGCGCAGGCTCCGCTGACTTCCAGCCGTCGGCGGCGCGCAAGGAGCCTGCTACCTCGCGGCGGCAGCTCCGGCGCTGACCTGCACGCCCGTCACGAGCGACTCGACCACGTGGACCATGTCCGCGGCGGAGAGGTCTCCGGACACGGTCGCCGTGCTCATGGGGTCACGCACCCAGAGATGCGGCAGCACGCTCGGGTCCACGACAACGTGCGCGACGTGACCGGCGAAGGGCCCGGAGCGGATGACGACGTCGGTCGTCCGGGCGCGCCAGTAGCGCCACGCCGGGCCGTACAGCTGGACGAAGGGATCGCCGAAGTGCCCGCGATACCGCTTGCCGTTCACCGTCATGGAGCCGCTCTGCGACAGGTTGGGCTGGACACCGACGTACACGGCGTCGAAGCCGCGGCGATACGCGAGCGACACGATCGCGGAGTCACTCTCGGGATGCAGCGGCCCGCCGATCGTCCCCACATCGGCGCTGGCTTGATAGGTCGCTCCGGAGCGGACGAATCCGGCCGGCACCCAGGTGGGAAAGGCCGGCTGGTCGCCGATCCACTGCGTCATCACGGCCTTGTCGTCGAAGGGGATCGGCTTGAATCCGGCCGAGCTCCCGTTCGGTCCCACCGAGAAGTTGGGGCCGATCGGCAGGAGATGGGCTCCCGGCGGGACGGAGACCTTGAACGCGCCGGCCGGCGCCCTGCCGGAGGTGACGCCGTAGGCGATCCTCACTTCGGCCGTGGCGCCGGCGCCTGAACTGGTGAAGCGCACCGGGAACAGGGTCCTCTTGTCGACGGCGATCCGCACGCGCGCGGCCACTGCCTCTCCGACCCCAGTCTGCGACGAGGCCATGGTCGTACCGATCACCCAGCATTCATCGTCGCCGACCGTGGCCTGCCGCAGGACAAGCTCTTTCGCGTCGAGCAGCTGCCGCATGTAGCTGCGCAGCCGCTGTCGCGGAAGTACCCATCACCCCGTTTGACACCGGCGACGTCCGAATCTTATCGAGGGCGGCGAGATCGTGGTGCGGTTGGCCCGCGGCCGGCGCCTCCGGGACTTCCCCTCCGTCGCCAAGCGATCGTGAACGTCTCCGCCACGACATCGTCTGCCGCGTCTGGCCCATGTCGCCAGGCGTTGGCGCGAATAGCTGAGCAGTGAGCGTCGTACAGGCGACTGACGCTCCTCGCGTCCTCGTCTCTCGTCGTTCATCGGCCCCCAATGCCTGTCATGGACCCGCTACATGTCCGCCGAAGGGGGTCGAGATTACGTTGAGATCGCGCGGAGGCATCCGAGGGGCAGCGTGCCTACCCCTCACCACGTTTGCCGCTCGGAGCGTGCCCGTGATAGCATTCCGCGTCCGGACGCAGCCCCACTGCACCTGGAACCAGTCACGAATCTAGCCTGATCGAAGGGATCACGTGGCCAACATCAAGCAGCAGAAGAAGCGTATCCGCCTGGCCGCCAAGCAGCGGCTGCGCAACCGGCACGCCAAGTCGACCCTCAAGACGCTGTTCAAGCAGCTCGAGGACGAGGTCGCCGAGGGCCAGACCGAGGAAGCGCAGAAGACCGCGACCTTCCTCACCTCGCGCATCGACAAGGCCGCCGCCAAGGGGATCCTTCACAAGAACAACGCCGCTCACAAGAAGAGCCGCGTCCAGCACACGCTGACGCAGCTCCCCTCCTGACGAGCGCGTAACGTCTGACGACGAAGCGGGCGGGCCGCATGCGGCCCGCCCGCTTCGTCGTTCCCGCCCGGAGGCCCGGCGTCGCTGCCGCCGGCCGGGCCGCCCTCTCCCCCGCTCTCCCGCCGGCGAGGACGCCGGCCGCGGCGCCTACGTGAGCAGCCGCGCCAGCGCCAGCTCGACGACCAGCCGGTCGGCGTCGTTGACCCCGCCCACCGACTCCAGCGTCACCGGCGCGCGGCCGCGCAGCCCGGCCTCGGCCTCCGCCAGCGCCCGGTAGGCGCGGCCGAGCCGGCGCCGGTCGAAGTGCTCGCGCTGCTCCAGGAGCTTCCTGGCGGTGTATGGGTGCACCTTGAGCTGCTTCGCGGCCGTGGACGAGTCGGCGTGCGTCAGCTGCGACGCGGCGTCGATCTGCTCGATGTGCCGTTTGAGGCTGTAGAGCACGCCGTTGGCGTCGTTCCTCGGGTTGCCCGAGGCGTAGAGCGCCTCCAGAAGCCCGAAGCTGTGCGCACGGTCGCGGTGTCCGACGGCGTCCATGAGGTCGAAGATCACGGCATCGTCGTCGGGGGTGCAGATCGCGTCGACGTCGGCCTCGGTCGCCGCCTCGCCGCGGCAGTAGAGGGCGAGCTTCTCGATCTCGCGTTCGAGCCGCTCGGCGTGACCGGGGTCCAGGCCACAGCGGTCCAGCAGGTGCTTTGCGACGGCCGTGGTCATTGGAAGGCGATGCGCCTTCGCCCGCTCCTTCACCCACCCGGCCATCTCGTACTTCTTGGGCAGGTCGTACCCAAGCACCCCGCCGAGCTTGGCGACGGCCTTGAAGAGAGCGTCGGAAGCGGCGAAGGTCTCTCCCTCGATCGCCACGCACGTATCCGGCATGGGGTCCTGCAGATAGGCGACGATCTGCTGCCGCGCCTTGACCTTCCACCTGTGGCCGTTGAGCACGAGGAGCAGCCGTCGTGCCGAGCGTGAGGCCCGGGCTTTCCGCGGCCTCGAGGAGAAGCTCGACCGCGTCGTGCTCGGCGTCCAGCATCACGACGTTGAGGTCGCTCCCGGCCTCGTCGATGACGCGCTGGCGGAGGCGCGAGACGGCACGACGGACCTTGGGTCGGTCCGTACCGATGATGAGGTACGCGGGAAGCAGCGGGGCGGCGTCGGCCATCGTCCCGAAGGATAGCATGGCGGCTGCGGCGCGCCGTCTCGACCTCAGGCACGGGGGGCACTAAGATGCTCATGGCCGACGACGAGAAGGGACCAGCGTGATCGCGTTTCTGGCAGCACAGGCGAAGCTTCCTCCGGAGGCCCTCATCGCGGTGATCGTCCTCGGCATCGCCGAGGTGGCGCTCGCCGGGTTCTGCATCATCGACATCGTTCGCCGCCCGGCGGTCCTGGGCGACCGCAAGTGGTTGTGGATCGTCCTCGTCGTGCTGTTCGCACTGCCGGGGTCGATCATCTACCTGGCCGTCGGCCGGGCGCCCGCGCCGGCGGCAGAGGCGCGGGACGACGCTGAGGACGACGCGCGGCCGCGGGCGGATGCGGCGGCCGACGCGCTGTACGCGCCGGCGGCGCCAGTGGCCGCGGCGCAGGCACAGGACACTCCCGCGGAGGCGGCCAAGGCCGTCCGCTGCGGCCGTCACCATCGCCGGCCTCACCAAGGAGTACGGCAGCGCGAAGGCGCTGGCGGGTGTCGACCTGGTCGTGCCCGAGGGGTCCGTGTTCGGCTTCCTCGGGCCCAACGGCGCCGGCAAGACGACGACGCTGCGCATCCTGGCCGGCCTGGCGCGGCCGACCGACGGCGTCGCCACGGTCTTCGGCCACGACACCACGCGCGACGCCGACGCGGTCCACGCGCTGATCGGCTACCTGCCGGACGTACCCGGCTTCTACAAGTGGATGACGGCCACCGAGTATCTCGAGCTCTCGGCGCGCCTCTTCGGCCTCGCGCCCGCGGTACGTCGCGAGCGCATCGAGACGCTGCTCGAGCTCGCCGGCCTCGCCGGGGTGACCACCAAGATCGGCGGCTACTCGCGCGGCATGAAGCAGCGCCTCGGCGTGGCCCAGGCGCTCATCAATGCTCCCCGCCTGCTGTTGCTCGACGAGCCGACCAGCGCACTGGACCCCATCGGGCGCCGCGAGGTCCTCGAGATGATCGCCGCACTCGCCGACCGCACGACCGTGTTCTTCTCGACGCACATCCTCGCCGACGTGGAGCGCGTGTGCGACACGGTCGCGGTGCTGGCCGCCGGCAGGGTCGTCGAGCAGGCCGGCATCGAGGAGCTCAAGGCGCGCCACGGCGGCGCCCACCGGGTGGTCATCGAGGTGGACGACACCCCACGTCTGCAGGAAGTGCTGGCCGCGGAGACCTGGGCGGCCGCGGTCACTCGCGACGGACGAGAGCTCCTCGTCGAGGTCGTCGACCTCGAGGCCGCCTACCGGCAGGTGCCGGCCCTCGTCGCGCGGCTCGGGCTGGCGCTGCGCCGGTTCGAGGCCGACGAGGTCTCCCTTGAGGACGTCTTCGTCGACCTGGTCGAAGGAGCGAGCTCGTGAGCGGCCTCAGCCTTCGCGGCTTCGGCGCCTTCGTCGCCAAGGAGATGCTCGAGACGCGCAAGACGTGGCGGCTGTGGGTGCTGCCGGGGGTCCTCGTGTTCCTCGGTCTCACCACGCCGATCCTGGCGGCGGTCACGCCGGCGCTGCTCAAGGCTACGGCGCAGCGCCAGCCCGGAGTCGTGATCCGGTTCCCCGCGCCGACGTCGGTGGACGCGTACCTGCAGTTCATGGGCAATCTCGCACAGCTCGCCCTGCTGGTCGTGATCATCACCGGCGCGGCTGCAGTCGCCAGCGAACGGCGTGCCGGCACCGCCGTCCTCGTGCTGACCAAGCCGCTCTCCCGGGCGGCTTTCGTCTGGGCGAAGGTCGTCGCCAATCTTGCCGTGCTCGTCATCGCCACGGCGATCGGCGCCGCGCTCTGCATCGCCGTGACCATCCTGCTGTTCGACACGGCGCACGTCTCAGCGTTCCTCGAGTCGGTGGCGCTCTGGCTGGCGCTGGCGGCCATGTTCGTCTGCCTCATGGTGTTCCTCTCGGCCGCCCTCGACCGCCAGGCCGCGGCCGCTGGAGCCGGCATCGCCGTGTACGCCGCGCTGTTCGCGCTGACCGGCTTCCCGGTGGCGCGCGACCGCAGCCCGGCCGGACTGCTCGCGGCCAACGACGCCCTCCTCAAAGGCAGGGAGGCGACGCTGGCGATGCCGCTCGTCGCCACTCTGGTGTTCGCGGTGATCTTCGTGATCGCCGCGGCCTGGGTCTTCCGGCGCAAGGAGATCTGAGTCCGGCTCAGCCGCCGCTCGTGCCCGCCGCCACCAGCCCGCGCGTGTCCGCCCACACGGCGAAGTCCCCGCGCTGGTCGGTCCGTGCGCACGGGATGCCGGCGGCCGCAAACAGGTCGAGCATCTCCGGGGTGGGGTGCCCGTAGGTGTTCGGGCCCACCGAGACGACGCCCAGCCGCGGCTGCAGTTCGGCCAGCAGTCTCTCGTCGAGGCCGCCCCTGCTGCCGTGGTGCGGAAACTCGACGACCTCGCACGGCGGCAGGTCCAGGGCGGAGAGCACGTCACCTTCTGCGTCGCCCGGTACCAGCGCGCGATGGCCCGCGAGGTCGACGAGCACGACGAGCGCGCAGTCGTTCTCGCCCTGGTTGCCACCTTCGCCGCCGGGCGTCTGGGTGGGCAGCACGCGAAGCCCCCATCCCGGTCCGCTCGCGTCTTGCTCCGAGGTGCAGCGGCGAACCTCCGTGCCCTCCGCCGTGAGCCGCGCCGCCAGCTCGTCCAGTGCTCGCGAGGGCTCCGGCGGCTGCGGCAGCAGGGCCACGGCGATGGCGACGCGCCCGATGACGTCTTCCAGCCCCGCCACGTGGTCGGCGTGGCCGTGCGAGAGCACGAGGAGGTCGATCCGCTTCACCGCGTGCCGGCGCAGGACCGCGCCCAGCGGCTGCGGACCGGCGTCGACGAGCACCGTTGGGCCGCCCGGGCGCCTGGAACAGGGTGGCCGCCCCCTCGCCGACGTCCAGGAACGTGAGCGTCGGCCTGTCGGGCGGCCGCACCGGCGCGGGCGCCAGCAGCAGCGCCGCGGCGAGCAGCGCCGCTCCCGCAGCGGCGAACGTCGGCCAACGGCGGCGGTCGCGGACGTAGCCGGGCAGACCGCCGCCGGCCCGCGCCGCAAGCAGGACCACCGCGGCGAGCCCTGCCAGCAGACCCACGACGAGCACGAGCCCCACCGTCACTCCCTGGTACTCGTACATCGCCCCGGGCAGCCCGGCGAAGAAACGCGACACGCCGAGCAGGAATCCGATGACCAGCCCGCCGACCACGTTGAGCGGCGCCGACAACCACTCGGCGACGAAGCCGACCAGCAGCGACAGCATGCCGAGGAACATGATGGGGCCGAGGACGAAGCCGCCGGCCACGTTGGCCGGCACGCTCACGAGCGAGGCCGACCCGAACGTGAGCACGGAGATCGGCGCCGTCGAGATGCTGGCGGCCGTGGTGATACCGACCTGCTCCGGCAGCGGCCCCGGAAGAAACGAGACCGCGCGGGTGAGCGGCCGCGCCAGGATGAGCAGTCCGACGACCGCCCCGAACGACAGCTGGAAGCTCACGTCGAAGAGGTTGTTGGGATTCTGCGTGAGCAGCCAGGCCGCCGGCGCCAGCCACAGCAGCCAGCCGTCGCTCGGCCGCGACGCGAGGATCGCCAGCAGGCCGACGATGCCGGCGACGCCGGCGCGGACGATGGACGGCGACGCGCCGGTCAGCAGGACGTAGGTCGCGACGACCGGCAGCAGCAGGGCGGTCCGCGCCAGCCGGTGGATGCCGAGGAGCGCGAACGCGAACGACCACATGGTGCACAGCAGCACCACGTTCTCCCCCGAGACGGCCATGATGTGCAGCAGCCCGCTCTTGCGGAAGTCCTCGACGATCGCGGGGTCGACGCCCTCGTCGTCGCCGAGGACCATGCCCAGCAGTACGTCGGCGACCGGCGAGTGGATGCCCGCGGCAAGGTGGGACCGTGAGGCGAGCCGGAGCTCGTCCACGAGCCCTTGCAGCCCGCCGCGGCGCCCAGTCACCGCGAGGTCGACGAAGTCGGCCTCGAGGAGGACATGCTCGCCCCGCCGCCGCAGGTACCGGCCGTAGTCGAACGCTCCGGGCTTCGCGGCCGGCAGCGGCCGCACGCTGACCGACGGCAGTCGCAGGACAGCGCCCTCGGTGAGCGGACCGACCGGATCGTAGGCGAAGCTCTGCCCCTGCTCCAGCCGCAGGCTAAGGTGTGCGGGCTCCCGGATCTCCTGGCCGGCTGCGCTGGTCACCCGCACGGCCAGCGTGACCTGGTCCTCCTTGAGGGCCGGCAGGTCGGTGAGCACGGCCGTCAGCGGCACGTGGCGCCCGGAGTACGCCGCCAGCGTCGACCGGCCGACAGCGTCCAGCCGGGCCCCACCGACGAGCGCGCCGGTACAGGCGAACAGGACGACGAGGCCGGCAGCGACCAGTATGGCGGCCTGGTCGCCGAGCGCCGGGGCCCGCCGGGACGCGACGAGCGCGGCCACCGCGACGAAGGCGGCCGCTCCGAGGAGCGTGAGCGGCGGCCGCCAGGCCAGCACGAGGCACAGTCCGGCGCAGTAGCCGCCGAGCAGCAGGTGAGGGGGCGCCGGCAGCCTCATGACGCCGGCTCAGACGGTGATCGAGTCTTTCATGGCGGCGAACTTGGCGTCGCCGATGCCGGGGACCTCCTTGATCTCGTCGATGGTCTTGAAGCCGCCGTTCTCGGTGCGGTAGTCGACGATCTTCTGCGCCGTGGACGGCCCCACGCCGTCGAGCCTATCGAGCTCCTCCAGCGAGGCCGTGTTGATGTTGATCAGCGCGCCCGTCGTCGAGCCGCCGACCGACGAGACACCGAGCGCGCCGCCGGACGACGTGGAGCCGGAAGCCGCCGGCGCTGAGGCCACCGCCGGCGCACCCCGCTCGGGGACGAGGATCTGCTGACCGTCCGCGACCGGCGCCGCCAGATTGACGGCGGCGAGCTCCGCTTTGGCGGTCGGACCACCCGCCAGCTCGAGCGCGTCGGTGACTCTGGCGCCGGCGGGGAGCCGCACCACGCCCGGGGTGCGCACCGCGCCGCAGACGTAGACCATGACGTCCGGAGTCGGCGAAGCGGCCGGGCTCGCGGCCGGCGCAGCCTCAGACGGTGACGCGGCGACCGGCGCCAGGACGACGGCCTGAGCCTCGGAGGGTCCGGCCTGCTTGGGCAGCACGACGTAGCGCAAGCCCACCGCGACGACCACGGCGGCGACGGCGACGTAGGCGATGATCTGGCGTCGCGAGAGCTGCACGGCCCACCTCCGGCGCCACGATGGTTCGAAGGAGAGTGACGGGCGCCGGGGGCGCGTCCGGCGCCCGTCGCGACAGAGGCTACGGCAGGGCCTGGTGCTTCGCATCACCCCTCGGGGGCGATTTCACCGGGTGACCGCCACTGGGGTATCGTCGTGCTCAGACACGCGCGACAACGGTCCACAAGGAGGCGGCATGGCGACCAAGGCGATGTTCACCAGCGACGAGTGGCACACGCTCCAGTGGGCGGTGACCGACACCATGGCGTACCTGTCGATGGCGGACTCCGGGTTCTGGGACACGTTCAAGGAGGCCACCGCCGCGGCGAAGTTCATGACGGCGGCCAAGTCGAGCACCGACAGCCCGCTCGTCCACGATCTCGCCGGCGACATCAAGATGGGACACGACAAGGCGGTCACGCACGATCGTGCGGACGTGGCCGGTGAAGTCGCGGCGCGCGTGCGGGAGGCCGCCGGGATCGTCGCCGCAAAGGCGCCCGAGGACCTCGACGCCTTCAGGAGCTTCATCCTCGGGGTGGCACAGGCGACCGCCGAGGCCGCCAAGGGCGTCGACGCGGGCGAGACTGCGGCTATCGAGAACCTCAAGGCCGCGCTGGGCTGAGAAGACCTGCCGGGCCGGCCGCGTGACGCGGCGGGCCGGCCACCGAAGCGGTGCCGGCGCTACCGCACCACGAAGTTGACGAGCTTGCCGGGGACGAAGATCTCTTTGACGACCTGCTTGTCCTCGAGGAAGCGCGCGGCGTTCTCCGCCGCGCGCGCCAGGGCGAGTACGTCATCCTTCTCCGCGTCCACCGGCACCTCGAGGCGGTCGCGCAGCTTGCCGTTCACCTGGACGACCACCGTCACGACCTCGTCGGCGGCGAGCTCGTCGTCCCAGGCGGGCCACGGCGCGTCCAGCACGTTCTCGCCGTGGCCGAGCTGCACCCACACCTCAGACGCGAGGTGCGGCGCCATCGGCGCGACCAGCTGCGTCATGGCGGCGACGACCTCGCGCCACTGCGCCAGCGTCAGCGATCCGCGCGCGCCGGTCCACACGTCGAGGACCTCGTTCTGCAGCTCCATGAGCGCCGACACGGCCGTGTTGAAGCGGAACGTGTCCATGTCGCGCGTGACCTTGCGGATCGTCTTGTTGAGCGTGCGCAGGACCCGGCGGCCCTTCTCGGCCTCAGCCTCGTCCGCCGCCACCCCGCTCCCCTGCGCCTCCACGACCTCGCTGACCAGGTTCCAGAAGCGCCCGAGGAAGCGATACGTGCCCTGCACGCCGCGGTCGCTCCAGGCCACGCTCTGCTCGAACGGCGCGATGAAGAGCTCGTACACGCGTAGCGCGTCGGCGCCGTACTTCTCGACGACGCTGTCGGGCGTCATCACGTTGCCCTTGCTCTTGCTCATCTTCTGGCCGTCCTCGGCCTGGATCATCCCCTGGTTGCGCAGGCGTGCGTAGGGCTCGCCGAAGCTGACGTAGCCGGCGTCCTGCGCCACCTTGCAGAAGAAGCGCGCGTAGAGCAGGTGCATCACCGCGTGCTCGGCGCCGCCGACGTAGAGGTCGACCGGCAGCCAGTACTCCACCTTGTCGCGGTCGAAGGCGGCGGTGTCGTCATGCGGCGACGCGAAGCGGAAGTGATACCAGCTCGAGCACGCGAACGTGTCCATGGTGTCGGTCTCGCGCCGGCCGGGGCCGCCGCACTTCGGGCAGGTCGTGGTGACGAACTCCGGGTCGCGGGCCAGCGGCGAGCGGCCGTCGTCGGTCGGGTGGTAGTCCTCGAGGTCGGGCAGCAGCACGGGCAGGTCCTCGACCGGTACGGGCACGGGACCGCACATTCTCGCAGTGGATGATCGGGATGGGCGTTCCCCAGTAGCGCTGACGGCTGATCAGCCAGTCCCTGAGCTTGAAGTTGACCTTCTTGCGCGCGGCGCCCCGCTCGCCGAGCCAGGCCACGATGGCCTCGAACGCCTCGCCCGGCGCCGCCAGTGCCGTCGAACCGCGCCGAGTTCACCATGGACGCCGTCGCCGGTGTAGGCCTCAGCGAGCGTGCCCTGCGCCCCGCTCGACGGCGCGATCACCTCGACGATGGGCAGCCCGAATGCGGTCGCGAACTGGAAGTCGCGCTCGTCGTGCGCCGGCACCGCCATGATGGCGCCGGTGCCGTAGCCCATGAGCACGTAGTCGCTGATCCAGATCGGGACCGGCGCACCGTTGACCGGGTTGACAGCATACGCCCCGAGGAACACGCCGGTCTTCTCCTTGTCGGTGCTGAGCCGTTCGATCTCGCTCTCGCGCCGAGCCTGTTCCTGATAGGCCGTGACCGCGTCCCGCTGCCCCGCGACGGTGAGCTCGTCGACGAGCGGATGCTCCGGCGCCAGGACCATGTAGGTGGCGCCGAAGAGCGTGTCCGGCCGCGTCGTGAAGACGGTGAGCACGTCCTCGCGGCCCCGCAGCGCGAAGTCGACCTCGGCGCCCTCGCTGCGTCCGATCCAGTTGGTCTGCATGAGCTTGATCTGCTCGGGCCACTCGATCGTCTGCAGATCGTCGAGCAGCCGCTGCGCGTAGTCGGTGATGCGCAGGTACCACTGCCTGAGGTCCTTCTTGGTCACCAGGCTGCCGCAGCGCCAGCAACGGCCGTTCTCGACCTGCTCGTTGGCGAGGATCGTCTTGTCGACCGGGCACCACCACTGCTGCCCCGTCGCCTGGTAGGCCAGACCGCGTTCGTAGAGCAGCAGGAAGAACCACTGCGTCCAGCGGTAGTAGTCCGGGAAGCAGCTGGTGATCTCACGAGACCAGTCGAACGACAGGCCGATGAGGTCCATCTGGCGGTGATAGTTGGCGATGTTGCGCTCGGTGGTGACGCGCGGGTGCACGCCCATCTTGATGGCGTAGTTCTCGGCCGGCAGGCCGAACGCGTCCCAGCCCATGGGGTGCAGGACGTTGAACCCCTGCATGCGCTTGAAGCGCGAGACGGCGTCAGTGGGGACGTAGTTGCGGCAGTGCCCGACGCTGAGGCCGTCACCCGAAGGATACGGGAAGAAGTCGAGGCAGTAGACCTTGGGCTTCTCGCTGTCGTCCGGCGTGCGGTAGGCGTCGCGCTCCTTCCAGAGGCGCTGCCACTTCTCCTCGATGGCGTGCGGGTCGTAGCGTCGGTCCACGTCGGTCCTCTCTCGCGGGTCTGCGCGGGACTCTGATTCTACATGAGGCGCGGCGGAGGCTCCGCAGTGCCGGCGCTCGGCGCCGGCCGCGCGGCCGCCCAAGAGAGGCTACCCCGGTGGGCCGCGTCAGGTTGTCGGGGAAGCGGGTATGCTATACTTTCGAGCCTGCCGGCTCGGTCGGCACCCCTTCGGTGGGGGTATAGCTCAGTTGGGAGAGCGTTTGGCTGGCAGCCAAAAGGTCACCGGTTCGAGCCCGGTTACCTCCACCACATTCCCTCAGACTTGCCGTCGTCCCGCGCCCGCTCGGCGCGCCGTCACGCCGTTGACAGTCCACCACTCCCGCACCTCGACCGCGAGGTGGAGCGACCGCTAGCGCGTCGTGATCGTCGGCGAGGTACCGGTCCGGGTGGACGGGACCGTGCTGGTGGCCGTGACCGTGTAGGCGGTGCCGATGGTGGTCGCCGTGGTGAAGGTGACCGTGGCGACGCCGCTGGCGTTGGTGGTCGCGGGATTGGGCGTGCCGAGGGTCCCGCCGGTACCGGTCTTGGTGAACGTCACCGCGATGCCCGAGGTGGCGACCGCGTTGTTGTACTGGTCGGCGAGCTGCGCCGTGATCGTCACCGCGGTCCCGGCGACGGGGTTGTAGCTGCTCGAGGTGACCACGTACTTGGTGGCGGCGCCGGCCACGCCGGTCGCGGTGAAGGTCACCGGCGAACCGGTCAGGCCCGTGCTCGTCGCCGTCAGCGAGTTGGCGCCCGCGCTCGTGCCCAGGATCCAGCTGCCGACCGTGGCCACGCCGGCCGTCGTGGTCGTCGCCGTCGCGCCCGTGACCGAGCCGCCGCCTGAGGCGACGGCGAAGGTGACGCTCACGCCGGATACCGGGTTGTTGTAGGCATCGGTCACGAGAACCCTGGGCGCCGTCGCGACGGCAGTGCCCACCGTGGCCGTCTGGGTGTTGCCGGCGTTCAGGGAAATATTCCTGGCCGCCCCGGCGGTGCCCGTGGCGGTGAAGGTCACCGGCGAGCCGGTGACGCCCGTGCGGGTCGCCGTCAGCGTGTTGGTGCCGACTGTCGTCCCCAGCGTCCAGCTGCCGCAGGTGGCCACGCCGGAGGCGTTGGTCGTCGCGGAGGCCGTGGTGATCGTGCCGCCGCCGGCGGTCACGGCGAAGGTGACGACCACGCCGGGGCAGTTGTTGCCGTTCGCGTCCCTCACGCGCACGCTCGGCGCGGTCGCCACGGCGGTGCCTACGGTAGCCGTCTGGCTGTTCCCGGCGTACAGCGCCATCTGCGTGGGCGTGCCGGCCACAGTGGTGACGGTGGCACTCGTCCCGGTCCTCGTGGACGGAGTCGTGCTCCGCGCCGTGAACGTGTAGGCCCTCCCCGCCGTGCGGCTGGTCCGGTACGTTGTCGTCGCGATGCCGCTCGCGTTGGTGGTGGTCGTGGTGGCGCCGAACCTGCCGCCGGTGCCGGTCCTGCTCCAAGTGACGATGATCCCCGAGGTGGCGACCGGGTTGTCGTACTGGTCGACGAGCTGCGCCGTGAGGGTGATCGTGGCGCCGGCGACCGGGCTGTAGGTGCTCGAGGTGACCACGTACTTGGTGGCCGCGCCGGCGGTGCCGGTCGCCGTGAAGGTCACCGGCGAGCCGGTCAGCCCGGCGACGCTCGCCGTCAGCGTGTTGGCGCCGGCGGTCGTGCCCAGCGTCCAGCTCCCGCAGGTGGCGATGCCGGAGGCGTTGGTGGTCGCCGAGGCGGTGGTGATCGAGCCGCCGCCGGAGGCCACCGCGAAGGTGACGACCACGTTGGGCACCGGGTTGTTGTAGGCGTCGTAGACGATCACGCTCGGCGCCGTCGCGACGGCCGTGTTCACCGTGGCCGACTGGCTGTTGCCGGCGTTCAGGGCCATCCTCGTCGGGCACCGCCGCGGCGGTGGTGATCGATCGGGGACGTGCCTGTCTGCGTCGGGCCCGAGCTCGTGGCCGTGATCGTGTACGCGATGCCCTGGGTGGTGCCGGTCGTGAAGGTGATGGTCGCCGCGCCGGTCGCGCCGGTCGTCGCCGGGTTGCGGCGTGCCGAGGGCGCCGCCGGTGCCGGTCGTCTTCGTGAACGTCACGGAGAGCCCCGACGTCGCGACAGGGTTGTTGTACTGGTCGGCAAGCTGTGCCGTGATGGTCACGGGGGAGCCGGCGGCGGGGCTGTAGCTGCTCGAGCTGACCACGTACTTGGTCGACGCGCCGGCGGTGCCGGTGGCGGTGAACGTGAGAGGCGAGCCGGCGAGGCCGAGGCTCGTGACCGTCATCGTGTCCGTGCCCGCGGTCGTGCCGAGCGTCCACGCGCCGCAGCTGGCGATGCCGCTGGAGTTCGTCGTGGTCGACGTCGTGGTCACCGAACCACTCCCGACGGCCGGGGCGAACGTGACGGCCACACCCTGGACGACGTTGCTGTACATGTCGGTGACCTTGACGCTCGGCGCCGTGGCGACGGCGAAGCCGGCGTTGGCCGTCTGGTTGTTGCCGCCGTTGATCGTGATCGTGGTCGGGGCTGCCGACGAGGCCGGTCGCGGTGAACTGCACCGGCGAGCCGGTGAGGCCGGCGCTGGTCGCGCTCAGGGTGTTGGCGCCGGCGTCGTGCCCAGGGTCCAGCTGCCCACCGTGGCGATGCCGGAGGCGTTGGTGGTCGCAGCGTTGCCCGTGACGGAGCCGCCGCCGGAGTTGACGGCGAAGCTCACGGCCACGCCGGACACGGGGTTGTTGTTGGCGTCGGTGACCAGCACGCTGGGCGGGATGGTGACGGCGGTGCCCACGTGCACGGTCTGCCCGTTGCCGGCGTTCATGACCATCTTGCTCGCGGCGCCGACGGTGCCGGTGGCGGTGAACTGCACCGGCGAGCCGCTCAGGCCGGCTCTGGTGGCGGTCAGCGTGTTGGTGCCGACGGTGGAGCCCAGCTGCCAGCTTCCGCACGTGGGCCGACGCCGGAGCTGTTGGTGGTCGCGGACGTGGTGGTGATCGAGCCGCCGCCGGAGGTGACGGCGAAGGTCACGACGATGCCGGAGACGGCGTTGCCGCCGGCATCGGTCACCTTCACGCTCGGCACGACCGCGACGGTCGAGCCGGCCACGGCCGACTGGTTGTCGCCGGCGTTCAGGGCGATCTTCACGGCCGGGCCGGAGGTCCCGGTCGCAGTAAAGGTCAGCGAGCCGGGGAGGCCGGCGCAGGTCGCCTTCAGCGTGTTGGTGCCCGGTGTCGAGCCGAGCGTCCAGCTCCCCACCTCGGCGATGCCGTCGTTGCCGGTGACGTCGGTAGAACCGGTGATGGAGCCGCCGCCGGAGATCACCGCGAAGGTCACGGTCAAGCCCGAGACTGGGTTGCCGCTGCCGTCTACCACGCGCACGCGCGGCGCCGTGGTGACGGCCGTGCCGGCGACGGCGTTCTGGCCGTTGCCGCCGTCGATGGACATGGAGTCGTCGCTGAGCAGTGACGTGGACGCGTTGACGGAGGTCGAGGTCGCCGACACGAACGAGGCGCCGGAAACGGTCACGACCCCGACGGTGGCGGCGAACACGGCCAGCACCAGGAGAAGCTGCACACGGAGGCTGAGGGACCGCCAGCGGTGCGACACGGTGGGACACCTCACTGTGACACCCCCGAGACCTGGAGGGTCAGAGCCATGCTCGCCCCCTGCAGGGTGCCGTCTGCGGGCCCGTCAGGGTACGCCAACGTGACGGTGTACGAGCGCGTCTCGCCGGGTGCGATGGTGCCGAGGGGGACCGTGTCGAGCTCCGACACCAAGTCGTCGTAGAGCGTGTCCGACGTCCCGGTGGTGTCCTCGATGGTCAGCCAGAGCGTCCCGGAGAGCGGAGGATCGGCGGGGGTGTCCACGAGGCTCAAGGTCGACAGGGTGTAGTCACCTGAAACGTCTCCGGTACCGGTCAGCGTCATCGTGCCGACCTTGCTGCCGCCCGGCTCGAGGCCGGACGCCGCGATCATCACCTGGTTGTTGCGGTTGTTGCCGTGCGAGAGCGTGCCGGCGACGAACACGTTCGAGGGGTTGGCGCTCGCCGCGACGAAGCTCGCGCCGGACGTGCGCAACGACTGCAGCGTGAACGCGAGCACGGCGAGCACCACCAGCGTGAGGAGCACTCGCTGGAGCCTCGATGTGCGGCTCGCGGCGCTCACTGAGCCCTCACTCGCCGGCTGCGATGGATCTGAAGTCGATTCATCTGGATCGTCTTATCCTCGTTCCCTTGTCTCCGCGCGCCTCTGCGACCGCCCGCCTTGACGCTCGCGCGCGTGTTCCAGGACCTCGCGCGAAGACTCTCAGGTCACGGCCCAGGCGCCCGCAGAGACCGATCACCTCGCTCCTCTATCGTGCGTTCTGGCCTCGAGCCTGAGGGTCTTTCCTAGAAGTGTTGTCTAGGCCGGACACCGAAGTGTTGTCCAAAGTGGCAACGCCGGCCGGCCGCGTGAGCCCTGCCGGACCCCGCCGCGGGCCGCCCAGGCACGCCGGTGCAGCCTGCAGACCACTCCGGTACACTCGCGCCGTGACCAGGCAGGTGAACCCCTTCGCGCTCTCCGTGCTCGTCTTCCTCGCCGGCATCGGCTCCATGGCGACGGAGATCTGCGCCTCGAGACTGCTCGCCCCGTACTACGGCTCGTCGACCGTCGTCTGGGCGAACATCATCGGCCTGATCCTGGCTTCGCTGTCTATCGGCTACTGGCTGGGCGGCCGCCTGGCCGACCGCCGGCCCTCGCCGCAGCTCCTGGCCACGATCGTCCTGGCGGCCGCGGCGTGGGTGGCCGCGATCCCCTTCGCGGCGCGGCCGTTCCTCGATGTCTCCATCAAGGGCATCGAGACCATCTCGACCGGCGCCGTCGTCGGCTCCTTCGCCGCGTCCCTTGCCCTCTTCGCGCCGCCGGTCGTGCTGCTCGGCATGGTGACCCCCTTTGCCATCCGGCTGGCGGCGACGGGGGTCGAGGACGCCGGCCGCGTCGCCGGCCGCATCTTCGCGCTCTCGACGGCCGGCAGCATCATCGGCACCTTCGTGCCGGCCCTCATCACCATCCCGCTGATCGGCACGCAGCGGACGCTGATCGGGGCGGCGCTCATCATCGCCGCCTCGGCCGTGCCGCTGCTCGTGGCGCGCCGGCTCGCGGCCGGGGTCGTCGTCGTCGCGGTCCTCGCCGGCCTGCTGGCGGTGCCTCCTGCAGTCGTGAAGGCGCAGCCGGGCCTACTCCACGAGGAGGAGTCGCGCTACCAGTTCATCCAGGTGGTGCAGTCCGGGCCCGAGCGGTTGCTCTACCTCAACGAGGGCTACGCCGTCCATTCCGTCTGGCGCCCGGACACGGTGCTGACGGGCGGCGAGTGGGACATGTTCCTCACCGTGCCGCCGCTGCTGGGCCGGACGGCGACCCGGGTGGCGACGCTCGGGAACGCGGCCGGCACCACCGCCCGCGCCTACGGCATCTACTACCCGCAGGCGCGGATCGACGGCGTCGAGCTCGACCCCGCCGTCACCTCCGTCGGCCGGCGCTGGTTCGGACTGGACGACAACCCGCGCCTCACCGTTCACACGGCCGACGCGCGCCCGTTCCTCGCGTCCACGGACGCGCGCTACGACCTCATCCTCGTCGACGCCTACCGCCAGCCGTACGTGCCGTTCTACCTGGCGACTCGCGAGTTCTTCCGGCTCTGCCGGCAGCGACTCGCGCCCGGCGGCATCGTCGCCCTCAATGTCTCCACCGTGCCCGGCGACCACCGGCTGGCGGACGCCATCGCCGGCACGCTGCGTGACGAGTTCCCGCAGGTCGTCACGTGGCAGGCGCTGCGCTTCAACCAGTTCGTGGTGGGTCTCACCAAGCCGCTCCCGCGGGCGGTCATGACCGCCCGCCTGGCGGCGGCCCCCCGTGACCTCCTCTCCATCACGAGTCTCTTCGCCCGCGACCTGCGTGAGGCCGCGCCGGCCGAGCGGCCGTGGACCGACGACCGCTGTCCGGTCGAGTGGGTCACCGACCGCATGATCGCCGCCTACGCTCTCCGCGGGAAGGCGACCGAGGAAGACCTTCTCCCCACAGCGCCCAAGGGCCCCTGACACGCCGGGGTGGCCGCCTCCGGGGCGTCGCTTCCGGGTTTAGCTGCACCCCCTCGCGGAAAGTATCCGGGCACATGCAGTCGGGGCCCTGAAGGCTGCGCAACGTCACCTGCCGGTGAGGAGGCGCGTATGGAGGACAAGCCGCAGTTCCGCGTCGATTACGAGGCGACCTCCGACGACATCGGGGTCGTGATCCTCGAGGGCGAGATCGACATCTACTCCGCGCCGGAGTTCAAGGAAGTGTTGGTCAACGGCATCGAGGGAGGCGCGAAGCGGGTGATCGTGGACCTGTCCGGGGTCACCTTCATCGACTCGACGGCGCTCGGGGTGCTCGTGAGCGGGGCGAAACGCGTGCGGCCTCGCAACGGCAACCTCGACATCGTCTGCACCGACGAGAACATCATCAGGATCTTCGAGATCACCGGCCTCGACCGCATCTTCGGGATCTTCGCCAGCCGGGGCGAGGCGCTCAAGGCGGCATCCGGCTGAGAGAGGCGGACGCCGAAAGACCACAGAAGGCGACCGCCGATCGGTCACGGGGCGCTCGCCGGGGGCAAAGGGATGGAGTTCCGCAGCACGAGAGCTTTTCGAGGCAGCAGGCTCCACGACGTGGCCGACGTCATGCTGAAGACCAGGACATATGGAGCGGGGCGGATCTGTACGGTGGACGGTTGCGGCACTCGGCTGTCCGCGTACAACCCATCGAGCGTCTGCGCACTTCACGGAGGCGCGTGGCAGGACGACTACCACCGCACCACGCGCAAGGCCACGCTGCGTGAGGAGATCACGCGCCACTGCGCGTTCGAGCAGTGCGGCCGCGAGTTCACCACGACCAACCCCGCCAAGAAGTACTGCAGCGACGCCTGCCGCATGAGGGCCTTCCAGGCCCGCGTCATGGAGTCGCGGCGCGTGGGCGACGAGGTCGCCCCCGTGCGGCGCGCAAGCTGAGGCGCTGAGGAGAGCGCCGCCGTCCTTCGCCGGCTCCGCCGGCGGCTACTGCGGCGCCGCGCCCGGGGGTCGCGCTGCCCTACGCCCCCACCGCTCTGAACGCCGGCGGGATCACCGGCCCGCGTCCGCTGAGCAGGCTGTCCACGGCCGCTTCGGTGCTGTCGAAGACGGGCACCACGTTGTGCAGCCCGACGATGGCGAACACGCGCCGCACCTGCCCGCAGGGACGCACCAGGAGCAGCTCGCGCCGTTTTGCGCGCTGCGCCGCGGAGAGCCGTACCAGGAACCCGATGAAGCTCGAGTCGATGAACGTCGTCCGCGCCAGGTCGATGACAAGGTTCTCCTGGTGATAGAGCGGACCCAGCGCGCGCCGCAGGAAGCGGTCGATCTCGGGCACCGTCTCCAGGTCGAACTCGCCCTCCAGCGCCACGACAGGAGGCCGGCCGCCCTCGGCGCCGGTCGCGACGCGCAGCCTCGCCTTGGCGACGACAGCCTCTGGCTGCTGGATCTCATGAGTCCCCACGGCGCCCTCTCCTTCTGGCGAGACAGCTATGCCGGCGCGTGCACGGCGGCCGGACCTGCTGTGCAGTGGACGATCACGCCTCGGGCGGGGCGCGTCAGCGACGCTAGGTCAGCCGCCGACCGAAGTAAAGCGTACACGTGGGAGGTTCGAGAGGTTGTCGGGTCAGGCTCTCTGCGAACCTGAACGCTTCGGCCCTACCTTCGAGCAGACGTCGAGACAGGCTGAGCCGGCGCTGGAGGGTATCGAGGTGAAGCCGCGCGGCGCGCGTCAGGCCTGGCCGGCGCGAGCCGCGGCCTTTAGCTTCCTGTTCTGCGGCTCGCGCTCCTTGAGGATCGTCAGGATCGGGCTCGCGACGAAGATCGACGAGTAGGCGCCGGAGAGGATGCCGACGAGCAGCGCGAAGGCGAAGTCCGCCAGAGTGCCGCCGCCGAAGAGGAGCAGGCACACGACCGGCAGCAGGGTGATCAACGACGTGTTGATGGACCGCGTGAGGGTCTCCCAGATCGACAGGTTGACCATGTCGGCGTAAGGGATGCGGTTGAAGCGCGGCTCGTTCTCCCGGATGCGGTCGTAGATGATCACCGTGTCGTAGAGCGAGTAGCCGAGGATCGTGAGCACGGCGGCGATGGTCGCCGTCGTCACCTCCCGGCCGGTGAGCGAGTAGACGCCGACGACGATGAGCAGGTCGTGGATCTCGGCGGCGATGGCTCCGATGGCGAACTTCCACTGGAAGCGGAACGTGATGTAGATGAGGATGAGGAGCAGCGATAGCGCGACCGCCTTGAGCGACGAGCTGATGACCTGCTTGCCGAACGAGGCGCTCACCGTCTCGAGGCTCCACACCTCCTTGCCGTTGACCAGCGCCACCTTGAACTTGTCGTTCAGGGCCGACTTGAGCGCCGTCTGCTCCGCGGTGCTCAGGACGCGGGTCTGGATCTGGAAGCCTGCCTGGCCGGAGTTGGCGATGTTGGCGGTCTGCTGGATCTGCGCGTCAGGATAGCCGGCCTGGGAGACGACGCGGCGCACCTGCGCGAGCGTCGGCGACTGCTCGAAGGCGGTGGAGATGCGCGTGCCCTCGCTGAACTCGAGCCCGTAGTTGAGGCCGTTCACGGGGTTGCCGCCGCCCTTGACGAACAGGCTGATGAGACCGGCGGCGATGATGATGCCGGAGATGGTGAACCACCAGTACTTGTGGCCCATGTAGTCGAACGAGTAGATGCGGCGGAAGAAGTTCACGTGGCTATCTCCGCTTCTTGCGCTTGCGGTTGGTCGAGGGACGGCGGCCACCGGTGGTGGACGTCGACGGCCCGCCGGCCGTAGCGGGTTCGGAGGTCGGCGCCGGAGCTGCGTCGCTTGACTCCGCCGCCGCACCCCGGCGCTTGCGAGAGGCGCCGGCGCGCGTGTCGCCCATCACGGCCGTCTCGATATCGATCTGGCCGGCCTTGACCCCCATGAACGCGGGCTTGTTGAAGAAGGCGAATCCGGCGAGCACGCCCAGCATGGCGCGCGTGAACAGCACCGCGGTGAGCATGCTCACGATCACGCCGATGATGAGCGTGAACGCGAAGCCCTTGGGGCCGGCGGTCGCGAACAGGAAGAGCACCAGTGCGGTGAGGACGATGAGGACGTTGGCGTCCAGGATCGTGCGGAAGCCGCGCGCGTAGCCGGAGTTGACCGCGGAGCGCACCGTCTTGCCGCGGCGCACTTCTTCCTTGATGCGCTCGAAGATGACCACGTTGGCGTCGGCGGCCACGCCGATGGTGAGGATCATGCCGG
Organism: uncultured Thermoleophilia bacterium; assembly: GCA_963784975.1. Taxonomy (GTDB): domain Bacteria; phylum Actinomycetota; class Thermoleophilia; order UBA2241; family UBA2241; genus CAIXSE01. The sequence continues at coordinate 48,491 of CAWAUK010000072.1, read as the reverse complement.
CGATGCCGGGAAGCGTGAGCGTCACTGGGATCAGGTTGAAGAGGCCCCACAGGAGGATCGCGTAGACGATGAGCGCGAGGTCGGCGACCAGCCCGAGGAAGCGGTAGTACAGGAGCATGTAGAGCAGGACGATGCCCAGGCCGATGAGGCCGGCGATGAGGCCCTGGTTGAGCGAGTCCTTGCCGAGCGTCGCCGAGACCTCCTGCTGGTACGCGGTCTCGAGCTTGACCGGCAGGGCGCCTGTGTTGAGCACGAAGGCGAGGTCCTTCGCCTCCTGCGTGGTCATGTTGCCGCCGCTGATCTCGGCGCCCCCGCTGATGCCGTCGCGGAGCGTCGGGTCGGTGTAGTCGATCATCGGGTCCGACTCCATCACGTTGTCGAGCACGATGGCGAACGTCTGCGGCGTCTGCTTGAGCAGGCCGGTGCGATACAGCTCCCGCGTGATCTGCTGGAACTGCTTGCTGCCGTTGGCGGTGAAGTCGATGAGCACGTTGGGCTTGCCGGTCTGGTTGTTGAAGCCGGCGCGCGCACTCTTGACGGAAGCGCCGGTCATGGCCGGCGGAAGCTTGTACGACGTACCACTGCTCGGGCACGTTGTTCACGGTGTCCGCCGGGCTGACCACGAGCGCGTAGTCCTTGCTGGTGCTCTCCGTGCGCAGCTGGTCGATCTCGGCCTTGGAGACTCCCTGGCTGCTCAGCTCCTTGAGCGCCGCCTCCTTGGAGGAGACCGGCCCGACGGGCCGCGACGCGGGGTCGTCCTTGAAGAACTGCAGCTGGGCGGTCTTGCCGATGACCGCCAGCGCCTGCTCGGCGTTCTTGATGCCGGGCAGGGCCACCGAGATCTGGTCGCTGCCCTGCTTCTGGATCTGCGACTCGGTGACGCCGAGGCCGTTGACCCGGCGGTCGAGGATGCCGACCGTCTGGTCGAGCTGCGCCGACGTCGGCGCCTTGCCTTCAGACGTCCTGGCCGTGTAGACGATCTGCAGGCCGCCCTGAAGATCGAGCCCGAGGCGGGTCTTCGTGCCCGGCGGGATGATCCAGTACACGGACACGCCCACAAGGACGGCCATCATGAGCAGGATGACCCAGTTGCGCTTCTGGAGCACACCCCAGATGGCGATGGCGATGGCGACGGCCCAGATGATGAAGGTGATGGTCTGCGTCACGGCAGGTTCAGGACCTCACGTCGAGTGACAACGGCGGTAGAGCGTACCGGACGCACGGACACGCCGCAACTTGCGCACGCGCAGGGAGACGCCGGATAGCACGCTCGGGTTCAGTGGTCGCGCAAGAAGCTCGGGATGTCGAGGACGTCGTCGTCCACGTCGAAGGAGGGCTTGGACTCCTCCGCGAACAGCGGCGTGCCCTTCGGCTCGCGCTCGACGGACTCGCGCTGCGCCGGCTGCTCGCCGGGCACCGGGCGGTCGAACCCGGTCGCGATCACGGTCACGCGCACCTCGTCGCCCAGCGACGGGTCGATGACGGCGCCGAAGATGATGTTGCAGTCGGCGTCGGCGGCGCTGCTGATGATCTCCGCCGCCTCGTTGATCTCGAAGAGCCCCAGGTCGTTGCCGCCGGTGATGTTGAGCAGGATGCCGCTGGGCGCCCTCGACGCTGGCCTCGAGGAGCGGCGAGCTGACCGCCGCCCGCGCCGCCTCGACGGCGCGGTTCTCGCCGCCGGCCACGCCGATGCCCATGAGGGCCGACCCGGCGTCTTTCATGATCGTGCGCACGTCGGCGAAGTCGAGGTTGATGAGGCCGGGTACCGTGATGAGGTCGGTGATGCCCTGCACGCCCTGGCGCAGCACGTCGTCGGCGACCTTGAAGGCCTCGATGACCGAGGTGCGCCGCTCGACCACCTGAAGCAGCCGGTCGTTCGGGATGACGATGAGCGTGTCGACCTTGTCGCGCAGGCTCTGGATGCCGTCCGAGGCCTGGCGGGCGCGGCGCTTGCCTTCGAAGGCGAACGGCCGGGTCACGACGCCGACGGTGAGCGCCGAGAGCTCCTTGGCGAGCTCGGCGATGACCGGGGCGGCGCCGGTGCCGGTACCGCCGCCCTTGCCGGCGGTCACGAAGACCATGTCCGCGCCCTTGAGCGCGTCGCGCAGCTCGTCCTTGCTCTCCATCGCGGCCTGATAGCCGATGGTCGGGTTGGCGCCGGCGCCGAGGCCGCGCGTGATCTTGCTGCCGATGTGGATCTTGACGTCGGCGTCGCACATCTGCAGCGCCTGAGCGTCGGTGTTGACGGCGATGAACTCGACGCCGCGGAGCCCTGCGTCGACCATGCGGTTGACGGCGTTGGTGCCGCCGCCGCCCACTCCCACGACCTTGATGACGGCGAGGTAGTTCGCTGACGCGTCGATCATCGTGCTGACCCTCCTGTCGTGGTCGAGACTCGCCGTCGAGACCCTTGGCGAACCCTCAAGCCCCGCTTGAGTGTTGCTGTTTCATTCTGCAGAAGCGTCAAGAAACAACTCATTTTGCAGCGATTCTTTGGTGATGGAAGCGGCCGGGAAGACCTGATGGCCCGACCGTCGACTTACCATACCCACGGCCCTCCTGAGGGTGTCAAACAACGCGCTGCCGTGACGTCCACGAGGGCTCCGGCTCGACCACTGGTTGAGCCGGGCCTCGACCATCACTGGAGCACCGGCCTGGCGAGGGTCCGGTCCGGGATGGAGACGTCCATCTCGGTGCACGTCTCGCCTGCGTGTTCGTACTCCGCCAGCACCGTCCTCAGCGCGACGGTCTTGGCAAGCGTGCGCTCCGCGTCGCCCCATTGGGTGACCGGACCGTCGGCGAATCGCAGGGTGAGCTGGCCGCCGTCGTCCTGTACCGCGGCCAGCTTGCGCCGCAGCGAGCCGGGCAGCGCGGTGATCACGCGGAGCATCTCGGAAGTGGCCGTGTCGCTGATGACGCCGCCCTCGCGGACCCTGCCGGAGACGGCGATGCGCGGGAGAGCAAGGGGCGCCTGCCGCGGCCCGGCGACGAGGCGCTCGGTCTGGGAGCCGGCGTCCTGAGTCGCGGCGTCGGTCGCGCCGGCGGCCGCGGTCGCGTCGGCGGCCGGCGTCTCCACCGCCGCGTCGGTCGACGCCGACGGGGTGGCCGAGGCGCCGGCGGCCGGCTTCTTGGCTCGCGGACAGCTGGTCGACCGCAGCCGCGGCCGTGCAGATCACGTAGCCGCTCTCGTCGACGACATACCACCTGTCCCCGGCCAGGGCGTAGGCCGCCGGGGCGTATTCCGTGATGGTCACGGAGAGGGTGTCCGGGAAGTCGCGGTCGACGGTCGCCGCGGAGACGAAGCGCAGCGGCTCGAGCGTCTTGCGCACGTCACCGCCGGTCACCGTGAACAGGTTGTGGCCGGTGTAGTCGTTGCTCAGCAGGCGCAGCGCGCGCTTGCCCGGGACGAGGTGGGCGCCGGCGATGCGGACGGACGCGATGTCGAAGGACGACGAGCTGCGGCCCCACGCGTAGACCACTGTGGGCACACCGAGGATGGCCAGAGTCAGCAGAACGGTGGATAGCAGACGGAATCGCGGGCGGCTCGCCCGGCGTGCCCTCGTCATGGCGCCGGCCCTCGGTCGGGGTTGCGAAGTACCCCTGACTATTCGGCGCCGGCCGCCTCTTCCCCTTGCCCCGCGAGCGTGGCGAGGAGCTGCTCGCCGGCATGGAAGACGTCGCCGGCGCCCAGGGTCAGGACGAGGTCGCCGCGGCGCACGCGCGGCGCCAGGCGAGCGACCACGTCGGTCAGCCGCGGCAGGAACGACACCGGCCCGCCGGGGCGCTCCGCGAGGTACGCGTCGACGATGAGCTTGCCGCTCACGCCCGGCTCGGGCTCCTCCCGGGCCGGGAAGATCTCGGTGACGATCGCCTCGTCGGCGAGCGTCAGCGAGCGGCCAAACTCGCGCTGCAGATACCGGGTGCGCGAGAACAGATGCGGCTGGAAGACGGCGATCACGCGCTCGTGGCCGCCCTTCATGGCCGCCGTGAGCGTGGCGGCGATCTCCGTGGGGTGGTGCGCGTAGTCGTCGACGACCGTCACGCCGTCGTGCTCGCCGACGTACTGGAAGCGGCGGGCGGCGCCGCTGAACGTCAGCAGGTGCGGCGCCGCTTCCGCCGGGGTCACGCCGGCGTGCCGCAGCACCGCCAGGGCGGTGAGCGCGTTCAGCACGTTGTGCTCCCCCGGTACCTTCAGTTCTACGCGAGCCAGCGGCTCGCCGACGGCGTCGCGGACGGTGAAGACGCTCCCGCGGTCGTCGACGCGCTCGACCTCCGCGCGCAGATCGCCGGCCTCGAGACCCACGACGACCACCCGCGCGGGGGTGTGCGCGGCGAGCTCTTCCCCACCGCTGCCGGCCACGAGTACAAGCAGGCCGTCCTCAGGCAAGAGAGCGACGAACCGGCGGAACACGTCGTAGACGTCGTCCAAACAGCCGTAGTTGGCATGGTGGTCGAGTTCGACGTTGGCGACGATCGCGACTTCGGGACGCAGGAACAGGAGGCTGCCGTCGCTCTCGTCCGCCTCGGCCACGAGCCACTCCCCCTGGCCGACGCCGGCGTTGGAGCCGATGTCGTTGAGCTCTCCGCCCACGAGGAAGGTCGGATCCATCCCCGCCTTGTGCAGCACGTGGGAGACCATCGACGAGGTCGTGGTCTTGCCGTGCGTGCCGGCCACGGCGATGCCGCGCCGCAGCTCCATGACGCGGGCGAGCATCTCGGCGCGCCGCAGTACGGGCAGGCCGGCGGCGCGCGCCGCGCGCAGCTCCGGGTTGGACTCGCCGATCGCCGTCGACGTGACGACGAGGGCGGCGTCCCCGAGGTTGGCGGCGTCGTGGCCCACGGTCACCGGCACGCCGGCCGCGGTCAGGAGGCGCGTGTAGCGCGAGGCCTTGAGGTCCGAGCCGCGCACGTCGACGCCGAGTTCGGCCAGCACGGCGGCGATGCCGCTCATGCCGGCGCCGCCGATGCCGATGAAGTGGACCGGCTGCGGAAAGCCTCTCACCGCGTCGTCGCTCATTGCGCCCCCCGCCTTTGCCGTCTTCTCGTCAGGACGTCTTCGACCTGGTCGGCCACACGCCGCGCGGCGTCCGGCCGGCCCAGCGCCGCGCTCGCCGCCGCCATCGCGGCGAGGCGCTCGCGATCGCCGAGCAGCTCGGCGGTCAGGCGCGCCAGCAGCGCGCCGTCGAGCTCGGCGTCGTCCACGAGGAGGGCCGCGCCGCCGGCGACCATCTCCCGCGCGTTCTTGCGCTGGTGGTCGGCGGTGGCGTACGGATACGGCACCAGGATCGCGGGCTTGCCGAGGGCGGCGAGCTCGGCGACGGATCCGCCGGAGCGCGCCACGACCAGGTCGGCCGCCGCCATGGCGGCGGCCAGGCGGTCAGTGTAGGGCACCAGACGGTAGCGCTCAAACCGCTCCCCGCGCTCCTCCAGTTCCCGGCGCACCTGCTCGGCGTTGCGCGGCCCGCACACGTGCACGAGCTGGAACGCCAGATCCTTGCCGCCGAAGGCGTCGACGCAGGCGCGGTTGATGCTCTGCGCGCCCTGGCTGCCGCCGAAGGCGAGAACGACCGGAAGGTCGGCGCGAAGGTCGAACACCGCCCTTCCGTCGTCTGCCGTCGCGTCCAGCTGGCCGGGGCTCAGCGGCCGCCCCGTGACGACGTAGCGGGGCGGCTCCAGCCCCTCGATGGGGAAGCTCAGGCAGAAGCGCTGCACGAAGGGCCTGAGCAGGCTGTTGGCTACCCCCAGGTGCGCGTCGGCCTCGAGCGCGAGACCCGGCACGCCGCTCGCCGCGGCGACCGCGACGACGGGGCCGCTGGCGAAGCCGCCGCCGCCCACGGCCACGTCCGGGCGCGTCTCCTTGAGGATGCGCCGAACGTGGGGCACGGCGGCGCCCAGCAGCTTGAACGTGCGCGCGTAGGCGCGAACGTCGACGTGCCGCTCGAAGCCCTTGAGCTCGAGGGCATAGGTCGTGTACTGCTCGCGGACGCGCTCTACCTGGGACGGCGTCGTCACGACGACGACACGTGCCCCGCGGGCCTGCGCCTCAGCCGCGACGGCGAGCGCCGGCTGCAGGTGACCCCCGGTCCCCCCCGCTGCCAGCAACACGGTCGCGCCGCTGAGCGCTGACGACAATGTGACTCCTTCTCCGTGCCTACCGTGCCTGCAGGGATCTTCACAGTCCGGCCAAGCCCACCAGTCTCATTCTGTCACGGCCCGTCCCCGCCTGCTTTTGGCTGATCTGGCAGTCTGGCGACATCGAAGTAGAGCGGGTCGCCGTTCGATGGACCCAAGTATTCGGACGCGGTTATCTTTGTCGCGCGCGAGACCGGGCCGTGGCAACAGCCCGCCGTCGGGGCGCATTCGCCGTGGTCCCCGGATCGGCGTACTCAGGGACGTCGTCCTTGTCGCGTGCGAGGGCGAGCCGCGGGCCCCGTCTCGCTCAGTTTCCGGCAACGAACCGCCATGCGAGCGCCTGCTGGTCGCGCGTGCCTGAGCGGGTGTGGACGATCCCGTCGACGGAACTGGAGAACATCTTCGCCGGGCCCAGCCCACTCGCCCTGAGTGCGTCCGCCAGCCTGTCCATGATCGCCGCCGCCTCGTTGGCCAGGACGACCATCTCCACCTTCATCTTGGCTACTACCTGAATCTCGCCGGGCGGGGTCTGTTCCGCGCTCAAGGGCGCCTGCCGCACCCCCCAACCCTGCACCTCGCTGATGGTCATGCCGGTAACGCCCTCGACGGCGAGTGCTCGAGCCACCGCGCCCACATCGCTGGGTGGAATGATCACCTCTATCTTCTTCATGGCGTGCCTCCCTCACTCATCAGCCGGGTCTCGCTCGTAGCCTTCCCGTCGCCCGACGATAGACGCGCCCTCCTGCCGTTCATCGCGGTGCCGGCAGGCCCCCCCTGCACCGCGGCGTGTTGGTGCCGCCACCGCGAGCGCGCGACCCCAAGCCACGCCGCGAACTCGGCGTGGGCTCCCTGCCGCAGGCCAAGCTCGGCGAGTCGAGGGCGGACTTCGGCCGCCGAACGCAGCCCGTCGTCAACTTCATAGTCGGCGTTCGCCACGCCGCAGAGCCCTCGCTGAGGCGGCACAAGCGACGTGACGACGTTGGCGCCAGCGTCGAGCCGGCTGCGCAGACCCTCGATACCCTCCACATCGAGCGATGCCGGGATAAGGCGATCAGGCATGAGCAGGCGCATCACGGCGATCGTCAGCACCTCGTTCCACGTGGCCGGCGACGGGACCTCAGAGAGCGGCGTCTGCTCCTGAGGCACGAGTGTCATGGCGCGCACCTGCTCTCGCGAGCCGCGGCGAACAAGGGCTCCGCTTCCTCGGGCCGCTGCAACCCCAAGAGCTGCTCGGTCTCACTCAGGGACAACTCATGACCGTCCGCGGCGCGTGCGCAGAGAGCTCTGACTGTGTCGGCAGCCGTCAGGTCAGCCGCGCTTCGCAGTCAATCGACGACCCGAAAGTCTCGACCCCGTCGACGGCGGACACGTCGGGCCGAGACCGCCGCCGTCCAGAACCGATCCGCACGCGTCAGCCCGTCGGTCTCGCGCTGTAGGCCCCGACGCGCCGTTCGTGTTCTGCCCTTCCGATCGGGCAGGCGTCAAGGCAGATCAGGCATTCGTGGCTGCCTCGCGGCGAGTAGTGCCCCGCCCACCTTTCCCAGGCCTTGTTGGGCTCCGCCAGCATCTCCTGAGGCACGATGCACTTCCAGAAGTCGACCTTCTTGCCGGGCTCGACCCCCTGGGAGGGCCCGGGGATGATGGCCTGCGTGGGACACGCCTTGACGCACAGCTCGCAGTCGCCGCACAGGTCTACCTCGAACGGCTTATCGTAGGGCAGCACGGCGTCGGTGACCACGCAGGCCCAACGCACGTGCGGCCCCAGCTCGGGCGTGATGCACAAGGTCTGCTTGCCGATCCAGCCGAGGCCGGCAAGGGTGGCCGCGGCCTTGGCGTGCACGAAATGGGTGACCGCTGTCTTATGGCCGGCCTCGCGCACGGCCTCGGCGAAGCGGTGCGCCCGTGCCTCCGTGATCTCGTAGTACATGTTGTAGTACTGCGACCCCGGGACGTCATCGAAGGGAATCGCGCCATCCGGCAGCACCGAAGTGACCACGGCGTTCTGCATGACGTCCCAGATGTGCATGCCGAGGACGATCACACTCCTCGCGCCGGGCAGGAACCCGTTCGGCACGTCGAGGCAACGGTTGGGCGGGAAGGGGACCTCGGCAAGTCTGTCGGCGTCGACTACGCCGAAGAACTCGAATCCGTGGTCTGCTGCCACGGCACGCAAGTGCTCCTTGAACGCTGCGGACTCTGCTGGCATCCTACAACCTCCTTGGCCCCAGGTTCACTCGTGCCACAGGACAGTTCTGATCATGCGGGCGCAGCTGCCCCCTCGTGACTCAGTGAGATGCTCACGTTCTTGACCATGGCGAGACCGGCGGCGATGCGCAGCGCCTTGATGAGCGACACGGGAACGACGCAGTCGGTGCAGGCACGGGCCGATCTGGCCGCCGATACGATCTCTCCCTCGACCCGAGGGTCGATCTCGTGATAGGCGTCGAACAGCTGACCGCGGGCCACGCTCTCCGCCAGCCGCTCGATGTTCGGGCAGCTCGTCTCCATGGAGAACGTCACCATGCGCATGTCATCAGTCGAGGCTACAGCTGCAGTTGTATGGAGGCAGATGCCTGCCTCAATGTCTACGCGGCCTTGCATCCAGTGTCCCTTCGAGTCTCTCGACATTCTGCGATTGTCCGCTCGCCAAAGATACCCGCAGGGGTATGGCCCGTCAACGTGACACGTCGCTGCGCTCGGCGATCCCACGAGCCGATGCGTCGACGCTGGTGGCCTCGCCTCGGGCTCGTTACACTGCCTCGGTAGACCTCTGTTCCCTGGCAGAGAGGACCAGATGGGACTCTTCGACGCGCCCGACCTCGAGAAGCTCAAACGAAACGGAGACATGGCTCGCCTCATCGACTGGGCGAACTACACCAAGAACCCCGAGGTCGCCAGGAAGGCACTGGCGCTGCTTAGGCGGGACCCGAACAGTCTCATCGAGTACCTCTACGACACCGCCGTGTGGACGCAGCAGAACGCCCAGCAGCACGGACGACGGCTGCCTCGACGCGGCATCGCGATGCTGAAGGACGCGACCGGTATTCTCGTGCGGATACGCGGCCCCGTGGTCTCTCCGCTGGTCGCGTCCCTGCGCGCCTACGGAGAGTACGGCGACGCCGATCTCAAGACCCGCCTCTTGTACTTCAGCCTCGCCTTCGACATCCTCGAGCGCATCGGCGAACCCGCGGCGGACGGCCTGAGGGATCTCGCCCGCAGGTCCGACGAGGAGGATGTGCGCGAGCTGGCCGTGGAGTCGCTGGGTCGGCTCGTCGAGAGGGGACTGATCGACCACGCATAGACGCGTCTGTCGCCGCCGCTACCGCGGGACCTGGGCCGCGGGCTCGGTCCGCCCGCGCAGTCCGGCAGGCGCGGCATGCAGGCGATCATGAGGACAGCCGCGGCGGGGACCCTTCGTCCCCGCCGCGGCTGCTCGGTGCGCGGCCGCAACCACGGCCTGCAGGTGTGTCCGGACGATCAGCGCCCGAAGAAGTACCATCCCGTCATCATGACGGCCAGGCCACAGGCGATCGCCACGTAGGGCAGCACGCCCGCCTTCGTCGGCCCCAGCTCGGTCTGCCCCTCAAGCACGAGGTCGCCCAGCATGTGGTCCGGGAACTTACCCTTGTCGGTCACGTAGTGCCGGTACAAGAAGACCGGGATCGAGATGAGCGCCGCGATCCAGCCGAGGAGCAGGGTGCTGGAGCCCCACACATTGGCGCCCGCGCCCATCAGGAAGGCGTTCACATAGGCCATGGCCACGCCCAGGACGAACAGCACCATGGGTGCCTTGTACGGCCGCGGCACCTTGGCGTTGTCGATGCGGTGGATCCAGCCCGCATTGAGGTTGAGGAAGTTGAAGATCAGGTAGTTCACGTTGGAGACGGCCAGCACGAACACGTAGTCCGACATGAGGAGAAGGATCAGGTTGAACCCGAGGTCCGTCCACATCGCGTAGGTCGGAATGTGGTGCTTGTTGAGGTGGGAGAGATACTTGGGCAGCCAGCCGTCCTGACCGCCCTGGAAGATCGTCCGCGACGAGCCGGACATGGCCGTCATGATGGCCAGCAGGAGCGTGAATACCAGCGCGACCACGAGCAGTTTGGTGACGAACGCGCCCGCGTGCACCATGCTCGCCAGCGCATCGCCGACTCCCAGACCGGAGTAGATGCCCGGTTCCAGCATCGCTTTGGTGCCCAGCACGCCCTGGAAGACGAAGGGCACGAGGACGAACACGAACATGCAGAAGACGCCCGACCAGATGATGGCCCTGGACATGTCTTTACCCGGGTTCTTGAACTCGCTCATGTAGCACACGGCGGTCTCGAAGCCGTAGGTCGACCACGCGGCGATGAACATGGCTCCGAGGAAGAGGGTCCAGCCCTCGTGGTTCCACGAGCCGTTGATCGGGACGAAAGGTGAGAAGTTGCTCATCACGACGCTGCCCTGGAAGATCGGGATGACCGTCACGAGCAGCAGCGGCAGCAGCCCGCCGATCGTGAGGATGAGCTGGATGCGCGCCGTGCGCAGGATCCCGTAGTGCTGGATGTTCCACACGGCCAGCAGGATGATGGCGCCGATGATGAAGGTGGCGTTGATCCGCAGCTCCAACCCGTCCTTCAGGAACCCGAGATTGACCAGCGTCACGTTCCAGGTCTGGATGCTGGCGTCGGGGGCGTAGAAGATCGAGAGCAGGTAGCCGGCGGCGAGCCCTGACCCGATGGCGAGCACCGGGCTCCACGCGATCCAGTTACACCACAGGGACATCGGTGCGGTGTACTTGCTGTAGCGGATCCACGCCGTCGCACCGTGTACCGCTGTGCCGCCGGACTTTCTGGGGTGGAGACCGGCGATCTCGGCGTAGATGAAACAATCGATGAAGCCGATGAGCATCGAGAGCGACCATGCCAGGACGGCCACCGGCCCGGTGAGCGCCGAGATGCCCCCCATGCTGAAGAGGACGAGCGAAGGCACGCCGGCGGCGATGAAGAATACGTGCCACCAACTCACGGTGCGCACCATGTTCGTTTCCATGCGCAGTTCGGCGTACGACTTGGTGGGCGTCACGCGCTGTGGTTCATCTGCCATTGATTCTCCCTTCTGGAGAACGTGACGATGCTTCTCAGAGAAACGCCCCGGGCGACGACGTGCACTCGAACGAGACGCCGGGGCCAGCAATGCAGGGGTGGACCTTTATGCCTGAGGAACCCCCCTTCCCGTCAGCGGATCGCTGACGCACCTCCGGCCACTGAAGACTCGGCGCCAAGCGAGCGCTCCGTGCCGGGAATCCTCGGCCCCACCTCGGGTAGCTGGCCAAATGGAGTGATGCATGGCTTGGCACTGTACAGGATGGTGGTCAAGTCGCGCAATAGACTATTGGCAAGGTCGCAACAGGGCGCCGAGAAGAGCCGGCGCGCCGGCGCCGGACTTCCGCTGGAGCGGCGGCATAGTGCGCCGGGCCTAGCAACGTTCGGATTGTCCGCCGCCGCGGCAGGGTACAGTGCTCTCGCAATCAGCGGGAACAAAGGGGGAAGGCGATGGCCCACAAGATCGTAGTAGGGTACGACGGCTCCGAGCACGCCAAGCTGGCGCTCGACACAGCGATCCAGTGGGTTCGCGACTTGCCTGATGGAGAGATCATCATCACGTGCTCGCAAGAGCGCCCGGACCCCGCGATCGGGATGCGGGGTCTGGAGTTCGGTGTGGAGGAGATGTACGAGAAGCTCGTGGAACGCATAGAGAAGGAGCTGGCAGAGGCGGCCACTCTGTGCCAGGCGGCCGGCGTGACGGCTGCCACGGTGTGCACCGCCGACCCGCCGGACGAAGGCATCGTGAAAGTCGCGCTTCAGGCCGAGGCGCAAATGATCGTGGTCGGGATCAAGGGGTCGGGGGCTCGCGAAGGCCAGCGCACACAGCTCGGCTCGACGACGAACAGAGTGCTCCACGAAGCAGGCGGCAGGATCCCGGTGCTCGTGGTGTAGGCCCGCGCTCGCGGCCCGGGCCAGCCTTGTGTTGGCCCACGTCTTGCATACGTTTCCGCGCGCTGTCGCCGGCTTGGCAACGGTCTTCATCGGCACCAGAGGCCGCCGTCGGTGGTTGGTCCCGAGTCACCGGCGTGCGTCCGCACCTCAACGCATCTGACGTTGCGCGAAGCATCCCGCTCCGTGATACTGGCGCGTACGCCGAATCGTACAAACGCGTATTCCGCACCCCGCCCCTTCGTCAGCCCGCGGCGCACGCATGGACGGTCGGCACTCGTCAGGACAACAATCTCGAAGGAGGCGGAATGATCCGAAGTCAGCAGGCTAGCGACGTGCGCCGCGGCAATCACGGCATCATCGTCCCGACACCAGAGGGAACGCCATGATCCGAAGTCAACGAGCGGGCGTTGGGCACCAGGGCGGCATCGGCATCGATGTCTTCAGTCCGGACGAGATGCAGGCCATCCATTGGGGGACCGTCGAGGTGCTCGAGAAGGCGGGCCTCTGGGTCGAGGACGACGAGGCCATCGATCTCTTCGCCGATGGCGGCTGCAAGGTCGACCGTTCTACACGCAAGGTCAAGATCCCGCAGCACGTGCTCGAAGAGGCCGTCAGCTGGGCGCCCTCGAAGGTCGTCCTCTGCGGTCGCACCCCGGACAGGGACGTCGTGCTCGAGGGCCGGCGCGTCACGTACACCAACTTCGCCGAGGGCGTGAAGGCCGTCGATCCCTGGGACGGCAAACTGCGCCCGACGACGAAGAAGGACGTCGGGGATCTGGCTCGTCTCGTCGATGCGCTGGACGACATCGAGGTCTACACCATCGCCGTGACGGCCACCGATGTGGCGCCTGAGGTCGCCGAGGCGCACCTCATCGAAGCGACGCTCACGAACACCACCAAGCCGATCTGCAGCCTGGCGCTCGGCCACCACGGCGCCCGGCTCCACATCGACGCCGCGGCCGCCGTCTCCGGCGGCCACGACAAGCTGGCTGAGCGGCCCATGCTCGAGTTCCTGAGCTGCCCTGTGAGCCCTCTCAAGCTGATGGGCGAATTCACCGGTTGCATCATCGAAGCGGCCCGCGCGCACCAGATCGCCATGCCGCTGTCCATGGCCATGTCCGGCGGCTCCGCCCCCGTGACCCTGGCGGGCACCATGGTGACGCACAATGCGGAAGTGCTCGGCGGCATCGTGCTGGCTCAGCTGGCCGAGAAGGGCGCCAAGTGCATCTACGGCAGCTCGACCACCGCGTTCGACCTGCAGCGTGCCGCGGCCACGGTGGGCACGCCGGAGCTCGCGCTTATCAGCGCTGCCGTCCCCGCGATGGCCAGGTTCTACGAACTGCCCAGCTACGTGGCCGGGTTGTAGGCTGACTCCAAGCTCGGTGGCGACGTGCAGACCGCACACGAGAAGACCATCACCGGCCTCATTCCTGCGTTGGGAGGAGCCAACCAGATCTACGGTGCTGGCATGATCGAGTCGGGAGTCACCATCGATTACGGCGTTCTTGTGATGGACAACGAGATCGCGCGCATGGTCAAGTACATCCTCCGTGGCATCCCCACGAACGACGAGACGCTCATGGTCGACGAGATCATCGAGGTAGGGTCCGAGGAGGACTTTCTCTCGCGTATGAGCACACTCAAGCTGATGCGTGCTCACCAGTCCAAGGCTGGGCTCATCGACCGTCGCGTCCGCGAGGAGTGGGAGATGGACGGCGGAACCGACCTGTACTCCCGCTGCAACGAAAAGGCCAAGGAGCTCGTGGCGGAGCACAAGGTCGAAGACCTGCCGAGCGACGTCGTGGAGCAGATAAGGGCGATCGTCGCGAAGAGCGAGAAGGACGCGGGAGTCGCCTGAGAGCCTCGGGCGCCGCAACGACCCACGACGTGGAGGACTAAGGATCCTATGGCAGACTTTGAATCTCTCAAGAACATGATCATCGACGGCGACGACGGTGCCACTGCGGCAACGCAGCGGCTCCTCGACGAGGGCGCCGCCGCCCGCGATATCCTCGACAACGCGCTGCTTCCGGGCATGGACGTCGTCGGCGCTCAGATGAAGAGCGGCGAGAAGTTCATCCCCGAAGTGCTGCTCAGCGCCCGAACGATGCAGGCCTGCCTCGACCTCATCAAGCCGATGCTGGGCGAGGGCGAGCGGCACGCTCGGCACCGTCGTCATCGGCACGGTCGAGGGCGACATGCACGACATCGGCAAGAACCTGGCGGCGATGCTGCTCTCCGGCGCCGGTTTCGACGTCTTCAATCTCGGCAAGGGCATCACCCCTGCCGAGTTCGTCGCCGCCGTCAAGGAGCACAATGCCGACATCCTCGGCATGAGCGGGCTGCTGACGACGACCATTCCCAAGATGCCGGCGACGATCCAGGCGCTCAAGGACGCCGGCCTGCGGGACAAGGTCAAGGTAATCGTCGGTGGCGCACCAGTGAGCGTCGAATGGGCCGCCGAGATAGGTGCGGACGCATACGCCGCAAACGCCTCGCTCGGCGTCGAAAAGGCAAAGGAACTCATGGCCTGACAGGCCGACGGCGAACGACGCGGCGGCATGGCAGACGCGCGCCGGTCAAGTGTCCAGAAGCGCCCCGGTCGCTGACATCGCGACCGGGGCGCTTCTCAGCTCGCGCGTGCGGCGCCGCGCACCCAGACCGGCATTCGCCGGCCGAACGCTCCGGACGGCGAGACTGAAAGCTCGACTCCGCTACGGAGCTGCGTCTCGCCAAGAGTCAGGCGGGGCGTTGTGGAAGTCGCTGCTGCTCCGCGGCGACCACGCGCAGCGCCTCGCGAAGCGTGACCCGCGTCAGAGGCCGCAGGTCGGTCGTGTCGATGGCGTCGTCCGGAGCGCGTCCCGCACGGAGACCCTTGGCGTGATGCCGCAGTCTGATGAGCGACATGCCGACAAAGGCCTCGCGGAGCGCGGGGGCTGAGTCGCTACCCGCGCTGCCCCTCTCCTCCACCGCGATGAGACGCTCGAGGGTAGTCGGCGCCGTGATACCGCCGGAGAAGGCGAAGTACCGCGCCATGTTCTGGATGGGGAGGAGACCGCTCTTCTTGATGTCGATGGGCCCCACCAGCCGCTGCCGGAAGCCGAGCGGCGACCGGATCTCCGACCCCAGGTCCGCAAGCCCAGCCTTGAATCGCGCGTGCCTTGGCGTCTCGCGGATCAGGTCCGCCAGTCGCGGAACGAGCGGCAGGCTGCCGCTCACCTGACGGAAGTCAAAAGCCACCGCCGCGCGCAAGAGCCTGTCGTTGTCCGAGCTCCCGAGGCACCTCGTGAAGACTTCGACCCACTCGGACGCAGCCATGCGCCACTCGTCGTTCTGTGCGAGCACGCCGTGCGCGTCGAGCTGGAAGCCGCAGAGCCGCAGGCCGTCGTTGACCTGTTCCGCCACACGCCGGAAGTAGTCGTCGGTGGCGGGGTCGTCGGTATCGGCGTAGGCAAGGCCGTTGTCCTGGTCCGAGGCGAGTGTGAGCTCGCTGCGCGCGGTGCTGCCGAAGGCGAGCCATGCATAGTCGGCCGGTGGCCCGCCGTACCGCTCGAAGGCGAGCTCAAGCAGCCGTGAAGTCGCAGCGTCGCTCAGGAGTGTGATGATCCGCGTCACGACGGGCGCATCCAGATTTGCCTCCATGAGATCGATGAACAGCTTCGGGACGTCGGCTGAGGCGGCCGTGACGTCGTCAACAGTGCGGGCGGAGAGCAGTGAGCGCCGCAGAGCGAAGGGACTCAACGTCTCGAGGCTCATGAGGCTCCCGGCCGACAGGATGCCGAGCACCTGGCCTCCGGCGTCGACCACGGGCATGTGATTGACGCCCGCCTCCATCATCGCGATCGCGGCTTCCGCCGCCAGAACATCGGCCCCGATCGTCTTCACCGGCACAGACATGATCGAGCTTACTGCGGCCCCTCCCGATTCCCCCGGCGCGACGACCTTGTCACGCAGGTCCACATCCGTCACGATACCGAGCCCGCTTCTGGCCTGCACGAGGATGGCCGAGCGCGCACCGGCGATCATCAGGTTGGCCGCCTCGCGGATGGTGACGTCGGGGCCGCAGAAGAGAGGTGCGCCCTGGAGAAGCGCGGTGACCGGCCGAGTGCGGACGTCGGGCAGAGCCATCGTGTTGGCTGCGTGGGTAAGACGCTCCCGAAGCGTCCGCGCGACGAATCTCACCCCCTCCAACCGGCTGAGGATCTCCAGAGCGATGTCCATCGGGATGCAGTACAGCGTCGAGTCTTCGCGAGCGCGCGTCGTGAACTCTGGTGGGAGGCCGGTCAGAAGAGTCGGATGGCCGAACACCTCGCCGGCCGTGATCACGTCGATCGGCACCTGGTTGTGGACGAGCTCGAGGGTCCCCTCCTTGACGACATAGAGCTGGGTTCCCGGAACACCGTACTCGACGAGCACCGCCTCCCCGCTGAGCACGAAGCGTTCGACGACCGATGCCGCGAGGCGATCCTGGTCCTCGGGCCCCAGTCCCCGAAACGGATCGATGCGGGAGAGGAACCGTGCTCGGTCCCTCACCTGGTCAGAGCGGTCCGCGGACTCCGCGGTCACGGCTCCACACCCGCGTCATCTCCATTGAGCAGACCGCGGGCGCGCAGATGCTCGAGACTCGAGATGACGTCCGCTTCACAGGTGAGCTCGAAGACCATCGTCACCCCGGCGGCGCGAGCGACCTCGAGTACGGGCGCGAAGTCGATCGTCCCGCTCCCCAGTGGGAGATGAAGGTCCACCCCACCGGCACCCTGATTGTCGTGGAGGTGCACGTGCAGAAGCGTCGCCCCGGGGTCGGCGAGCCATTGGCCGAGCGTCCCTGTTACGGCGGCATGGCCGGCGTCCAGCGCGACGCCGAGGCCCTGGAGATCGAGGTCGCCGGGGGCACTGAAATGAGAGGAGTCCGATTCCGCCATGTTCTCGACCGCGACCGGCAGGCCGAGGTGGTCCTGAATCGCGCGCAGCTCCGCGAACGAACGCTCAAGCGCGCCGACGACATCGGGATTCCGCGGTCCCGGTCGGGCCTGCAGGTCCGGGTGCACGATGTAGAGCGTCGCGCCGAGGCGCGCGGCGACTTTCATGTGCCGCCGATGCAGCTTCACGGCGGCGCGTCGCATCGGCTCGTATGGGTTGCCGAGTCCATCGTGCGTGAACGGTCCGTGTACATTGAAGGGCAGCCCAGCGTCGGCGATAGCCCGCGCGTTCTCCCGCTCGAGCAGCGAGTGCGGACCCGACGAGTAGACCTCGGCCGCCGACGCCAGATCGGCGATACGCGCAAGTGCCACAGCGAGTGGGAGGTCGGCGTACGCGCCGGTGGAGATCCCGATGTCGGAGTGCTCGATCACTCGTCTCCGAGTATTGCATAGCCCAGACGTCGGTGGGGTCCTACCCCGACGCCACAGCAGGCTGCCTGCGACGCCCGCGGTCGCGACGACGCCGCCAGCACTTGAGAGATACGTCTGCAGTCGCGACGCGACAGAGGCCCGTCCTGGGCGTAAGCTGAGCCCAGACGATCGAAGGAGGTCGCCATGGACGAGGGCCCGGCGAGTGCCGCCAAGTACGTGGCCGCACACATCGACGAGATCCCGAGCATCCCCTATGAGTGGGCGCCGGAGACGGAGTGGAAGCCGCTGCGGCGCTACTTCGGGATCGGATCCTTTGGGACGAACGTGTTTCGCGCGCCTGCGCCCGGCGCCGTACTGACCGAGGATCACACCGAGGACCCCGACTCGGGCACGCGCCACGAAGAGCTCTACCTGGTCGTGAGCGGGCGCGCCACGTTCAAGAGTCGACGGCGAGGAGTTCGAGGCGCCGGCTGGCACATTCGTGTACGTCCCGGACCCCACGAGCACTCGCGGCGCCGTGGCCCGGAGAGCCGGGACGATCCTCCTGGCGGTCGGCGGTGAGCCGGGCTGTGCGTTCTCGCCGTCCCAGTGGGACACTGAGCCTTTGCCCACGTAGCAGAACGTGGCCGGCCGTCGCTCAGTACGGGACAGCGACTACGAAGGAGTGGACAGGATGGCAGGAGATCCCGAGCACGCCGCCCCGACGGATGCTGACGCGCGGGAGCCCACAGGGGTCGCGCTGCCTTCGGCGCGCGCCGCGGTGGAGCGCCCGGTGTTGCACAGCGACGGGGTCGTGTGCGCTTGAGCTGTCAAGTGGCGTCGGGAGGCCTTGGCGAGGGGCATCGCCCGCCTGCTCGCGGAGGAAGAGGAGTCGGCCTCCCACTGACGCCCGACGCGCCGCGTGACGGCGCGCGAAGAGAGTCCTGAGCGAGCGCGACGCGGTGCCATGAGCGCTGCAATGCGCCGCTGTCGCGGCCGTGGTGGGTGCGGGGATGCCAGCTCGCCGACGCCGTTCGGGGACGGAAGAATGACCGGGCCGGTCGCCGCGAGGCGACCGGCCCGGTCCTTTGTCTAGCCGCGCCGGACGAGGCTCAGTTGCCCATGAGCTGGTTGATCTTGCGGACGCCGTCGTTGGCGTCTTCGGCATAGGCGTCGGCGCCGATCTTCTCGGCCCACTGCTGCGTGCAGGCGCCGCCGCCGACGATGACCTTGTACTTGTCGCGCAGGCCCGCTTCCTTCAGTGCCTCGATCACACGGGTCTGTTCGCGCATGGTCGTGGTGAGGAGAGCGCTCATGCCGATGACCTTGGCGCCGACCTCCTCGGCCTTGGCGATGAACTTGTCGCCCGAGATGTCACGGCCGAGGTCGTGCACCTCGTAGCCGTTGGCTCGAAGGAACGCCACGACGATGGTCTTGCCGATGTCGTGCACGTCGCCCTGAACGGTGCCGATGACGACGGTGCCCTTGGCTTCGGCCTCGCCCTCAGGGAGAGCGGCGTTGCAGACCTCGGCGGCGCCGGTCATGGCGTCGGCCGCAAGGACGAGCTCGGGCAGGAACACCTCGCCGCGCTCGAACAGATCGCCCATCGCCGCGATGCCGGGGATGAAGCCGTTCTTAAGGATGTCGTCCGGCGCCACGCCTGCAGCGAGCGCTTTGGTCGCTGCGTCGACTGCCGCCGGCCTGTCGCACGCGCGGATGGCGTCCTTCGCCGCCTGGTAGAACTCTTCGTTTGCCATGCCTGTGACCTCCATCGGTCAGGTTGGGCCGAGCTCAGAACGGGACTGGCGTCTGCGCTCAGCCAGCCATCTGCCCCTTGAGGATGTCGACTGCCGCGATCTTGATGTCCAGGAGGTCGGCGATTCGAGCCTTCGCAGCCAAACCCTTGGACATGCCGGGGACGGCCTCGATGAGGCCGATGTCGAGCTCCTCACGCAGGTTGCGCATGACCGTCGAGTCCGACAGGTCGAACGTACTGACGTGAAGCTTGTCCGCCACGTACTTCTTCGCTTCCGGAAGACGCATCCGGTGATTGAGCTGCATCCGTGCCACCAGATCTCCAGCGGTACGAATGCCACCCATCCCGGAGGCAATCGCGTGGGTAAGAGACATCCCGAAGGGATCGCCCACAC
The DNA here is from genome assembly GCA_963784975.1 of uncultured Thermoleophilia bacterium. GTDB lineage: Bacteria > Actinomycetota > Thermoleophilia > UBA2241 > UBA2241 > CAIXSE01. The sequence goes on along the minus strand of CAWAUK010000072.1, from coordinate 28,898 downwards.
CCACCTACAAACCGTCTACCTTGGCGATCTCTACCATGGCGACGCTGGCACGGCTCAAGGCGTCTACCGGGGGCGTCTCGAACATCGGCGTGCCGCCGACGCCCATGCCCACGTTGGCGTGGATCGGGATGGTGGACTGCTTGCAGACTTCCTTGACGAAGGTGACCGCGCGGGCCACGTTCCAGGCAGCCGATTTGTTGGTCTTGGTGTTCACCACGGGACCGAAGATATCGCCGCCGGCCTGCTCGACCATCTTGAGCTGCTGATGCGGCCACAAACCGGCCAGCCTGGTGCCCTTGTAGTCGACCTCGCCGTGCATGCCGAGGATGAACTCGCCCGACATGCCGACTTCGATGCCGAGGTCGGTGGTCTTCTTGAGCTCTTCCACGGTCTTGAGCGTCGCCAGGAAGTCGGCGTCGCCTGCCGAGGCGGTGGTGTCGAAGTCGATGCCGTCGGCGCCGATCTCAGCCATGCGTTTGCAGACGAAGATCATGTCTTCCATGCACAGCTCGGCGGCCTTCATCTCTTCTTCGCGAGCCTCGTCGACCTTCATCATGCCGAGCAGGTCGGCCGGGTTGGTGTACGGCCCGTCCGGTGTGTAGTAGAGCCCCATGTTCGGCATGGCGCCGTACAGGATGGGGAACACGGTGGTCGCCAACAGGCGTTCGATGGAGACCTGGTCGAGCGAGACCATCGGCTTGGCCGGCTTGAACGAGTAGTCGATCCAGCCCAGTTCCATGGTGTCGAAGGCGAACACGCGCTCGAACACCTCGACTGCCGCTTCGCGGCTTATCGGCAGGTGGGCACCACTCGACAACTGCGACGAGACGAGGGTGCACGCCGTTTCATCCTTGGTCAGAGGCACTTCGTGCCCAGGCTCTACGCCGATGACTCTCCACGGCGCCGAGAAGATCTCCATGAGCTTCTCGATCTCGCGCTCTTCGAGCGGCGGGACCTTGCCCTTGTCGGCGGCGTCGTCGGACGCCTCGATGATGTCTTTGCGGAGCTCGTCGGGTGTCAGCTCTACAGCTTGACCATCGCCCATTCGGGTCCATATCTTGCTCACTGCGTGAAACCTCCGTTTCGTGAGGGGACGCGGAGTCTGGTCGAGCCGGTGGCGGACGCGCGGCTGCGCGTCCCAGCGCCGGGGCTCCCCTGGCTGAGGATGCGGCGCAGCAGATTGACAGCAGTGACACACACTTCGCCACGGGGCGCGTCTCTTCCACTAAGTATGCTGGGGCGATGTCGCCATGGCGATCAGAGTCATCACGCAGCGACTATGGCTGGCGGAGCGGAATGCGTAGTGTCCGCGCTCGCCGCGCCGTGGTGTACGCAATGTAGAGATGCGAGGCTCCCTCGTCAACATCTTGGACAAGGCCACGGCGCGGAAGGAGGGTTGCGGACGACCCAAAACCGGGCGAGAAGCCTCGCCCGCCACGCGAGCCGCCGTGAAGACGTCGCCTTGCGAGACTCGGCGCGTCACGCGCGCCCACGCCCGGGGTGCTGCTGCCAGATCCAGCGCTTGCGTCCCCGGGCCCCGCCTCACGTGTACGGGAACCCCACGCGGACGTCGTCGTCGCGCACCGTGATGGGCACCAGGACAGGTCCGCCCGTAATCGTCGCGACCTCGCGGGCCGCCTCGTCGTCGGTGGTGACGTCGCGCTCGACATAGTCCTCCCCGGCATCCTCGAGATACTGCCTCGCGGCATCGCAGTAGGGGCAGTCGGGCCTCGTGAAGAGTGTTGCCATCCTGCATCCTTCCATCCGGACCTCGCCGCACGCGGCGTGCACCCCCACAGTACCCGGTCCGTCCGGAGAGCTCACGTTCGCGACTGCGACATTCCCGGCGACAAGACGGGGACGGCGTCCGTTGGCCGGACGCCGTCCCCGCGTCGCGCCGGCGTCGGCGCACCGGCGGTCCGATCGCGCGCTTCTGTCAGCTGATCCCGAGCAGCTTCTCGATCTTCTTGACGCCGTCGCTGGCGTCGGACGCATAGGCGTCGGCACCGATCGAGTCGGCGTACTCCTGCGTGCAGGGCGCCCCGCCGACCACGAACTTGACCTTGTCGCGCATGCCGCGATCCTTGAGTTCGGCGACGATCTCCGACTGCTTGCGCATCGTCGCCGTCAGCAGGGCGCTGGCCCCGATGACGTCTGCGTTGACCTCTTCGGCCTTGTCGACGAACGCGTCCACGGGCACATCACGGCCGAGGTCGTGGACGTCGTAGCCGTTGGCGCGCAGATACGCGCACACGATGGCCTTGCCGATGTCGTGGATGTCACCTTCAACGGTGCCCATGACGACGACGCCGCGGGTCTCGCTCTCGCCCTCGGGAAGGGCTGCGTTGCAGATCTCCATCGCGGCCTCCATCGCCGCGGCCGCCAGCATGAGTTCGGGCAGGTAGACCTCGCCCTCGTCGAACTGGTCGCCGACCCTGCGGATCCCGACGACGAAGCCCTTCTGCATGATGTCCTGCGGAGTGACACCGGCGGCGATGGCGCGCTTGGCCACGTCTTCCGCCGCGTCTTTGTCGTGGTTCACGAGGGAATCGATCGCCTCTTTGAAGAACGCCTCATTTGCCATTTCCCTACAGCCTCCTCGAACTCGGCGTGATCGCTGTCCGCACTCCTCTTACCAGAGCTTGTAGTTGACGCCGAGACTCTTGAGAGCGGCGCAGGCCTTGTCGTAGACCTCGAGATACTCGTCGGTCGGGACGACCTTCTCCGTGTCGTAGCACTCGTAGTAGAACTTGCCTTGGTCGGCGGTCTTGTAGTCACCCTCGTACATCTTGACGAGAGCGTCGAGGACCTCGTTGGTCTGCTCTGTCGGCAAGCCGGCGACGGCATGCGCGACCTCGCCCATGAACCGCGCCTCCATGCCGGTGGTCTTGTCGGTGATGACGCCCTTGGCTGAGGCCACGCCGGACATGAGCTCGCGTCCGCTGGAGGTGTCGGTGATCGCCTGAGCGGCGGTCTCGAGCAGGCACATGACGGTGCACGGGCCGGCGATGGTGTAGTACTGGTTCCCGCTCATGAGGTTCGGCCAGACGGACTTGAGCGACATGATCGCGTGACCCGCGATGGCCAGGGCCTCCCTGGTCGTCGTGATGCCCCACCTCATGTGGACCGGACCGTCCTCGTGCCAGGTACCGCCGAACGTCACGAACGAGTTGAGATGACTGGCGACGTCGACGATGGTCGTCTCCTCGAGACCACCGGCAAACCCGCCGAAGATCGGCATCTGCTCGACCATGATGTTGTCTCGAGCGAGTGTGTAATGAGCGGTGAAGGTCAACGCACCTACGTCACACTTCAGCTCATTCAGCTGCGAGACTTCGTGGAAGTCCGTGGTCCGCATGCCGCCCGGGAAATCCATGGAGATCGTGGCGGCAGCGTTCAGCGTGGTCTCGGGTCCCTACAACCCCATCCCGGCACGGCCGCACTTGGCCGCCGCCATGCGCACGTTCATGATCTCCTGGCGGCCGGCGAGGACCTCCCAGGGGGTGTCCGGCCCCGGGTTGTAGCCGTTGACCGTGGAGAGCACGCCGTCGACGATGCAGTCGACGATGCCCTCCTTGGCATACGACTCATGAATGCCGAAGAAGTGCTGCTCGCTGCAGGGCGCACCGGTGGGTCCACCCTGGACGAGCGGCGGGCGGGAGTCCTTGTGCGAGCGCGGGTACATGCGCCGCGCGTCGAGCCCCTCGCCCACCATGCATTCCTTCGGTGCCGTTGAGACGCTGAGGAGGACTTCCTCCTCGGTGTACTTGATCACGCGTCCGGTGGAGATGCAGTACACGCCACACTCAACGAGCATCTCGAGGCCGGCCTGATAGATCTTCTTCATCATCTCGGGATCGGTCGGGACCATGACGCTCTTGTCCATCTGGATCCCGTACTTCTCCTTCAGGCGGGTGGCGGTCTGCGGGATGATCTCGAAGTTCCAGACCGCCTCATCGACCTTTGGCCCCTTGCGGGCCCGCTCGTACGCCTCGAAGACCGACATGCGCTCGCGCTGGGCTTTCGTCCCAGGTCCAGCCATGTGGCTCCCCCTTTCAGACTCAGATTGTCGGGGCAGGCAGACTACTTCCCACGTGTCTGATGAAGAACATCACCTCCTCGTCCTGAACAGCTGCGCCCGGCTCGAAGCGCGCTCACGGCCGCGGGGCTTGTGTGCCCCGGGCGAGGCGACTCTACGCCGGTGGGCGTGGAGTATACGCTTTGTCCCACGTGGTCCGTCAACCCTCGACCGTTTGTACAAAGACGCACAAGGCTGCAGGGACGCGCTGAGCTCGTCGACCCAAGGGCGCGCCGCGTTGACGGCGCAATCGATCTGGCGACGGTTCGACTTTGATCGAACCGCCGCCAGGAACAGCCGCCAAGTACTTCCCCGCGCATGGAATCGGGCGGGCGGTACTTGCCACCCCGGTCCCCCTCGAGTCCGACCGAAGAGTCAGCTTTCCGGTGCTGAAGGAGGATCCTTGTTCGCACTACGCCGACTGTGCGGAGGAGCCGCTCGTCTCATCAGCTCGGCAGCGACCGGACCGAACGTCTCGCCCTCCGCCTGTGCGTTGCCGCGCTATCGTGCTTACTGTCGAGACGCCGTCCCCGTCACTCGGCCCTGTCCTTCTTGGTCTTGTCAATGCGCACGTGATGCTTCCCGGCGAACTGCAGTTCCGTGACCTTCTTGTTTGCGTCCTCTTTGCTCGCCGTGGTCAGGACACACTCCTGACCGCAGAAGACCGAATACTCCCACTCTGCTTTGGTCGACAGCCAACCCATGACGCCACCTTCCTTGTTCGGTTCCAGGCTTCCAACCCGCCGCAGATCGTCGCCCGTGAGCGACTCGGCGTTGAACCCACCTTCCGCCGGCCAGGCGTCTACCGACGCGCCCCGCAGCACCCAGCGTGCGTAGATGAGGTCGCGTTCGGGCACGAGCAGGCACAAAGGCCCACGCCCTGCCATGTACGCGCACCTCCCGCCGCGAGTCCCGGACTGCCACACGACCACATCGATGCCTCTCTTCCGGAGGACACCGCTCAGCTCGTATACCTCCCGGAGGGCCTCCAACCGGACGAGCTCGCACATGCGCTCGCCGGTCTCCTCACCTGGTGGTCGTTGCAGCTGAGCATGCACGACGCCTCCGTCCACGTGGACACGGCCGCGACAAAGTAGTGCTGTGAACATCCAAACAGGGGGCGGGGCGTCACACATCAGCCTCGAGCACAACCTTGGAATGGTTCAATGGACCCAACCTGCTATCAGTCAGATGACCCATGTCGGTCGACACAAGTCGACGGGCGCAGGGACGCACCCACGGATTGTGATCCGTCCCTCCAGACACTACTGTTGCGGCTTGGCAGTCGCGAGGCGGCGCCTGGTTCCAGGCCCAGCGAGGAGTGCCGTCCCTGATGAATGACCGGATCGTCGAAGGACGCGCGTTCCCACGGGTGGTGCAACGTCTGGTCTGGCTGCGCCGACACCGCGACCGAGTGCTGATCCTTACCCTCCTCGGGATCGCCACCGCGTTTCTCCTCGACCTCCTCATCCCGGGCTACGCCATTGCGGGGTTCTATCTCATCCCTCTCCTGCTGGTCGCCTTCGCGGTGCACGAGCGACTCGTGATCGCCGTCGTCGGCATCCTCTGCCTCGGTCTGGCGGTCTTCACGATGGTGCTCCAGGGGCGCGCCAACGGACAGAACATCCTTCTCATCGGCTTTGGCGCGCTGGCGGGCATCGGCCTGGTCGCCCTGGGCTACCTGTACCGGCGTTTCGACCTCCTCTACGAGACCGAACGATCCACGACGGCGAAGCTGCACTCGCTCACCGCTCAGTTGCAGAGGCTGCAAGAGATATCGGTGCTGGACTCTGACCGGCCACTGTCGGACCTGCTCCAGCACATCGTTCTGCAGGCACAGCAGTTGCTCGGCAGCGACGGCGGCGTGCTCTTTCGGTACGACGCCGGCCTTGATGTCCTCAGGCCGGAGGCCGCGGTCGGCGTCTCCATCGATGTGGCAGAAGCGGTGTCGCTGCCCACCGGGAAGGACCCGGCTGGCAGAGCAGCCAGGGAGCGGCGGCCGGTGACAACGGCCGATCTCGGGATCTCGTTCAGCGATGACGATGGTCGGCTCGCTGCGCCGCCCATCGACTGGATAGGCGACTATGCGGCCTGCACTGCCGCGCCGCTCATGGTCGGATCGGATCTCTTCGGGGTGATCGCCCTCTACTATCGTGCGCCGAGGCCGTTCAGCGGCGAGGACGTGAACATCGCGCAGTCGTTTTGCGACCAGGCGGCCCTTGCGATCGAAAACGCCAGGCTGCGCGAACAGATGGAGCGCAGCGCCGTTGCTGCAGAGCGCCTGCGGCTCGCTCGGGACCTTCACGACTCGGTCACGCAGGCGCTGTTCGCGGCCAGCCTTCAGGCGGAGTCACTCCGTCGCAATCTTGGACCGTCCTCCCCAGAGACGCGGCAGAGTCTCGAAGACATGGAACGCCTCACGCGCGGCGCCCTGGCGGAGATGCGAACGCTCCTGCTGGAGATGCGTCCGGCCGCTTTGGCCCAGTCGTCGCTGGACGACTTGCTGCGGCACCTGGTCAACGCGACCGAGGCGCACGCCGAGATACAAGTGAAGCTGTCTATCGCAGATGCGCCGCCGCTGTCGCCCGACGTGACGATCGCTCTCTACCGCATCGCCCAAGAAGCCTTGAACAACGTGGTGCGTCATTCCGGCGCCCGCCACGCTTGGGTGACACTTGGCTCCCGCGATGGACTCGTGACGCTCGTCGTACGCGATGACGGGTGCGGGTTCGCCTCGCTTCCGGCCAGGCCGGAGCAGTTCGGCCTCAAGTCCATGCGAGAGCGGGCCGAAGCGGTGGCGGCGAACCTGACCGTCGCCAGCTCGGATCACCGTGGTACCGTTGTCACGGTCGAGTGGTCCGACACGGGGGTGACCAAGGTTGAGTGAGGGACACGCGGTGCCGTCCGAGCGCATCAGGGTCGTCATCGCCGACGACCACGCCCTCGTGCGCAGAGGCCTGGAGACGATCCTTCTGCTCTTTGAGGACATCGAGCTTGTGGCCCAGGCGGAGAGCGGCGCCCAGGCGGTCAGCCTATGCGAGCAGGCCCAGCCGGACGTGGTACTGATGGACCTGCTCATGCCCGGCATGGACGGCCCTGCCGCGACTCGGGAGATCCTACGGCGGTGTCCTGAAACCAAAGTGCTGGTGCTCACCAGCTTCTCGGACGAAGCGCTGATCGAGAGTGCCCTGAACGCCGGAGCCATCGGCTATCTCATGAAGAATCTCTCCGGCGACCAGCTGGCAGCTGCCATAAGGGGGGCCAGCGTCGGCCGGCCGACCCTGGCCCCAGAGGCCACCGAAGCGCTCATGCACCTGGTCGCGGCACCAACCTCGCTCGGCAAGGACCTGACCCCGCGCGAGCGCCAGGTCCTGACCCTCCTCGCGGACGGGCTCTCCAACACCGAGATCGCCGAGCGCCTCGTGGTGAGCATCTCAACGGTCAAGAGCCACGTGAGCAGCGTCATCACCAAGCTCGGCGCCGCCAGTCGCACCGAAGCGGCCACGATCGCGCTGCGGCAGCGCCTCATCTGACGATCAGCCCGGGAGTCTTCAAGGCCCCCTGGGATGAAGAAATGTTCAGGCTCTAGGGTCGCGTTCGACTTTGATCGAGGCTGTCGTTCAGCGCCATCGTGCCGTGAACTTTGTGACACTCTGTACAATCCCTTGTCAGTCGGTTGTGCTTTCTGTACATTACCGAATCCAAGGAGCAGCCCATGGCCGGAGCGCCGCATCGTCAGCTCACGCGACCACGCGCAAGCCCTGGCGACCAAGGACACGCGCTCCAAGTGCAAGGACCGGACAACGCATGCGGAGGTAGTCATGGCAATAGGTAGAGAGTCGCTCGAGGAGCTCGAGTATGCGGGCGGGGGTCTCGCCGCCGAGACCAACTGGTGGGGCGCCTTCGTCATCGGCCTCGCCGGCACGATCCTTGTCACAGGGATCGCGCCGGTCATGGTGACCTCGCTCGGCGCCGCTTCCATCCCGCTCTTCGTGGGGGTCACGCTGTCCGGCGTGCTCCTGATCCTTCTGCTTGCGGAGCTGTCGGCGATGATGCCGGAGCGCGCCGGCGGATCGCCCTCCTACGCCTACCCCGCCTGGAAGGTCAGGTACCCGAGGCTCGCTCCGCACATCAACGGGTTCACCGCGTGGGCCTACTGGATGGGCTGGTTCCCGGTAGCTCCGCTGAACATGATCCTGGCCTCTTTCTACCTGGCCGACCTGCTGGGTCTGAACACGACGAGCGGGTTCACGCCGATCACCACGTTCGTTGCCTGGTCGACGCTCGTGATCGCCATCGGCGGCATCCTGGTCCTGTTCATCCCGTCGTACCTGGGGATCCGCTTCGGCGCGGTGTTCGCCACCGTACTCGCGATGCTGGCGATGATCCCCCTCACTCTCCTGGCGATCGTCTGGGTGTTCAACCCCGGCGTCGCGGACTGGAGTCAGCTGGCCGGCTTCCATCAACTTGATGGTGCCTCGTTCTTCGCGCCGCTGATGGGTCACAGCTGGTTCTACGTCTACACGGGCTTCACGTTCCTCCTGTCGTGGAACGTCATCGCCTTCGAAGCGGCGGCGTGCTACATCGGCGAGTGCAAGAACCCGGAGCGTGACGGCAAGATCACGATGATCCTCTCCGGCGGCTACGGGCTCTTCATCTACACCATGATCCCGATCGCGTTCGTGGTCGTGCTCGGAGCCAAGGCTCTGAGCGACCCCGCCCTGGTCGACCCGAAGACGATGTTCATCAAGTTCGCCGGCGCTGCCCTGGGCGGCGCCCTCGGCAGCGCCCTCAACTGGCTCGTCGCCATCATGCTGATCATGGCACTGCTGCTCTCGGCGCTCAACGCGATCATGGGTTCGGCCCGCGGCCTGCACCAGATGTCCGTGGACGGTCAGTTCCCGCGCTGGTTCTCGCACGTCAACAAGCACGGCGTGCCAGACCACTCGATGCTGATCAACACCGCCGCTTCACTGGTCGTCGTCCTTCTCGGCGGCGCGGTGCAGATCTACTCGTTCTCCAACGTCGGCTACATCGCCTCGTTCGTGCCGGTCATCATCGGGTACTACCTCCTGCGCAAGTACAAGCCGAACGTGCGCCGGCCGTTCCGGCTTCCCGAGGTGTTCAAGTACCTGGCGCTGGCGCTGGCCGGCTTGTATGTGTTCTTCTGGATCGGCGGCGGCATCACCTATTCTGTCATCGGCAACGTGACGATCTACTACGTCCTTGGCTGGGTCACGCTTCTGCTCTACCTGCCCCTGTACTGGTGGCGCCACCGCGTCGAGGACCCGAAGTACGCGAAGGCCGAGGCCCAGGTCGTCGGGACGCTCGATCCGGGGACCAAGGCATGAACACGCCGCTGTCGCTGATCGGGCGGCGCCGGACGGCGCCGCCGCCCGACCCCGCCACGCTGGAGATCAAACGCGTGCTCATCGCCTCTGACGGGCGACCTATCCCCCGCCGCGTTATCGAGTTCGCCGCCGAGCTTGCCACCTCCGGCAAAGGGCGCAAGGCGTCCGTGCACGTCTTCTCCATAGCGCGCATCTACGGGACCTCCCTGGGCATGCCCATGCCCGGCTTGCTTCCAACGCGCCAGGAGTGGGCCGCGCAGCGTGAACTCGTAGCGACCGCCGTGAAAGCCCTCAAGCGACGCGGGCTGCGCTCAGAAGGTCACGTGGTAGCGACCCGGAACGCCACGAAGAACATCCTGAAGACCGCCGAGAAGCACTACTGCGACGTCATCGTGATGGCCGCTGATCCGCCTCGCCACGGCCTCGTGGGCGACTTCATGTGGACGCAGGAGGCATATCGCGTCCAGCGGCGCTCGCCCATCCCCGTCTATCTCCTCGAACATCGGCAGGCGAAGACTGCCTGATCCTCGTGCCGCCCGCGGCCGGCGTAGTCCGGGCCGCGGGCGGCACGCGTGTCCCGTCGATCGAGGGGTACACTACGCGGGGGCCGGCAGGCGTCCGGCCACGGGGTAACCCACATGGATGAGGCTCACAGTGCGAGGGACCAGCGCGCAGCGCAAGGCGATCCGGTCGCGTCCGGGCGCAACGATTCAGCCGGCGGGAGGCCCTCGCAGGTGAACGACACCGCGCGGTTCCTCTCCCGATTCCCACCGTTCGACAGTCTGGACGAGGCGGCACTGGGACGTGTGGCCGACGCCGTCGTGGAACGTCCCGTGCCAGCCGGCGTCAGAGTGCTGGTCGAAGATGGGCCGCCGGGCGACGCCCTGTTCGTCGTGCGCAGCGGGGCAATGGACCTGCTCCGCAGCGATCGCGTCGTCGAAGTCATCTCACCCGGCGAAGTCTTCGGTCACCCGACCCTGCTCACCGGCCTTCCCCCTGCCTTCACCGTGCGCAGCCGTGAGGAGGCCGTGGTCTACGTGATCCCCCGCGCCATCGCACTCGAGATCCTCGGCAGTGAGCGTGGTGCCGCGTTCGTCGCCGAGACACTGCGAGAGAGGCTCTCTCGGACCGTCAGTAGTGTCCGCGCCACGCCCGAGGCAAGAGCGGTCCATGTCGCCTCGTTGATCCGCAAGCCGCCGGTGTTCGTCGACCCCGACGCCCCTATCAGCGCCGCGGCCAAACGCATGAGCGAGGAGCTCGTACGGGCTGTCCTCGTGCTCTCGCCGCAGGGGCTGGGGATCGTCACGGAGGGCGACTTGCGCGACAAGGTACTGGCTGCGGGACTCGCGCCCGACGCGCCCGTCAGTACGATCATGTCGGTGCCGGTCCGTACGCTGCGAGGCGACACACTCGCGCCGCAGGCCGCCATCGAGATGATGCAGGCAGGCATCAATCACATGCCCGTGGTCGACGCTCGCGGCAGGGTCCTCGGCGTCGTCTCCTCCGGAAGCCTCATGCGGCTCGACGCGCTCAGTCCGTTCGCCCTCCAGTGGTCGTTGTCGGTAGCCAAGGACGAGGACGAGGTCGTCGCCCTCGCGCAGCGCGTCCCCGGGCTCTTCCTGACGCTGCTCGACGCGCACCTGGAGGCTCGCGACATCTCGCGCGTTCTCACCGTGCAGAACGACGCCGCCGTGACGCGTCTTCTCCAACTCGCGATGGAGCGCCACGGCACTCCGCCGGTGCCGTATGCATGGCTCGCGCTCGGCAGCGTCGCCCGTTTCGAGACGGCCGTGACCTCAGACCAGGACAACGCTCTGGCCTACGCGGACACCGATGACCCATCTGTGGACGCCTACTTCGAGAAGGTGGCGTCAGACGTCAACGACGGGCTCGCGCGCTGCGGATGGGCGCTCGACATCTCCGACGTGCTCGCGCGCAGCAGGCTGTGGCGCAAGTCGGAGTCCGAGTGGAGGGCCGTGTTCGCAGACTGTCTGGAGCGCCCGGACCACTCCAATCTGGTCAGGGCCGCTCTCACGTTCGACTTTCGCCAGGTCACCGGGGAACTCGATATCGTCAAACCTCTCGTTGAGCTGCTTCGGGAGGCGCCGGAGCACCCCGGGTTCCTCGCTCGCCTGGCCCGCACGGTCACCAGCGTGCGTTCCCCATTGGGGTTTCGCCAACGCCTTATAGGCCCGGTCGACCTCAAGAAGAGCGGCGCGCTGCCCATCGAGAACCTGGCCCGCTTCTACGGATTGTCGAACCGCGTCACGGTATCGGAGACCCTCGACCGCCTGGCGGCCGTCGAGGGTCTCGGCGCGCTCTCCAACGAGATGGTCACGTCCCTGCAGGAGGCGTTCACGATCATCTGGGACCTCCGCCTGGAGCAGCACGCGGCGGACATCACGGAGGGCCGCGCGCCCGCCAACGTGGTGGACACGGACCGACTTCCGCCGCTCGCCCGGCTGGACCTGCAGGCTGCCCTGCGCGCTGTGGGCGCGGCTCAGAAGCAGTTGTCACACTACGCGCCGATGGGGATGTGACCGACGGTCGTCCGCACGACGCCAAGCCATCATCGTTCCCGCGAGGAAGGTGACGCAGTGATCGTCAAGACGTTCGTGATCTACTTCTTTGCCGCGCTCGGTGAGCTGGGCGGCACCTACGCGTTCTGGCGCTGGCTCAAGGGCGGAAGTTCAGCGTACCTGGCGTTGGTCGGCATGGCGGCGCTGCTCTTCTACGCGGTCATCCAGACGTACCAGCCCGAAGGTGCCTACGGCCGGGTGTACGCCGCCTACGCCGGCGTCTTCCTGGTCGGCGCCATGCTGTGGGGCTGGGTCATCGACGGCAAGATGCCGGACCGCTTCGACTTCATCGGGGCGGCCATCACCATGGTCGGCGTCGTCGTCGTGCTGTTCGGGCGCCGCATCTTCGCATGATGCCGGGAAGACGCCCACAGGCCGGCCCCGACTCCACGGGTCAGAAGGGGGTCCAACGGTGCCCAAGGTCCTCGTAGAGCCCATCGGCGTGACAGTCGAGGTCGCAGGGGACGATACGCTCCTCGCTGCAGTCTCGAGTGCGGCGGTGGCACTGCCCGTCGACTGTGCCGGCCGCGGGACGTGCGGCAAGTGCCTGGTGCGCCTGGGAGCCGGTGAGCTCAGCCCGCCGACGAGTGTCGAACTGCGCAAGCTGACACCGGAACGGCGCGCGGAAGGCTGGCGGCTTGCCTGCCAGGCGAAGCCGCTCTCCGAGCGCGTGAGCATCGAAGTGCGCGAGACGGCTGGTCGCCGCCAGATCCTCACTGCCTCGAAGCTCACGCACGGCGAAGCGTGTCCTGCCGTGCGTCGACGAGTGGTGTCGCTGCCTCGAGCCACGTTCGAGGACGCCCGCAGCGACCGCGAGCGCGTGCGAGACGAGCTCGGCGCCGCGACGGTGCCGCTGTCGGTGATCCGCCGGCTGCCGGCGGTCTTGCGCGAGCACCGCTTCACGGCGACGACCACCATGTACGAGGACCGCCTCGTCGATGTCGAGCCCGGGAGCGCCGACCTCAGCGCCTACGGGGCCGCCGTCGACATCGGCACGTCCAAGATCATCGTCTACTTGATGGACCTCGAGAAGGGCCGCTTGATCGACCAGGAGGCCATCGAGAATCCGCAGATGCGCTACGGCGAAGACGTGATCACGCGCATCACCGAGGCGCTGGAGGAGGGGCCTGGGCTCGAACTCGCACGCCTGGCCGCCGAGGGCATCAACGAGCTCCTCGCTACGCTCTGCGCGCGACAGGACATTGCAGCGCGGCACGTCTACGACATGGTCGTCGTCGGCAACACCGCGATGCATCATCTGGTCCTCGGGCTGTCACCACACGGCTTGACCGGCGCCCCGTTCGCGCCTGCACTCGACGAGCCGATATCCATGAGCGCTGCCAGTCTGGACGTGGCGATGAACCCGGAGGGCCGCATCTACTTCATGCCTCCCATCGCCGGCTTCGTGGGTTCCGACTGTCTCGCCGTCATCGCGTCAACGCATCTTGAGGCCAGACGTTTGCCGGCCGTGGCCATCGACATCGGCACGAACACCGAGATCGCGCTCGTCCACCAGGGCAAGGTGTCGGTGACCAGCTGTGCGTCGGGTCCGGCCTTCGAGGGGTACCAGATCGCCTGTGGGATGAAGGCCGCAGAGGGCGCGATCGAGCGCGCGGACTTCACGCCCGATGGCCATCCGCGAGCCATCCAGACCATCGGCGGGGTCGAGCCGGTCGGCATCTGCGGGTCCGGGGTCGTCGACATCCTCGCCGGCCTCATCGCCAGCGGGGTCGTCGACGGCTCAGGCTTGATGCAGGCGCATGAGCGCGTGCGTCGAGGGGCGCATGGTCTCGAGTACGTCATGACCGAGGGCGACCACGGTGACATCGTCTTCACCCAGCGGGACGTGCGCGCCCTGCAGCTGGCCAAGGGAGCGATCGCCACAGGCTGGCAGCTGCTGCTCGCGAATGCCGGTCTGGAACCATCGGACCTGCGCCACGTCTTCGTCGCCGGTGCGTTCGGCAACTATCTCGGCCTCGTCAACGCGCTGGCCATCGGCCTGCTGCCACCCGTCCCCGCGAGCCGCATCGCGTTCGTGGGGAACGCTGCCGGCGTAGGCGCACAGATGGCTCTCGTCGACGTGCGTCAACGGCAGCGGATCGCGCAGCTCAGGCGGAGGATCGAGTTCCGGGAACTCGCGATGGAAGCCCAGTTCCACGAGGTCTTCCTGCGGGAGATGAGCTTCGCGCCAAGATAGGAAGAGGGCTCACCACGTCGGGCGGCGGCCATCCCGGCCCGAGGTCACCCGGGGCATGCGTCCTGTCCGGTGCGGCACGACACGACCGAGGGATTCGGCGGGGTCTCCGGAGCCGGCTCGGAGGAGCCGAGCTCCCAGAAGATCCTCTCCTCCAGCACATCGCCCGGCTCGACGACGATGAACTCGTCGTCGTGTGGCCCGTGGATCAGTTTGTCAAGCAGACGCAGGGAGCCCGTGATATTGGCGATGGGCAGGCCGTAGAACTCCGCCACGGTATCGACGTACTCCCGGGCCTTCTGGAGGTCGTAGGTGCCGGTGTCGATGATCGCCACTCGCGTGTAGGCCTCGAGGATCATGTGCGCAACCTTGCGAGCGTTCTCCTCGCCCATGCGCGGGATCATCTTGAGGTACTCGCGGTACGGATCTTCCAGCTCTTCGATCCAACCGCGCGTGTAGTAGTAGGTGCCGGGGTGCTCCGCGAACTCGCGGGTGTAGGCGCGGCGTGAGCCGAGCAGCAGGGCGATGCAATCGTCACAGGCGGGAAGCACGAGACGGTGTCGACCGGCGACAAGTCCGGCGGTGCCATTGGAGCAGCGCCCGTAGGCCAGCAGGATGGTGCAGTCGCCGGGTGTGGCGTCGATGTGCTGATTGATCGTGTCGCGCAGCACGTCCGGAGTATCGTGAAGGAAGCCCTGGAGATACTCCACCGGGACGTCGCCACGCAGCGCTTCGACCTCGTCCCTGATCGTGCTGCAGGCGATGATCCTGGAAGTGGTCATGAGAATAGGTGCCTTCCTTTCGGGGAGCGCTGGTCTGCCCTCGCCTCGACAGGCAGTCCCTGAAGCACCACCGCGCGGCGGTTCTGCGCATCCGGACTGTCGCCAATGATACGGACTCCGCGCCCAAATGCCAGCCCGAAATAGTCCGGATTGGCCGAACGACCGGCCTCCCGACGGTGCGCCTCGAGTGGGCGGACTCCGGCGGGCGGATCATGGCGGCCGACCAGCCGCCGACGGAAGTGCGCTATCTACTGGTCTTTCTGTTCCCGCCACCTCGACCGGAGCTGACTGCGATGTGGCTCCTTCGATTGGTGGCGATGTTGAGCATGATCCCGAGGCCGGCAAGCACGACGAGCATGCTGGTGCCGCCCAGCGACACGAGCGGCAGCGGCACGCCGGTGAGCGGCAGCAGGCCGAGAGCGGCGCCGACGTTGATGCAGGCCTGCCCGATGATGATCGCCGTGATCCCCGCCGCGAGCAGCTTGCCGAACAGGTCCTTGCAGTTCAGGGCGATGCGGAAGCAGGTCCACGCCAGGGCCGCGTACAGCGCCAGCAGAACCAGCAGGCCGATCAGCCCGAGCTCCTCGCCGATGATGCCGGTGATCATGTCGGTGGTCTGCTCGGGCAGGAAGCCGAACTTCTGCACGGAGTTGCCGAGGCCGACACCGAACACGCGGCCGGAAGCGATGGAGATGAGCGACTGCGTCGCCTGGAAGCCGCTGCCCTGCGGGTCCTTCCAGGGGTCGAAGAACGTGACCATTCGCTCGAGCCGGTACGGCTCGACGGCGATGAGGGCCAGGACGGCGAAGACGCCGACGGCGGCGAGGCCGAAGAGGTAGCGCAGCGGCGCGCCGCCGGCGACGAGCACCGCGACGACGGCGGTGATCAGCACGAGCGTGGTGCCGAGGTCGGGCTCGAGCATGATGAGCGCCGCCGCCGGCACGATGCCGACGCCGGCGAGCCGCAGAAAGCCCTGTGGCGTCAGCACCTCGCGCGGTCGCTTGACGATGAGCGCCGCCACGAGCACCACGGCGGCGAGCTTGGCGAACTCGCTGGGCTGCACGCCCTGGCCGCCGAGGATGAGCCAGCGCCGCGCTCCGTTGATGGTGCTGCCCACACCCGGCACAAGGACGAGCACGAGCCCGGCCAGCGCGAGCCCCGCGAGAGGTGCGGCGGCCTTGCGGAACCAGGCGTAGTCCACGCGGGAGAGCACGTACATCGTCCCGACTCCAAGGCAGACCCAGATCACCTGGCGGCCGAAGAAGTAGAAGCTGCTGCCGTGCTCGAAGTAGGCCTGGGCGGACGAAGCGCTGTAGGCCATGACCAGGCCGTAGACGACGAGCAGGAAGGTGATCAGCGTGAGTGCGCGGCGCGCGGCGACGCCGGGCCCGAGGACAGTCGCCGGCGGCCTCGCCGGGCGCCGGGTGGCCGCGCGACCCTGCGGCTGAGCCTCAGGCTTCCGCGCGCCACGCGCCGCGTCACCGGCGGCCGGCGCGCGCCGTTCGCCCGAGCGGCGATCGGTCGAGCGCCGCTCGGGCGCCGGCGCCTTGCTCGCGGCGCTGCGCCGCTCCGAGGACCGCCGCTCCGCGCCCGAGCGCGCACGCCGCGGTGCGTCCTCGACCCAGTCGAGGTGGTCAAGATCGACGTGTTCGGCCCCGCGTCCTGACGTCCTCACGCGGTGTCAGCTCCTCGTTCTCAGATCGTTCACCAGTCTCAGGAAGTGTTCGCCCCGCTGTTCGTAGTCCCTGTACTGGTCCCAGCTCGCGCACGCCGGGCTCAGCAGGACGACGTCGCCCGGCTCGGCGGAGGCGGCCGCGGTGCGCACGGCGGCCTCGAGGTCGCCGCAGAGGACGTACGGAGTCGGCTGTGCTCCGGCCATGGTCGCGCGGGCGGCGAACGCCGCCTCGAGCCGCGGCGCGGTCGCGCCGATGAGCAGCGCCTGTTTCACGCGGCCCTCGGTGGCGGCTGCCAGCTCGCCGTACTCGGCGCCCTTGTCGTAGCCGCCGAGGATGAGGTGCACATCGCCCGAGTACGCGGTGAGCGCCTTGAGCGTGGCGTCGACGTTGGTCGCTTTGGAGTCGTTCACGTAGCTCACGCCATCGACCACGCTCCCCACCTGCAGCCGGTGCGGCACGCCCTCGAACGTGCGCAAGCTGACCGCCGCTGCGGACACGGGGGCTCCCGCGGCGCAGGCCGCGGCGGCCGCGGCGAGAGAGTTGAGCAGGTTGTGGTCGCCGCGCAGCGCCAGCTCGTCGCGACGGCACAGCCGCCGGAGCTCGCCGTGCACGTGCAGCCACAGCACGTCGTCGCAGCCGACGCCGGCGAGAAGCTCTTCCCCTCCGGGCCCCTCGGTGCGACCGGTCACAGCCGAGAACCAGCCGCGCCGGGCGTGCCCGCCGAGCCGGCCGGCGGCCAGCTCGGCGAGGATCCCGTCGTCGTCGGCGCAGAGCAGCGCGACGTCGTCCGGCTCCTGGTTCTCGAAGACGCGCAGCTTGGCGTCCGCGTAGGCGCGATAGGTGCCGTGCCGGTCGAGGTGGTCCTCCGTGAGGTTCAGGAGGACGGCCACCGCCGGCCGGAAGCGCTCGATGTGCTCGAGCTGGAAGCTGGAGAGCTCGGCGACGACCGTCGCGTCCGGATCGACCTCGCCCGGCATGGCCGCGAGCGCGTGGCCGATGTTGCCGCCCACGGCGACCGGCAGCTTCGCGTCGCGGAAGATCGCGCCGGTCAGCTCGGTGGTCGTCGTCTTGCCGTTGGTCCCGGTGATGCCCACCACAGGGTTGGGCATGAAGCGACAGGCGAACTCGACCTCGCTCCACAGCGGAACGCCGCGGCGCACAGCCTCTTGCACCGCCGCGCTCTCGTCCGGGACGCCGGGACTCTTGACCAGCAGGCCGGCGTCCTCCGGGAGCAGGGCCGCCGGGCCGATCAGGACGTCCACGCCGGCGGCCTCGAGCACCTCGACGGTGTCGTCGTCCGGTGGCTTGCCCTCGTCGAGGGCGACGACCCGCGCCGCCGGCAGCTCCCGCCGCGCCAGAAGCGCCGCCGGCCTGCCGCTCCTTCGCAGGCCGAGCACGGCGAGACAGCGCACGTCGGCGAGCTCCATCGTCGTCCCTCCCTCAGAAGGTCGCGTAGTACGCCGCGAACCCGGCGCCGGCGAATATGGCGGCGATGATCCAAAAGCGCACGATTATCTTGGTCTCGGACCAGGCCTTGAGCTCGAAGTGGTGGTGCAGCGGCGCCATGAGCAGCACGCGGCGGTGGAAGAGCTTGAATGAGATGACCTGCGCGGCCACCGAACCGGCCTCGATCACGAACAGGCCGCCGATGATGAGCAGCACGAGCTCGGTGCGCGTCATGACGGCCATGCCGGCGATCGCGCCGCCGAGGCCGAGCGAGCCGGTGTCCCCCATGAAGACGTCGGCCGGGAAGGCGTTGTACCAGAGGAACCCGAGCGCCGCGCCTCCGACGCAGCCGGCGACGACCATGAGGTCGGTGATGCCCGGGTCGCTCGTGTTGCGCCCGATGACGAAGGCGATGCCGGCGAGGGCCACGAGCACGATCGCCGAGGCGCCGGCGGCCAGGCCGTCCAGCCCGTCGGTGAGGTTCACGGCGTTGGAGAACCCGGCGAGCGTGAGGAAGATCAGCGCGTAGAAGCCGACGGCGCCGAGCTCCAGCTTGAACGAGGTGAACGGCACGTCCACGGCGGTCGTGACGCCGACGAAGTGCAGGGCCACGAACCCGATGAACAGCGAGAGCAGCAGCTGCAGCAGAAGCTTGTAGCGTGCGGAGAGCCCGAGCGAGCGTTTGCGCACGATCTTGATCCAGTCGTCGGTGAAGCCGATCATCGCGTTCCCGATCGCGGCGATGAGCACGGTCAGCGAGGCGACCGAGAAGCGGCTGAAGATGAGATACGGGATGAGGACGGCGAACCAGATAAGCACGCCGCCCATGGTCGGCGTGCCTTCCTTGGTCTTGTGGCCCTCGGGGCCCTCCTCGCGGATGTTCTGCCCGAACTCGTTCACGCGCAGCCAGCGGATGAACGCCGGCCCGATGACGAGGACCAGCACCATGGCCAGCACGCTGGCGCCCATGGCTCTAAGCACGAGGCGCTTCCTCTGCGGCGAGCGCCTCGGCCACGCGCTCCATGCGCATGAGGCGCGAGGCCTTGACGAGGACGGCGCTGCCGAGCGGGACCACGTCGTGCAGCGCCGCGAGACACTCGTCGACGGTCGCGAACCAGCGCTCGTCCGGCGCGCCGGTGAGGTAGTCGCGAGAGAGGTCGCCGACGGCGACCAGACGCACGCCGCGAGCGGCGCAGTGCTCGCCGACGGCGCGGTGATACGTGCCGGCCCCGGCGCCCAGCTCGTACATGTCTCCGAGCACCGCCACCGTGGGGCGCCCGTCGGCGATGGCGACGAGGTGGTCCACGGCGGCCTTCATGGCGACCGGATTGGCGTTGTAGGCGTCATTGAGGAGCAAGCCGCCGCCGGGCAGGGCGGAGAGGGCGCCGCGCAGATCGCTGAACGCCACATGCGCGGCGCCTTCCGCGGCCTGGTCGAGGCGGTACCCGAGCTCGACGAACGCGGCCACGGCGGCCAGCGCGTCGAGCAGGTAGTGGCGGCCGGTGAAGCTGAAGTCCATGCGGGCGCGGTGCCCGAACGCGTCGAGCAGCACGTGCGTGCCTCCGCCGCGTCGCTCCTCGTCCACCACCTGCACGTCGGCGTCGGAGGTGCCAAAGGTGACGACCCGGCCCCGGTGCCGGCGCACGTGCCGCCCGAGGAGCGGTTCGTCGGCCGGCACGACGGCCGTGCCGTCGGTGAGCTCCTCGATGAGCTCGGCCTTGGCGGCGGCCACGTCCTCGATGGTGCCGACGAGCTCCAGGTGCACCGGCGCGATGTTGGTGATCACGCCCACGTCCGGCAGCGCCACGCGCGCGAGGTCGCGGATCTGCCCCGCGCCGCGCATCGCCATCTCCACGACGGCGACCTCGGTGCCCGGCTCGATCTCGAGCAGCGTGAGCGGCACGCCGATCTCGTTGTTGAGGTTCGCCGCGGTGGCGACGGTGCGCGCGACCGGCCGCAGGAGCGCGGCGAGGATGTCCTTGGTGGACGTCTTGCCGGCGCTGCCGGTGATGGCGACCACCTTGACGCCGGAACGCCGGCGCACGCTGGTCGCCAGATCCTGCAGCGCGCGCAGGCCGTCGTCGACGACGACGCGCGCCGCGTCCGGCGGCAACGCCGCCGCCGTCCCGGCGCGCACCACCGCGGCCGTCGCGCCGGCGGCGAGGGCGGCGGCCGCGTACTCGTCGCCGTCGAAGTGCTCGCCCTTCAGCGCGACGAACAGGTCGCCCGGCCGGACGCAGCGACTGTCGGTGCAGACGCGCCGCACCTCGAGATCGGGATCCGGAGCTTCCAGGCGGCCGCCGCAGGCGGCCGCGACCTCTTCGAGCGTCAGCGGCAGCATGGCCTCACCAGTCACCGGCGAGGCTCGCGAGCTCCTCCTCGGCGGCCTTGCGATCGTCGAAGGGGATCTTGCGGTCGCCGATGATCTGCCCCTGCTCGTGCCCCTTGCCGGCGATGACGACGGTGTCGCCGGGCCGGGCCTCGGAGAGGGCGAGGCGGATGGCGGAGCGCCGGTCCGGCTCGATGAGGACCTTGGGCGCCAGCTCCTGCGGCACGCCCGCGGCGATCTCGTCGATGATCGCCAGCGGCTCCTCCGTGCGCGGGTTGTCGGAGGTGATGACCGCGCGGTCCGCGAGCCGCGCCCCGATGCCGCCCATGAGCGGCCGCTTGCCGCGGTCGCGGTCGCCGCCACAGCCGAACACGACGAGCACGCGGCCGTGGGTCACGGCGCGGGCCGCCTTGAGCGCGTTCTCCAGAGAATCGGGCGTGTGCGAGTAGTCCACGACGACGCTGAACGGCTGGCCGGCACGCACCGCCTGGAAGCGGCCGGGGACACCCTCGGTCACCGCGAGGCCGCGCACGACGGCCTCGACGGGCAGCCCGAGCGCCAGACAGGCCGCCGCGGCGGCGACGGCGTTCTCGACGTTGAAGCGCGCGGCGAGGCGGAGCTTCACACGCTCCTCGAGCCCGAGACGCGGGCAGACGAGCGTGAACGCCGAGCCGTCGGCGCGCAGGTCGAGATCGCGGGCGACGACCGCGGCGGCGGCGCCGTCCTGGTCGACCGCGCAGGTCCACAGGTCGTCGCCGTAGTGCGGCGCGCACTCTCGCGCGAGGCGCGCGCCGAACTCGTCGCCGATGTTGACGACCGCGGCGGCGGACCCGTTGCGCGCCTCGTCGGGCAGGAACAGCCGGCGCTTGGCGCCGAAGTAGTCCTCCAGGTCCTTGTGGTAGTCGAGGTGGTCGCGCGTGAGGTTGCTGAAGACGACGGCGTCGAACTCGATGCCCGCGGCCCTGTCCTGGGAGAGGGCGTGCGAGCTGACCTCGAAGGCGCACGCCCGGTCACCGGCTGCGAGCATCTCGGCGAACATGCGCTGCAGGTCCAGCGACTCTGCCGTCGTGAGCTTGACTGGATGCTCTACCCCGCCGATGCGGTTGACGACGGTGCCGAGGAGCCCGGCCGGCTGCCCCGCCGCGGCGAACAGGCCTGCGACCAGATGCGCCGTGGTCGTCTTGCCGTTCGTCCCGGTGACGCCGACGACGCGCAGATCGCGCGAGGGGTCGCCGTACCAGCGTGACGCCATGAGCGCCATGGCGCGACGCGCCGATGGGACGATGACCTGCGCCGCGGCGACGCCGGTGTCGCGCTCGCAGACGAGCGCCGCGGCGCCGGCCTCGACGGCCGCGGCGGCGAACTCGTGTCCGTCGAACGAGAGTCCGGGGACGCAAAAGAAAAGCGTGCCGTCGGCGACGTCACGCGTGTGGTAGGCGAGGCCCCGGATCTCGGTGCCGGGGTCGCCGCGCACCGTCGCGCCCGAGACCCCTTCGACCAGCTCACTCAGCTTCATCGCGGCGGATTCTACCAGACCCCCCGCCCGGTCGCTGAGCGGGGCGCCCCCGGCGCCCCGCTCGACGGTCCATCTACGGCGACTGTTCACGGCGCGATCTCCAGTCGCTGGAGAGAGTACTGCATGATCTCCTTGACGGCCGGCGCGGCGGCGTCGCCGCCGTACATGGCAGTCCCTTTCACGGCGCACAGCACGACCAGCCGTGGGTGGTCGGCCGGGACCATGCCGATGAACGAAGCCACGTAGATGCCTTTCGCATAGCCGCTGCCGTCCTCCAGCGGCATCTCGGCCGTCCCCGTCTTGCCGGCGACCGCGTACCCGGGGATCTGCGCCTTCGTGCCTGTGCCCTCATCGACGGCCAACTGGAGCATGCTGCGAACCTCGCGGGCTACCTTGCCGGGGATCACGCGGTGCTTCTCGACCTTGTCGTACGCCGTCGTGCCCACCTGCGCGACGAGCCTCGGTTTGACCTGCCAGCCGTTGTCGGCCACGGCCGAGAACGCCGACGCCATCTGGATGGCGGTCACGGCGATGCCCTGCCCCATGGGGATGTTGCCGATCGACGAGTCCGACCACTGGTCGACCGGGTGGACGATCCCGCCCAGCTCGCCCGGGAACTGGATCCCGGTCGGCCTGCCGAAGCCGAAAGCATCGATCCACTTGGCGAGTCCCTTCTTCTTCATCTCGATGCCGATTTTCACCGCGCCGACGTTGCTGGACCACTGGAGGATCTGGCGGACCGAGTACGTGACCGTCCCGCGCGGGTGAGACTCATTGATCACGCGGTCGGCCACGTGGATGCTCGGCGGCAGGGTGAACTTGGTGTCCGGCGTGACCAGCCCATCCGCCAGGGCGCCGGAGATGGTGACCAGCTTGAAGATCGAGCCGGGCTCGTAGAGGTCGGTGACCGCACTGTTCTTCTCGGCGGCCTCGTCGCCCTTGCCGAACCCGTGGAACCCCTTACGCGTGACGTTGGCCATGGCGAGGACCTCGCCGGTGCGCGGGTCCATCACGATGGAGATCGCCGACTTGGCGCCGGTGTCGCGCACCGTCTTCCTGAGGACGTCCTCCGCGTAGTACTGGATGTCGCTGTCCAGCGTGAGGCGCACGTTCTGGCCGGGCACGGGCTCCTGCTGGGCGACTGTCTTGAGCGTGTGACCGGCGGGGTCGCGCACGATCGTCTCGCTGCCGGGCTTGCCCGAGAGCTCCTTCTCGTAGAGCATCTCGATGCCGGCCAGGCCCTTGTTCTCCGTGCCGGCGTAGCCGACGACCTGGGCCGCCGTGGCCTTGAGCGGGTACGTCCGCTTCTCCTCGGTGAGGCTGCCCACGCCCGGCAGGTCGAGCGCCACGGCCGCCTTGGCGTACTCGGGGTCGACCTGTCGCGCCACGTAGACGAACCACTTCTTCTGCGCCTTTCCATCCACCAGCCTCTTCTCCACGTCGCGGCGATCGCGGCGGCGGTTGATCTGCAGCGCGTCGCAGAGCTCGTCCGCCGCCGCTTTCGGATCCTGCAGCAGGTGTGGGTCCGCGAAGACGGTCTGCTGCGGCTTGCCCACCGCCAGCTCGACGCCGTTCCGGTCGAGGATCGAACCGCGGTGCGCCGGCAGGACGACATCGGCGGTCTGCTGGTCCTGGGCGATCCTGGTGAGATGCTGCGATGACGAGGCGAGCGCCACAGCTTTCCCGCCGACGAGCACCAGGAAGACGATGAAGACGAAACGGAGGAGCCGGATGCGGCCGTCGACGCCGTTCCGCGCGGGCTTGGGGCTCCCGAAGAGGCCGCCGCCGCGCCGACCGGCCGGGCGACGACGTCCTGTCGGGGGAGCCGCCATCAGCGGTTCGCCGCGACCTCGGAGATGGCCTTGCGATAGAGCGGCCTGGGATCGCGATGTGCGTGGCGTCGACGAGACCCAGCTGCGTCTCGGCGATGTGGCGGATGCGCACCGGCGACCCCAGCTGGGCGACCTTCTCCTGGAGCTCACCGTTCTGGGCGCTCACGCGGCGCTCCTCCCGGACGATCGCGTCCGTCTGCAGGCTCTTCTGCACGACGGCGAAGCTGAGCGCGACGCGGCCGACGGCGAGCACCGTCAGGCAGCCGACGAAGATGATGAAGGCGCGCATGAAGCGCGAGCGCTGCGCCGCCTTGCGACGCGTGTGCGGCGCGCGGTACGCGTAGGCCGGCGCCTCGGTCCGCGCGTTCTCCTCGTAGCGAGGCGCGGGCGCGCGGCGAGCGTGCTGGGCGGCGGTCGCCATCTAGTCCTCCAGCCTCACGGCGACGCGAAGCTTGGCGGACTTGCTGCGCGGATTGCTCTCGGCCTCGGCGGCCCGGGGCGTGATGGGGCGGCGCGTGAGCACCCGCATGGTGGGCTCGTGGCCGCACACGCACTGCGGCAGGCCGGGCGGGCAGATGCAGCCGGCCGCGTGGCCCTTGAAGAAGTCCTTGACCATCCGGTCCTCGAGCGAGTGGAAGCTGATCGCCGCGAGGCGACCGTTCGGACGCAGGACCCTGTAGGCCTCTTCGAGGCCGCGGGCCAGCGAGCCCAGCTCGTCGTTGACCACGATGCGCAGCGCCTGGAAGACGCGGCGCGCCGGATTGCCGGCCGCGAAGCGCGCCGGCGTGGGGATCGTGCGCTTCACGATCTCGACCAGCTCGCTCGTCGTCCTCAGAGGCGCCTTCCTGCGCGCCTGCACGACGCCGCGGGCGATGTTGCGCGCGTACCGCTCCTCGCCGTACCGGCGGAAGATGCTCGTGAGCTCGGCCTCCGGCAGCGTGTTCACCAGGTCGGCCGCCGTGACCTCGAGCTCCGGGTCCATGCGCATGTCGAGGGGGGCGTCGTAGGCGTAGCTGAAGCCTCGCTCCCGCCGGTCGAGCTGCATCGACGACACGCCGAGGTCCATGTAGACGATGTCGACGGACGCCGTCTCGCGCTCCGCGAGTACGTCGGCGAAGTTGCCGTGGTAGAGCTCGCAGGTGCACGGTGCGGCCTGGGCGACGTCGCGGAAGTACTCGGCGACGCTCGGGTCGCGGTCGACCGCGATGAGGCGCCCCTTGGCGCCGAGCGCGGCCGCTACGGCCTCGGCGTGGCCGCCGGCGCCGAAGGTGCAGTCGATGGCCGTCTCACCCCGGGCCGGCGCAGCAGCTCGAGCAGTTCGTCGAGAAGGACCGGGGTGTGGGCAAGGGCCATCTCGTACTCAAGAAGTTGAATGCTCGTCTGCGGAAGCATCGGCCTCCTCCTCAAGGTGGGCCCGGTAGTCTGTCCAGGCGGCGCGATCCCATATCTCCACGTGATCGACGCCGATGACGGTCACGTCCCTGCCGATGCCGGCGTCGACCCGATGTGCCTGGCCGGGAGCGTCACGCGCCCCTGACCGTCGAGCTCCGGAAAGAACACTGGGTGGCCGCCAGCCGGCGCTTGAGTCGCGCCGGGCCACCGTCCCCGCCGTGGTGACGTCCACGTCCCCTCCTCGAGGCGGCGCTGGAACTCCTCGGGGCGCCGCCGAGGCAGCGCTCGTTCTCCTGGGTGACGTAGATGCCCTCGGTGAAGGCGGGGCGCAGGCGGGCGGGGACGGCGATGCGATTCTTCGCATCGAGCGTGAATTCGAACTCCCCCACCAAGAGCGGCCGCTGCATGTGCGCCACTGTACCCCACTTCTCCCCATTACGCAACACTTTCTGAGCCTTCTTCCCCACTTCGTGGGGAATGGCGCCACGGCCGCGACCCGCGGCCGGGAGTCCGGGTGCGACTATGGCCTCGCGGGGTCTCGGGCGAGGTCAGAAACGCGGCGGGACGAAACGCGCGCTCGGGGCCGAACGGCTTGGGTGCCGGGCGTGGGGACGAGTGGGGACGACGGAGGCGCCGGCCGGCGCGCGGACGCCGGCCCCTCAGGCTAGTGGCGCGGGACGACGATCCTGGTGCCGACGACCAGCGTGTTGCCCAGGTCGGGGTTGAGCGTCTGCAGCTCGCTCGTCGTGGTGTTGAAGCGCACGGCGATGCTCGAGAGCGAGTCGCCGCTCTTGACGATGTACTTCTTGGTCACACTCGTGGAGCCGCCGTTGGCCTTGGTGGCCTTGACCGTGGGCGTGACCACGGGCTCGTCGGAGCTCATGACGCCGGAGTTCACGACGATCGCGAGGAGCGCGATCACGGCGACCAGGAACACGACCGGAGCGGCGATGCGCGCGACCATGCGGGTGGAGCTGGGGCCCGCCGCAGGACGCGGGCGGGAGCCCGGCGTGCGCTGGGACGAGTCCAAGGGACGCTGCGGACGGTTGGTGGGCGGCGCGCTGAACGTGTCGACCGCGGGGGTCGGCGGCAGCGGTGCGACATCTACCGGCTCCACGGAAGCCGTTCCCGATCCCATCGACTCGAGGCGCCGCAGAGCGTCGTCCGGATCCTCGACGCCGCCGAAGGCGGCATCGTCGGCCGGCGGCGCGGCGCCCGAGGGCGCAACGCGAGGACGGCGAGCCCTCTTCTTTGGTGTCTCGTCGGTCACAGGCTGTCCTGGAGGTCGCTGCGCATAGATTCGGCGGCCGCGGCCGCAGCCCTTCGATAGTCGCCGCCGGCGTCTTGCCAGGCGAAGATGATGGACCGCGAAGCGTTCACGACGAACCCTGCCGCGTCGCCGGCGGCGATGCCGGAGAGGGCCTCCGCCCCGGCGCCCTGCGCGCCGTAGCCCGGCACGAGAAGGAACGCGTGCGGCAGCGCCTCGCGGACCTGGCGAAGCTGGGCCGGCGCCGTGGCCCCGGCGACGGCGCCGACGTCGCTGTAGCCGGCCTCGCCCACGTGCGCCGCGCCGAGCTCGCGCACGAGGGCGGCGACGCGCAGGAACAACGGCTCTCCCTCCACCTCGACCTCCTGCAGGAGGGACGCGCCCGGGTTGCTCGTGCGCGTGAGGATGAAGACGCCGTGACCGGTGGCGCAGTGTTCCACCAGTGGCGCGAGCGAGTCGTCGCCGAGGTAGGGGCTCGCGGTGATCGCGTCCGCGCCGATGCCGGCGGCCGGGCCGGCGAAGCCGGCGGCGCCGCCGAACGCGGCGCGCCCGTAGGCCGCGCCGGTGGAGGCGATGTCGCCGCGCTTGACGTCGAGGATCACCGGCAGGTCGTACTCGTGGGCGCACTTGATGACGGCGCCGAGGGCGCGCCAGCCGGAGGCGCCATACTGTTCGAAGAAGGCCGCCTGCGGCTTGACGCAGGCGGCGACGTCGGCGACGGCGTCGATGACGCCGCTGCAGAATTCCTGGAAGCAGGCGGCGACCGCCGCCTCCTCGCCGAGCTCGGCCGCCTGCGGCCGGTACTTCTCGACGAGCTCGCGCGGCATGCGCTCGAGCGCCGGGTCCAAGCCGACGCACACGACACTGCGTCGCGCGCGGATGGCCGTGGCCAGTCTGTCGGAGAAGTGCAGCACGGGGCGCCCCCTGAGGTTGAGCGCGCTCATCCGCACCGCACGGAGCCCGGCGCCGACAGCGCCGGGCATTGGGTCAGATGCTGTCCTCGGGTGCCGGCACGACGGGCTGCTCCCCGGCGCCGTCCGGGACTTCGTCTTCGCCGGGCTGCTGCCGCGTCTGGAACTGGCGCACGTTGCGCCGGATGGTGGCGATCTTGGCGCGCACGTAATCGGTGGCCTCGTCGTCGCACTCGCCTCGGGCGCGGCCTCCGACTCGGCCTGCATCTCGCGCAGGACCTCCATCAGCTGCCCGTCGTCCATCCGCGAGAGCGTGTTGAGGTCCCACTTCATCGCCTTGCTGGACGTGTCGTGCACCGCGTCCAGCTTGGCGCGCACCACAGGATTGAACACGGCGCCGGGGTCGACCTGCGCCGTGATCTCGTCCACGTCGCGGATCATGTCCTCGATGGTCGCGCCGGCTTTGGGGATGATCTTGATGCGGCCGTCGGGGTCCTCCTCTACCCGGTCGATCGAGAGATACGCCTTGAGGAACCCCTCGGTGAACGCCACCGGCACAGTGACCGCGTAGGCGATGACCTGGAGCACCTCGGCGGCGAACTGGGTGAACGTGCCCGTGTGCAGGTAGCTGTCCTCTATCAAGCCGAGCAGCATCGACTTGAGGTAGGGATCCGCGCGCATGTCGCGGGGCTTGCCTCCTGGCAGGGTCCGGCTGGTTGTGTCGGGCACGTCGCTCATCTCTCTCTCCCGGGGTATCGGCACCCGGCGAGGGAACTTGACGGGAACGGCCTGCGATGAGCTTCGTCGCCCACAGCAGCGGGTACGCTGTCGGCGAGCGAGGCTGGGAGAGACGTGGAAGCAGGGTCGCCGATCGTCAGTGGGCTCGAGGCGCTGGAGACGTTCTTGAGCGCCGCCGCCGAAGCTCCGGCTGCGGCGGCGCTCCTCTGCGACATCGACGGGACCGTCTCCCCCATCGCGCCCCGCCCGGTCGACGCCCACGTCCCCGACGCGTTCCGCGATCTGCTCGCCGCGCTGGTCGGCCGGATCGGCCTGGTGGCGTTCGTGACCGGCCGCGCGCTCGAGGACGGCCGCCGCATGATCCCCCTCGAGGGCGCCGCCTATATCGGCACGCACGGGCTGGAGACGATGGCCGCCGACGGATCCCTTTGGGTGGAGCCGCAGGCGGAGGGGTACGTCGCGGTCATCCATGAGGTCGCCGAGGCGGCCGCGAGAGACCTGGACTGCGCGGCGCTGGGCGTCGTGATCGAGGACAAGCGGACCGTGCTCGCCATCCACTACCGACTGGCCGAGGACGCGGCCGCGACGCGACATCAGATCCTCGCGCGCGTGATCGAGCCGGCGAGGGAGCGCGGCCTCGCCATCGCCACCGGCCACTATGCGTTCGAGGTGCGGCCGCCGCTGTCCTTCAGCAAGGGGACCGCGGTGCGCCGCCTGCTGCTGGCCGGAGACTACTTCACGGCCATGGGCTGCGGCGACGACCTTACGGACATCACCGCGTTCGCGGCGATCCGCGAGTGGGGCGAG
>CAWAUK010000071.1:0-83103 GCA_963784975.1 uncultured Thermoleophilia bacterium | reverse complement strand
GTACCCCAAGATCGAGCTGCACGTGCACCTGGAAGCCACCATTCGGCCAGAGCGCCTGCTCGAGTTGGGCCGGCGCAACGAAGTGAAGCTGCCGGCGCGCACCGTCCGGGGCCTGGAGCGGTTCTGCCGCTTCAGCGGCTTCGACAGGTTCATCGCCGTGTGGGTGAAGACCACGAGCGTGCTGCGGCACGGTCGCGACTTCCGCCAGATCGTGGTCGATTACGCCGCCGAGCTCGCCGCCCAGGGCTGCTATTACGCCGAGCCGCTGTTCTCGCCCTCCGAGCCGATGATGCGCGGCACGCCGTGGCAGGAGGTCTTCGAGGGCTACTGCGACGGCGCTGATGAGGCGCGTGAACGGCACGGCGTCGAGCTCCGCTTCACGCCGGACATCACGCGCAACTTCCCTCCAGAGATCGGCGAGCGCCTCGCTGAATGGGCGGTGCACTTTCGTGACCGCGGCGTGGCCGGCGTCAGCCTCGGCGGGAGTGAACATCGCTTCCCCCCGGCGCCCTTCGCGCGGGCATTCTCCATCGCACGCGAGGGCGGGCTCAAGGCGGCGCCCCACGCCGGGGAGACGGCAGGCCCGGACTCGGTACGCTCCGCGCTGGACGACCTGCACGCCGACCGCCTGCGGCACGGCGTGCGCGCTGTCGAGGACCCGGCGCTGCTGGCCGAGCTCGCCGAGCGCGGGGTCGTCTGCGACGTCACGCCGGTCAGCAACCTGCGTACCGGCGTCGTGGCTTCAGTGGACGAGCACCCGCTGCCGGCCATGCTGGCCGCCGGCGTCAAGTGCTCCATCGGCAGCGACGACCCGGTGCTCATGCAGACGTCGCTCACGGCGGACTCGGATGTCGCGGTCCGCCTGGGGCACACGCCGCGTGCCATGTACGAGCACGCGGTGGCGGGCGCGTTCTGCGACGAGCCGACGCGCGCCCGCCTCAAGGGCGCGGGTGACGCGTACGATTGGGGTGCGGCCGGCGACAGGTAGCGGCCACACACCCCGTGCCGGTCCAGCCGAGTCGGCTGCGGCCCGAGCGGGCACCGTACAGACACGAGCCCTCCCCGGGAGGTCGATTTGCGCGCGCATCGTCTCGGCACGGTCATGATCCTGCTCTCCCTCGCCTACGCGCTGGCGGCCGTTCTGTTGCCGCTGGAGGTGGTAGAGGTCCTCGGCGCGCCGCTCGTCGTGGCCGGCGCCTACTTCCTCGGCCTGCGCGGCGGCATCGTCGTCGCGCTCTGGGCGACGTTCGTCGCCACGGTCTCCTTCCTCATCGTCCACAACGGGGATCTCGGGGACTACCTCGTCACCACGATCGGCTACCTCGTCGTCGGCGTCCTGGTCGGGCTGGCGGTGGACCGGTTCGCGCGCCAGAAGCTGCGCCTGGAGGAAGCGGTGGAGGAGGCCAGGCTGGCGCGCAGGCAGCATGCCGCGAGCGAGGGGCGCTACCGCCTGCTCTTCGAACGGAGCGCCGATCCCGTGTACCTGCACGGTCTGGACGCCGCCGGCGAGCCTACGCGGTTCCTTGCCGTCAACGACGCGACATGCGCTCTGCTGGGGTACACCCGCGAGGAGCTTCGCGGCCTCACGCCACGCGCGATCGACGCGGCGCCGGCGCCCGGGCAGCTGCGGCGGATGATGGCCCAGTTGCTGCGCGAGGGCTCGGTGCGCTATGAGAGCGTGCGCCGCGCGCGTGACGGCGAGCTCATCCCCGTGGAGATCAGCTCCAGCCTGACGGAGGTCGAGGGGGACCTGGTCGTGTTGTCCATCTCCCGCGACATCCGCGAGCGCCAGCGGGAGATCCGCCGTCTGCAGGAGCTCACCCTCCGTGACGAGCTCACCGGCCTGCTCAACCGGCGCGGACTCGACGTCATGCTGCCCGGACAGGCCAAACGCAGCAAGCGCTCGGGTCGCCCCGTGATCGTGGTCTACGGGGACATCGACCGCTTCAAGACGCTCAACGACACCTACGGGCACGAGCGCGGCGACGAGGTGCTGGTCGCCGTCTCCGAGGCGTTGAAGGCCGCCTTCCGCGAGACAGACCTGATCGCCCGCCTGGGCGGCGACGAGTTCTGCGTGATCGCCGAGACCGAGGACATCGACCCGGCGGTGCTCGGCGAGCGCCTCGACGCGGCCGTCAAGGCCGCCGGCGACCACCTCGGCATGCAGTTCGGCCTCAGCCACGGTGAGGTGATGACCGACTGGCAAGGGCTGGAGGATCCTCGCGCGGCGCTGGCGGAGGCGGACGCGCGCATGTATGCGGCCAAGCACTCGGGCGGCGACGACTGACGACAGGCCTCGGCCTGCGCGTGGCCGTCCGCACTTGAGGGTAGAATGCAGACCTGATAAGGTTTGATTCAGACGACGGGAGCCGGTTCCCTCACCCAGGCGCCACGCGCCGGGCTTCCTCCCGCATGAGACCCACAGACATTGTGAACAACCGGGCAGTGTTCTGAAGGAAAGGAACACAAGTCCGTACCGAGTCTGGCCGCCCTGAGGGTGGCCCCCCACAAGACGAACTCCCGCGCACGCCGCTGATTCCCGGAGAGCACTCCAGCTCCCCCGTGAAGAGCGCAGCGTCGCCGCGTACGGAGCCGTCGAGGAAGAGAGCATCTGTGACCCCCAGCACCACCGACACGACCATCCCTGCCCCGGCCGAGCGTTCCTCAGAGGGCGCCACCTCCGCCGAGAGCGCGGAGAAGCGCCGCCGCAGGCGCGGCGGCAGGCGCCGCCACGGCAGTGGCGGCGCGGACGGCGCCGCGCAGAGCGGCGCCCCGCAGGCCCCGCAGGAGCAGACGGCTCCAGCGCAGGACTCGCCGGCTTCGGCCTATTCGGGCGCTCCGGTGCCGGCCGCGCCGGCCGCCGCTCCCGAGCGCAGCGAGCGCTTCGGAGACCGCGGCGAGAGCCGTGGCCGACGGGACGACCGCCCGCGCCGCGACGACCGCGGCGGCAAGGGCCGCGGCGAGCGTGAGCGCGGCCACGGCCGTGACCGCGGCGGCCAGGGCGTCGACGAGTCCTACAAGGAGCGCGCGCACGTCGAGCAGCCCTCCGGGCCGGCCCCTGAGGTCGAGATCCCGGCGTTCGCCGCGCTCGGCCTGGAAGGCAGGCTGCTTGCCGGCGTCGCCGCCATGGGCTACGAGGAGCCGACGCCGATCCAGGAGCATGCCATCCCGCGCGTGCTCGCCGGCCGCGACGTCGTGGGCTGCGCCCAGACGGGCACCGGCAAGACGGCCGCCTTCGTGCTGCCCATCCTCCAGAACATGAGCGAGCCCATGATCGTCGACGGCAAGAAGGCGCACCCGACGGCCCTCGTCGTCACCCCGACCCGCGAGCTCTGCGGCCAGATCGAGGAGGTCGGCGAGACGCTGGCCACCTACAGCGGCCGCCGCGTCGTCGCCGTCTTCGGCGGCGTGCCCTACGACCCGCAGGCCAAGCGCATCCGCAAGGGCGTCGACCTCCTGGTCGCGACTCCCGGCCGCCTGCTCGACATGCTTCGCCAGGGTGACGTCCTGCTCGACAAGGTCGACACGCTCGTGCTCGACGAGGCCGACCGCATGCTCGACATGGGCTTCTGGCCGGACGTGAAGCGCATCATCGACGCCATACCCGCCAGGAGGCAGAACCTCTTCTTCTCCGCGACGATGAGCAAGACCGTGCTCAGCATCATCGCCGATACGCTCCACGATCCCATCTTCATCGAGCTCGGCGGCCACGCCCAGCCGGTCGACAACGTCGAGCAGAAGATCCTGCCGGTCAACCAGGAGCAGAAGGTCGACCTGCTGGTCGAGTACTTCCGTCATCACGATCCCGAGCGGACCCTGGTCTTTACACGCACGCGCCGGCGGGCGGAGCGCCTCTCGCGCACGCTCAACAAGGCCGGCATCTCCTGCGAGGCCATCCACGGCGATCGCACGCAGGGCCAGCGCCAGCAGGCGCTCGACGGGTTCAAGAACGGCAAGATCGCCGTGCTCGTCGCGACCGACGTGGTCGCCCGCGGCATCGACGTCGACAACATCACGCACGTGATCAACTTCGACATCCCGACCAACCCCGAGGACTACGTGCACCGCATCGGCCGCACGGCCCGCGCGGGCGCCAGCGGCATCGCCGTGAGCCTGCTCACGGCCGAAGATGTGCACGACCTGGTCGCCATCGAGCGGCTCATCGGAGCGACGCTCGAGCGTCACGACCTGCCGGACTTCGACTACGAGAAGCGCGTCATCCTCGAGAGCAGCCAGGTGAGGCCGCGTCCGGGCAAGCTTCTCTGGAACGGCGGCGCCCACCGCGCCTGGAACAAGACCGGCGTCAAGCGCCGCGTGCCGGGCAAGCGGTCGCGCTGACGCGCTGACTGCCTGAGCGTCTCTCGGCGCTGCAAGAGAGAACGGCTGAGGCCGGGGGCCCCGCGATAGGGTCGCCCCGGCCTCAGCCGTTTCTCCCACGCCCTCCGCCTTGAGGAAGCCCGAACCGGCGATCCCGGCGTCGGCGATCGATCGTCCCGCGTCGTGCAGTACGCCCCGGCTGACACCGCGCCGCGAGCTTGCTATACTGCCGTTCCTGCGTGGGCGACTAGCTCAGTTGGGAGAGCGCCAGCTCGACAAGCTGGAGGTCGTTGGTTCAATTCCAACGTCGCCCACCACCTCTGTCTTCGCCACCCGAGGCGGCTCCGCGCGGGACTCCCGCGCCGCGATGAGGCCAGGGCTGGAGGCCGGCCGCTCGAAGGGCGGCCGGTCGCTCAGGCGCCGGCGATCGCCGCGCTCGCGGTGCTCACGAGGGACCGCGCGGCCGCGCAGGCGTCGTCGGGCGTGGCCGCGCGGGTCACGGCGTCGATCAGGGCGCTGCCGATGATGACGCCGTCGGCCAGGGCGGCCACGCCGGCCGCCTGCTCGGACGTCGAGATCCCGAAGCCCACCGCGAGCGGCGCGTCCGTGCGCTCGCGCAGGCGCGCGAGCAGCGCCGGCAACTCCGGGCCGACCTCGGTGCGGGCGCCGGTCACGCCGGTCACCGCCACGCAGTACACGAACGAGGTGGCCGCGGCGGCGACCAGATCGAGGCGCTCGTCGGTGCTCGTCGGCGTCGCCATGGGCACGAGCGAGACGCCGGCGCCGGCGGCGAGCGCCGCCAGCCCGCCGACCTCGCGGGCGAGCGAGGCGCTGCGCCCCGCCGCCTCGTCCAGCGGCAGGTCCGGGATCACGAGCGCTTCCACGCCCGCCGTCGCGGCGCGGGAGAAGAATCGTTCGGCGCCGAAGGCGAGCACGGAGTTGAGGTACGTGAGCAGTACGAACGGCGCGCCGGCGCTGTGCGCCGCGGCGAGCCCCAGGACGTCGTCGGGCGTGACGCCGGCGGCGAGCGCGGCGTGGGTCGACCGCTGCACCACGGGGCCGTCGGCGATGGGGTCCGAGAATGGGATGCCGAGCTCGACGATGTCCGCGCCGGCGTCGATGAGGGTCGCGATCAGGCGGTCGCTCGTCCGCACGTCGGGGTGACCGCCGGTCAGATAGGGGATGAGCGCCGCGCGCCGCGCGCGCGGCGCCGAGAACGCGCGGGCCAGCCGTGGCGCGAGCCCGCGCGCCGGCGGCACGGCGGCGGACGCCGGTTCCTCGCTCGCGCCGGCGCAGCCGGCGTCATCCGGCGTCACCGGCGGCCTGTCGCCCGGCTCTTCCGCGCGGTGCGGCAGCTTGCGCACGCTCACGACAGCGCTCCGAGCTTCGCGCCCGCCTCGTACACGTCCTTGTCGCCACGGCCCGAGAGGTTGACGATCACCAGGTCGCCGCGGGCGAAGCGAGTCCCGGCCGGGTCGAACCCATCGGTCTCGCCGGGGATCGTGAACCGTCCGGTCTCGGATGGCGACGGCGCGGTCGGTTCGGCGCTCGACGGCCCGCGCAGCACGTAGGCCAAGGCGTGGGCACTCTCCAGCGCCGGGATGATGCCCTCGAGCTCGGAGAGCGTGCGGAAGGCGGCGAGGGCTTCGTCGTCCGTCGCCGCCGCGTAGGCGGCGCGGCCCGAGTCCTTGAGCCACGAGTGCTCGGGCCCGACGCCCGGGTAGTCGAGGCCGGCCGAGATCGAGTGCGCCTCGGTCACCTGCCCCCAGGCGTCCTGCAGCAGGTAGCTGTACGAGCCGTGGAGGACGCCCGGCGAGCCCTTGGCCAGCGGGGCGCCGTGGCGGCCGTCCAGCCCCTCGCCGGCCGCCTCGACGCCCGTGAGCCGCACCGAGGCGAGGTCTCGGAAGGCGTGGAAGATGCCCATGGCGTTGGAGCCGCCGCCGACGCAGGCCACCACTTCGTCGGGGAGGTGGCCGAAGCGCTCACGCACCTGCCCGATGGTCTCGGCGCCGATCACGGCCTGGAAGTCGCGCACCATCGCCGGGTACGGAGCGGGCCCGGCGACCGAGCCGATGACGTAGAAGGTCTCGCGCACGTCTGGTGACCCAGTCGCGCAGCGCCTCGTTCATCGCGTCCTTGAGCGTGCGCGATCCGCTCTCCACGGGCACGACGGTGGCGCCGAGCAGGCGCATGCGCACCACGTTCAGCTCCTGCCGGCGCACGTCCTCGGCGCCCATGTACACGACGCACTCCAGGTCGAGCAGGGCGCACGCGGTGGCCGTGGCGACGCCGTGCTGCCCGGCTCCAGTCTCGGCGATGACGCGGCGCTTGCCCATCCGCCTGGCGAGGAGCGCCTGGCCGAGGACGTTGTTGATCTTGTGCGCGCCGGTGTGGCAGAGGTCCTCGCGCTTGAGCAGTACGGTCGCGCCGCAACGTTCGCTCAGCCGCTCGGCGTGGAAGAGCGGCGTGGGGCGGCCGGCGTAGTCGGCCAGCAGGTAGGCGAGCTCGGCCTGGAAGGCCGCGTCGGCGCGCGCCTCCTCGTAGGCGGCCGTCAGCTCGTCGAGCGCCGGGATCAGCGTCTCCGGCACGAACCGGCCGCCGTAGGGACCGAACCTGGTCTCGATGGTCACTCGGCGTCACTCCTCGTTTCCGCGGCCAGGTCGACTCCGTCCTTGTCGGCACGTTCCACGGCGGCGAAGAAGTCGCGCAGACGGGTGGCGTCCTTGATGCCGGGCACCCACTCGACGCCGCTGGACACGTCGACGGCGACCGGGTGCAGAGCGGCGATCGCCGCGCCGACGCCGGCGGGCTTGAGGCCGCCGGCGAGGACGAGGTCCTTGCGGGGCGTCGCGGGATCGGCGGCGAGCAGTTCCCAGTCGAGCCGGCGGCCCGAGCCGCCGTACACGCCGGGAGCCCGGGCGTCGAGCAGGACGAGGTCGGCGAGCTCCACGTCCGGGGTGTCGACGGCGGCGATGACGAGCAGGCGACGATCCGTCTCGGCGACCGCCTCGCGGACCTGTGCGACTGTCGGGCCGTGGGCCCCGGCCGAGAGCTGCACCGCGCCGAGCCCCGCGGTCGTGACGGCGGCGGCGATCCACGCCGGCGTCTGGGTGGTCACCACGGCCACGGTCAGCGCCTCGCCGGCCGCAGCCGCGAGGTCTCGAGCCTTGGCCGGGACGATGTGCCGCGGGCTCGCGGCGAGAACGAAGCCGACCGCCCACGCGCCGAGTTCCACCGCGAGGCGCACGTCCTCGGCACGGGTGAGGCCGCAGACCTTGACGCGGGTCATTCCGGCCACCCCGGATCTTTGAGGCTCGCGATCAGTGCGGGCAGGTCTTCCGTGGGCGTGCGGACCAAGGTCTCGCCCACGAGCAGTGCGCGAGCGCCGGAGAGAGCTGCCCGGCAGGCATCCGCAGGCGTCGAGATGCCGCTCTCGCTCACGGGGAACATGCAGGGACCGAGGGCCGGAGCCAGGTATTCCGTGGTCGCAAGGTCTACCTCCAGGGTGACGAGGTCACGGTTGTTGATGCCGACGAGCGTACAGCCCGCCCGGCAGGCGCGGCGCGTCTCGTCGAGGTCGTGCACCTCGACGAGCGGGTCGAGACCGCAGTCCAGGCACTCGATGAGCAGGTCGTGGAGCCGGTCGTCGCTGAGGATGGCGACGATGAGGAGGACGGCGGCGGCGCCTGCTTCGGCCGCTTCCCAGACCTGCCCGCGGTCGACGATGAAGTCCTTGCGCAGTACGGGCAGGTCCACCGCCGCGGTGACGGCGCGCAGGTCGTCGAGGGAGCCGCCGAACCTGTCCGGCTCGGTGAGCACGGAGATGGCGTCGGCGCCGGCGGCCGCGTAGGCGCGCGCCTGGGCCACCGCGTCGAGGTCGGGCGCGATGTCGCCCCTGCTCGGAGAGCGGCGCTTGACCTCGGCGATCACGGCGAGCTGCGGGCGCGGCGTGCCCGGCGTCCAACTGGGCCGCGCCAGGGCGTCGCGCAGGCGCCCGGGCTCTCGGATCTGCGTCGGCCGGACGAGGCGGCCGCCGACTCGCGCCGCCGCCACGCGCCGGCGCGAGCCGGCGACCATCTCGGTGAGGAAGCCGCCGGGCGCGGGCTGGTCGTAGCCGGCGGAGCGTCCGGCGCCGAGGACGCGCGGGAGTCGCCTGTCGCTCACGTGCTCTCCTCGGCGAGCTGCAGCGTGGTCGCGACGAGTGCGTCGAGCTTCTCGCGGGCGGCGCCGGAGGCGACGGCCGCCCGCGCCTTCTCCACACCATCGGCGATGCTGCCGGCGGCCTCCGCGATGTACAGCGCCGCGCCGGCGTTGAGGACGACGATGTCGAGGCGCGGCCCCGGCTTGCCGTCGACGACGGCGCGCAGCAGGGCCGCGTTCTCGGCGGCGTCGCCGCCGGCAAGGTCCTCCAGCCTCGCCCTCGCCATCCCGAACTGCTCCGGCGTGACCTCATAGCGCTCGTCGAATCCCTGGCCGGCGAACACCTCGACCACGCTCGTCGCGCAGGTGGTCGAGATCTCGTCCAGGCCGTCGTCGCTGTGGACGACGAGGTTGCGGTCGTTGCCCATCAGGCGCACCGCCTGGGCGATGCGGTCCACGTAGCGGGCGTCGGCGACGCCGATGAGCTGGTGCCGCGCCCCCGCGGGGTTGGTGAGCGGTCCGATGAGGTTGAACGTGGTCGCCATGCCCAGGTCGCGGCGCACCGGCGCCACGTACTTCATCGCCAGGTGGTGGCGGGGCGCGAACATGAAGCCGATGCCGCACGCGGCGATGCAGCGGCTCACGTCCTCGGGGGCCAGGTCGATGACCACGCCGAGCGCCTCCAGGACGTCGGCGCTGCCGCACTTGCTCGTCGCCGAGCGGTTGCCGTGCTTGGCCACCGTGACGCCGGCGCCGGCGGCCACGAGCGCGGCCGCCGTGGAGATGTTGAAGGTGCCGGCGCGGTCGCCGCCGGTGCCGCAGGTGTCGAGGATGACGTCGGCGTCCACGTCGACCTTCTCGGCGAGCTCGCTCATGGCGCGCGCCATACCGACGATCTCATCCGCCGTCTCGCCCTTCACGCGGAGCGCGCTGAGGAAGGCGCCCGTCTGGGCTTCGCCGACACGGCCGCCCATGATCTCCAGCAGCACGGCGCGCGCGTCCTCCTGCGAGAGGTCACGACCGGCGGTGAGCTCGGCCAGGGCGGCGCTCAGGACGTCATTCGGCATCCAGGGCCTCCTCGCCGTTCATGCGCAGGAACGTCGCCAGCAGGTCCAGCCCCACCTCGGTGAGCACGCTCTCCGGGTGGAACTGCACGCCGTGCACCGGCAGCTCGCGGTGGCTCACGCCCATCACGACGCCCTCGTCGTTCCACGCCGTCAGCGCCAGGCAGTCGGGCAGCTTCTCGTCCACCACCAGCGAGTGGTAGCGGGTCGCCGTGAAGGGGTCGGGCAGGCCGGCGAACACGCCGTCGCCGTGGTGGCGGATCTGGTCGGTCTTGCCGTGGACGGGCGCCCCGGCGCGGCGCACGACCCCGCCGTAGACCTGGCCGATGGCCTGGTGGCCGAGGCAGACGCCGAGCACCGGCAGGCGCTCGGCGCCGAAGTGGGCGATGGCGTCCATGCTGATCCCGGCCTCGTTGGGCGTGCAGGGACCGGGGGAGACGACGAGGTGCGTCGGCCGCGCCGCCGCGATCTCGGCGATGGTCACGTGGTCGTTGCGCTTGACGGTGATGTCGGCGCCGAGCTCGCCGAGGAACTGCACCAGGTTGTACGTGAACGAGTCGTAGTTGTCGATCATGAAGACCCGGGCTCCGTCGCCGGCCCGGGGGGCGGTGGTCGTCATGTCGTGCCTCCGTCGCCGAACTGCTCGTGGGCGAGCTCGATGGCGCGCAGCAGCGCCGCTGCCTTGTTCCTCGTCTCAGCGTACTCCTTCGCGGGCACCGAGTCGGCCACGATGCCGGCGCCCGCCTGCACGTGCGCCACGCCGTCCTTGACGATGACGGTGCGGATGCAGATGCAGGTGTCGAGGTCGCCCCCGTAGCTGAGGTACCCGATGGCGCCGGCGTAGGGACCGCGCCGCACCGTCTCGAGCTCGTCGACGATCTGCATGGCGCGGACCTTGGGGGCGCCGCTCACGGTACCGGCGGGGAAGGCGGCCTTGAGCGCGTCGGTCGGGTCCTTCCCCTCCTCGAGGGTGCCGCTCACCGACGAGACCATGTGGATGACGTGGGAGTAGAACTCCATCTCCATGAACTCGTCGACCTTGACGCTGCCGGGCACGCAGACGCGACCGAGGTCGTTGCGGCCCAGGTCGACCAGCATGACGTGCTCGGCGCGCTCCTTCTCGTCGGCGCGCAGGTCTGAGGTGAGGCGCCGGTCCTCGGCGGGGCTCGCGCCCCGCCGGCGAGTGCCGGCGATCGGCCGCGTCTCGACGCGGTCGCCCTGGACGGTGATGAGTGGCTCCGGGCTCGAGCCGCAGAGGGCGAAGTCGTCGAAGGCGATGTAGTAGAGGTAGGGGCTCGGGTTGACGGCGCGGACGCCGCGATAGACGGAGAAGGGCGAGACGTCGGCCGGCGTGCTGAAGCGCTGGGAGAGCACGACCTGGAAAGCGTCGCCGGCGTAGATGTACTCGCGGATGCGCTCCACGCCGGCCTCGTACTGGTCGCGCGTCATCGAGGACGTGACGGGGCGCGCGGAGGGCGCCGGATCCGCGCCGACCTCGGCCGCGTCGACCATGCGCCCGGCCGCGCCGGCGGGGAGGGGCGCGGCCAGCTTGGCGCGCACGTCGGCGATGCGCTCCACGGCACGATCGTAGGGGCCGTCAACGTCGCGCCCGTCGACGAATGCGTTGGCGACGATCGTGATGGCGTGCTTGAGGTGGTCGAACACGAGCACCGTGTCGGCCAGCAGGAACGCCATCTCCGGCAGGCCGAGGTCGTCCGGCGGCGCGTCCGGGAGGGGCTCCAGGTGCCGCACGAGGTCGTAGCCGAAGTAGCCGACGAGGCCGCCGGCGAGCGGCGGCAATGCTGCCGCCTCGCCGCTCGCAGGCGGACGGTAGCTGCGCATGAGGTCGGCGACGGCGGTGAACGGATCGTCGTGCTCGACGCTCAGCCGGTCACCGTTCTCCTGCACGGTGAGGCGCCCGTCCGCGTAGGTCACGAGGGCGCGGGCGCCGACGCCGAGGAACGAGAACCGGCCCAGGTGCTGGCCCTGCTCCGCGCTCTCCAGGAGGAAGGCGCGACGGGGCGCGCCGAGCTTGAGGAACGCCGAGACGGGGGTCTCGAGGTCGGAGACGAACGAGTGGGTGATGGGCAGGACGTTGTGGGCCAGTGCGAGGCGGCGCGCCTCGACTAGCTCGGGTGTGACTCGTATGTCCTTCGCCACGGGCCAATCATGTGACACCTCCGGTGAGCACCGGGCCCTTCATCAGGCGCCTACCCTTCTGGCAAGCGGTCTGGGAACCGTAGGGCAGGGGCGGGTGGCTGTCAACCTCGGCAGGCCCGCCGGTGCGGGGCCGCCCGTCAGCCGTGCGCCGCGGCGATCGCCTCCCGGATGAGCCGCACGCCGCGCGAGGCGTCGTTGGCGCAGAGGTCTGCGCCCGTCCAGGAGCAGGTCTGCTCGTCGACGATGCCGCCGCCGATGATGATCGGCAGGCTGCCGAGCTCGCCGCCGGCGTCGCGTACCGCCGTGATCGTCGCCTTCATGCCGTCGGTGGCGACGGTCAGCAGGCCCGAGAGGCCGAGGATGTCCGGCTTCAGCTCGAGCGCCTTGCGCACGACCTCTTCCGGGGACACGTCGACGCCGAGGTCGTGGACCACGATGCCGTACGAGCGCAGCATCATCGTGACGATGCTCTTGCCGAGGTCGTGGATGTCGCCGCGCACCGTGCAGACGAGGACGCTGCCCTGGCTGGCATCGACCGTCGTCTCAGGAAGTAGCGGACCCAGGATCACCATGGCCTCGCGGAAGATCTCTCCGGCCATGATGAGGCCGGAGATGAAGTACTTGCCGGTCTGGTAGTGCTCTCCGACCCAGCGCATGCCGACCTGGCACTCCTCAATGATCGCGAGCGGGTCCTCGCCGCCCTCGATGCGTGCCGTGATCGACTCGAGCGCGCCGTGCTCGTCGAGGGCGGCGATGCGCGCGGCGAGCGATGCAGGGTCGAGGCCTTCGAACTCGGTCATCGGCGGTTCCTCCTCGCGCCGGCGTCGCCTCCGGGCGCCGGCGCTCCGACGCTGGCGCGGAAGGAGAAGAGGTCTCCGCGGCAGATGAAGCAGCCCCAGCTGACGGGCTTCTCGTCGTAGGCGTAGAAGATGTGCTCCAGCACCCACGCGGCCGTCCCGGCGGCCAGACTCAGACGGCCGGCCTCCT
The DNA here is from genome assembly GCA_963784975.1 of uncultured Thermoleophilia bacterium. Classification (GTDB taxonomy): domain Bacteria; phylum Actinomycetota; class Thermoleophilia; order UBA2241; family UBA2241; genus CAIXSE01. Next base: position 70,435 of record CAWAUK010000071.1, on the reverse strand, counting down.
CCTCGGTGAGCGCCGAGGCGTGCAGGATGAGCTCGCCGCGCTTGGGGCCGCTGCCCACGCCGCCCTCGAACATGTCGCGCAGGGCGGTGACGTCGAGCTCGGACTCGACGGTCGGTCGGGTCGGGTCGTAGATGAGCGACTCGCGGTGGTAGATCAGCGGCTCGTCGGCGCGCTGCAGGATGCGGCGGATCGAGACGACGCGGGTGCCGTCGGCGACATCCAGGTTGGCGGCGGCGCGCGGCCCCGCGGGCAGCACGCGCGCCTCGACCACCTTGGCGGTGACGCCGGGCTCGGCCAGGATGTCGTGGAACTCGCTGAGGTCGAACGTGGCCGTGGCGAGGCGCAGGGGCTGCACGAAGGTTCCGCGCCCTCGCGTGGTGCTGACCGCGCCCTGGTCGAGCAGCATGCCGATGGCGCGCCGCACTGTCATGGGACTCACGTCGTAGGCGGCGCAGAGCTCGGACTCCGTGGGGAGCTGGTCCCCGGCCTGGTACTGCCCGCTGGCGATCGCTCCACGCAGGATGTTCACCAGCTGGATGTACGCGGGCTCATACGAGGCGCGGTCGATGCCGCGTCCCTGTGGTATCGCCGCCATGCCTCGTGTCTCCGCCCCGTTCGCCATGCGTCGCATCATATCAATGGCCGCCGCCAGTACTTGCCTTTCTGTAAATCTCTATACATTATGTGCTACCACGTGACAAGGTGCCTTGCGGGCACGTCAACAGGGTCACCAGGGAGGTAGGAATGTCGATAGAGCTCACCGACGCCATCGTCGGCATGGACGAGGACGAGGCGATGCGCCTGGTCGCGACCATGCTCGACGGTGGCGCCGACCCGAGTGAGGTGCTCGAGGAGGCCAAAGGCGCGATGACGGTCCTCGGCGACAAGTTCGAGCGCGAAGAAGTCTTCATCCCAGAGCTCATCATGGGCGGCGAGATCATGAAGCGCATCGCCGACGAGCTCAAGCCACGCATCAAGGGCGAGGCAGCCGTTGCTGACCGGGGGACCATCGTGCTCGGGACGGTGGCCGGCGACATCCACGACATCGGCAAGGACGTCGTCGTGCTCATGCTCGACGTGAACGGCTACGACGTCCACGACCTCGGCATCGACGTGCCGGTGGAGCGCTTCGTCGCGGCCATCAACGAGCTGCACCCTCAGGTCGTCGGCCTCTCCGGCCTGCTGACCCTCGCGTTCGACTCGATGAAGGCCACCATCGCGGGGATCGCCGACGCGGGCCTGCGCGACCAGGTGAAGATCATGATCGGCGGCTCCCCGGTGGACGACCAGGTCTGCACGTACGCCGGCGCCGACGGTTGGGGTCGCGACGCGGCGGCGGCGCTTCGCATGGCCGCTGAGTGGACCGGAGGTGCGGCATGACCTCCACGCCCGAGGAGCTCTACGCGCAGCGCGAGCGGCGCTTCAACGACGTCGTCGCGCTCAAGAAGCCCGACCGCGTGCCCATTATGCCGCTCTACGTGCACAACTTCCCGACGCTCATCAAGGGCGTCCCTGAGGCTGTCTCGGGATATGACCACGAGCTGCGCTGGCAGTCGACCAAGGAGGCCACGCTCCGCTTCGGCTGGAACTTCGCCCCGACCAACGACGTCCTCGCCTCGGACTTCTTCGCGGCCTACGGCAACAAGCAGCTGAAGTGGGCCGGGGACGAGGGCGGCCTCGCCGACGACGCGCCGCACCAGTGGGTCGAAGACGAATACGTCAAGGCCGAAGAACTTGCCGAGTTCGTCGCCGACCCCAACGGGTTCACGTTCACCAGGATCTTCCCGCGCATGGGCAGCAAGCTCGAGGGCCTCGGGCAGATCCCGCTGCCGCCGCTGTACTGGTTCTCCAACAGCTACTACCTGCAGGTCCTCGGCAACATGCTCGGCATCCCGCCGCTCAAGACAGCGCTGCAGGCGATGCTCGACATCGCCGAGGCGCAGGAGAAGACCAACGCCGCCAACGGCAAGTACCTCCAGGAGATGAAGGACCTCGGCTACCCGCCCACGTGGGCGGCGGCGCTCATGCCGGCCTTCGATGTGGTCTCGGACACCTTCCGCAGCCTGCGCGGCAGCACGCTCGACATGTTCCGCCAGCCGGATACGCTGCTGCGGGCGATCGATGTCATGCAGGAGGCGACCATCGGACTGCTGCACGCCGCCTTCGCCGTCACCGGGCTCCCGCGCCAGTTCATCCCCATGCACAAGGGCGCCGGCGGCTTCATGAGCAACGAGCAGTTCGCGAAGTTCTACTGGCCCACCTTCAAGGCGCTGATCGAGGAGTGCATCGCGGCAGGCGTCACGCCGATGCCGCTCTTCGAGGGCGACTACACGCCGCGCCTCGAGTTCCTGGCCGAGCTGCCGCCGGGCAAGGTCGCGGCGCACTTCGACCGCATCGACCGCAAGAAGTTCAAGGAAGTCTGCGGCGACGTCCTGTGCTTCTGGGGAAACGTCCCGAGCTCCCTGCTCGTGACCGGCACTCCCCAGCAGGTCAAAGACGACGTCAAGGAGCTGATCGACCTGTTCGGCGAGACCGGGCTCATCATCGACGGTCCCGGCGGCATCCCGGACCAGGCGAAGCCCGAGAACGTCGAGGCGCTGGCCGAGGCCGTGGAAGAGTACGGCGCCTGAGGCCGGCCGGGCCCGGCCGGCCTTGACAGTCTTTATCTAAATATCTATACATTATGAGCTGGCGCGTCAGCTGGACGTGCCGATGGAACGGACTTGACAAGGGGGAACAGGATGAACGTGTTTCACTGTAGGCGCGGCACGAGCCTCGCGCTGCTCCTCGCGCTGATCGCCGTCGCGGTCGCTGGTCTTGTGGTGGCTGGCTGCGGCTCAAGCAACAGCGCGGCAGGCGGCGGCAGCGGCGGAAGCAGCAGCGCGCCGAGCGAGATCGTCATCGGCGTCGACGCCTCGATGAGCGGCCCGCTCGCGGGCTTCGGCGCCTTCGAGAAGTGGGGCGTCGAGACGGCCATCGCCGACCAGAACGCCAAGGGCGGCGTGACCATCAACGGCAAGCCGACGCAGGTCAAGATGGTCCTGCTCGACGACAAGAGCGACGCCAACCAGGCGGCATCCAACGTCGACACGCTGATCACCAAGAACGGCGCTGTAGCCATCATCGGTCCGGTCACGCCCACGGTGGGCAACGCCGCCGCCTTGGCAGCCGAACGCCGTGGTGTCCCTTACCTTGAGACGGGCAACCCGCTCGAGCCGTTCATGGGCGTGAAGGCGGACAGCGGTGGCTGGAAGTATGCCTTCGACTTCTTCGTCTCGGGTGCAGAACTTGGTGACGCCAACTTCAAGGTCATGACCGACCTCGGCCTGAAGCAGAAGACCAACAGTGTCGTCGCCACTTGCGTCGACAACAGCCCGGACGGCCCGGTGTTCGACGCCCTGTGGACCCAGGCGGCCAAGAAGTACGGCTGGAAGCAGATCAAGATGCCGCCGTACCCGTCCAACGCCACCGAGTTCGGCAGCCTCATCGCCAAGCTCAAGCAGTCGGGTGCCGACTACGTCATCGCCCTCGGCGACACGCCGACCCTGGTCGCCCTGCGCAAGCAGATGGACGCGGCCGGCTACAAGCCCAAGATCCTTGACTTCGCCCGTGGCGCTCAGCTGCAGCAGTTCGCCGACGCCACCGGCAGCCTTTCGGACGGCATCTTCATCGAGAGCTACTGGCTCCCCGAGCTGCCGTATCCGAACGCCCAAACGATCGGCCAGCGCTTCACCGATGCGACCGGTCAGAGCATGGGTCAGATCCTCGGCCCCGAGTATGCCGCCGGACAGATCATGACGGACGCCCTCAACCGGGCCGGCTCCACCGACCCGACCAAGCTCGTGCAGGCGATCCAGGCGACCAGCGGCGACTTCGTGTGCGGCCCCGTCAAGTTCGGCGCCAACCACACGTCCGCCATCCCGGTGATCTGGACGCAGTGGCAGAACCAGAAGTCGGTCATCATGTGGCCCGCGGCGGTCGCCAACGGCAAGCCCATCTTCCCGCTTCCCTGAGCGGCGGCAAGCGGAATGGCGGCAGTGAACCATCCGGGGGCCTGAGGTGCCGAGCGGCAGCGACCTCTTCAACGCGGTCCTGACGGGACTCGGCATCGGCGGACTCTTCGCCGTGGTGGCGCTCGGGCTCTCCCTGGTGTTCGGGGTCATGCGTCTCATGAACCTCGCACACGGCGAGTTCATCGTGCTCGGCGCGTACCTCGTGTACTTCATCGGACAGTGGGCCGGGATGGACCCTCTGATCGCCGTGCTCATCGCGGCGCCCCTGGTCGCGCTGCTCGCCTACCCACTGCAGCACTACGGACTGAGCCCTGTGATGAGCAGGGGCGCCGAGGCGCCCCTGCTCATCACCTTCGGTGTCTCGGTCGTGCTTCAGAACCTGTTCATCATCGGCTTCAAGCCCGACGTGCGCTCGCTGAACGCGTCTTACGCCCAGTCGGGTGTGGATCTGCTCGGCCAGCGCATGCCGGTCGTCTACATCATCTGCCTCGTCGTGGCGGTCGGCCTGCTGGCCACCACTCACCTGATCCTCACACGCACAGGCTTCGGCCGCGGCCTGCGGGCCAGCTCCGAGGATGCCGTCGCGGCCGAGGTCATGGGCGTGAACGTGCGTCGCGTCTACTCCTTGACGTACGCCCTAGCCGCCGGCTCGGCGGCCATAGCGGGGGCGCTCGTGGGCCTTGCCTTCTCGTTCGCGCCGACCACCGGGACCGCGTACCTGGTCACCGGGTTCGCGGTAGTCGTGCTTGGCGGCGTAGGCAGCGTGAAGGGCACCCTCCTCGGCGGCCTGCTGCTCGGCGTCATCGAGAGCATCGGCGCCACCTTCGTCGGGGACGGGTGGCGCGTGTTCATCGGCTGCATGGTGGTGCTCGTCGTGCTCTCGGTCAGGCCTCAGGGCCTGTTCGGGCGGGCGGGAGACGCCTGATGGCGGCTGCGAAGCGGCGCCCCATGAGCGCCTGGGTACCGCGCCAGCGCCGGCAACTGATCCTGCTTGCGGTCAGCGCCGTGGCCCTCGTGGTGGCCATCGCGGCCCCGTACTACATCAACCAGTACTACGCCCTGGTCATCTTCCAGGCGCTCGAGTTCATCGCCCTCGCCCAGGCCTGGAACCTGCTCGCGGGCTACGGCGGTCTCGTCTCGCTGGCGCCCGCCGCCTCTGTCGGCATCGGTGCATACACCGCCGCCGTGCTCGCCAACCACTTCGGCTTCGCGCTGCCGCTGCTCATCATCGGCGGCGGCCTGATCGCAGCGCTCTTCGCCGTGCTCGTCAGCGTCCCCATGTTCCGCTTCCGCGGCCTGTACTTCGCGATCGCCACGCTGGTGCTCGCCCAGGCGCTCGGCGCGTTCATGGTCAACTGGAACGGCCTCGGCGGGGCCGTCGGCCTGTTCCTCACTGCGTACGCGCCCACGGTCCTGCAGCTGTACTACTACGCTCTGGCGCTCGCGGTGGTGGCCATCATCGTCGTCGTGTTCGTCCTGCGCACGCGACTGGGCTTGAGCCTGCGCGCCCTGCGCGACGACGAGGACACCGCCCAAGAGATAGGCGTCTCCACCTTCCGCACCAAACTGTGGGTGTGGGTGGTGTCGTGCTTCCTCATCGGCATGGTCGGCGGACTGCAGGCCGTGCGCCTCGGCACCGTGGAGCCGTACGGTGCCTTCTCCCTGGTGTGGACGATCAACATCGTGAGCACGACGATCGTCGGCGGCATCGGCACGATCATCGGCCCGATCATCGGCGCCGGCTTCACCGTGTGGCTCGGCGAGGCGTTGTCGGGCTATCCCGAGCTGCACGTCGCGATCACCGGCGTCATCGTGATCCTGCTCATCCGCTTCGCGCCGACCGGCATCTGGGGGATCGTGGTCCAGGTCTACCAGCGCATCGTGGCGGCGCGACGACCCGCGGCCGGTGCCGAGGACGTGTCGGCCAAGCCAGTCGAGCACGCGCACGTAGCCGAACTGGCCGCCGACGGCGCTCGTTTCGCGCCGTCTGGCAAGCAGGGCGAGGTGCTCCTCAAGACCGACGCCATCACCAAGCGGTTCGGCGACGTCGTCGCTGTGGCCGAGGTGGGTCTCGAAGTGCGGCGCGGCGAGGTGCTCGGCATCATCGGCCCCAACGGGGCAGGCAAGAGCACGTTCGTCGGCATGCTCAGCGGCGCCCTGCACGCCGACGGCGGCACGGTGGAGTACGACGGCGTCGACGTCACACAGTTGCCGGCATACAGGCGCGCCCGCATGGGCATCGGCCGCACCCACCAGATCCCGCGGCCGTTCCGCCAGATGACGGTGCTGGAAAACCTTCTCGTGGCGCGGTACTACGGCGCTCGATCCAAGTCCGACCGCGGCGTGCACGCGGACTGCGAGGCGATCCTTCGCGAGCTGGGGCTCTGGTCGGTGGCGCACACCAACGCCGCCGACCTCACCCTGCTGCAGCTCAAGCGGCTCGAGCTGGCGCGCGCGCTCGCGCTCGAGCCGCGCATCCTGCTCATGGACGAGATCGGCGCCGGCCTCGTCGAATCGGAGATCGCCGAGCTCATCGAGGTCATCAGGGCACTGCGGCATCGAGTCGAGGCCATCGTCATCATCGAGCACATCATGGATGTGATCCAGCAATGCTGCGACAGAGTGGCCGTGCTCGACTTCGGGCGACTCATCGCCGACGGCGCCGTCAAGGACGTGATGACCACCCCGGAGGTGGTCGCCTGCTATCTGGGCACCGGCTGCGAGGAGCTCGCTCCGTCCGTGCGCTCGCGTGAGGCGGTCGCAGATGCCAGCCCGCTGCTCGTGGTGAGCGGCGTGAGCGCCGGGTACGGTCACTTCCGGGCCGTGAGCGACATCTCGTTCGACGTCCGCCGGGGCGAGGTGGTGGCTCTGCTCGGCACCAACGGCGCCGGCAAGACCACCTGCGCCCGTGCCATCAGCGGCATGATCCCCGCGTCGGCGGGCGAGATCAGCTTCGCCGGTACGAGGATCTCGGGTCTGCCGGCGCATGAGGTGGCCCGCCTGGGGCTCGCGCACTGCATGGAGGGTCGCCACATCTTCGCCGACCTGACCGTTCACGAGAACCTCGTGCTCGCCGGCACGGCAGCGGGCGAGAAGGACGGGCTCCAGGGGCGGCTCGACCGCGTCTACGACCTGTTCGACGTGCTGGCCGAGCGGCGCGCGAAGTCCGGCAAGCAGCTCTCCGGCGGCCAGCAGCAGATGCTGGCCATCGGCCGGTCTCTGATGGCCGAGCCCAAGCTCATCATCTTCGACGAGATCGCGCTCGGCCTTGCTCCGACGACCGTCGACCGGCTCTACGACACCCTCATCAAGATCCGCGACGAGGGCACCACCATGATCCTCATCGAACAGAACGTGGAGCGCGGTCTCTCGCTGGCCGACCGCGTGTTCGTGCTCGAGAAGGGGACGATCGCGCTGGGCGGCACTCCGGACGAACTGCGTGGAGACCCTCGCCTCGAGGCGCTCTACATGGGCGAGGCGCAGGCGGAGGAGCTCACCCCGGCAGGGACCGCAAGGGAGGAACCGTGACACAAGAGCTGACGCAGGCCATCGTCGACCTTCGGGAAGACGATGCCCTGGCGATGGTCGATCGCCTGCTGGCGGAGGGGGCCGACCCGGTCGGCATCCTTGGCGACTGCAAGAAGGCCATGGACGTGATCGGGGAGCGCTTCGCCAACGGCGAGGCGTTCATCCCCGAGCTCATCATGGCCGGAGAGATCATGACCGGCGTCTCCGCCAAGCTCAAGCCGCATCTCATGGGCGCCGCTCCGGAGCAGAAGCTGGGGATCATCGTGATCGGCACCGTGCAGGGCGATATCCACGACATCGGCAAGGACATCGTCGCCACGATGCTCGACATCGCCGGGTTCGAGGTCGTCGACCTCGGCGTGGACGTGAAGGTCGAGCAGTTCATCGCGATCGCGCAGGAGAGGCACGCGCAGATCATCGCCATGAGCTGCCTGCTCACGAGCGCCATCGATTCGATGAAGCGCGTTGTCGCCGCGGCGGGCGAAGCCGGCATCCGCGGCGACGTCAAGCTCATGGTCGGCGGAGCGCCGATCACCGAGCAGGTCGTCGCCTATACCGGCGCCGACGGCTTCGGCAAGGACGCGGTGGAAGCCGTCGAGCTCGCCAAGCAGTGGATCGGGGGTGCCTGAGGTGTTCGCCGAGAACTGGGACAAGCTGACCCCGGAGGAGCGGTGCGAGAAGCGGTTCGACGTCTGGCAGAACCCCGACATCGAGTTCGCCTCCGAAACCGTCAAGGCGGAGTACCAGGAGCGCGTGCAGATGTTCAAGGACGCGGTCCGGCTCAAGAAGCCGTCGCGTCCTCCCGTCGCCCCCTGGATCGCGCTGTTCCCCGGCCTCGACGCCGGGCTCACGGCCAAGGAGACGTACTACGACTTCGACAAGCTCTACCATGCCTGGCAGCGCTTCCACGACATCTACCGACCGGACGTGCTCGCCTTCACCATCAACATCGCCCCGGTCAAGGTGTACGACGCCCTCGACTACGGCCTCTACGACTGGCCGGGCCACGGCGTCGGCGAGGATTCGGGCTACCAGTACAACGAGGCCGAGTACATGAAGGCCGACGAGTACGACAAGCTCATCGCCGACCCGTCCAACTACTGGCAGCGCTTCTACCTGCCGCGGGTGATCGGGGCCATGCAGCCGTGGAGCACGCTCGACCCGTTCACCGACCTGGTCGAAGGTCCGATGGTCGGTCCGTTCTTCATCCCGTTCGGCACGCCGCCGGTCCAGGAGATGCTCAAGAAGATGATGGAGGCCGGCAACGCGGCGCTCGAGTGGATCCAGGCCATGACCAGGATGGACGGCGACTCCATGGCGAAGTTCGGCATCCCAGGCTTCGCCGGCGGCGCGACCAAGGCGCCCTACGACATCCTCGGCGACACCATGCGCGGCACGCGCGGCCTGATGCTCGACAAGTTCCGCCAGCCGGACAAGGTGCTCGAGGCATGCGACCGCCTCGTCCCGCTCGCCATCGACTGGGGCGTCCGCCCGTGCAACATCAACAAGCACCCGTTCGTGTTCATCCCGCTGCACAAGGGCGCCGACGGGTTCCTCTCCGACGAGGACTTCCGTACGTTCTACTGGCCGTCGCTCAAGAAGGTCCTGCTGGGCCTCATCGAGGACGGCATCACGCCGCTGTGCTTCGCCGAGGGCGCCTACAACGAGCGCCTCGAGGCCATCCGCGACCCGGAGATCCCGCCCGGCAAGATGATCTGGATGTTCGACGCCACCAACATGAGCGAGGCGCGCAGGCACCTGGGCGGCTACCAGTGCTTCGGCGGCAACGTGCCGGGCGCCCTGCTCACCACGGGCACGGTCCAGGACATGGACGACTACGTGCGCCAGCTGATGGAGGACGTCGCCGGCGACGGCGGGTTCATCCTGGGCTCGGGCATCGTCATCGACGCCGCCAAGCCGGAGTGCGTGAAGGCCATGATCGACGCCGGCAAGAAGTACGGCATGCAGATCTGAGGAGCGGAACGACGGGGCCCGTCAACGCCGGATTGGAGAACCTATGTCCAACGAGCTGAAGAATGCGGTGATCGAGCTGCGCGAAGACGACGCGCTGCGGATCGCCAAGGAGGCCTTGGAAGGTGGGGCCGACCCGCTTTCGATCGTCGCCGCGTGCAGGGAGGCCATGGAGGTCATCGGGCAGCGGTTCGCCGACGGCCAGGCGTTCATCCCCGAACTCATCATGGCCGGCGAGATCATGCAGGGCATCACCGCCCAGCTGAAGCCGTACCTCAAGGCTGAGGCCGCGGGTGAGAAGCTCGGCACGGTCGTCATGTGTACGGTGCAGGGCGACATCCACGACATCGGCAAGGACATCGTCGTCACGATGCTGGACATCGCCGGCTTCAACGTGGTGGACCTCGGTGTTGACGTGCCGATTGCGACGGTCGTCGACGCGGTCCGCGAGAACAAGGCACAGGTCCTCGGTCTCAGCGGCCTGCTCACCGTCGCCTTCGAGTCGATGAAGGCTACCGTGGCCGCCATCGACGCCGCCGGCCTGCGCGGCGACGTCAAGATCATGCTCGGCGGCGCGCCGGTCACCGGCGACGTAGTCGAGTTCGCCGGCGCCGACGACTGGGGCAAGGACGCGGTCGCCGCGGTCGAGCTCGCCAAGACCTGGGTGGGGGGTGCGTGACGATGCTGCCTGACAACTGGAACGAGCTCACCCCCGAGCAGCGTCTGGCGTTTCGCCTGGACGCCTGGCAGGACGTGCCGATCGAGTTCGTCTCGCCCGAGATCGCGCAGACCTACCGCGACCGCGTGCAGCTCCATCGCGACGCGATCGCCCTCAAGAAGCCTGCGACCGTGCCGATCGTCCCGTGGATCGGTCTCCTGCCCGTTCCGTTACTACGGGTACACCGGACACGACGCCTACTACGACTACGACAAGTTCCAGGACGCGTGGTACAGGTTCCACGACGAGACGCGGCCCGACGGCATCGGCCTGACCCTCGGCATCGTGCCCGGCAAGCTCTTCGACGTCCTCGACTACAAGATGTACGACTGGCCCGGCCACGGCACGCCTGAGGACACGAGCTATCAGTACAACGAGAAGGAGTGGATGAAGGCGGACGAGTACGACGCCCTCATCCAGGACCCCGGCAACTACTGGCTGCGCACCTACCTGCCGCGGATGTTCGGCGCCATGGAGCCGTGGAGCATGCTCCCGCCGTGGACCGACCTCGTCGAGATCCCGTTCACGGCGCCGTTCTTCGCGGCCTTCTCGGCTCCGCCCGTCAAGGAGATGCTGCAGAAGCTGATGGACGCGGGCGACGCCGCCATGGAGTGGCTGCAGACGTTCATGGCCGTCGACGGCAAGATCATGGCGACCCTCGGCATCCCGCAGACGGCGGGCGGCGCCACCAAGGCGCCCTACGACATCCTCGGCGACACGATGCGCGGGCACGCGCGGGCTGATGCTCGACAAGTTCCGCCAGCCGGAGAAGATCAAGGCGGCCATGGAACGGCTCGTGCCGCAGGCGATCGACTGGGCGGTCCGCTCGAACAACATGACCGGCAACCCGATCGTGTTCATCCCGATCCACAAGGGCGCCGACGGCTTCATGTCCGACGCCGACTACAAGGAGCTCTACTGGCCGAGCTTCAAGGCCGTGCTGCTCGGCCTGATCGAAGAGGGCCTCGTGCCGTGGGTCTTCGCCGAGGGCGCCTACAACGAGCGCCTCGAGGTCATCGCCGACGAGGAGATCCCCGCCGGACGCATGGTCTGGATGTTCGACGCCACCGACATGGAGCGCGCCAAGGCGATCGTCGGCCGCCGTCAGTGCATCGGCGGCAACGTGCCGGCGGCGCTGTTCACGATGGGCACGCCGGAAAAGATGGACGCCTACGTCAAGGACCTGCTCGGCAAGACCGCCAAGGACGGGGGCTTCATCCTCAGCAGCGGCGTCGTGCTGGACGAGGCCGATCCGGCCGCGTACCAGGCGTTCATCGACGCCGGCCGCAAGTACGGCGCGGCGATCTGATCAGACGCGGACCGCGACGATCGCGAGCAGGCCTGAGCGAAGTGCGGCGTAAGGCGACGACGGCGGGGGACCCGGCTGGGTCCCCCGCCGTCGTCCGTCTCCGGGACTGGTGATCGGGCGGCCCGGTCGCGACGGCCGGACCGGCGCGGCGGGAAGCATGGCCGCCGGCGCGCCCGGCGGCGCAGCTAGCGCCGCCAGAAGGTCTGGGCGCCGGTTGCTCTGGCCCAGGCGCTCGTCACGATGGCGGCGAGCGCCTGCTCGTCGACCCCGAAGACGATGACGTTGACGGTGAGCGACCGCCTCGTCCGCCTCGCCGGTGACGCCGCCCGTGAGCGCCGGCTTCACGGCCAGAGCGGTCGCGTGGAACGCGAGGTCGCCGTGCCCGGGCGCGCAGCGTGCCCTTGAGGTGGCCGACCAGCGTGCAGCCGGCGTCGGCCAGCCCGCCAGACAGCGCGGCGAAGAAGTGCGTGATCGCCAGCTCGAGCTGATCGGCGCGCGCGGGCGGCGCCAAGACCACATCGGCCCGCGCCGCGAACACGGCGGGCGTGGCGTTCGCGGGGAGGTGCCGCAGGTGGTCGTGGCCGTGCACCTCGTGTCCGTCCATCAGACGACGGCCCCCAGAAGGCGCTTCATGCCGGTGCCGGTGCGCCGCGGAGACGGGCAGGACCGGCGCCTTGCCGGCGAGCGCGCGCACGCTCTCATGACCGCCGCCAGCGCCTCTTCGTCGACTTCATCGACCTTGTTGACGGCGACGACGTCGGCGATCTCCAGCTGCGCCGTCACCAGCGGCTCGACGATCTCGAGGAGCATCGGCCAGCGCGGGGCGTCGACGAGCGTGAGCACGCGGATCGTGTCCACGTCCGGGCAATGGTCGACCACGACGCCGAGGATGTCGCCCGGCGCGGCGAGGCCTGTCGGCTCGATGATCACCCAGTCCGGCTCGTACCGGCTCTGGACGGTGCGCAGCGTCTCGACCAGCCCGGCCTGGAGGGTGCAGCAGATGCACCCGCCGAAGAGTTCCTGCACCGGGAGGCCCTGCTCGCGCACGTAGCCGCCGTCGATGCCGACCTCGCCGATCTCGTTCTCGATGACGGCGAGCCTCGTGCCGCCCTCGGTCATGGCCCGCGCGACCTCGAGGAGCACGGTCGTCTTGCCCGACCCCAGGAAGCCGGCGATGCAGAGGATGTTCACGCCGGCTGCTGCTCTTGCGCCGCCGGCGAGGACGCGGCAGGGGCGACGGTGGACGACGCGTCGGCGTCGCCGGAGAAGAGTTCGGGCCGGAAGTCCTGGAGGGTGAGCTCGTGGCCCGGCGGGGCGACGACGAAGTCGTCGCCCCAGTCCTCCGCCACGAGCGCGTCGAGGATCCGCGTCGTGCCGGGCACTTCCTCGACGGCGAGGTCGAAAGTCTCCGCGAACCCGGCTACGCGGGCGCGGTACGGCTCGAGGTCGTAGCGGCCGGTGTCGACGAGCACGATGCGCGTGTAGTGCTTGAGCAGCAGGCGCATCATCTTCTCGGCGCGTTCGCGGCCGCGCTTCTCCACCAGCTTCTCGTGCTCGCTCATGATCGTGTCGCATTCTTCGAGATACGCCTTGGCGACGTAGTAGCTGCCGCGTTCCTTCTCGGCCTCGGCGGAGAACGCCTCGTTGGAGCCGAGCAGCATGGCGATGCAGTCGTCCACACGAGGCACGACGAGCGTGGCGTGCTCGGTCTTGAGGCCGAGGACGGAGTTGGAACAGAGGCCGTACCCGAGGACGATCGTCGTGCCCGGCACGTCGGCATCGGCGACGGCGACGCGGAGCGCCTCCTTGAGCCGCTCCGGGCTGACGTGCAGCTGCGCCTCGAGCTTGAGGCAGTCGACGCCCTCGATGGCGCCGTCGGCGAGTTCGCCGAGGACGGCCGGGCAGGCGATGAACTTGAGGCCGCCGGGGACGGGACTCAACGACTGGCGGCTGCTCGTCGATGGTCATTCGTCACCGGGCGGTCGCGGACGTCAGGTCGGACTTCATGGTAGCAGGAGGGCGCCGGCGGCAACCCGCCGGCGCCCTCTGTCAGTCGTCTCTCTCAGGCGTCCGCCGCGGCCTCCGCCATCGCCTTGACGTTGGCGAGTGGTGCGTCGACGGGGATGTCGCAGCCCGACTGCAGGATGTAGCCGGTCGGGCCGATGTCGGCGACAAGCGTGCGGCAGTGCTCGTACACCTGCTCGGGCGTGCCGCTGCTCAGCAGCGCCGGCGGCACGTCGCCCATGATGCACATGTGGTCGCCCAGCACTTCCTTGGCCTTGCGGATGTCGGTCATACTGTCGAGCGAGAGGACGCACGTCCTGGCCGGCAGCTCGCGGAATCGCGCCAGGTCGCGGGTCCAGTCAGAGTCGAGGTGCAGGATCGGGATGAGACCGGCGGCGGCCACCTCGGCGACGATGTCCTTGTAGTACGGCCAGACGAAGCGGTCCCAGAGCGGCTGGGCCAGCATCTTGCTGGCCGAGCGCCAGCCGCCGATCCAGATGCCGGGCGCGCCGACGGCGGCGCTGAGCCCGAGGCCGGCGTCGTTCAGGCCCGGCATCATCGCCTGCATCGCCGCCTCGACCTTGTCGGGCATGCGGTAGAGGTCGAAGACGAACTGGCTGAACGACCGTCCGCCGCAGAGGTACTCGAACGGCGTCGTGAGCACGCCGACGGCGAGGAACGGCACGTCGGCGGCGTTCGCCTTCTCGACGACGGCGCCGGTCCCCTGGACGAACTTGATGAAGTCCTCGAACTTGCCCGGCGCCACGCGCTCGTTCAGGTAGGCGATCTGGAACGGCGCCCAGCCCTCCTCGACGATGGCGTCGTAGTCGTCGGGCGTCATGAGCCCGGACTCCTCGACCTGCCACGGCTCGTCGTCGCCGAGACCGTCGAAGCCGGGGCGCTTGACCCGCGTCATCCACAGGAAGCTGAGCGACGAGACGTCGAACGACGGGTTGTTCACCGAGTCGGCGTTGCCGACGAGCTCGAACGCCTCGATGTTGGCCTGCGTCGCGAGCAGCGGGTCGCTGAGGAAGGTCTTGAGCGGCATGCCGGTGACGCGGGCGCTCCACGCGACCCCTTCGAGGCAGACGGGGACCTTGTCCGCTGGCTCAAGGGCGACCGCTTTGCGCAGCCGCTCCCTCCGCGGATCATCGCTCGGGGCGATCACGAGGCACCTCCTTCGACTGCCTTGCCGGCGAGGATGACGGCGTCCTGGGCGCTGGTGCCGGCGCCGTCGGCGCCGATCTGCAGCGCCAGGTCGCTGTTCACCGGTCCGCCGCCGATCACGATGGTCACCTTGTCGCGAAGACCGGCAGCGGCGAAGGCGGAGATGGTCTCCTGCATCGCCGGGAACGCCGTGGTGAGCAGGCAGGAGAGGCCGATGACCCTGGCGTCGCTGTCGCGGGCCGCGTCGACGAACTGCTGCGCGGGCACGTCGACGCCGAGGTCCACGACCTTGAAGCCGTTCGCGCTGAGCACGCTGGCGACGATGTTCTTCCCGATGTCGTGGATATCGGTGTGGACGGTGCCGAGCACGACAGTCCCGCGCTTGCCGGTGTCGGCCGCCGACTGGTCCAGGCCGAGCTCGGCCAAGGCGTTCTTGAAGATCTCGGCGGCCATGATGAGCTCGGAGAGGAAGTACTCGCCGGCCTCGTACTTGTCGCCGATCGTCTTCATGCCCGCCTGCAGGCCGGCGATGACGTCGGCGGGGTCCGTGCCCGCCTGCCTAGCGGCACGGACGTCGGCGAGGACATCGTCCTCGCGCATCTCGACCAGCGCGCTGGTCAGGGTCTCGGTCAACTGATCCTCCTTGCCTGTGGCGGCGCCGCCAGCGCCGGGGACGGTGGATGGGGGGCCGTGAGGGCGCGGGCGGCGGTCGTCGGGGGAGTGCCCGCGCCCTTCACGAGGTCGGAGACGTACCTTTCGTCATGCACGGGACGTGTTGTCGGGGCGCACGTTTGGGGACAGGGACGCGATCCGTGGAGGGACCTCGCTGGCTTGTGGACATTTATCTAGACATTATGTGAAAGATAGAGTGGCGGCGCGTCACGTGTCAAGGTCCCACGGTCTGCTGGGCACGCGCGCCGCAGTGCGGCTTCGCGCCGTCATGGACTCGGTGACTGCCATCCGATCGTCGTGAGCCGTTCTTCTGCCGGAGAGGACCGCAGGCGAGGAGCGGGCTCGTCCGCCCCTCGCCTGCAGCGAGACTACCTCACCAGACGCCGTACTCGTCGGCGGCTTCGCGCAGAGCCATCACGTTCTCGGGCTTGGCTTCGTCGGGGATGCCCGTCACGCTGTCGAGCATCAGGGTGCCGGTGTCGCTGAAGAGCTCACAGAGTTCCTTGACGTCGTCCCTGACCTGCTGCGGCGTGCCGGTGCACATGAGCGAGAGCGGCACATTGCCCCAGAAGCACATCTTGTCGCCGAGGACCTCCTTGAACTTTCTGCGGTCGACCTTGTCGAAGTGCCCGGCGACCTTGCCTGCGGGGAGCTCGGCGAGGTACTTGAGGCGCGGAGTGTAGTCGCCTTCGAGGAGCGGGCAGGGGACGCCGCCGGCCTCGATGATAGCCAGCACCAGCCGCTTGAACGAGGGCCAGTAGAACTGTTCGAACTGCTCCTCGCTCATGAAGCCGCCCGCGCCGCGGTGCATGGGGATGAACACACGTGGGTTGCCCGTCAGCTGGATCAGCATGAGCGCGAGGCCGATCTGGGCCTTCTCCATGAGGTCTATCGCTCCGAGCAACTGCTCGGGATGCCGGTACATGTCCATCGTGCTTCCGCGCAGCGAACGCAACATGTCCGAGACCATGTCGAACGGTGGGATGATCGGCGCTGCCACCGCGCGAGGGTGGCCGAGCGCGGCCAGCTCGGCGCCGGTCGCGGCGTCGGCTGCGAAATAGGCGCCGACGGCGTCGGACATGGCCAGCAGGCTCTCCAGGGCTTTGCGGATCGGCGGCGCGCCGAGAAGGGGACCGCCGACGTTGAGCAGGTAGTAGGTGTTGGCCATGTAGTAGAGCGGCGGGATCGGCACCTGGGCGAAGCCCTCGAAGGTTCGTCGCGATGCGGGGGAAGATCTTCCTCACCGTGAACCCATTGGGGTCTGCAAGGAACTCGTCGTACTCCTCGGCTGCCATATACTCGTCCTCGACGAACTGGAAGCCCGTGTCGTCGGGCAGCTCGCCGCCAGGCCAGCGCAACTGCGTGATGCCGAGCGCCTCGTAGCCGTCAGCCGCGAAGAGGAGTTCATCGGCGAGAGGTCCCAGCCGAACTCGATAGTCGGCGTCTCTGATGGCGGCGTAGTGCTGCGGGTGGTTGAAGCCGGCTTCCTTGACGAATGGCCCTTCCAGAGGTCGGCAAAATAGCCGCACGCCAGAGGGACGACTGGCACGCGGTCGGGCTTCCTCAGCGCGACGATGTCGTTGAAGCGCTGCTCGCGCTGCTTGTAGAGCTCCTCGCCTGTCGGGTTGATCAGGCCTCCCCTCCGGTCCACTCGGCACAGAGCCTGAGCGCCTGACCGACGTCGTTGCCGCAGCCGTCCGCACCGGTGTAGTCCTGTACCTGCGCATCCGCCGGGGCCCCGCCGACCATGATCTTGACCTGGTCGCGCAGACCGGCGGCGGCGATCGCGTCGACGGTCGCCTTCATCGAGTCGAAGGCCAAGGTGAGCAGGCCACTCAGGCCCACGACCTTCGCGCCGCAGTCGCGGATCTCGGCGATGAACTTGTCCGCCGGCACGTCCACGCCCAGATCGTGCACCTCGTACCCGTTGATGTCGAGCATCATCACGACGATGTCCTTGCCGATGTCGTGGATGTCGCCGTGGACGGTGCCGATGACGACAGGCCCGCGGGTCGCCGTGACGTCACCGCCCGTGAGGTGCGGCTTCAACTCCGCGGCGATGTTCTTCATGATCTCGCCACCCATGATGAGCTCGGGGATGAAGGCCTCCTCGCACTCGAACCGGCGCCCCAGCTCAGTCATCGCGTCCTTGGCCTGCTGCAGCACCTCGGTGGGGTCCGCGCCACTGTCGAGCATGCTCTTGACGAGCGCCATCGCCTCGTCCTCGCGTATGCCGACGATGGCGTCGGTCAACTCTTGTGACATGGGATCCTCCCTGTCGTGACCTGGATTGGCGCAGTATACGCCATAGTGGTCTACTGGTCTAGGGAAGTTGTCGTCGGGGTGGTAGACTATCGGCGTCCCACATCTTGGAGGCATCGACCGAGTCAGGCGATGAACGTAGCAGGACCCATCGATCGCAAGTCTTTTGAGCCGCCCTATGCGCAGCTTGCGCGCTTGCTGCGTGAGCGCATCGCCGGCGGCGAGTACCGCGCGGGAGACCGGCTGCCCTCGGAGGCGGAGCTCTGTGAGGCCTACGGTGTCAGTCCCATGACCGTCAGGCGAGCCATCGCCCAGCTGGTGCGGGAAGAGGTCGCGACAACGGAACACGGCCGCGGCACGTTCGTGAAATCACCCGACTCGGCGCCGCCACCTTCGATCTGGGAGACCTGCTGCGGCAGCTTGCCGATCCGGGCACGGAGGCGCGTATCCTCGAAGCGCGCATGGTCTCCCCGACGGCACGCGTCCGCGACAAGCTGGACGTGCCGAAAGATGAGCGCGTGATCTGCATCAAACGGCTCCTGAGCCGGGCCGGGGAGGCCATCTTCTACCACAGTGAGTATCTTGTGTTCGATCCCGCACGCCCGTTAGTCGAGGCCGAACTTGGCGTCACTTCGCTGCAGGATCTCTTCTCGGCGCCGGCGGCTCGGGTCTCAAGTACGGCCGGCTCACGCTGCACGCCTCTTCGCTGACCGGGATGGAGGCGGGCTATCTCGACGAGCAGCGGGAACGCTTGCCTGGGTGGTGGAGCACCTCTTCTACGACTTCGACGACCGCCCCGAGAGTTGGGCAGGTTCGTCGGCCGAGCCGACCGGCTCAGCTTCACCACGACGGTCGGCATCGTCGGCGCCGGCGAGAAGACAGGAGGTGACCGATGACGGCGGCACCTGGCGAGACGAGCCTGGCCGAGCTCATCGTGAGAATGGACGGCGCGGAAGCCTGGCCGCGATCCGGCGGCGCCTGGACGCCGGAGAGGACCTTACGTCCTCATGGGCGAATGCCGGCACGGGATGGAGCGCGTCGGCGAGCTCTACGAGAAGGGCACGTACTTCATCTCCGCGCTCATCATGGCCGGGAGATCTTCCGTGAAGCCGCCGAGGTCCTGCTGCCGCTTCTGGATGCGCCCTCACGTCCGACGCAGGCTGGGACCATGGTCATCGCGACCGTCAAGGCGATATCCACGACATCGGCAAGAACATCGCCGTCGCGCCGCTGAGGCCAGCGGCTTCGAGATTGATCGACTCGGGCGTGGACGTGCCGCCGGAGCGCATCGCAGACGCCGTCGAGGCCGAGCGTCAGGACATCCTCGGGCTGTCGTTCTCTCCTCTCGAGCGGGTTCTCGAGCATGAGAGAGCACGATTGCCATCGTGCGCGAGAACGAGCGGTCCGACGCACCCGCCTGCCGATCGTGATCGACGACTCGCCCGTCCATCACGCTGTCAGCGACGAGGTCGGCGCGGACGGCTGGTGCTCGGATGCCGCCAGAGGTATCGAGGTGGTGAAGGCAGCTTCTCGTGTGACCGAGGTCGCCCGCCTCTCGTACCCGGCCCAGCGCACCATGTAGGCTCTGCGCGACCCATCTCTACCAAGGAGCGACTCGCGATCGAGTTCGAGAACATCATCCGCGGGCGGCGGAAGCATCCGCGCCTATAAGGACGAGCCGGTCCCCAGGAGCTCGTACGCGAGATCCTCGACGAGGCGCGCTGGGCGCCGTCGTCGCGCGACGCCCAGGCGTGGAGCGTCTGGGTGGTCACCGGGGATGTACTCGAGCGTTTCGGACCACGTTCAAGGCCGCGCTCGACCGCGAAGAGGCTGACGCTCCCGATCTTGCGGGACGCAGACCCGCGACTGGCCGCAGGCGTGCTCGGCGCGCGCGGTCGCGCTGATGAAGACCCGCGCGCAGACGCTGGAAGCGGCCGGCGAAGCCTCCGGCCCGGCCGCATCGATGGCGCGCATGGCCGACTGCTTCGGCGCTCCGGTCCTGCTCGTCTTCGGGTTCGAGGACTGCCTCGCCGAGCCCTATGCCAGCTACGACACCGCGTTCGCTCGTGGAGAACATGCGCCTTGCCGCCCACGACAAGGGGCTCGGCACCTGCCAGTCGACTACGCTGGTCCGCTATCCCGGCCTGCTGCGGCAGTTGCTGCCCGGCGCGGAAGGCCAGCGCATGGTCATCGCCGTGACGCTCGGCTACCCGGACCTCGACGCTCCGGCCGACACCTTCGAGCGCTCCCGCGCCGACCTCGATGGGATCGTGACCTGGGTGTCGGTCGAGCCTGGTCGAGCGCATCACGCCGGAGGACGGGCACCGGCGCCGGCGGCAGCGGCCTGGCGCTGACGTCGATCGGCGCGTTCATGGTGCCCTGGACGGTTCCATCGTGGCTCGGCCTTGCCGAGTATGGGCAGGATCTTCACCCGACTTTCACGGTGGCGACCTGGGTGGAGGCCGCGACCCGCCGACGATGGCCGTCCTCCTGATGAAAGTGGGACGGTGGGCCGATGAACAACGGCCGCGCGCGCCTTGATCTCGCTGGGCATCGTCGTCTTCACGCTGGGCTCCGTGCTGGCGCCGCTGAGCAAGACGGCGGCCTGGCTCATCGGGAGCTGTATCGTCCAGGGTGGAGGGCGTGCCGATGCTCCGCGACCGCGGCCGCGATCGTCACCGCGGTCCTCCCAACGAGCGCGGCCGCGCCCTTGGCATCAACGTCATGGCGGTGGACCTTGGGTCGAGCCTGGGCTCTGCTCGGCGGCTTTCTCGTCGACTCGCTGGCTTGCGGGTCGATCTTCCTGATCAATCTGCCTATCGGGTTGGTCGCCTTTCTGTGGGGCCTGGTCCTGCTGCCCAAGGCCGAGCGGCTCGAGAATGCGCCGCGCGTGGACTACGCGGGCGCGGCGCTGCTCGGCGTCTTCCTCATCAGTCTGCTCGGCGCCGCTCACGTTCGCCACGGAGTGGGGCTGGGCCGCCCCGGCCACCGTCGGCCTGCTGGTGCTGTCGGTCGTGGCGCTTGTCAGCTTCGTCGTCGTCGAGCGTCGCGTGAAGGCGCCGATCTTCGACCTCGACCTGCTCGTCCACAACCGGCTGTTCGCCGCCGCCAACCTTGCGGCGCTGCTCAATTACATGGCTCTGTACGCGATCAGCGTGCTCACCGCCATCCATCTGGAGGTCGTGCAGGGCCGGTCGGCGTCGGCCACCGGCCTCCTCATCCTGAGCCAGCCTGTCATCATGGCCGTTCTCAGCCCCTTGAGCGGCCGCCTGAGCGACCGCATCGGTTCGCGGGTGCTCACGACCGGCGGGATGGTCGCCATCGCCGCCGGCATGGTGCTCCTGGGGATGATGCCGGAGCAGGCGCCCGTGGGTGAGGTCGCAGCCTATCTGGCCCTGGTCGGGCTTGGCATGGCCGCGTTCAGCGCACCGAACACATCGGCCATCATGGGCAGTGTACGCCGGGATCAGCTGAGCGTGGCGAGCGCCTTCATGGGGACGATGCGCACGGCAGGCCAGTCTCTCAGCGTCGCTCTGCTCGGCGGCATCGCCGCCAGCCAGCTCGGGCGGCTTGGTGGCCGTCTGCTCTTCACCCACGGCGGCAGCGGCGCGTCCGGTATCTCCGCCAAGGCCGTGGACGCCTACGCGCAGGGCTACAAGTACGCCATGCTCGCCGGCGCCGTGCTGGCTCTGATCGGCGCTGTCGTCTCGCTCACGCGCGGGACTCACGTGGCCGACGCGGAGAGAGCCCCGCAGGCACACTGACGCCCGGGCGTTTGCGCGCGTCGTCGTGCGGCGAAGCCCCAACTGTAGGACGGGGTACGGATCCGTCCTCGGTATGCGCCGGGAAGGCGAAGCGTCGCCCGGCGCCGCAGAGGTGACAGCATGCAGCCCACGATCACAACCAGGCGCGCGGCGCTCGCGACGATCGGCGTCGTCCTGCTCGTTGTACTCCTGACCATGGCGCTCGCGGAACCGGCGCAGGCCGCGCCGCGCACGGGCACCACCGCCGCTCGCGGCGTCCCGGCCGAGGCCGTCGGCGCGACTCCGGCAGGCGCCACATTCAGCACACACCCGCTCGGCCCTGCGTCCATCGCGGCGCCCCTGACCCAGTCCGAGGACTACGGCGTGATGCCGTGGGCGGCCGCCTGGGCGATCGGCGCCGTGGCCGCGGTGTGCCTGATCGGCGGGGCGAGGGCGTTGGCCCTGGCACAGCGTCGCGGCCGCGGCGGTCGCGTGGCCGAGCTGACCGGGAGTGGTCCCGCGGCCGACGAGACTGCGACGAGCGACAAGGAGCGCCGCAAGGCGGCGTAGCCTGCAGAGCGACGGTGCGGCCGGCGTAGCCGTCGGCGAGCGGGCGAAGAGCGGGCCGGCGGGAGAGGACGCAGTCTCTCGCCGGCCCGTCCTCGTGGACCGGCTGCGTTCGCACCGGTCAGGCGGCCCGCTCCTCGGCAGGCATGGGCTCGAGGCTCGGGCCGCCCGGTGTCTCCGGTCCCGCCGGCCTCGGCGTCGCCGCGGGAGCCGGTGGCGCGCCCTCGATGCTCAGGTGCGGCAGCCACTCGAGCCAGCTCGGCAGGTACCAGTTCCAGCGGCCGAGCAGCTTCATGGCCGAGGGCACCAGGATGGTGCGGATGAGCGTCGCGTCGAGGAGCACGGCGACCGCAAGGCCGAAGCCCATCTGCTGGAACATCACGAGCTGGCCGGAGGCGAAGCCGGCGAACACGGCGACCATGATCAGCGCGGCGCCGGTGATGATGCCGGCGGTCGCGCCGATGCCCTCGGTGACGGCCAGGGTGTCGTCGCCGGTCCTGTCCCAGGCCTCCTTGATGCGGCTGAGCAGGAACACCTGGTAGTCCATGGAGAGGCCGAACAGCACGGCGAACAGCAGCAGCGGCACCCACTGCTCCACCACCGGGACCTTCTGGAACCCGAGCAGGCCGGCGCCCCATCCCTTGAGCGAGACCAGCGTGATGAGTCCGTAGGCGGCGCCCACGCTGAGCAGGTTCATGAGGATCGCCTTGAGCGGGATGACGACCGACCGGAAGGCGACCAGCAGCAGCACGAAGCTCAGGCTGAGGACGAGCGCGACGACCCACGGGAAGTAGCTGTTCACGATGTTGATGTAGTCGAGGTTGCCTGCGGTCTGGCCGGTGACGTAGACGGACGCTCCCGAACCGTTGAAGGCCCTCGGGACGAGCGCGCCGCGCAGCTCGCGCACCTTGTTCAGCGCGAGGTTGCCGGTCGGGTCGCCGTTCAGGGCACGGCGAGCAGGGCGAGGTTACCGGCCTTGTCCGTCTGCAGCTGGACCGGTCCGAACGCGGGGTCGGTCGCGACCTCCTGGGTGAGACGGGTCATCGCCGCCTTGACGGCCGGCGCGGTCACGTCGCCGTCGACGACGACCTGGACCGGGTTCACCGTGCCTGATGTGAACTGCTTCTCGAGCACGGCGAACCCCTGCTTGCTCTGGAAGCTGTCGGGGAACGAGTCGACGCCCGAGACCCCGGTCTTCATGTCGAGGGCGGGTAGGCGAGCACGAGCAGGACCGCGACCCCGACGCCGAGGGCGATCGCCGGCCGCTTCATCGCCCGGTAGGCGACGCGCGCGATCCAGGAGGTGCGCACGGCCGCGCGGTTGTCGATGATCCGGCGGCCCAGATACGGCAGCTTCAGGCTGTTCACGCGGTCGCCGAGGAGGCCGAGGGCCGCAGGCAGCAGCGTCAGGGCGGCGAGCACCGACATGCTGACCACGAGGATGGCGCCGATCGCGAGGCTCATGAAGATGTTGGTCGGCACGATGAGCAGGCCGAGCAGGGCGAGCACGACGGTCAGGCCGCTGAAGAGCACCGCCCGGCTGGCCGTGCCGCCGGCGACGGCGATCGCATCGAGCTTGTCGCGCCCGCGCGCCCGTTCCTCCCTGAAGCGCGAGATGATGAACAGCGAGTAGTCGATGCCGGTTGCCAGGCCCATCATGCTGATCACGTTGATGGCGAAGACCGAGACGCTGAACGTCTGGCCGACGAGGGCCGTGAGGCCGACCGCCAGGGTGATGGCGAGGAGGCTGAGCAGGATCGGCAGGCCAGCGGCGACCACGGCGCCGAAGACGAGCAGCAGGATGATCAGGGCGATCGGGACACCGATGCCCTCGCCCTTCTGCAGATCGGACTGCGCCGTGTGGCTGAAGTCGCTGTTGATGCTGGCGGTGCCGGTGACGAGCGTAGCGAACCCCGCCTTGCCGTCGGCCGCGTGGACGATGGCGTGGACCTTGTCGATGTTGTTCTCCGCCCGGGTCAGGTCGCCGGCCATGACGACCGGGATGATGGCCGTGTGGCCGTCGGCGGAGATGAGCGTCCTGTTGCCTCCCTGATACGCGCTGATGGCGCTGTCGACCACACTCGGGCCGAGGGCCGCGATCCGTTGCTGCAATCCCACGACCTCGGCGCGGAAGGCCGGGTCGGTCGCGCTCGTCGCTGTGGAGCGTCCCGATGACGACCTCGTTGGCCTTCTGCGGCATGTTCATGCGCTGCTGCAGAAGGTCTCGGCCGCGCTGCGAGCCCGGATGGCCGAGAAACGTGTACTGCGCGGTCAAGGTGCCGGGAAGCACAAGCGCGATGATCGCGGCGGCGGCGACGAGGGCAACGGCCCAGAGCGCCAGCGTCAGCCACGGCCGCCTTGCGGAGCCCCGCGCCAGTGCGGTGGTGGAGAGTCGCATGGTGTCCCTTCCGTGAACGGCCCCCAGCCGGAGCGGAAGCCGGAGTGAATTGGTCCAATACGGAAGTGCCTGCCCGCGGCGGGACGGCGGGAAACGCCCGGCCGTGAGCCGGGCCGTGCGCATCGGGCCGGCGGGAGGGACTGTCGTCGCCCGCCGGCCCGACCGGGTCGTGCGTGTCTTGGCGCGCCGCGCTGCGGCGTCTCGCGTCACCAGCCCGCGCTTCCCCGACGCGCCAAGTTGGACGAAGGGCCGGGGCTGCTGGTGCAGCCCCGGCCCTTTGGGTCTTGCAGTTCCCGGCCGCGTCAGCTCAGCGGCGGCGCGGGCGGCGGCGAGCTCGACGGCGGCGCCTCGGGCGCCTCCGGCGCCTCCGGCGGTGTGACCGGCGCCTCAGTGACGCCGGTGTCGGCCGCGACTTCCTCCGCCGCCGGCGCGGCCTCAGCCGGGGTCACGGGCGGCGTCACGGGAGCGGCGGGGGTGGCCGGCGGTGTGACCGGCGCCGCAGGGGCAGCCGCCTGCGCGGGCGGGGCCGGTGGGGCCGGTGGGGCCGGCGGGACCGCCGTGGCCGGAGCAGCGCTGTAGCTGCCGCCGGCCGGCATGGGCGGCGCGCCGAAGCCGGCGGAGCCTGGGGCGGCGATACGGTTGAACGTCGCGCTCCCGAATCCCAGGATGAGGAACATGATCCACGGGAAGATGATGAGCAGGATCGCGAACCCGGTGCCCTGTCCGAAGTTCGCGGCGATGTCCAGGGCCATGAACACCCAGAGCACGAACGCGCCGATGATCAGGACGAAGCCGAGGAGGGGGATCCAGGCGAACAGGCTGCACGCCAGGATGATCCAGAAGAAGTACGTGGGGCGGTTCGACATCTTCACGACGTTGTACTCGTTGTAGAAGGGAATGATCGCCGCCCACCCCGGCAGTCCAGCTTTGTTCAGGGTCTTCCACAGGCCGACGATGGTGAGGACCGCGAACGCGATCCAGACCAGGGTGAAGAAGACGGCGGCACCGCCTCCTCCGCTATAGCTGTAGTTGTAGCTCATAGGATCTCCTCCTCAGATGGCCATACGCATAGTCTTGGTGCTCCCGTGCCTGTTCCCCGCACGAGGCACGCCTCCTGCACGACGCATGTATCGGCCTCGCGGCGGGGAATCTGCAGCGCGGGCGGGATCCGGGCCGGCGTTTGGTCGGTGTTCCCTGCCCGAGCGACGCATCCTGCCTGCCGGGACGGGAGCGGTACGGCCTGATCGGCGCGCGTGGTGGCATACTTGAGCCGCGCACTGGGCGCAGGCGAAGGGAGCGGCGATGAGAGCGGCGATGCCGAGGCAAGTCGCGAGCGGCGTGTACCAGCTGGGGCTCGGCGGCGTGAACGTGTTCTTCGTGGAGGACGACGACGGCGGGCTCTGGCTGATCGACGCCGGCATCGAGCCCGGGGCGGAACGGATCGGGGGTGGCCTGCGGGCGCTGGGCCGCGCGCCGCAGGAGCTTCGCGGCATCGTCGTCACGCACCTGCACGGCGACCACGTCGGCGACCTCGCCGCCGTCAAGGCACGCCGGCGCCGAGGTCTGGATGCAGGCCGAGGACGCCTCGGCCTTGCGTGAGGGCGTGCGCGGCCGGCCGCTCGAACCGGGTCCCGGCCCGCTGCGGTCAGTGATCGTGCGGGTGGTGGGCGGCAGGGCCGCGGCGAGCACCGGCGACCCCATCGCCGTCGAGCACGACGTGACCGATGGCGAGGTCCTGCCGTTCGGGGCGACCGCCGTCCACACGCCCGGGCACACCGCCGGGCACCTGGCGCTGCTGCTCCCGCGGGACGGCGGCGTGCCTCTTCACGGGCGACGCCGCCACCAACTTCCTGCGCCTCGGCGTCGGCCCTGTCTACGAGAAGGTGGACGACGGCATGGACAGCCTGCGTCGTCTCGCCGACCTCTCGTTCGAGACGGCGCTGTTCTCGCACGGACGCCCGCTGGCGCCGGGGGCCGCCGAGCGCTTCCGCGCGCGCTTCGCCCGCGGCTGACGAAGGGGCTCCGCTGGCGCCCGGCTGCGAGCGACGGCCGGGCGGCTCACGAGGCTGCCGCTCAGTTTGCCGAAGAATCGCTCGTTGACGCCCGCTCGCCGCGTCGTATCGTGAGGCAAGGCGCCCCCGGGCGCGCACACTCGCCGAATGCCGTGAGTGGGTCGCCAAGACCGAGTTCCGCGTCGAGTAGGCACGGTCCAGGGCGCCATAAGACCACGAAGGCGGGGGGAAGCCTGAAGGTCCTTATCGTCGGCAGCGGCGGGGTGGGGGAGTCCACGACGGCGATCGCCAGGCGGCGCGATCCGGGCGCCGAGCTCTTCGAGACGATGGTGCTGGCGGACTACGACCTGGGCAAGGCTCAGGCGGCGTCCGCCCGGATGGGAGACGAGAAGCGGTTCCCGGCAGAGCAGGCGGACGCCGCGGACGTCGACGCGGTCGTCGCACTCTGCGCGAAGTACGACGTCGACGTCCTGTGCAGCTTCCTGCCGGTGGAGTTCAACCCCTACACGCTGCAGGCGGCGCTCAAGGCGCGCGTGCACCACATGGATGCGTCGACCACGCTGTCGGTCCCGCATCCCGACGGACCCCTTCAACCAGGCCAACGTCGTCCTCGGCGAGACCGAGATCGCGCTGAGCGGCGAGTTCGAGAAGATCGGCAAGCTTGGGCTCATGGGCATCGGCGTCGAGCCCGGCATGGCCGACTGGTACTGCCGCTACGCCGCCGACCACTTCTTCGACGAGATCGACGAGATCGGCGTGCGCGACGGCGCCAACCTCGAGATCCCCGGCTTCAAGGGCATCAGCTTCGGCTTCTCCATCTGGATGACGATCGAGGAGTGCACCAACCCGGCGGTGGTGTGGGAGAAGGACCGCGGGTTCTACACCGTGCCGCCGCTCAGCGACCCCGAGCCGTTCTACCTGCCGGAGGGTATCGGCTGGGTTGAGGTCGCCCACGTGGAGCACGAGGAGGTGCTGCACGTAGGCTGGTTCAACGGCCTGCTCAAGGGCGTCAGGAAGGCGACCTTCAAGTACGCGCTGGGCGACGAGTTCATCCAGGCGATGGAGGTCTTCAAGTCGGTGAACATGCACTCGCTGAAGCCCGTGAGCGTGCGGGGCAAGGAGGTACGGCCGCGGGACGTGATCGAGGCGGCTGCCCCCGACCCCAACGATACCGGCAAGCGGTACGTGGGCCAGACGTGCGCCGGCACGTGGGTGCGCGGGCGCAAGGACGGCATGGAGCGGCAGGTGTACCTGTACCAGGTGGCCGACAACCAGGAGAGCGTGGCGCTGTACGGCACGCAGGGCGTGGTGGCGCAGACCGCGTTCCCCGGCGTCGACCGCGCTCGAGCTGCTCGCCACCGGCAGGCTGGCCGGGTACAAGGGTAACCCCGAGCGGGCGTGTTCCCGGCGCAGGCGTTCAGTGCGACGACTTCGTGCGCATGCAGAAGGACTACGGGTTCCCCGGCGGCGCGCTGGAGATGGACTCGGAGTACAAGCGGGCGCGCGACCACGGCGCGTTCGTGGCGCCGGTCGAGGGGGCGGGCGCGTGAGTGGAGCGGCGCGCCGGCAGAGCGCCACGTGGGCTCCGGACGGGGCCGGCGCGCCGGTCGGAGCCTCGGCAGGCGGCTGCCGGGGCGGCCCGGCGGCGTGAGCTGCCGCCGGTTCGAGGGCAAGGTCGCCCTGGTCACCGGCGGCGCCGCTCGGGAATCGGGCTGGCGACGGCGGAGCGGCTGCTCGAAGAGGGAGCCGCCGTCGTGATCGCCGACCTGGACGGCGAGGCGGGGGAGGCCGCGGCGGCCGCGCTGCGCGGCCGCGGCCTCGAGCTCGCGAGCGCCGCGCGCTGCGACGTGACGCGCGGCGACCAGGTCAAGGCGCTCGTGGACGACGTGGTCGCCCGCCGCGAGCGCCTCGACGTGCTCTTCAACAACGCCGGCATCTTCGAGCCCGGCGAGGTCCACGAGGTGGACGAGGAGGCGTGGTACCGCCAGCTCGGGGTCAACCTGCGGGCGGTCTATCTGGTGGCGCACCACGTGGTGCCGGTGATGCTCGGCCGCAGGGCGGCGGCGCGATCGTCAACAACGCCTCCGTCGCCGCCCTCGTCGGCGACCGCGCGGCGGCGGCGTACTGCGCCAGCAAGGGCGGCGTGGCCCTGCTCACCAAGCAGATGGCGCTCGACTACGCCGCCCGCGGCATCCGCGTCAACGCCATCTGCTGCGGCGAGATCGACACGCCGCTCTTCGAGCGCGAGTCGTACCAGATCGGCATGACGCCCGATTCGTACCGGGAGCTCCTCAACGAGGCGCACCCGATCGGCCGCATCGGCCTGCCCTCCGAGGCGGCCGCGGCGGTCGCGTTCCTGGCCAGCGACGACGCGAGCTTCATCACCGGCGTGCTGCTGCCGGTCGACGGCGGCTACGCGGCTCAGTAGGAGGAGCGATGCGCGGACTGGACGGCAAGGTGGCCCTCGTCACCGGCGGTTCGTCGGGCCTCGGCGAGGCGATCGTCTACAGGCTCGCCGAGGAAGGCGTGAGCGTGGCTGTCGGCGGCCGGGACGCGGCGAAGGCACAGGCCGTCGCCGCGCGGGCGGCCGCCCGCTCCCGCGAGCACGGCCACGAGCGCACGCACGCGGTCGTGCTGGGTGACGTCTCCGTCGTCGCCGACTGCGACCGCCTCGTCGCCGAGACGCTCGAGCGGTTCGGCGGCCTCGACATCCTCGTCAACTCGGCCGGCGTCTGGCTCGAGAAGTCCATCCTCGACACCAGCGAGGCGGAGTGGGAGTGGTGCGTCGGCACCTGCCTCAAGGGCACGCTACTTCATGTGCAAGGCGGCGCTACGGCACATGGTCCCGCGGCGCGCCGGCGTCATCGTCAACCTGGCGAGCGACTCGGGCATCCACGGCGAGCCCGGCGCGGCCGTCTACTCGGCCGCCAAGGCCGGCGTCGTGATGCTGACGCGTGCCCTCGCCATCGACCACGGCCCGGACGGCGTGCGCGTCTGCAGCGTCAGCCCGGCGATCTTCGACACGCCCATGCTGGCCGGCGCCATCGCCGCCGCGCCGGACCCTGGTCGCGTACACGGACGGGATGGAGGACGCCTACCCGCTCAAGCGGATCGGCCGGCCGGAGGAGCTCGCCGCCGCCGTGGCCTTCCTGGCGAGCGACGACGGCAGCTTCGTCACCGGCCGCACGATGGTGGTGGCGCACGGGGGCGTGACCGCCTGACGACGCCCGGCGTTGTCACGCCGGGCAACAGCCGTCCGCGACGCCTCCGTCAGTCGCCCGACGGCGGGTGGCCGCCGTGGCAGGAGCAGTAGGCGCCGGTGAAGTTCCCGTTGGGGTGGCAGGCGCTGCAGGCGAACGACCCGGCGCCGTGCTCGCCGGCCGCCGGGTGGTTGAAGGTCGAGGGCACGAACGAGCTGGTCGTGTGGCAGCGGGCGCAGTCGGTGAGGCCGCCGTGCTGGCTGCCGTGGCAGCTGCTGCAGTCCCTGCCCGGGGCGTTCAGGCCGTTGGTGTGGCACTTCTCGCACGGGGAAGCCGCGTGCACCCCTCCGAGCGCCACCGGGTGCCGGAAGTGGTTCGCCCACGACGACGTGGTGTGGCAGCGCAGGCACTCGCCGCGGTCGGGGTGCGGCCGCGTGTGGCAGGTCTCGCAGCCGTTCTTCGGGTGTTCGAACGTCGAAGGCTTCCAGTGCGTGGGCAGGTGGCAGCGCGCGCACTGGACCTGCTTGACGGTCTTGTGCCGCTTGGCGTGGCAGCTCACGCAGCCGGCCGGGAGCCGACCTGCTGCGGCGTCGCCTTCGTGTGACACTCCTCGCAGACGACCTTGTGGTGCTGCGGTCCCAGCGGGACGGGGTGCGGTGAAGGTCGACGCCCACGACCCGAGCTGGTGGCAGTCGGTGCACGAGCCGCGGCCGGCGTGCGGCGCCTTGTGGCAGGTCTGGCAGGCGCCGGACGCCTGCTTGCCGTCGTGGCAGCGCAGGCAGAACGCCATGGTCGCCGGATCGACGTAGGGCTTGCCCGGGACGCTGGTGTGCACGACCTGGGAGTGGCAGCCGATGCAGAGCACGCCCTTCTGGTGCTGCTTGTGGGAGAAGCTGACCGGCGGAGCCGCCGCGGCCGACGGCGACGCTGCCGGAGTCGCGCCGGCGGTGCTCGTCGACTTCAGGACCAGCGGGTCCTTGACGCTGCCGCTCGGATGGCAGTCGCTCGCGGTGCAGGTGGAGTCCGGGATGTGCTCGGTGACGGCGATCGGCGCCTTCACCTCGCCGGTGAAGTGGACCCAGACCTCGCGCAGCGCCGACCCCTTGGCCTCGACGAGCTCGACGGCGCCGGGCTTGATGTGGCAGTGGACGCAGGCGATGTCGTGGTGTGCCGACTTCTCCCAGGTCGCGCCGTAGGGCGTCATCTCGTGACAGGCCGTCTCGCAGAAGACGCTGCGCTCGGTGTAGGCGGCGGCTGCGAGCGACGCGCCGGCGAAGACGACGATGACGATGGCGAGCACGACCGCGATGCGGCGGGCCCGGCGCAGTCGCCGCCGCTTCACGTCACGTCGCGATGTCCGCTCTTCGGGACCTGGCCCGGGGCCGGGCGCGAGGTCGGAGGTCATGCGGGCACTCTACTCCGCGGCCCCGGTCGTGTCCTCCAGCGGGCGCGGGGGCGGAGGGCCGGGAGGTGGTCCCGGCGGGAGAGGTCGTCGACCCCTCCGGGTCAGCTCCCGGCCGCCACGCGGTCGATCTCGCCGATGAGCTCGGCCTTGCGCCCCTCGGGCAGCAAGGACGCCGCGATCGAGTTGCGCGCCAGCTGGGCCAGGTCGGCGTGGCTCAGGCCCAGCGCCCGCTGCACGGCGAGGTAGTTGTCGAGCAGGTAACCGCCGAAGTAGGCCGGGTCGTCGGAGTTCACCGTGACGACCAGCCCGGCGTCGAGCAGCGTCTTGAGGGGGTGCCGCGAGAGGTCCGGCGTCACCTGCAGCTCCAGGTTGCTGAGCGGGCACATGGTGAGAGGGACGTGCTGGTCGGCGAGGCGCCGCTGCAGCGCGGAGTCGTCGATCGCGGCCACCCCGTGGTCGATGCGGCGCACCCCGAGCACGTCCAGCGCCTCGGTGATGTACCCGGGTGGGCCCTCCTCGCCGGCGTGCGCGACGGCGACCGAAGCCCGCCTTCCGCGCCCTTGCGTACACCTCGGCGAACTCGGCCGGCGGGTGGCCGCGCTCGGCGGAGTCGAGGCCCACACCGACGATGACGTCCCGATGCGGCAGCGCCAGCTCCAGCATCTCCATCGCCTCGGAGACCGGCCTGTCGCGCAGGAAGCACATGATGAGCCGCCAGCTCACGCCGAGCTCCGCCTCGCCGTCGCGCAGCGCCCGGGTGATGCCGCCGACGACGTCGCCGAAGGGGACGCCTCTCGGCACGTGGCTCTGGGGATCGAAGAAGACCTCCACGTGCCGGGCGCCGTCCGCGGCGACCCTGTGCACGTAGGCCGTGGTCAGGTCGTAGAAGTCCGCTTCGGTGACGAGGACGGTCACGCCCGCGTAGTAGATGTCGAGGAAGTCCTGCAGGTCCTTGAAGCGGTACTTGGCGCGGCACTCCTCGGCCGAGGAGCACGGCAGGACGACGCCGTTGCGGCGCCCGAGCTCCAGCAGCAACTCGGGCTCGAGCGTGCCCTCGATGTGCAGGTGCAGCTCCGCCTTGGGCAGGCGACGGACGAACTCGGTGAGCGCCGCGTCCTGCTCGCCCTGCGCGCTGGTGTGGGTGACCTCGGACACGCGTCCTCCTTCTGAGCGCGGATTGACGGCCTTGTACCCGCTTGCGCCGGATGTGGCACGGGCCGGCGCGCCGGGCTAGCTCGACGCCACGATGCGGAGGTTGAACGCGGCAGTCCCGGTCGCTCCCATCAATCTCAGCCAGAGGGGCATCCACATCTCCTGCGCGCGCGCGGCCGTGATGTCGCCCAGGTCGAGCACCTGTTCCCAGCCGAACCAGCGCTCGAGCAGTTCATGGTGCACCCAGTCCCTGGCCTCCCTGTCGTTGCCCGACACGAACATCGCCGTCGGTTCGCCCAGCTGGCGTGGGTCGACCATCACCTGGGCGGTCGCGGTGTTCAGCGACTTGACGACGCGGGCGTCGGGGAAGGCCGCCTGGATGCGTTCAGCGAGCGACTCCGTGTTGCAGAAGAGCAGGGTGGGCGGCATGCCCCGCGAGAAGTCGAGCGGGTTGGAGACGTCGATGAGGACCTTGCCGGCGAGATTGGCGGCCCCGGCGGCCTCCAGCGCCTCCAGGGAGCGGCCGCCAAGGGTGATGTTGAAGACCACTTCGCCCTGGGCGGCGGCCTCGGCGAAGCTCCCCGCTGCCGCCGCTCTGGCCGAGCTCGCGCTGGGCCGCTGCGAAGTCGTCCGCGGAAGGGACCGAGCCCCAATCGCCGAGGTCCTTGGCCTTTGTCGTGTCGCGCGAGCTGATCGTGACGCGATGGCCAAGCTCGAGCAGCTTGGTCGCGACGGTCTGCGCGACCCGGCCCGAGCCGATGATGCCGATGTCCATGTCGTCCTCCTCCGAGTGACGGCGCGTCCGACTACCTCGCGCGCCGGGCCTTACTCCGTGGTGCCCGGAGCGTCGTCGCGCCATGCCGAGCGCCGGTGCGCGAGGCTCGGCCGTCGGCAGGTTCCTGCCGGGAGGCCGCTGGTGGTGAGGAAGAGGGCGGCGCCGGCCGCCACGCCGCGACCCCGTTGGCGGCGATCTCGGCCGGCGGCATCCGGATGTACGGCATCTGGGCTCGCGTGATACCCGGGCCGGTCAGCCGGCGGTGATGATGACCGGGGCTGTGACATCGGGTGCTTCGCCTCAGCGGAGCGGGTGGCGCATGAGGTGGAGCGTCTCCGCGATGGATGCCGCGTCGATCGCCGGCGCGAGCCGGCGCGCGGAGTACGTGCGCGTACGCGTCAGGATGGCGTCGCGGTTCAGCGGGACGAACTCGGCGCCGAGGCGCGTGAGGTACAGCTCCGACTCCCGCGCTCTCTCGCCCGGCAGGGCCGCGCCGAGGAGGGGGAGCTTGAGCTCGGCGGCCGTCTCCAGCGCCCAGCGCACCCACTCGTCGTCCGCCGTGCGCGCACCGTACAGGCAGAGCGCGCTGGCGCAGTGGCGCAGCCGGGTCAGGAGGCTGGCGCGGATGATCTCGCCGCGCATGCTCGCGAAGGGTTCGCTGGTCAGCGCCTGGTCCAGGGAGATCCCCCCGCCGCTGAGGAGCCGGGCGGTCGCCGGACGCGCGCAAGCGAGGTCGCCCGCGGCGAAGGTGAGGAACACTCGTTGTCTAGTCGTATCGGCCCGCACGGAAGCTCCCGCTGGCTTCGTTGCCGCACCTGCATCGGCATGTTCGCCGCGGGTCTGCAGGAACCTGTGTAGTCCGCGCTGGCGGGCGCTCAGGTTGCGCCGGGCAGGACGACCCCGTAGAAGCGCCGCACCGGCCGCAGCAGCGAGAAGATGAAGATCAGCAGACCGACGCCGCCGAAGATGGGCTGCAGCGCGTCGTAGGGGATGATCGTGATCTCCACGAGGATCCAGATCATCAAGCCGCAGCCGACGACGAACGCCGCGTACCACGCCCAGCGGCGCCGCAGCCACAGACCCACCGCGGCGACCAGTGGGAGCACCCCGAGCACCAGCAGGAGGATGAGGCCCGGAATGAGGAAGTCGTGGAACGGCGAGCCGTCGAGCAGCGACGTCGACATCTGCATGATCGAGCCGTCGGGCGCGATCGTGAGCGAGAGCCCGCCGGCGAGGCCGCCGAGTCCCTGGACCATCAGAAGGGCGAGCAGCACCCAGACGGTGGCGGGCGGCGAGGTCGATCGTCGGTCGGCATGGGGCACTCCTTCGTGAGACGGACGCTTCGACGCGCACACTCTACTTTGGCCCGAGCGCTCTGCCCAGCGACATGTGTGGGTGGCACAGCCGCTCGATTCCCGATAAGGTGTGTGCTTGTAGTCGATTGTGGCGATCAACCGAAGGAGACGCATGGGGAACGTACACGCACATCGGGGCGTCCGACGCCTGCACTCATCCTTCTAGTGGTTCCTGACGCTCGTCGTCGTTGCCTTCGCCGGCCTCGCCGCCGCCACGCACCACGAGCAGGCGGCTCGCCGTCGTTCGACTCAGGCCGTGAACGGCACGGCCCGGTCGCTCCAACTGTCACAGTGGTTCGTATGCCACCGGGGTACACGCAGTCGCGCAGCAATCGGGGTTCGTCGCAACCTGTTGCACATGCCACACCGTCGATACGGCGACCCCGCCCGTGCCCAGCGCGTGCGCGGCTTGCCATGGCGGTACGACTGCCATTCTCGCCAAGGCGACCCATGCCGTCACCAAGTGCGGCACGACTCCGGGCTGCCACGGCGTGCCGCCGGCCGTCGTCACCACAACATTGGCTGCGAAGGTCGCGCCGACCACTGTCCGCGTAGGCAAGAAGGTGAAGGTGACCGGTACCGCCGGTCCCGCCGCCTCCCTGGCGGGCGAGAAGATCGCCTTCAAGGTGCAGCGCAAGGTCGGCACCAAGTGGGTCAAGATGAAGGCCACCCCGACCACTGCCACCGCAGGCGCGACGGGCGCTTCACGTGGTGCTACAAGACCGTAAGAAAGGGCACCGCACCGCGAGACGCTGACGTCGCCGCACGATGCAACCCCACACCAAGGCGGTGGTCGCCTCAAGACGTTCAAGGTGAAGTGAAGCCGAACCCGGCCGCTCAGGCCGGACAGCTGAAGACGCCGAGGGCGGGCGGTCCGCAGGGACCGCCCGCCCTCGGCGTCTTCCGGGAGCGTCGCGGTGGGGTGCGGAGAGGCCCGACCTAGAGCTCGACGTCCTCGGGCCGCTCGCGCGGGTCGGCGAACCACTCGCGCTCGGCGAAGTCGCCGTCGGTGATGTCGGCCAGCGTCTGCTTCAGGTACTTGCCCGACGCCTCGACGGCGACCGTCCCGTCGGGCAGCACGATCTCTCCCGTGCCCTCGAACAGACGGCTCGTGTCGCGCGTGATGCGCGCGACGCAGCGGATCTCGTCGTCCAACTGCAGCGGCCGGCGGAAGCGCACGCTGAACTCCACCGTGACGCCCCAGGTGTCGCGCTGATGGAGGAGGATGGCGCGGCCGATGGTCTCGTCGAGGATGGCCGAGCTGACGCCGCCGTGAAGCCGGCCGGGGTAGCTCTGGTGTTCCTCACGCGCGGTGAAGATGCCCAGGAGCTCGGGACCTGCCGGCGGAGCCGCGGACCCTTCGCCGGCGCCGGCGGCCGCAGGGCTCGTCCGGCGCCAGCTCGTAGAACCGCGCGTGCAGGCCGAACGGGTTGTCGCGACCGCACACCAGGCACATGCGGCTGATGTTCTGGGCGTGCCGGACCTTGCGGGGCTGACGGGACGTGCCGACTCCTTCGTGGCTGCGCTGGGTCGTCTCCATCATATGCGACCGCCGGCTCGGGAGAGCGCGCGTCGCGGAGTACACGGCGCGCGCTTGACCGTCACGCGGCGGCGGGGAAGGCTGTAGGGGAGCAACGCCTGGCGGAGGAGGTCGAGCACATGCGGATCCTGGTCGTCGAAGATGCCGAGAAGCTGGCTCGCGCCCTCAAGTCCGGGCTCGAGGCCGAGGGCTACGCCGTCGACGTGCTGTACGACGGTGGCGCCGCGCGCCGCCGCTTCGCGGCCCGGCGCGGCGCCCCCGACGCCGGCGGCTCGGAGGGGCAGTTCCCGTACGACCTGCTGATCCTCGACGTCATGCTGCCCGTGGTCGACGGGTTCACCCTCTGCAGGGAGCTGCGCCAGCAGGGCCTGACCCTGCCGGTGCTGATGCTGACGGCGCGGGACGCGACCGCCGACAAGGTCACCGGCCTGGACGCCGGCGCCGACGACTACCTGGTCAAGCCGTTCGCCTTCGAGGAGCTGCTGGCGCGCATCCGCACGCTCCTGCGCCGGCCACGGCGCGCCCTGCCGCCCGTCCTGACGCTGGGGACGCTGACCCTCGACCCCGCAGCCCGGGTGGCCCGGTACTGCGGTGAGCCGATGGGCCTGAGCCCGAAGGAGTTCAGTCTGCTGCGGCTCTTCCTCCTCCACCCGGGAGAGGTCCTGAGCCGCGACTGGATCCTCGACCACGCCTGGGACGACGAGTTCGACTCGTTCTCCAACATCGTCGACGTCTACGCCGGCAGGCTGCGGCGCAAGCTGGACCGGCCGGGCGGCGGCGTGCGGCTCGAGACGGTGCGCGGCGCCGGGTACGCGCTGCGCGCGGACGAGACCCACGACGGCGGGGCGGACGCAGCGGGCGAGGACCGGGCGGGCCGGTCGCGTGACTGAGCCGGCCCGCCCGGACGTCTTCGCGCGCGCTCGCCGGCGGCTCGCGCTGCTGTTCGCGACGCTCGTCGTCGTTCTCGTGGTCGTCTCGAGCGTCTTCATGTACCTGACGGTGCGCAGCCGACATCCGCGCGGCGGCGACGGGCTCGTATCCGGACGACCGAGTCGGAGCAGGCGTTCGTCTCGCGCTCGCTCGGCTCGCTCCGCTGGCAGCTGGTCGTCGTGGACGCGGTGATCGTGATCGTCGTCGGCGCGGGAGGCCTGCTCTACGCGCGCAGCACGCTGCGGCCCATCCGGGAGACCGTGGCCGCCCAGAAGCGCTTCGTCGCCGACGCCTCGCACGACCTGCGCACGCCGCTGGCGATCATGAGAGCGGAGTTCGAGGTGGCGCTCCGCCGCCCGGACCTGGAGGAGAGCACTCGCCCCCTTCTGGTCAGCGGTCTCGAGGAGGTCTACCGCATGTCGGGCATGGTCGATGACCTGCTGACGCTGTCGCGGATCGACGCGCACCAGGAGCCGCTCGCGCGCGAGCCGCTCGACCTCGTCGCGCTGCGCGCCAGACAGTGGACGAGCTCGGCGCGCTGGCCGCCGGCGGCGGCGTGCGTTGCGTGCCGAGGGCGCCGGCCAGGCGTCCGCCATCGGCGACGTGGGTCATGTGCGGCGGGCCCTGCGCAACCTGCTGCGCAACGCGGTGGAACACTCACCGGCCGGAGCGACCGTCGAGGTCGCGGTGCGCCGCAGGACCACCGGCGCCGAGGTGGTGGTGACCGACCACGGCGAGGGCATGCCGCCTGAGGTGCTCGAACACGTCTTCGACCGGTTCTACCGCGGCGACGAGGCGCGCTCGCGGGTGCGGGGCGGCTCGGGGCTCGGTCTCGCCATCGCGCGGTGGGCGGTGCGGGGGATGGGCGGCGACCTGACCGCCGAGAGTGAGGTCGGCGTCGGCACCCGCGTGACGCTGACCCTGCCGGCGGCCTGAGCGGCAGGGTCTCCGGCCTGCCGCCCTTGCCGGCACGCGGATGCTGAACGGCCGGCCGGGCTCCCTTGGCGGAGCCCGGCCGGCCTGTGCCGCGGTGCGTCTGCCGCCCCCGGGGGCGTCAGGCCGGCACCGCCTCCACGCCATGGAGCACGATAGGGAAGCCCCGGGAGGCGTGGATGTCGCCGTTGCCGTCCACGAGTGAAGCCGTGGTAGCCGGTGAGGAGCGAGAGCCGCTCGAGCATCTTGCCGCCCGACACGTAGAGGCCTGTGGCGAGCGCGTCGGCGAACGCCAGGTCGTGGCCGATCACCGTGGCCGAGAGCAGCGCGGTCGTCGGGCTTGCCGCGCCGCGGGTCGACCAGGTGCTCGCCGCGCTAGTAGGAGCCGGAGGTCGCCACGGCGCCCGGCTCCGGCCAGATCGGCGGTCAGCAGGAGCCGGTCCAGCGCCAGCGGGTTCTCGATCCCGATCCGCCACGGCTGGCCGGGCGCCGGCTGTCCGTACACGGCGATGTCGCCGCCGGCGTTGACCATCGCCGCCGGCACCCCGGCCATCTTGAGCTCGTCCAGGGCGCGTTCGTCCGCCCAGCCCTTGACGAGTCCCGTAGGGTCGACGCCGCCCGGCATCGCCCACGGGTCGAACCAGCCGTCCGAGGCCTCCCGAGCGCGGCGGCAGAGTTCCAGCACGTCCGCGACCTCGGGCGGTGCTTCGTCGAGGTCGATCTCTCCCCGGCGGAGCCGGCTCACCGGGCTCTCCGGCTTCCAGGTGCTGAACACGTCGTCAACCCACTGGAGCTTGGCCTGGGCGCGCGCGAGCCCCTCGTCGATCCGCTCGCGCGCGGCCTGCGCCTCGCCGGGCTCAGTCGTCTCCGCCTCCCTGAGACTGAACGAGACTACCGTTCCCATTACCTGCTGCTGCCAGTTGCGCATTTGCTCCTCCCTTGAGTTGGCTGAGCGCGGCCTGCAGGGATGAACCGAAGGCCCGGCTCGTGTAGGTGGCGCCGGAGACGCCGTGGATCGGGCCGCCGTTGGAGGCCATGACCTGCTGCTCCAGCTGCGGGATGACGTTGTTCGAGATCTGCTGGCTCTGCGGCCCGTGCAGGTTCATCTGGGCCATGCCGACGCTCGCGATCTTGCCGTTCGCCGCGGTGACCTTGACCTGGATGTTGCCGAGTCCGCCGTTGAGCTGCTGGACGCTGCCGACGACCGTCTGGGCGCCGGAGACGTTGGAGTTGCCGGTGGTGAGGGCGGCTGTGTTCGCTGCCGTGGAGCCTCCACCGGCGATGCCGTGCGGCTTGAAGCTGATCACGGCGGCCAGGCCGGCCGCGGTGGCGGCGATGACGATGACTGAACGCTTCATGACTCCTCCCGTGGTCGGGTCTGGTCGCAGACGACGCCTAGAAGGCGAAGTCCTCGTGATGGATGCGCTCGCCGCGGACGCCCAGGTTGCGGGCTGCCGCGATGATGCTCTGCATGAAACCGCTGGGGCCGCACACGTACAGGTCCCGGGCGGCGATGTCGGGCACGAGCTCGGCGAGGCCTTGCTCGTCCAGGCGGGCGTGGGAGCGCGGCCCGATCACCTCGTGGAGTTGCCCGCCGCGCTCGCCCACCAGGTGGGCGAGCTCGTCGCGCAGGACCAGGTCGCGCCGGCTGGCGCCGCGCAGGATCGCGACGACGTCGACGTGATGCGGCAGGTCCTCGAGCAGCGCCCTGACGGGCGTGACCCCGACGCCGGCCGCGACGAGCACGACTTGGTCGGTGTGCCGCGCGTGATGAGTGAAGGCTCCGTAGGGGCCTTCGATGGCCACACGCGTCCCGGGCTCGATGGCGGCCAGCGAGTTGCTGTGGTCGCCCAAGTCCTTGACGGTGATGCGCATCCGGTTCGTGGTCGGCACCGCCGACAGCGAGTACGGGTGCGCCTGCCACCACATGCCGCGCTTCATGAAGCGCCAGTGCAGGAACTGCCCGCCCGACGCCTCGAGCTTGTCGAGATGACGCCCCGTCATGGTCACAGAGACCACGCCGGGCGCTTCTTCCTCGACGGAGTGCACCGTGACCTTGTGCTGGAAGCTGCGCGCGATCGGCAGGCCCCAGCGGTAGACGATCACGGCGCCGGCGGTCGCGAACCAGAGCGTCAGCCACCAGGCCGTGGCCAGCGGGTGACCCATGAAGGGCACGCCGGTCAGGATCTGGTGCGGGATCGAGAGCGCGACCGCGAGGTAGGTGTAGAGGTGGACCGCCCACCAGGTCTCGTACTTCATCTTGCGACGCACGTACCTGTAGGACGTGAACGCGGCCAGGAAGAGCAGGCCGAGACCGGCGACGGCGAGCAGCATGCCCGGGAACGTCGTGCTCAGCAGGATCAGCTCATGCCAGGGGCCGGTGGCGACCTGGGCGGCGTAGCCCAGGACGACGGTGAAGACGTGGATACTGATGAGGCCGAGGATGGCCGGTCCGAGTTGACGGTGCAGCTTGACGAGGCGGTCCTGGCCGATGGCCCGTTCGACCGCCGGTATTCTCGCGATCAGTAACAGCGTGATGAGCAGCAGGTACGTGCCGGACATCGCCGTCACGCGGCCGATGGCGGTGAGCACACCGCCGGCGCCGGCCAGTGCCGACGCCGATGTCACGGGCACGACGAGCGCCACGCTGATGACCATGCCGATCGCGGCGAGCACGCCGAGCACCTTGGCCAGGAACCTGTTTGACCTGGCCGTCGCTCCGGCGGGACGCGCAAGCGTCTGCGGGCGCGTTCGCGCCCGCCGGCCCTCGCGCGCCTTCCACCCGGCGGCGTCACTCGCCGACAATCCGGCGCTTTCCCAATCTGTTGCCATGTGGTGCTCCTTCTGCGCCGCAGGGCGGCGCGGTCCGTGGTATCCACCCATGTGACCCTGGTTGTCTCCGCGGAGCATGAACGGGAGATGAACGTCGCCCGAGGCCGGGGGTGCATCCCGACCAGGGGCGCCGTCGACGTGGGGAGACGCGCTCTGCCCGTGAGGCGGCGCGGCGGGCGGCGGCCGCCGGAGCGCCGGTCGCAGGAGCTCAGCCGCGCCAGGTAGCCGTGTACTCGATGCCCGGGCCCGGCAGCGCGAGGCCCGGGTCCTCGACGACCCAGCGGCCGTCGAGACCCGACTCGCGGGCCACCAACGCGAAGTGGCACATGGCGATGCCGAGGTCCACGCGCTGCAGGTCGGCGATGCGCAGCAGCCTGAACCATGGGCTGCCCTTGCCGTAGCCCTTGGTGCGCGCCAGGTAGAAGTGCCAGTCGTCGCCGCGGCGCACGATGCGCCACGGCTGCTTGTTGGTGGCCGACGGCGCCATGCGGACTGCCTCGAGCGCGCCGGCGTAGCCGTCGGCGCGCTCCATGCTCAGCGGCTCGCCGAGCTCGCCGGCGAAGAAGAGCTCGTCCGGCTGGAACCGTCGCGTGCCCTCTTCCCGCTCCCGGATGCGCTCCGTGCCGTCGTCTCCGGCGTGACCGATGGAGACCACCGCCGGGATGGTCTCGTCGCGGTCCACGCCGCCGAAGCGGGACGTGAAGGTACTGCGCGTGAACGTCCCGCCGAGCCAGCACGTGCCGAGACCCAGGCCGGTGGCGTGGAGGATGACCTCCTCGAGGAGGTAGCCGTAGTCCTCCAGGTCACCCGGGCCCTTGCGCACGGCGCCGACGAGGAAGCCCCTCGCCCCTTTGATGAAGCCGTAGGTGCCGAGGCGCTTGAGCGCGCCTTCGTCGTCCGGCGAGGCCGCGATCAGGCCGAAGCGCGCGGCCGAGCCGAGCGGGCCGACCGTCTTCTGCGCCAGGGCCGCGGCGAGCGCCTCCGTGTCAGAGGTGGAGAGCGGCCGTTCGAGGTAGGTGCGGCAGGAGTAGCGCCGGCGGATGAGGGTGCGTGCGTCCATGCCCCGCGATACTGCCACAGCTCGCGAGTCGCCTGCAG
Source organism: uncultured Thermoleophilia bacterium (assembly GCA_963784975.1). Taxonomy (GTDB): domain Bacteria; phylum Actinomycetota; class Thermoleophilia; order UBA2241; family UBA2241; genus CAIXSE01. Next base: position 28,852 of record CAWAUK010000071.1, on the reverse strand, counting down.
CCGTCGCCGTGCCTCGCGAGTCGAAGTCGACCTTGACGCGCGGGTCGCGCCGGGCAAGCATGGCTCATGGTCGAGACACCGTGGCTGAGGCAGCAACGAGGCGCGGCCCTGGTGTTCCCCTACTTCCGCACCAGGGCGAGGACCGAGGTCCTGTTCCCGCCCCTCGGTCCGGCGCTGCTCAGCGCCCACCTCAAGCGGGCGGGAGTGGAGGCGCGTGTCTTCGACGGCACCTTCAGCTCGTTCGACGAGCTGCTCGACGACCTGGTCGCCTGGCGTCCGGCGATCGTCGGCATCTCCGCCATGGTGAGCCTCACCGGGAGCGCCCTGCGCATCGCCGCAGCGGTCCGCGAGCGTCTGCCGGACGCCCTGCTCGTGGCCGGCGGACCGCTGCCGACAGTGTTCCCGGACCGCTTCCTGCCGCACGTCGACCTCGTGTTCCGCGGGGAGGCCGACTCGAGCTTCCCCGCCTTCTGCCGCGACTACCTGGCGCGGTCGGAGACGCCGGCCTCGGTCGGCGCACTACCGCTGGGCGAGTACGCCGGCCTGGTCGCGGACGTCGACGGCGTGCGCGTGGCGAACGCGCCGGTGCATCACACGCAGGCGGAGATCGCCGGCTATCCGCTGCCCGACCGCGACGACTTCGACCACCGCGCCTACCAGCGCGAGTGGGCGCCCGGCGGCTACCGTCCCACGACGCTGCTCGCGACTCTGGGCTGTCCCTACGGCTGCGAGTTCTGCTCCAAGCCGGTCTTCGGCAACGCCGTCCGGCGCCGCCCGCTGGACGCGGTCATGGCCGAGATCGCCGACATCGTCCGACTGGGGTACGACGGCCTGTGGATCGCCGACGACACCTTCACGCTCCACCGCGACTATCTGGAGGAGTTCTGCCGGCGTGTGGCGCCGCTCGGACTCACGTGGAGCTGTCTGTCACGCGCCAACGGGATCGACCCCGTCACCGCCGGCATGATGCGGGCGTCTGGCTGCAAGCGCGTCTATCTCGGTCTGGAATCCGGCAGCCAGGCGACCCTGGACCTCATGCAGAAGCAGATGACGGTCGAGCAGAGCGTGAGCGCCGTGACCGTGTACAGCCATGCGGGCATCGAGGTCGCCGCCTTCTTCATCGTCGGCTACCCGGGCGAGAGCGCCGCCGACATCGAGCAGACCTTTGCGTTCGCGCTCGACCTGCCGCTGGCGGAGATCTCCTTCAACGTGCCGATGCCGCTGCCGGGTTCGCGGCTGTGGGAGCGTCTCGGCGGCGACGACCCGGGGCGCGACTGGACGCACGAGAACGAGGTCACGTTCGTCTTCAGCTCGGAGATCGACGAGAGCTGGCTGCGGCGGCGCATCGACGAGACCATGTCGGCATTCGCGGCGAAGCAGCCGGTCGTCGCCTGAGGCGCCCGGCGGCCGGCGGCGCCCGGAGGGCGCCGGGATCCGGGCACAGCTCAGCCGGGCGGGTCGCCGGACGCGGCTGGGCCGGGTCGGCAGTCAGCGCAGGCGCCGGAAGAGCGCTTCCGCCGGCGCCTGCGTGAGCCGGACGGCGGCGGGGCCGAAGCGCCCGAGCCGCCGTCGCAGCTCGAACTGCCCCTTGCCCGTGAGGATCGCGAAGCGCATCTTGGCGGCGGAGAACTCGCTCTCGTACGTCAGCTGCTGGTTCATCAGCAGGCTGCCGTCGGGCCGCGACTCTCCCGTGACGCGGCCCTCCATGCGCTCGCGCAAGGGCCGTCCCGGGCAAGGGGTAGGGCATGGAGAGCCCGAGATAGTCCAGCGGCAGCGACCCGGCGAAGCGCAGGGTCTCCAGGACCGTCTCGTCGGTCTCGCCGGGGTAGCACAGGATGAAGAACGCGCCGACCTCGAGGCCGGCGGCGTGCGCGGCCCAGACGGCTTCGCGGGCCTGGGCCGCGGTGATGCCCTTGCGCATGACGCGCAGGACCTCGTCGCTGCCGGACTCGATGCCGAAGAAGACCGTCCGGCAGCCGGCGCGGCGCATCCGCTCGGCGGTGTCGCGATCGATGCCGTCCACGCGGGCGAGGCACTCCCAGGCGAAGTGCAGCCTGCGTCGCTCGATCTCGTCGCAGACGGCGGCCACCCGCTCCGGGCGCATCGTGAAGACGTCGTCGGAGAAGGCGATGCGGTCGTAGCCGAGCGCGAGCGCCTGCCCGATCTCGTCCACGACGCTCGCCGGCGAGCGCTCGCGGTAGGAGGAGCCGAAGACCACGTTGCTGCAGAACTCGCAGGCGAACGGGCAGCCGCGGCTGCTCATCACCGTGGTGACGGCGTAACCGTAGCGCCGCCGCCCGTGACTGATGTAGGCGGCGTTGGGCAACAGGTCGCGGGCGGGGAAGGGGAGGGCGTCGAGGTCGGCGGCGAAGGGCCGCGGCGGGCCGGCGCGGCTGCGCCGCCGTCCGCCGACGCCACCACGCCGGGCACGGCGCCGATGTCCGCGCCGGCCGCGCGCGCGGCCAGGACCTCGACCATGGTGTGCTCGCCCTCGCCGCGCACGACCGCGTCGAAGTCGGCGAGGAACGACTCCGGCTCGCAGGTGGGCAGCGGGCCGCCGGCGACGAGCAGGTCGCAGCGGCCGCGCAGCTGCCGCGCGAACCACACGGCGTCGTCGCGCATCGTCGCCATACAGTAGACGCCGACCACGTCCGCCGCAGCCGCGAGCGCCAGCCGCCGCGCCCGCTCGCGGCTCAGGAACGTGCAGTCGAGCAGCCGCACCTCGTGGCCGGCCCGGCGCAGGCTCGCCGCCACGTAGGCGGGCCCGAGCGGCGGGAAGCGGAAGCGCGAGCGGTCGAGCGAGCGGCGGAAGAACGGATACACGAGGAGCACCGAGCTCACGGCCCGACCTCGTCGCGAGCGACGCGCAGCGTGTACGTGAACGAGGGCGGGCCGGGCCGCAGGGAGTAGCCGAACCCGGCCCACGCGAGCCGGCCCCTGGCCATCTCACGGCCGCGGTAGAGGCGCGCGCCGGGCGCATTCGGGTCGGGCTCGCTCTCGAGCGTGAACGAGACGCCGCTCTCCTCGGCGACGAACGAACCGCAGGCGGCAGTGACCTGGTTCCACGCGCCGATGCCCGCGCCGTGCAGGTCGGCGCCGTCGCTGTCCACGAAGCGGCCGAAGACGTCGGCGCCGAGCTCGTTCATCAGCACCACCTCGGTCACGGCGTCCGGGCAGGTGGCTGAGGTCGGCGCTCACGACGATGTCGCCGGGGCGGCCGCCGGCGACGTAGGTCAAGGGCACGACCGCGACCGGGGTGGTCTGCTCGAATCGGGTCTTGACGTGCAGCAGCCAGCGGATCCCGTTGGAGGCCGCCAACAGCGGACGACGGAGCAGCGGAGCGCGCCGGTAGAGCAGGGCGAACGCCTCGCGCGCCTCGTCGAGCGGCCTGTGCAGGAACAGGCGGTGACGGCGCCCCCCGAGACGCTCCACGCGGTCCATCGTGTAGGTCATCGTGATCGCGCGTGGGGCCCCCGGGTGGACGATGATCTCGGCGCTGCCGGGGAAGACCGCGCGCGGCCCGCGCTTGAGGACCGGCACGCCGAAGCCGACGCCCTCGCTGCTGAGCTCCTGCCCTCCCTCGAGCAGCAGGAGCCCCTTCTGCAGTCCGCTCGTCGGGTACGGCCCGACGGCGCCGGGGTCGGGCCGCTCTCCGGCCGCCGGGCTGTTCCGCGACCGCGAGCGCGAGTCCGTCGCCGAGCTCGAAGACCGTCCTCACGGCAGCGCCTCCCGCGTCGGTCCGGCGGAGCCGGACGTGCCGGCGCGGCCGGCGGGCCGGCCGCCTCCCCGGCGCCCGCGCCGGAGGTCTCCGCCGACGCCTGCGGCCGCCGCAGGCAGACGACGACCGTCCACCAGCCGGCGATCTGCCAGGCGACCACGAGCACCGCCCGCACGGCGAGCGTCGACCTCGCGTGGCTCCTCGCGAACGCGAGCGCCTGCTCCGCCATGCCGGGCGGAACGGCCACCCAGAGCAGCTGCACCGGCGAGGCGTTCGCGACCGTGAACGCAAGCGCGATCACCCAGAGGGCGGTGAAGAGGCGCCGGTCGAGCGGCCGAGCGCGGCGAGCATCAGCACCGGCGCCAGGACGAGGACCACGTTCGGACTCGGCAGCCAGGTGCGGCAGAGGAAGAAGACGAGCGTCAGGCCGGCGCCGACGGCGAGCAGGTCGCCGGCGTCGCGCGGCCGCCGCGAGGGCACGCACGGCGCCAGGAGCGCCGGCGCCCAGAGCAGGCCCAGCAGCCACCAATGTCCCGCCAGCACAGGAGTCGGATCCCGCCAGACTGGCACACGGTCGAGAGCGACATGGCGCCGATCATCGAGAACTGCGCGTTCGCCGCCCGCGCCGGGGCGGCGTCCCACCCGAACGCGAGGAACGGGAGGACGTAGAAGACGAAGCGCGCCGGCAGCGAAGACGACGGCGTAGCGCACGGCGCGCCGGCCGAACCGGCGCCGACGAAGAGGAGCGCGGCGAGGAGCAGCGGCGCCGCCGTCGGCTTGACGCAGACGGCGAGCGCCAGCGACGACCGCCGAGAGGTCGCGGCGCCCGGCGGCCACGAGGAGCAGCGCGGCCAGAGCGAGCAGCGCGACGATGGCGTCGATCTGGCCCCAGGCGGCGCCGACGAAGAGCACGAACGGGATTGAAGAGCAGGGCGAGCCAGGCGCGGCGGACGATCGCGGGCGCGGCGCCGAGATTCTGCAGCGCCGCGCCGGCGAGGTACGCGAGTCCGATGTTCGGCGGCGATCACCGGCAGCTTGATCGCGACGCGTTGTAGAACGTGAGATCCGGGCATCGAGCGCGTAGGTCAGGCGGTAGATGCCGCCGAGCAGCAGCGGCCACGGCGGCGGGTACCCGATCGCCGGTAGATCGCCCCTAGAGGACACGGTCGTGGAACACGGCCGCAGGTTGAGCGGCACGTACGGGCTGTGGCCGGTGCCGACCAGGTAGCCGGTCGCCTCGAAGATCCGCGTGTCGTGCGAGTCGTCGGACGGAGAGCAGGACGAGCGCGAGCCTGCAGCAGGACTGCCGAGGACGAGGAGGCGGCGGTCCGGCGTGCGCAGCCACGTCCAGGCGCCGCCCGTCCAGGGCGAGGTCCGGGTGGCGGTCGCGCCGGCGCCCCGCCCGCTCATCCTGCCGGCCCTTCGTCCCTCACAGGAACCCGCGGAGGCGCTGCGCCGCCGCGTTGGCGAGGCGCAGCTCCACGGGGAAGCCGAAGGCCCGGTGACGCCAGCGCAGCCGGGCCGCCCCGCACATCGCGCCGTAGGCCGCCTTGAACGCGGCGCCGTGCTCGTCGATCCGGGAGCGCGGGTAGAACGCCCAGCGGGTCACCGCGGAGATCGAGCGCAGCTTCTCCACGTACTCCGGCGTGTGCCACGGCGGCAGGAAGTGGAACACCTCGATCTCGCCCCACTCCGCCAGCGACTGCGGCGGGCTGAACTCCGGCGGCAGCTCGTCGAGCAGCGGGCTCGGGAACGGCGTGTACAGGAAGATCCCGTAGTGCTGCGTGCGCGGGTTGGCGCGGCCCATGGCGTCCATGAGGTCGAACGTCTTCTCCATGTCGGCGTAGGTCTCGCCCGGCAGGCCGCTGAGCCAGGAGACGAAGGGGTCGATGGACGGGGCCCAGCGGCGGAGGTTGGTGACCGCCGTGAGGATCTCGTCGGCCGAGACCTCCTTGCAGACCACGTCCTGCATGCGCGCCGAGCCGCTCTCGCCGCCGAAGTCGAGCTCCATGCAGCCGGCCCGCTCGACGAGGCGCAGGAACTCGGCGTCGTACCTGGCCAGGTAGTCGAAGCGGCAGTTGGCGCGCCAGCGGAACTTGAGGCCGCGGCTGAGGATGAGCTCGCAGATGGCCTCGGCGCGCCCCCGGTCGACGAAGAAGTTGTCGTCGACCGGGTCGAGGATCTTCGCCTGAGGGAAGCGGCGCAGCAGCCACTCCATCTCGTCGACGACGCGCTCCGGGCTCTTGCCCCGCCAGCGCCGCTTGTTGAAGGCGGTGTTGTAGCAGAAGCCGCAGCGGCTGGGGCAGCCGCGGCTCGTCTGCAGGTGGACGCGTCCGGCCTGGAGGGTCGAGTAGAGCGGGAGCGGCAGAAGCTCGTAGGGCAGCTCCACGGGGATGTCGTCGAGGTCGATGAGGGCCGCGTCCGGGGTGGAGCGGACGGCGGGACCAGAGCCGTTGCCGCCGCCGGTCGCGAACGTGATGCCGGCGACGGCGTCCAGCGGCTCGCCGGCCGCCAGCGCGTCGGCCAGCGGCCCGACGACGAGCTCGCCCTCGCCGCGGACGACGACATCGACGCGCGCGTCCGCGGCGGTCTGCTCGGGCAGGAGCGTGGGGTGCACGCCGCCCCAGACGATGGGCGTGCCCGGCCGCTCCGCGCGCACGCGGCCGGCGAACTCGAGGCCGTAGCGGATCTGGGGACCGCTCATGGCGGTGATGCCGACGAACACGGGGTCGCCGAGCGGCAGGGTGTGGAAGTCGCCGAGGCGCAGGTCGGCGACGCGCGGGCGGTAGCCGGCGCGGCGCAGCGCGGACGCCACGTGGAGCAGCTGCAGCGGTACTTGGGGGTCGGGCGCGCGCTGGCGGCCCGGGAAGACGAGGAGGACGTCCCGGGCCTCACCCATACGTCACCACATAGAGCCCGACGCCGAGCACGAACGCGGCCAGATAGACGCCGTAGGCCACGCGCATCGTCGTCTTGTAGCGGCTCACGCTCTCGCCGCGCCTCGTGAGCTGGTTGGCCCGGACGACGATGAAGACGCCGAGAGCCACGCCGCGATCCCGACGATGGCGTGTGCCGCGGCGAGCGTGTGCCCGTGTTTGCTCAGAGTGCCCGGTATGCCGGGGAGGATGAAACGCACAAGCGACACCGCCATCCAGAAGGCGACCAGGACGGCGTTGAGGATCACGGCCGAGGTCTGCAGCCAGCGGTGGGCGTCGTAGCGCCGGCGGCGCACGAGCACGAAGCCGGTGGTGAGCAGCACGATCACCAGTGCCGACAGAAGCAGCGAGAGGTCCGCCCCCAGGCTGCTGCGCGTCGTGAGGAACCCGGAGGCGTCGAGGGCGTATGCGATCACTGCGTTCTCTCCTGACTGAGAGCCCGTGCGGGACTCTCGCTCATCACCCTGTGCGGCTGACCTTCCGGAGCGTAGCCCGTGCGCTGGATGTCGGCAACGCCTACGCTCCGACGGCCGACAGCGCAGCGACGAAAGGTGGAGGAGGACGGCTCGGGCCGGCGGCCGCCGATTGACGTCCGTGCGGCCGCCCCGGTAGACTCGCCTTCCCGATGGGGAGTAGCCGGCCTGCGCGAGCGGGCGGCGCGATCGTCATCACGGGCTTCGGCCCCGGTCGCGCACCTCGTGGCGAGACCTTCGGCACGACAGGTGCCGGGGTCTTTTCTTTTGCCTCGGCAGGACCGCAGCCGTGGGAGGTGCCGTGAACGAGGTACTCGTCGGACCGTGCGCGAGGCCCGCGGCGTGAGCGCCGGGCTCACGCCCTGGATCGTCTTCCTGGTCGCCGTCGCCGCACTGCTGGTGATCGACCTCGGCGTGCTCGGCAGGCGCGGCGAGGTCATGTCGACGAAGAAGGCCCTCCTCTGGAGCGTGTTGTGGATCGGCCTGGGGTTGTCCTTCTCGCTCGCCGTCTGGGGCTGGCGCGGCGCCGAGGCCGCGCAGGAGTACCTCGCCGGCTACCTCATCGAGGAATCGCTGAGCATCGACAACCTCTTCGTCTTCCTGCTGGTCTTCGGGTCTCTCGGCATCGCGCTGCAGTATCAGCGCAAGGTGCTCTTCTGGGGCATCCTCGGGGCCATCGTCATGCGCGGCGTGTTCATCTTCGCCGGGGTGGCCGTGCTCGAGCGCTTCGCCTGGGTCATGTACGTCTTCGGCGCGCTGCTGGTCTTCACGGCCGTGAAGCTGCTGCGCTCCCACGGCGTCCAGGTGGATCCCCAGCGCAATCCCATGGTGCGTCTCGCGCGGCGCTTCTTCCCGGTCGCGTCCGGGTACGAGGGCAATGCGTTCACGCTGCGACGGGCCGGCCGCCGCATGCTCACGCCGCTCGCGATCGCACTGGTCGCCGTGGAGTCGGCGGACGTCCTGTTCGCCGTCGACTCCGTGCCGGCCGTCCTCGCCGTGTCCGACGACGTGTTCGTGGTGTTCACCTCGAACGTCGCGGCCGTCCTCGGCCTGCGTTCGCTGTACTTCGCGCTCGCCGGGAGCCTCCAGCGCTTCGAGTACCTCAGCTGGGGCCTCGCCGTCGTGCTCGGCTTCGTCGGCGCGAAGATGCTGCTCGCCGACCTCGTGCACATCCCCATCTACCTGTCGCTCACGGTCATCGTCATCGCCGTCGGCGGCTCGATCGTCGCCTCGCTGTGGCTCACTCGAGACCGCGACAAGCCGGCTCTCCCAGACGGCGTCGGGCGCCCCGGAAAGCCGGAGGAGACGTGATGGACGGCGTGATCGACCTCGTGCAGGCGGCGCTGGAGGTCGACGCGGTCCTTGGGCAGGCCGTCACCCGTTTCCGGGACTGGGCGTATGCGCTTCTCTTCGGGGTCGTGTTCGCCGAGACGGGGCTCATCGTCGCGCCCTTTCTTCCCGGCGACTCGCTGCTCTTCGCCGCGGGGACGCTGGCCGCCGCAGGTCATCTGTCGCTGTGGGCGCTGCTGCTCGTGCTCACGACGGCCGCGGTGCTCGGCGACCTCGTCAACTACACGCTCGGTCTGCGTCTGGGGCGCGGCGCGCTGCTGAGCGGCCGCGTGCCGTTCGTAAAGCCGGCCCACGTCGAAGCGACCGAGGCCTTCTTCGCGCGGCACGGCGGCAAGGCGGTGATCCTCGCCAGGTTCGTCCCGTTCGGCCGCACCCTCGCCCCGTTTCTCGCAGGCGCGGCCCACATGAACGTCGTCCGGTTCTGGGCGTTCAACATGATCGGCGCCGTGGCGTGGGTCGTCACCTTTACCGTGGGCGGCTACTTCTTCGGCTCGTTCCCTCTGGTGCGCGACAACCTGACGCTGAGCATGGTGCTCGTCGTGGCGGTCTCCATGGCGCCTGCCGTCGTCGGCACGCTTCGCAGGCGCCGGGGGAGAGGCCTCGGCGCCGAGCAGGACGCGGCGCCCGCGGACGAGGACGGTGCGTGAACCTCCTGACTCTCCTCGGGATCTCCGTCGGCCTTGCCATGGACGCCTTCGCGGTGTCGATCGGCATCGGCCTGAACGCGCAGCACGTGAGCGCCCGCACGACCGTGCGTCTGGCCTGGCACTTCGGGCTCTTCCAGTTCCTCATGCCGATCGTCGGGTGGCTCGCGGGTCTGTCGGTGCAGCGCTGGATCAGCGGCGTCGACCACTGGATCGCGTTCGGCCTGCTGGCGGCCATCGGCGGTCACATGATCTACGAGGCGGTCTGGGGCGATGAGGAGGAGCGCGCAGCCAAGGACGCCACGCGCGGCGCCTCGCTCGTCGTCCTCTCCGTGGCGACGAGCATCGACGCGCTCGCCGTCGGTCTGTCGCTCGCGCTCCTCGGCGTCTCGATCTGGTACCCGGCCGTCGTCATCGGCATCGTGGCCTTCGCGTTCACCGCCGCGGGCCTGCACCTCGGACGGCGCTTCGGGGCGCTCTTCGGCAAGCGTATGGAGATCCTCGGCGGCGTCATCCTGATCGGGATCGGCGTCAAGATCCTCATCGACCACCTGTTCTGAGGGCGGACGGGCCGCGCTGTTGCGGCGCCGGGCTCCGGCGCGGCCCATTGTTGGCCGTGGGCAGGGGCGGTAGGCTGACCCGGCAAGCGTCGGGGAGGTGCGGGGTGACGACGACGGCCGGCGGTACGGCCCAAAGCGAGCGCCGTTTCCCTCGCCTCATGGGGCGGGTGTCCGCGCTCGGCCGCCACCGCGTCCTCGTGATCGTCCTCGTGGCAGCGGCGATCGCCGGCGCCCTGGTGCTCGACCTCGCCTTCCCGAGCTACCCGATCGCCGGCTTCTACCTCGTTCCGGTCACCCTTGCGGCGCTGACGCTCAAATGGGGCGAGACCATGCTCACCAGTCTAGTGTGTCTGGGGCTCGCCCTGTACGTGATCGTCATCCAGGACCGCTGGGACGGGCCGACCATCACCGTCGTCTGCTTCAGCGTGCTCAGCGGCGCCGCCCTCATCGCGCTGTCGTACCTGTTCAAGCAGGTCGACCAGCTCTACGAGACCGAGCGTTCGACGACGGAGATGCTGGAGTCGCTCGCGGCGCAGCTGCAGACGCTGCAGGAGGTCGTGGTGCTGGACTCGGACCGGCCGCTCTCGGATCTGCTCGGCCGGGTCATCGACCAGGCGAGCCAACTGCTGGGTAGCGACGCTTGCTGCGTGTACCGGTACGACCCTCAGCGAGAGGAGCTGCGGGTTGCCGCCGCGACCGGCGAGTCGCCGTGCCGAGACTCGCTGCCCCTCTCGCAGCGAGCCGAGCCGATCGTACAGGCGCTGGCGGATCGCACACCGGTCGCCGTCCAGGGCGGCGGTGAGGACGGCGCACTGCTCGCGGTGCCGCTGCTCGTGCGCAGCGAGGCGTACGGCGTCCTCGCGCTGACCTATCGCGGCGAGCGGCGGTTCACCGACCTCGACGTGCGCCTGGCGGCGTCGTTCGGCGGCCAGGTCGCGCTGGCGATCGAGAACGCCCGCCTCCGCGACGAGATCGGCCAGGCCGCCGCGGCGACGGAGCGCTCGCGGCTGGCGCGCGACCTGCACGACTCCGTCACGCAGTCGCTGTTCGCGGCGAGTCTCAAGGCCGAGGCCATCCGCCGCCGCTGGCGGCCGACCAACGACGAGGCGCGGGAGAACGTGGAGGACGTTGAGCGGCTGGCGCGCGGCGCGCTCGCGGAGATGCGTACGCTGCTCATGGAGATGCGCCCCGACACGCTCGCGGAGGCGTCGCTCACGACGCTGCTGGAGCAGCTGGCCGCGGCCACCGAAGGCGGGTCGCGCGTGACCGTTCATCACGAGGTCAGGGGGACCCGGCAGCTGCCGCAGGAGGTCAGCGTCGCTCTGTTCCGCATCGCCCAGGAGGCCCTGCAGAACGTGAGCCGCCATTCCGGCGCGAGCGAGGCCTGGGTTATGCTCGACACGACGGGCCCGGCAGCGCGCCTCACGGTGCGCGACGACGGGCACGGGTTCGACGAGGCGACCGTGACCCCCGAGCACTTCGGGCTCGCGATGATGCGTGAGCGCGCGGAGGATGCCGGCGTCGTGGTCGCCCTCGACAGCGCGCCGGGCGCCGGCACCACGGTGACGGCGGAGTGGCGGCAGAGCGGAGAAGCATGACCGAGGGAGGCGCGGTGCCGGAGGCCGGCGGCGAGACGAGGATCCGCGTCGTCATCGTGGACGATCACGTGCTCGTACGCAGTGGGATCGAAGTCGTGCTCGGGATGTTCGACGACATCGAGCTCGTCGGGGAGGCGGGCGATGGCGAGGAGGCGGTCCGGCTCTGCGAAGAGCTGCGGCCGGACGTCGTGCTCATGGACCTGGTCATGCCCGGCACCTCGGGGGTCGAGGCGACGCGACGGGTCCTCGCCTCGTGCCCGGACACCCGGGTCGTCGCACTGACCAGCTTCACCGACGAAGACCTCATCGGGGAGACGCTCCGCGCCGGCGCCATCGGCTACCTCATGAAGAACGTCTCCGCCGACCAGCTCGCCGGCGCGGTGCGGAGCGCGCACGCTGGGCGCTCGACGCTGGCGCCCGAGGCCGCCGACGCGCTGGTGCGCTCGGTGTCCGCGCCGTCGTCGGGCGCCGACTCGCTCACGCCGCGCGAGCAGCAGGTGCTCAAGCTGATGGCCGACGGGCTCACCAACGCGGACATCGCCGAGCGCCTGGTCATCGGCGTAGCCACCGTCAAGACGCACGTGAGCAGCGTCATCTCGAAGCTCGGCGTCTCGACGCGGACGGAGGCCACCGCCATCGCCATCCGTCGCGGCCTCGTCTGACCCTTCTTCTGTCGGCCGCGGCGCGCTTCTCGTCGCCTGGCTAGCAGCGCCGTGCTCCGCCTTCAGGATGACCCTCCGGTCATTCCTCCGGGTGGAGCCACGCTCCGCCTCACGCTCGATGTAGGGCGGGGCCGGGACTGCTTCAATTGAAGTTGAGAGCAGTCCCGGTCCGTCGTGCGAGGAGGGGTGAGGTGATCGAGAGGATCCTGCTTGCATCCGACGGTCCCGGCGCCTGGACGGCTGCCGCAGCCGTCGCCGACCTGGTCGCCGCGGCTCAGGAGCCGGTCGAGGTCCAGGTGCTGCACGTCAACGAGGTGGAGTATGAGACGCCGCCTGAAGGCTGCGACTCCACCGACTGCTTCCCGGACCGGCGCCGGCTGGTCGAGGAGCTGGTCGACGACCTGCGCCGCCGCGGCATCGCCGCGTCGGGCAAGGTCCGCTCCGGGGTGTTCGACGACGTCGCCGACGACATTGTCGACGAGGCCAAGAGCAGCGGCGCCGGGCTCATCGCGATGAGCTGTCGGCCGCGGTCGCTGCTCCGCTACGCGTTCACCGGCAGCGTCTCCCAGGCCGTCATCATGCGCGCGGGCTGCCCGGTCATGGTCGTGCGCGAGCCCGGCCTCAAGGTCTGACCGGGCTCACGCAGGACACGCCGTGGCGCGCCGCAAACGCAGAGAGGGACACTCGCTGCACAAGGTGCTGGGGGTGGGAGCCCTCTTCAGCACCGCGTACGGGAACGTCGGCTCCTCCATCTACTACGCCCTCGGCGTCGTCGCCGCCGCCGCACTCGGCCTGACGCCACTCGTCTTCGTCATCACCGGAGTGCTCTTCATCGCCACCGCGTGGTCCTACTCGGAGGCCACGGCGGCCATGCCCGAGGCCGGCGGCGCCTCGAGCTTCACGCGGCGTGCCTTCAACGAGTTCGCGAGCTTCGGTGTCGGCTGGGCGCAGATGCTCACCTACACGGCCACGATCGCCATCTCCGCGCTGTTCGTGCCGCAGTACCTCTCGATCTTCTGGCCGATCCTCAAGGAGCCGCCCTACAACGTCATCGGCGGCGCCATCGTCATCGTCATTCTCGTGGTCATCAACATCATCGGGATCAAGGAGGCGGCCAGCCTCAACGTGGTCCTCGCACTCCTCGATCTGGGCACCCAGGTCCTGATCATGATCATCGCCCTCGTGCTGCTGTTGGAGCCGAACATCCTGCTCTCCCAGATCCAGTGGGGCATCGCGCCGACGTGGGGGCAGTTCCTCTACGGCCTCGCCATCGGCACCGTGGCCTACACCGGCATCGAGACCATCTCCAACATGGCGGAGGAGGCGCATCATCCGGGCAGGGATGTGCCCCGCTCGATCAACTTCGTCATCGTCGCCGTCCTCGTCGTGTACATCGGCATGCCGCTCGCAGCGCTGTCGTCCATGGAGGTCGGGTTCAACCGGGTGACCGTCGACCCTGCGACGGGCAGGACGGTCCCCCTGCAGGTCGTCCCAGGCACGCCGGAGGGCACCTTCGTGCTCAAGTCGGATCCCACGACGACCGTCTACGTGCCGGTGGAACAGCTGCCGAACGGCACGCTGGATCATCCCGCAGCAGAAACCGACCGGACCGGTCCAGGCCATCGCCGGAGAGCTCGTCACCCAGCTGCACGGCACGCCAGCTCGGGAGCAACTACGAGGCCGACCCGGTGCTCGGCATGGTCCGCTTCCTACCGGACAACATCGCCTGGCTGCGCTGGATCCTCGGTCCCTGGGTCGGCATCCTCGCGGCGACGATCCTCTTCATCGCCACCAACGCCGGGATCATCGGCGTCTCGCGGCTGGCCTTCTCGCTCGGCCAGCATCGCCAGCTGCCGCGCGTGCTCGGCCGGGTCCATCCGACGCGGCTCACGCCCTACGTGGCCATCGCGCTCTTCGGCGTCATCGCCGTGATCCTGATCCTGCCCGGCGAGATCCCGCTGCTGGCGGACCTCTACGCCTTCGGCTCGATGATCTCGTTCACCGCCGCACACGTCTCGGTGATCGTGCTGCGCCGCAGGAGCCGGATCTGCCGCGTCCGTTCCGTCCGCCGTTCAACGTTCGGTTCCGGGCGTGTCCGTGCCCATGACCGCCGTCCTCGGCGCACTGGGGACGTTCGCCGTCTGGTGCGTGATCCTCTACTACAAGCCGCTGAGCGGGCTCCTCGGCATCGCCTGGGTGGCGGTCGGGCTCGTCGGCTACGTGATCTTCCGCAAGGTGCAGGGCTACTCGCTCACCAAGACGGTGAGGTCGCCTGACCTGCCGGCCTCGCTGCAGGAAGACGTCGTCTACGACCAGCTCCTCGTGCCCGTCCGGGACACGGTGGTGAGCGAGGAGATGATGGTGCTCGCCTGCCAACTGGCCACCGAGCGCAACTCGTCCATCGACGCGCTGTACGTGATCGAGGTGCCACTGAACCTGCCGATCGACGCGAGCCTGCCGGAGGAGCGCGAGCGGGCGCGGCAGGTGCTCGAGCGCGCGGCGCAGGCGGCGGACATGTTCAACGTGAAGCTCACGCCGATCATCGTGACGTCGCGCTCGGCCGGGCGGGCGATCGTCGAGGAGGCCATCGCCCGCCGCTCCGAGGTCATCGTCCTCGGCTCGCAGAGCAAACGGCGCATCGCCGACAAGGTCTTCGGCCGCACCATCGACTACGTGCTCGACAACCTGCCCTGCGAGGCGATCATCAACGTGGTCCCCAAGCACGCGGTGACGACCACGGCCGGAGTGGGGACGGGCGGCGTGTCGGTCGTCACGCCGACGCCGGTGGCAGTGCAGGCCGCGCCGGCGCAGCAGCACGCGGCGGCCTCGAGCCAGGCTGCAGCAGCCGAAGCGGGTCCACCCGACCGCGCCGGGCGGCGGGCACAGGGGCTGCGGCTCGGCCGGTATCTGCCTGCGCAGCAGGGCGGTCAGGAAGCGCCGAACGGAAACGGGAACGGGAGCACGGGCCGGCCGGGTTGGGCGGCAATGGGTCGAAGCCCGAGCTTGACCAGGCGCCGGCCGAGCCCGACCCGGTGCCCGTCGAGGCCGCGCCGCGTGGTGGACGCCGGCAGGCGCGATTCCGGCGCTGCCTAGGCCAGCGGCAGCGCCACGCGGAAGGTCGTGCCGGCCTCCGAGCTGGCGAAGGACACCCGGCCGCCGCTCCGCTCCACGGCGGCCTTCACGATCGCCAGGCCGAGGCCGTTGCCCGGGTAGGCCGAGACGTTGCGCGCGCGGTGGAAGCGCTGGAAGATCTCACGCTGCTCCTCCGCCGGGATGCCGACGCCGGTGTCCGCGACCGTGGCCAGCGCCTCGCCGCCCTCAGGACGCACGGTGAGCGTCACCGTGCCGCCCTCGGGCGTGAACTTCACCGCGTTGTCGAGGAGATTGGCGAGGACGGTCTGCAGACGGGCCCGCTCCACGGGCACCGGGAAGCGGGCCGGCGGCGACGTCCACGACGAGCTCGACGCCGGCCTGCTCGGCGCGCGAGGCCACGCCGTCGGCCTGCTCGCGGGCCACGACCGTGAGGTCGGCGCTCTGCGACTCGGCGGTCGGCTCGCCGGCTTCGAGGCGCGAGAGCTGGAGCAGGTTGTCGGAGAGCGTCGCGAGGCGTCCGGTCTGGACGAGCGCCCGGTCCACGAGCCTGCGCTCGTCGTCGCTCGTGGCCTTGCGCTCGGCCAGCTCCAGATCGGCCTGGAGGGCCGTGAGCGGCGTGCCGATCTCGTGGGCCGCGTCGGCGACGAAGCGGCGCAGGGACGTCACGGTGGTCTCGACGCGGGCGGCCATGCCGTTGAAGGACTCGCCGAGGCGCCCGACCTCGTCGCCTCCGGCGACGGGGGCGCGGGCGCCGAGATCGCCGGCGGCCATCCTGTCGCTCGCCTCCGTGAGCGCGACCACCGGCCGCGCGATGCGCGCGGCCACCAGGTAGCCGGCGAGGGCCGCGAGGCCGACGGCGAGCGCGGCCGCCAGGATCCAGGCCACGGCCGCGCTCACCAGCGCGTCGCGGCCGGACGCCGGCCCTTCGGACAGCTTCACGTAGGCGCCGTTGCCCATGTCCATGGTGAGGGAGCGGCTGGAGCGCGCGCTGCCTCCCGTCCCGAACAGGCCGTTGCCCAGCGGGTTCGGCAGCCCGTCGTGGTCGCGGCCGTAGTGCTCGCCGCGTCCCAGCAGCGTCTCGGCGTCCAGGGTGTTCGGCGACCCCGAGTCGACCACGAGCGTGCCGTTCTGCGAGTACACCTGGACGCGCGTCTGCGTCGTGAGCGCCGCCGCCTGGGCCCACGAGGAGAGGTCCTGCACCGTGGTGAGCGGCGGCGGGTCGGCGACGATCAGCTTGGCACTCGCGTTGAGGTACGAGTCCTCGGCCGTGGAGTAGTGATTGGCGAGCACGCCGATGAGGATGCCGCCGAGGATCACGGCGGTGAGCAGCGCCATGCCTGCGTAGGTCAGCGCGAGCCGCCATCTGAGCGAGCGCGTGCGCATCGCCGTGATCAGGTCGCCAGCCGGTATCCGATGCCGGGCACCGTGAGGATGACGGAGGGGTTGCTCGGCTCGTGCTCGATCTTCTCGCGTAACCGGCGGACGTGGACGCTCACCGTCTTGTCGTCGTAGAAGTCGGCGTCGCTGCCCCACACGTTCTCGATGAGCTGGCCGCGGCTGAACACCTGGCCGGGATGCTGGGCGAGGAACACCAGCAGCCGGAACTCCGTGGGCGTGAGGTTGAGCGAGCGGCCGTCGCGGGTGACGGTGGCGCGGGTGCGGTCGATGGTCAGGTCGCCCGCGTACAGCACGTCGGACTCGGTGGAGGCGAACTCGCCGTAGGCGCGGCGCAGCAGGGAGCGGATGCGGGCGATGAGCTCGCGCAGGTGATACGGCTTGGTCAGGTAGTCGTCGGCGCCCATCTCCAGGCCGAGGACCTTGTCCATCTGGTCGGACTGCACGGTGAGCATGAGGATGGGCTGGCGGAGGCCGAGCTGCCGAAGTCGGCGGCAGAAGTCGAAGCCGTTGCCGTCGGGCAGGCGCACGTCGAGGACGATGAGCTGCGGCGAGTGGTCGCGGGCGAACGTGACGCCGCCTTCGCCGGTGGTCTCCCAGCGGACCTGGTAGCCCTCCGTGCCGATGCCCTCGACGAGCGCTTCGCCCACGGCGGGGTCGTCCTCGATCACAAGGATGGTCTGGGCGCGGTCAGCCATGGCCAGGATCGTAGCACGGGGCGCGGCCGCCTTCGCCGGGAGGGGCAGAGGCGGCCGCGCGCGTCCGCGCGAGCGTCACTGCGTGAGCGCCTGCGGATTCGCTGACTGACTGGGGAGGGGAGCCGGCGTCGCGCCCGGCGCCTGCGGCTGGGCGTGGCCGTCGCCGTCCTGGTCCCAGCCCTGGTGGCCGTAGCCCTGGCCGCCCTGGCCGGGCATCATGCCCCGGCCCGAGCCGTTGTCGCCCCAACCTTCGTGGCCGTAGCCGCCGCCGCGGGAACATGCCGCGGCCGTCACCGCGGAAGCGGTCGTGGCCGTTGCCGCCGATGGCGGTGCCGACGGCCACGCCGCCGAGGAAGAGGACCACCGCGGCGGCCACGGCGCCGGTGATGAGTGCCCAGCGCCGCCGGTACCAGGCCTGGCGCGGCGGCGCCGGGGGAGCGCCGGCGGGCGGGGCCGCGTAGGCGGCGGTCGGCGCCTCCGCGCCCGCGGCCGCGGGCTGCTGGGCGGGCGACGGCTCAGCCGCCGCCATCGCCGCCGTCTGTTCTTCGGCCGCGCCGGCGCCGGCCGGGACTGCGGCCGCGGCCTCGTCGGCCGGCTGCTGCGCCGCGGCCGCCTCGCCGGCTGGCGGATTCTCGGGCGGCGTGGCGCCGGCGTTCTCGCTGGTCGGATCGGACATCTCACGCACCTCACTGTCAGGTCACGCGCCGGCGTCGGGCCGGCGTCCTGAGACGACTATCACGCACCGATGTTGCGCCCTGTCTGCGTCGCGACTACGGGTCCGTAATCCGGGGTCCGCACCGGTTACGGACCTGTAGCCGCCGCTCAATCCGAGCTTCACATCCATCTCCTACAGTGGTCGTGGTGGCTCGATGGGGCGGCCGCTTGCACGCAGTACCCGAGCGAAAGGAGCAGCGATGACCGCACGATCCCGCCTCTGGCTGGACCTCGCGTTGTTCGGCGCGCTCTTCCTCGGCTACAACCCGGCGTGGACGGGCATCGCCGTGCACGAGTGGCTGTGCCTCATCGCGATCGTGCCGCTGCTGTTCCACGTCATCATCAACTGGGACCAGACGCTCCGGATCCTGAACCGGTTCGCGGAGATCGTGCGCGCGACGCCCAAGGTCAACCTGGTCGTGGACGCCGCGCTCTTCGTGGTCGCAGTGACGGTCATGCTCAGCGGCCTGCTCATCTCGCAGTACGTCGCGAAGGCGGTCGGTCTCACGATCGTTCCGACCTCCCTGTGGGTCACGGCGCACCGCTGGTCCGCCGACGCCACCATCGCCCTGCTGCTGGTGCACTTCGCGCTGCACTGGCGCTGGATCGTGAAGACGGCCGGCAAGCTCGGGCGCCCGCGCGCGAACGTCGCCGACGACCCCATCCTCGCCATCCGCCTGGCGACGCGACGCCTCGAGACGTCGCCCCGGGGCGAGCAGTACGCCACCGTGCGCGTGCCCCCCGACGCCCGCTATCGACCCTGACTTCACCGCGAAGGAGAACGATGAAGCTCTTCAGGAACACCACCGCAGTCCTTGTCCTGACGCTGTTCACCGGCCTGGCCGTGTTCACGGCGATCCAGCTCGGCGGCCGGCTGTTCGGCACGCCCACCGCCAGCGCACGCACTGTGACGACGCAGTCGCACCAGCGCGCGATGGCTACGGCCAGAGTTCGGGCGGCGGCGCCACGCAGTCAGACCCCAACGGCTACGGCAGCTCGAGCGGTTCCGGCAGCTCGAGCGGCGGCCAGACGTACACCTGCCCGGCCACCGGCTGCACCGCTTCGACCTGCCACGCGACTCAATGACGTGAGGGTCGAGCCGACAGCCTGAGCCGGGAGGCTAGAACAGGAAGCCGGGCGCGTGAGCCCGGCAGCCGCCCTGCTACGCAGGCAGGGGCTGCCGGGCCCACGCGCGCAAGGGCCGAGCCGCGCGGAGGTCAGCGCGGGAAGTCGGCGTAGAGCCACCAGGCGAACGCGCCGGCGGCTCCGGCGGCTCCGGTCACGGCGACGATGGCGAAGCTGATCGCCGTGATATCGCCGCCTGCCGACCCGGCGACCTGCGCGTAGAGCGCCGGTATCGACCAGGGGAACCAGGCGCCGCGCCCGGTCGCGCCGATCACCTGCGCGAGGATGATCATCAGCATCGCGAAGCCCAGAGGTGCGAGGTAACCGCGGCCGACGCCCGCGAGCAGCGCCAGCGGCACCACGATCAGGAAGGTGAGGCCGGCGCCTCCCCAGATGTGCGCCAGCCCTCGCCCGAGCACCTCGGGCGACCATCCCGGAAGGCCGAGCGCCGCGCCGACCAGGAGACCCAGGAGGGTGGCGAGCGTCGTGAGTGCCGTGCACCACAGGGCCACGACGACGAGCTTGGCGGCGACGATGGCAGCTCTCGACGTCGGCAGTGCGAGCAGGTAGCGGACGGTGCCGTCCGAGAACTCGCGGCCGAACACCCAGGCGATGACGAAGGCGAAGAGCACGAACCCTCCGACGGTGGCCGCCTGTGCCAGGAACGCGAAGTACGCCGGCCAGTCCGAGCCGCCTCCGGCGAGCTGCGCCTTCTGGCCGATCAGGCCCATGCGGCGCGCGCGCTCCGGGTCGGCGAGGATATACATGAAGAGACCGCCGACGAGCGGTGCGATCGCGACGGCCAGCCCAGTGAGCGCCGGAGCCACGGAGCGTCTCGCCTTGAGGAGCTCCACGCGCAGCGCCGGCGCGAACCCGGTCACGACGCCTCCTTGAGGGCGGTCAGGCGCAGGAAGTGCTCCTCGAGATCCTCCTGCTCCACCGCGAGCCGGGTCGGCGGGTGACCGCCTGCCACCAGCGTGGCGGCGACGTCGTCCGGGCGCTGCACGGCGCGCGGCTGCGTGAGCACGACGCGGCCATCGCCCGTCTCGGGCTGGTAGCCCGCGGCCTCGAGCAGCGCGCGCGCCCCTGCGGCGTCGCGCGCCTCGACGACCAGGCGACGGGCTCGCTTCATCTCCATCTCCTCGGTGCTCAGCTCCTCGATGAGCCGGCCACGGTGGATGATGCCGATGCGCGTCGCCAGGCGGTCCACCTCGGCGAGGATGTGGCTCGACATGAGGATGGTGACCCCGCGGTCCGTGGCGAGCGAACGGAGCAGTTCCCGGACCTCGACGACTCCCGCAGGGTCGAGTCCGTTGGCCGGCTCGTCGAGGATCACGAGCTCGGGCTCGTGGAAGAGCGCCATGGCGAGCCCGAGGCGCTGGCGGTTGCCCTGCGAGAGGGAGCGTGCCCTGCGCTGTGCGTACTCTCCAAGGCTGAACTGCTCGACGGCACGCGAGACGGCGGCGTCGGAGACGCCACGCAGGCGCGCCGCCGAGCGCAGATTCTCGAGCACGGTCAGCCCCGCGTAGGGGGCCGGCGCGTCGACGAGGTAGCCGACGCGATCCCACGGCCCACGGCCGCCGCGCCGCACCGGCGTCCCGAGCAGGGACGCCTGGCCGGCGGAAGGGCTGATCATGCCGAGCAGCATGCCGATCGTGGTCGTCTTGCCGGCTCCGTTCAGGCCCAGAAGGCCGTAGATCTCCGCCCGCTCGACGGTGAGATCGAGTCCGTCGACGGCGAGGACGTCACGGTAGCGGCGCGACAGCCCCGTGGTGCGGACGGCCGGCGACGGCGCGGCCGTCAAGACGTGCCGCCCACGTGGGGCTGCGCATCGTCCGGCTCCTGGCGAGCTTCGCCGCAGGAGAGCGCAGCCGTGAGAGCATCGACCAGGAAGTCCTCGACGGCAGGGGCGAGCCCGGCCCCGAGGTCCTCGCGGTGCATGCCGACGAACACCATCGCCCGCAGAAGGCCCGCGAGAACCTCCGGCGACACGTTCATCGGCACGCCTGCGGCCGCGAGGCGGGCCGCGATGGACTCCGTCATCTCGACGTCGCGGCGCAGGAACGCCACCTGCGCCTTGGGCGGCATCGTGCGCATGACGGCCAGCGCCTCCTCTGAGGTCGCGACATCGAACAACGGGTTCTCCTCGCGAGCCTGCAGGGCGGCCCGAAGGAGGAACCGCGGGGCGTCGTGAGGCGCCTCAGCCACTTGTTCCTCAAGGCGCGCCTGCATGCCAGTCTCCACCTCTTCGACGATGGCGAAGAAGAGAGCCTCCTTGGACGGATAGAAGAAGTAGAACGCGCCTTTGGAGATGCCGACGGCGCGTGCAAGCTGCTCGACGGTGGTCGCGCGGATGCCCCTCCGGGCGAAGAGGTCTTGCCCAGCGACGAGCAGCCGCTTGCGGATGGCGTCGCGTTCCGTTTCTGTGAAGGCGCGGGGCATGACGGCAGTGTATGACTGTATGACCAGAAACGCAAATACAGTCATATCTCCTTGAGGAGCCTGCGGCTGAGCGACGCGGAGTCAGGCGTCGGCCGGCGCCTCCCACAGCGAGCGCACGCCTGCGCGGATGGAGGCGGTCGTCACGCGATCCAGAGGCCCCTCGTCGGTCTCGACGCCCTCCGGACCCGTCTGGATCTCGTCGAAGTGGGTCACGACAGCTTGGGTGAGGAAGCGCGAGCGCTGCGCGTAGCCGTGGGTGTCGGCCTTGGCCCAGGGCTGCGTGTAGTAGCGCAGCGGGTGGCTGACGTAGAGCTGCTCGCGGGCGCGCGTGCAGGCGACGTAGAGCAGGCGCCGCTCCTCCTCGATCTCGCCGGCGCTGCCGGTGGCCATGTCCGACGGGATGTTGCCGTCGGCGGCGTGGATGACGTAGACCACGTCGAACTCGAGGCCCTTGGCGGAGTGCATGGTGCTGAGGATGAGGTAGTCCTCGTCCAGCAGCGGCGGGCCGGCGAGCTCCTGCGTGTACGCCGGCGGGTCGAGCACGAGTTCGGCGAGGAACTGCGAGCGCGTCTGCGAACGGGCCGCGAGCCCTTCGATCTGCTCGAGGTCGCGCAGGCGCGCCTGGACGTTGTCGTAGCGGCGCTCGAGCAGCGGACCGTAGACGCTGCGCACGGCGTGCACCTGCGCCGGGACCTCCGAGGGGCCGGCGGCGGCGAGCGTGGCGAACAGTTCGACCACAGCCGGCCAGACGGCGCGCGCCGGCTCGGGGACGCGCGCGCCGGCCCAAGCCGCCGGGAAGTCGCCGGCGGCGGCGCTCAGGCTCTCGAGCAGCGCCGCCGCCGTCTTGGGCCCGATGCCGGGCACGAGCCCGAGCACGCGCAGGCCGGCCATCGCGTCTTTGGGGTTCTCGGCGAGGCGCAGGAAGCCTCACGAGGTCCTTGACGTGCGCCATCTCGACGAAGCGCAGCCCGCCGTACTTGTGGAAGGGGATGTTGCGGCGGGAGAGCTCCATCTCGAGCGCCATGGAGTGATGCTGGGCGCGGAAGAGCACGGCTTGCTCCTTGAGCTGCGTGCCCTGCTCGCGGTGCGCGAGGATGCGCTCGCACAGCCACTGCGTCTGCTCGTCCTCGTCTCGGCTGGTGGCGAGGACCGGGCGCCCGCCGTCGGCCCGGTCCGTCCAGAGCTCTTTGTCGCGCCGCTCGGCGGCCTCGGCGATGAGCGCGTTGGTTGCGGCCAGGATCGGCGCCGTGGAGCGGTAGTTCTGCGTGAGCGTGGCGACGTCGGCGCCGGGGAAGCGCTGCTCGAAGTCGAGGATGTTGCGCACCGTGGCCGCGCGGAAGCCGTAGATGGCCTGGGCGTCGTCGCCGACGCAGGTGATGCCGGTGCCGTCGGGCCGCAGCAGGCCGACGATGTCGGCCTGGAGCGCGTTGGTGTCCTGGTATTCGTCGACCAGGACGTGGTCGAAGCGCTCGCGTACGCGGGCGCCGCCCGCCGGATCGGCCAGCAGGCCGCGCCAGAAGAGCAGCAGGTCGTCGTAGTCCAGGACCTGCTGTTCCTCCTTTGAATCCGTGTAGGCGGCGAAGAGCAGAGCCAGGCCCTCCTCGGCCGGCAGGCACCAAGGGAACGCCGTGTGCAGTACCTCGTTCAGCGGCAGCTGCGCATTGACGCAGCGCGAGTAGACATCGAGGCAGGTGGACTTCTGCGGGAACCGCGCGCCGCCGCGGCCCAGGCCGAGGCGCGTGCGGGCCACGTGCATGAGGTCTTCGGAGTCGCCCCGGTCCATGATCGTGAAGTCCGGCTCCATGCCGATGTCCCGCGCGTGGATGCGCAGCAGGCGGGCGGCGGCGGCATGGAAGGTGCCGCCCCAGACGCGCTCGGAGGCGCCGCCCGTGCCGTGGCCGCGCGCCGCGAGGACCGCCTCGACCCTGCGCAGCATCTCGGCGGCGGCGCGGCGCGTGAACGTGAGCAGCAGGATGCGCCGCGGGTCGGCGCCGCGCTCGATGAGCTGGGCGACGCGGTGGACGAGCGTGGCCGTCTTGCCGGTGCCGGCGCCGGCGACGATGAGCAGCGGCCCGTCGCCGTGCTGGGCGGCCGCGAGTTGCTCGGCATTGAGCTCGACGAGCATGGGGGAGTCCTCCTCGGGTGCGCTGGCCGGAGGCTAGCACCTCTCGGGGACGGATGCGAACGCGTGTTCGAGCAGAGGATGAGTCGCGGCCGCTCTCCCGGCGGCCGCCCCACCACGCATGTCCGGCTCGGGCCGGCCTACAGCTTGAGCCAGACGAGCCCGACGAGCTCGAACGTGACCAGCGATCCGTAGACTGCCACGAGGGCGACGGCGGTCGTGAGCGCCGCCTTGTGACGCCGCAGGAGCCAGAGGCCGAGCGTGGCGAGCAGCACGATGCCGACCTTGGTGACCGCCGCGGGCGCAGGACCTGTCCGCAGCAGCCGCGCCATGATCGGGTTGAGCTCGACCGCGCCCATGCGCAGGACGGCGAGCGTGACCAGGAGGTCGATCACGCTCAGCAGGTTGACCAGCACGAGCAACTCGGCGAGGAGGACCGGTCGCTCGCGCAGGCGAAGGGCCGGCGCCTCGGCGGCCGCGGCCACCGGCGAGCGGCAGACGGAGCGGCGCCGGTCGAAGCCGGACCGCCGCTCCGCCACGATCAGCCGCCGGTGCCGGCGCCGCTCCGGCTGCGCCGGCCTGCAGGCCGCCTGCGTGGAGGTGTCCTCAGGGAAGGGGGTCATGGTGCGTCTATACCCCTTGGGTCGCAGCCGCGGCGCGATGGCGTAAGCGCCGTCGTCCGTACCGCCCGACGGTCGGCCATCCGGGCGCGTGACCGACCGGGAACATCTAGCCCATCGACACATCTCGAGGAGGTCACCATGGCCGCTTCTGACAGGACGGACGAGGTCGTGCGCACGCTGAGGTCACATCTGACGGGTGAGGTGATCGGCCAAGCCGACGAGGGCTACGACGAGGCCCGGGCCTTATGGAACGGGATGATAGACAAACGGCCGGCGGCGATCGCGCGCTGCCGGACGAGAGACGACGTCGCGGCGGCGGTCGGGGTCGCCCGCGCCGCCGGGCTGCCGATCGCCATCCGCGGCGGCGGGCACAACGTGGCCGGAACGGCCACCTGCGAGGGCGGCGTGGTCATCGACCTCGCGGCCATGCACCACGTCACGGTCGACGCGGAGCGCCGCCGAGCGAGGGTCCAGGGCGGCGCGATCTGGCGCGACGTCGACGCCGCGACCCAGAAGCACGGGCTCGCGGCGCCGGCCGGCCTCGTCTCGGAGACCGGCGTTGCCGGCCTCACGCTCGGCGGCGGCCTGGGATGGTTGCGCCGCAAGCATGGTCTGAGCTGCGACAACATCGTCGCAGCCGAGCTGGTGACCGCCGACGGCGAGGTGGTGCGGGCGTCCGCGGAGGAGCACCCGGACCTGCTCTGGGCTCTGCGTGGGGGCGGCGGCAACTTCGGCGTCGTCACGGAGTTCGAGTTCCGCCTGTACCCAGTGGGTCCGGAGATCGCCTATGCGCTCGTCTTCTATGACGGCGCCGAGACGGCGGAGACGCTGCGCAGATTTCGCGACGTGGCGGCCGCGATGCCCCGCGAGGTCGGGCCGATCGCGTTCACGGGCTCCGTCCCGGAGGGGATGGAGGGCGCCCCCCCGGAGGCGGTCGGAATGCCTATGGTCGCCGTCGCCGGTGTGTTCGTCGGGCCGCCGGCCGAAGGCGAGACCGTGCTCGCACCGCTGCGTGAGCTCGGCTCGCCCCTCGCGGACTTGAGCGGGCGCATGCCCTACGCGCGGCTCCAGCAGTTCCTCGACGAAGAATACCCGCGCGGCCGCCACTACTACTGGAAGTCGGCCATGCTTGCCGAGCTGAGCGACGACGCGATCGACGTCGTCGCGGAGTACGCGGCGTCTCAGCCGTCGCCGCTCAGCACTATCGACGTGTGGGTCATGGGGGGCGCGCTCTCCGAGGAGCCGCCCGGCGGCTCCGCCTACTCGGGCCGCTCCGCCGGGTACCTGGTCAACCCCGAGGCGGACTGGGACGACGGCGCCGACGACGAGGCCAACATCGCCTGGGCGCGGCGCCTCATCAGGGCGCTGGAGCCGTTCACGGTCGGCACGTACCTCAACTTCCCCGGCCTGCTGGAAGAGGGCGAGAAGCAGCTGCGCGCGAGCTTCGGTGCCAACTACGAACGCCTGGTCGACGTCAAGACGCGATGGGACCCGGAGAACGTCTTCAAGCTGAACCACAACGTGCCGCCCCGCCGGCGAGAAGAGGCGGCATAGGCGCTCAGCCGCGAGGCGGATGAAGAGATGGTATAGAAACGAGGCCGTTCAGCCGACAATGCCCGTATGGGCGAGACAGGGGAGCGCCGGTCGCGAGGCCGTCGCTGGCTCCGCGTAGCGGCGGCGGCCGAGATTCTGGAGGTGAGCGAGCACACCTTGCGGCGCTGGGCCGACGCGGGGGTGGTGCCCTGCCGGCGTACTCCAAGCGGTCAGCGGCAGTTCCTGCCGAGAGACCTGGCGAGGTTCCTGGAGGAGTGCCGGCAGGACGGCGACGGCGTCTGCCGGCCGGCCGACGGCGGCAAAGGCGGCAACGGCCGGCCGGGCATCGGCGGTGACGGCGCGGGCGCCCAGCGCGTGGCGCACGCCCTCACCAGTCTCAGCCGCGAGGTGTTCCACGCCGGCGACCCGCGCGCCGCCATGGGGCTCATCGCCGGCGCCGTGGAAGAGGAGCTGGGCGTGGCGGAGTGCCTCGTGTGCGAGTACGACGAGGCGCTCGACTGCCTCGTGCAGTGCACAGGCGCGGACGGCGCGACGCGGCCCCTCGCACCGTGGCCTGCGGCCGGCGAGCTGCTTGCGAGTCGCGAGCCGCTGCGGCAGCCATCCCGGCTCGCCGTGCCGTTCGGCCTGGGGGCGACGACGAACGGCTGCCTCGTGCTCGCCGGCCCCGGCGCGGAGCGCCTGACGGCCGGCGACGTGGCCGGGGCGCGCGACTTCGGCGACCTCGCCGCCCTCGCCGTCCACCGCCTGCAGACGGACCGCCTGCGGACCGAGCAGCAGGCGCACGTGCAGTCGCTGCTGCACGCCGGCCGCAGCATCACGTCCAGCCTGGTCCTGCAGGACGTGCTGGACGCGGTGGCGCGCGAAGTCGTCGACACCTTCGCCGCCGGCTACTGCGTCATCTGGGAGTACCTGGAGGACGAGGACGCGCTGCTGGAACGGGCCGGCTTCGGCATGGACGAGGGGTTCAGCATCGACGGCGAGGTGGTGCTTCTGAGCGAGCGGCCGCGAGAGCGCGAGATCCTCTTCAGCTCGGAGCCGGTCATCGAGACGCTGTCCGACCCGGAGCTCGATCCCGACAGCCGGGGGTCGATGGAGCGGTGGGGGGAGAAGACGTGCCTCTCGCTCCCCTTGCGGTTCGGAGAGGTGACGCTCGGCGTGCTGATCATCTGCGAGACCGAGCGTGAACGGCGCTTCACGCCCGCCGAGCTCGCGCTGGCCGCGGGCCTCGCCACTCAGGCGTCCGCGGCCGTGCACAACGCCCGTGTCTACCGTGACCTCGAGCGCCGCAACGAGGAGCTCACCGTGCGCGCGCGGCGCGAGCGCTTGTTGAACGAGCTCAGCTTTGAGCTCGGCTCCAGCCTCGATCCCCGCACGGTGCTCGACTCGGCGTGTCGCGACATCGCCGCACTCCTGGATGCGGGCACCTGCGGGATGTACGCCCAGCGCGAGGGAGGGGTCGTCGAGTGTCTCGCCGTCTGGGTCGACGGCGAAGACGTCGAATACTGGGTCGGCAGGCGGTTCGCGCTCGAGCAGTGGGCGATCACCCGCACGGCGGTCGGCGACGGTATGACCGTAGTCGTCGACTCGCTCGACGATCCGCGCCTGGGGGCCGACGAACGCTCGGTCATGGAACACTGGGACCAGCAGGCGCTCCTCGCGACGCCGATGCAGGCGAGAGGCCGCGTGCTGGGAACGGTGGAGCTCTCGCGGCCGGGCGGGGAGCGCGCCTTCGGCCCCGAGGACATCGCGACGGCGGAGGCGTGCGCGCGCATGGCGGCGCTGGCCGTCGACAACGCCACGCTGTTCGAGCGGCAGACGGACCACGCCCGGCGTCTGACGTCGCTGCTCGAAGCGGGGAGGGCGATCACCTCGTCGCTGGACTTCCAGGAGGTCCTCCGCGCCCTCGTGCGCACGGCGGCCACGTCGCTCGGCTGTCCGGAGGCGCTCATCTTCGAGTACGACGCCGAGGCCGACACGATGACGATGCGCTCCGCGTACCAGGAGGACCCCACCGTCGACGAGGAGCTCGACAAGCCGTACGCGCTCGTCGACTATCCCTCGGACAGGACCCTGCTGGAGGCCGGAGATGTGGTCGTGGAGACTATCTCCGACCCGGCGCTTCCCGATGACGTGCGCACGTCCATGGAGCGCCACGGGGAGAAGACGTGCCTCACCGTCCCCCTGAGGTACGGCGGTGAGGCCCTTGGCATGCTCACGCTGCTGGAGACGGCCGCGGAGCGGGAGTTCTCGGAGGCCGACCTGGAGTTCGCGCGCGGGTTCGCCGAGCAGGCGGCCATGGCCATGCACAACGCCCAGCTCTTCGAGAACGTGAAGGGGCTGCACCTCGGCAATCTGCGCGCGCTGAGCTCGGCGCTCACGGCCAAGGACTTCTACACGATCGGCCACACGGCCCGCGTGGCCGCCTATGCCGTGCTGCTGGCGGCGGAGCTGGGCTGGACGCCGCGGGCGATCCAGCAGCTCGAGGAGGCGACCTACCTCCACGACATCGGCAAGATCGCCGTGGCCGACCGCGTGCTGCTCAAGTCGGGGCCGCTCACCGACGAGGAGTGGGCGCTGATGAAGCAGCATCCGACCATCAGCGCCGAGATCATCGAGGCTCTGCTGGACGACGACTTCGTGGCGGGGGTCCGCCACCATCACGAGCGCTGGGACGGCAAGGGCTATCCGGACGGCCTGGCCGGCGAGGGGATCCCGCTCATCGCCCGGCTCCTGTGTCTGGTGGACTCCTACGACGCGATGTCGTCGCGTCGCGTGTATCGTCCGGCCCTGTCGTACGAAGAGTGCCTCGCGGAGCTTTGCGGGTGCCGCGGGACCCAGTTCGAACCTGCCTTGGTCGACGCGTTCCTCCGTGTCCTGGACGGGATGGCGCGGCGACGAGAGGAGCTGCAGGTCGCCGCCGACGACGCCGCGGCAGGCATCGACGCGGCCGAGCATGGGATGCTGCACCGGCCGGAGGACGCCGGGCGTGCGGAGTACGCGCGCGTCTTGCGGATCCTGCGCGGGACACGGCTTGCGCACCCGGCGGTGCAGGCGATCCTGACCGTGGCGCCGGTGGACGAACTGCGCTGCATGATCGTCGTCGACGGCGATGACGACGACGAGGCCGTCGTGCCGACCGGCGAGA
>CAWAUK010000070.1:0-53122 GCA_963784975.1 uncultured Thermoleophilia bacterium | reverse complement strand
CGCGAGAACGCGGTCTCGAGCCCACAGCCCTCGGCGTGCGCCAGCATCTCGAGGGCGGCGGGGTCGATGCTCTTCGCGGCTACCGGCTTGACGTCGTTGCTCTTGTCATCCATGAGGTGACTCCTTCACGCCCGGGAACAGGCCGCGCGATGAACGCGGCCCGGGGGGACCGGACGGATCGTGGACGGGGGGATGCGCACAGGTCGATCGGCGATCAGTACTTGCGGTGGTCGCCCGACATGGTGAGGTCGACCGGATCGGTGGTGGTGACGCGCACGCCGGCCGTCAGCCACGCCGGCTTGTCCGTCGGCGGTGCGTCGGCATCGGGATGCTCGCCGGTGGCGTAGCCGCCCTGCTCGAGCCGTGCGACGATGCGCTGTGGGTCGGTCTTCGCTGGGTCGTACTCGAGACGAAGCGTCGCGTCCATCGCGCTGGCGCCGGTGACCTCGACCCCTTCCTCTTCACGGAAGAGACCGCGGACCACGATCACGTGATGGTCGGCCCACATGCCCGGGACGATCAGGGCCAGCTGCTCCATAGATGTCTCCTCGCGCCGTGTCCCGCCGGGGGGACGATCGCCGAGCAGACAGGCGTCACCCCTTGACGGAACCTAGGGGGGTATCCGAGATGTAAGTGTGCGCGACTGTACGACATGGCGCAACCGTTGGTAAAGGATTGTGCTCCTTGTCACAAAATGTCGAACACCGGCGCACGCAAAAGACGGGGAAACGCAAGCGGCCGGGCCTCGAGACGAACAGAAACGCTCATCTCGCGGCCCGCCCGCTGACTTGTACGCCGTCACGCAGGACAACGCCTGTGTCAAGGGGGACTCAGGCGGTGACGACGGGAGCCTGCGTCCGCAGGCCCCGCAGTGCGACGATCGCGAGGCCGGTCACGGCGATCCCGGCCGCGAACGACGCAGGCTGCAGCCAGCCGACGGAACCGATCATCGCCAGCTGCGCGACGATCCAGCCCATGAGCGTCACGCCCATGGCGAGGGAGAGCCAGGGGGCGCCGCGGCCCTTGAGGATCCAGGTGGCGGTGGCGTTTTCGCGGTCTGCACAGTCGTTCTGAGCACAGACGTTCGGCATAGGCAGAAGGTGGCAGCTGCGGCCTATGGCTTACAGACTGTCGAATAGTGGTTGGCGCGACGAAGATGTAGAACGGCGCGGCGGGAAGCTGCAAGGCCACCCGCCGCGCCGTCGGCGGCCGCGAAAGTCAGGCCGTGACCGGCGCCGGCGCCGGCCAGCACAGGCCGTACTCGTCGATCTCCGCGTAGGTCACGCCGCCGAGGCTGGGGATGAGGAGCGAGATCTCGTCCTCCCACACGGCCTTGGGGTAGCCGGCCTGCCACTCGTGGCCGAGCCGCTTGGCGACCTCGCGGAACGCCCACCAGCCCGGGCGCGCGGCGCCGGGCGGGCGCTGGACCCGCCGCAGGCGGCTGATGCGCCGCTCCGCGTTGGTGAACGTGCCGTCCTCCTCGCCCCAGGCGACGGCCGGCAGCACGACGTCGGCGATCTCGGCCAGGTCACCGCGCATGGCGCCCTGGACGACGACGAACGCGGCCTTGTCCAGCGCCGCCAGCACGCCGGCGGCGTCGCCGAAGGATGCGGCCTCGTTGGCCCAGACCCAGGCGGTGCGTAGCGAACCGTCGACGAGCCCGGCGACGATCTCGGCCGTGGAACGGCCGGGCGCGGCCGGCAGCGAGGCGACGCCCCAGGCGTCGGCGAGCCGCTGCCGCGCCTCCGCGTCGGCGACCAGGTCGCCGCCCGGCAGCACGTCCGGCGCGACGCCCATGGCCACGAGGCCCTGGACGTTGCCGGCGCCGAGCGGCAGCGAGACGCTGCGCGCGCCGGCGAGGTCGTCGAGCAGCGACTGCAGCTTGACGACGGCGGCGCCGGTGCCGGCGAGGTCGTCGCCGGCGCCGAGGGTGGCGCAGACGACGGCCGGCCGCACGTCGACGAGCTTGCCGGCGATGGCCCTGATGGTCGCGGCGTCCACACCGGCGTCCTCGGCGATGCGCTCGGGCAGCACGGCCGCGAGCATGGCCTCGAGCTCGCGCTCGTGCGGCACGGTCTCGCCGGCGTCGCGGCGCCCGGCCAGCTCGTTGGCCAGCAGGACGGCGATGATGCCGTTGAGCACCTCGGGGATCGCCGCCGGCGCAACGGCGACACGTACCGCGGCAGTGTCTCCGAGGTCGCTGTGACCGGAGTCGAGCACCATGAGGTGGGCGCCGTCGCGTACGGCGCGGCGGAGCGCGGTGCCGGCCACCGGGTGGTCGGCCAAGGCGCCGTCGCCGACGACCAGCACGGCGCGAGCCTCTTCGAGCACCGTCAGGGCGCCGGAGGTGTAGCAGACGCCGGCGCCCGTCCCCGCGCTCGCGAGCGAGACGGTCGACGCCTCGACGGTGCGGTGGTCGATGTCGTTGGTGCCGAGCACGGCGCGGAAGAACTTCTGCGCCTGGTAGGCCTCTTCGTTGGTGCACACCGGCGCGATGAGGCCGGCCACGTCACCGGCCTTGCCGAGCTTCTCGGCGACGAGGTCGAGCGCCTCGTCCCAGCCCGCCTTGACCAGCACGCCGTTCTTGCGCACCAGCGGCTCCTCGAGGCGGGCGCGCTCGTCCGGCTCGAGGACGGCGAACCGGCCGCGCTTGCACAGCCGGCCGCGGTTGGGCGGCACGTCGCCGGCGCCGGTGACCTTGACGACCTCGCCGTCCTTGAGGTGCACGACGGTCTGACAGCCCATGCCGCAGTGCGGGCAGGTCGTGCGCACCCGCTGCAGCTCCCAGTGCCGGGCGACGCCCTTGGCGGTGCGCTCGGTGAGGGCGCCGACCGGGCACGCGTCCACGCACTGGCCGCACAGCTCGCACTGGTCGAGGTCGGGCAGCGGGTACCAGTCCTTGCCGCCGGCGCGCTCCGCCCGCCGGCCGGAGGGGTGCGGCACGACGCCGTGGACCTGGATGGCGGTGCAGGCGGCCCAGCAGCGGCCGCAGAGGATGCACTTGGAGTAGTCGCGGATGACGTAGGCGTCCTCGACGAGCGGGAACTCCTCGGCGCCGGGCAGCTCGCTCGGCGGCTCGACCTGGTAGTCGTAGGCGAGCCGGCTGAGCTCGCATTCGCCGAGGGCCTCACAGGTGATGCAGGTGTGGCGGCCGGAGCCGATGATGAGCTCCAGCGTCGACCTCCGGGAGCTGCGCACGCGGTCGCTCATGGTCTGGACGTCCATGCCTTCGGTGGCCGGCGTGCTGCAGGCCGGCAGCAGCCGGCCCGCGCCGGCCACCTCGACCACGCAGAGGCGGCACACGTCGCGGTGGCCCGCCTCCGGCAGGTAGCAGAGCGTCGGGATCGCGATGCCGCCGGCGCTCGCGACGTCGAGGATCGTCTGGCCGGGTTCGAACGCGAGGACCCGGCCGTCGACGGTGAGCTGCGGGGCGTCGGTCTTCGGGACGCCGGTCTTCGCTGCGTCGGCCATCTCAGACCACCGCCACGGCGATGCGGTAGCAGCGCAGGCAGCGCTCGGCCTCGCGGCGCGCGTCGGCGGCGCTCACCGGGCCTTCGACCTCGTCGAAGCACTGGATGCGGACCTCCGGGGGCACGACCATCGGCCGCAGCTTCTCGGTGCTCCCGCTGAACGGGATCGGTGCCTGCGCCTCGGTGCGGATGACCTCGAGCATGGCGTGCTCGAGCCGGTCCTCCAGCGGCGGCGCGACCGGCTTGTCCTGCACGAATTCGTTGATGGACGCCGCGGCGCGGCGGCCGGCGGCGAGGGCCGCGACGAGGCTGCTCGGCCCCGTGTAGCAGTCGCCGCCGCCGAACACGCGCGGGTCGGCCGACTGCATGGTGAGCGGGTCGACCTCGAGGGTCTTCCACTTGCTCACCTCGATGTGGCTGGGCACGAGCTGGTCGACGCCGCAGACCTGGCCGATGGCCGGGACGATGCAGTCGCAATCGATCACGAACTCGGACCCCTCGACAGGCTCGGGACGGCGACGGCCGGACGAGTCGGGCTCGCCCAGCTGCATGCGCCGGCACTCGAGGCCGGCGACCTTGCCGTCCTCGGCGACGATCTTCGTCGGCGCGACCAGGGTGACGAACTCGACGCCCTCTTCCTTGGCCTCGACGATCTCGACCTGGTCGGCGGGCATCTCCGCCTCGGTGCGGCGATACAGCAGCTTGACGTCGTCGAAGCCGATGCGCCGGGCGGAGCGGACGCAGTCCATGGCCACGTTGCCGCCGCCGATGACCAGCATCGTCTTGCCGGTGAGGGGGACCTTGCCGAAGGCGATCTCGCGCAGGAACTCGACGCCGGGCATGAACCCCTCGTAGCCGGCGTCCTCGCCCTCGCAGCCCATGCGCGCCGACTGGTGGGCGCCGACGGCGACGAACACGGCCTCGAAGCCCTGCTCGAAGAGCTGCTCCATCGTGGCGTCGACGCCGAAGCGGAAGTTGTAGACGATCTTGACGCCGAGGGACTCGACGCGCTCGACCTCGGCGCGCAGGACGTCGCGCGGCAGGCGGTAGTCGGGGATGCCGACGGCTGCCATGCCGCCGGCCTCCGGGAGCGCCTCGAAGATGGTGCTGATGACTCCCTGCAGCCCCAGGTAGTAGGCGCACGCCAAGCCGGCGGGACCGGCGCCGATGATGGCGACGCGCGGCCGGCCCGGCATCGGGCAGGCGATCACGTCGGCCTCGCTGTCGGCGACGAACCGCTTGAGCGTGCGGATGGCGACCGGCTCGTCCACGGACCCGCGCCGGCAGGCGTCCTCGCAGGGGCGCACGCACACGCGACCGATCGTGCCCGGCATGGGGCAACGCCGGCGCACGGCGTCGGCGGAGCGCTCGACCTCGTCGATGCGCAGCTGTTCCACGTACGCCGGGATGTCGACCCCGGCGGGACAGGCGGCCATGCACGGCGCCACCACGGTGGAGGCGTAGGCGCCGCGCGGGATGGGCCGCCCGGCGGCCACGGCGTCGGCGAACTGGTCTTCGTGCTGCTCGAGCGACTCGAGCACCGCGTAGCCGCCGGTGCGGCCGAGGTCGCAGCGCGAGGCCTCGGCGACGTGCCGGCTGAGCTCGAGAGCGCGCGCGAGCCGCGCCCCGGTTCCGTTGCCCTCGCAGATCTCCTCGAGGATGTCGGCGACCTCGTGCATGCCGATGCGGCAGGGGAAGCACTGGCCGCAACACTCCTGGACGGTGCGGGCGGCGAACTCCCGGGTGAGGTCGACGATGTCGACGGACTCGTCCCACACGGCCACGCCACCCCAGCCCATGACGGCACGGAAGGTGCTCGAGAGCTCGTCGGGGAGCCGCGAAGGATCGGTGGTCCAGGCACCCGCCACGGCGACGGCGGCGTCGGTCATGCAGCCTCCTCTTGACCGGCGCGGGCACTGGCTCGGCGACTGCCTCCCTCCAGCGGCAGCAGTGGAGGGCCCGGACCGGACGGTTCGTCCTCCGCGCCCCGGAGGGCGCGCCTCACCAGACCATGATACGTTCGTGCGCCGCGAGCCACAATCGAGGCGCCTGTTGCCGGGTCCGGTGCGCGGAATGCGAGCTCGACGCTGAGCGGACGCCGCCCAAGCGCCCGGGAGGAGGCCCTCTCAGGCGCCCGAGAGGGCGCGCCGCGCGGCGTCGGCGAGCGTGGCCACGGGCTGCGCGCCGCTCACGGCGAACCGCCGGCCGAACACGAAGGTCGGGACGGCGCGGATGCCGAGCTTGGCCGCGCGCTGCTCGTCCAGCCGCACGGCCGTCGCCGTGAGGTCGTCGTCGAAGGCGGCCACCACCCGCTCCGCGGGCATCCCGGCCGCCTCGGCCAGGCCCTCGAGCACCTCGCGGTCGCCGACGTCCTCCCCGCGCGCCCAGTACGCCTCGAGCAGCTCGAGCCCGAGGCGCTGCTGCTGCTTCTGCCGCACGAGCTCGCCCTCCTCGTCCTCGCCCTCCTCGAGGGCGCCGGCGAGCAGACGCTGCGCCAGGAACGTGTTGGGCCGGCGCTCGAGCGTCCGCAGGTCCAGCAGCGGCAAGCCGTCCGCGGCGGCGGCGTCGCCCAGGTGCTGCGCCAGGCCGTCAAGCGCGCCGGGGCCGTACTTGCCCGCGAGGTACTCGGCCAAGCCGATGCCCTCAGGCGGGACGGTCGGGTCCAGTTCGAACGCGGCGAACCTCCAGCTCAGCCCGGCGGCCTCGTCGCCGAGCTCCTCGAGCGCTCTGCGCCAGCGCGACGCGCCGACATAGCACCACGGTCAGACGATGTCGGACCAGATGACGACGTCGATCACGGCGCTCTCCTTGTTCTCGTAGCGGACTGTGGGTGCTTTTCCCCGGCGGCGACGGCGGTAGTCCGGCGAGCGTCGGGGCGGTCGCGCGACGAGCCAGGCCAGTGACGGGAGGACAGGGTCCCCAGGGCGACAGACCGGTGCGCCGGCTGAGAGAATGCATCCGTCAGCATCACCCGGCGAAGGAGCACGTC
Source organism: uncultured Thermoleophilia bacterium (assembly GCA_963784975.1). GTDB lineage: Bacteria > Actinomycetota > Thermoleophilia > UBA2241 > UBA2241 > CAIXSE01. Next base: position 46,663 of record CAWAUK010000070.1, on the reverse strand, counting down.
ATGCCGTCCGAACTCACCGTCCATGCCGTCCAGCAAGGCCCCATGGCGTTCACGATCAGCGACGGCGAGCACGACGTTAGCGTCGACTACCCGCTGCCGGGCGGCGACGGGGATCTCCAGGGCATGACGCCGCTGCGTCTGCTGCTGGCGAGCCTCGCCGGCTGCAGCGGCAGCTCCGTCGCCGCGCTCCTGCGCCGCGACGGGCAGCCCGTCGCGCGCGTCGAGGTGACCGCACGCGGGCGGCGCCGCGACGAGCATCCCACGGTGATCACGACCATCGACCTCGCGTTCGTGGTGCACGGCGAGGTCGACCCCGCGCGCGTCGAGCACGCGCTCAAGCTCTCGGAGTCGACGATCTGCCCGGTGTGGGCGATGGTCAAGGCGGGTACGCCCGTCAGCAGCAGCTTCACGGTAGCCGCCGGCTGACGGAGGGACCCGATGCGCAGCACGACCAGACTCGTCCTGCTGGGCGCCGCCGTGCTCGCTCTCCTGACCCTGGCGGCGACGAGCGCCGGCTGCTCCAGCTCACCGGCGCGCCAGCGCCCTCTCCCAGGTGGGAGGAGGTCGTGACTAGCAAGGTGTCCGGCAAGGCGCCGGTCAAGCTCAATCTCGGCACGTACAAGCTGGGCGCGAGCGTACGGCTCGGCTGGGAGCTCTCCGGTCCGCGAGAAGCCGCCCGGTCGATGCTGACGCTCCGCCTCATCAACGCCGACTACGGTATCGGCTTCGGCTACTCCATGACGCCGCAGGACAAGGGGTCTCGAGCTGCAGACCGACAACGCCATGACGGTCGGGCCGCTCAAGCCCGGCAACTTCATCATCTTCTTCAGCCAGCGGTTCCCGCCCGCCAAGGGTCCAGGCTACGACGGCGAGATCACCGTCTACACGCTCAAGTAGCCGCCACGCCGCAGGCACTCCGCGGCAGGCCCCCCGCGTTCCGGCGGTGGCCAACGGTCGTACAATCCGGGCAGGAACGCGGCGCCCGCGAGGGGGCGTCGGGGGAAAAGGAGCGGGGACCATGACCTTCACCTTCGGTCCGAGGCGCGGCACCTACGTCGACATCTCGGAGGTGATGCCAGCGGGCGGGCCGCTCACCGCGCCTGAGGTCGACCACCTCGAGGCCTTCGACCTCCTCTACCGCTCGCTCTGCGCCCTCCTCTTCAACTACGTGCCGACGTCGGGCCACCCCGGGGGCTCGATCTCCTCCGGCCGCGCCGTGGCCGCCGTGTTGTTCGACGCGCTCGACTACGACCTCTCCGACCCCGACCGGCCGGACGCCGACCTGATCAGCTACGCGGCCGGGCACAAGGCGATGGGCCTCTATGCGATGTGGGCGCTCCGAGACGAGGTGGCGGCGGTGGCCGATCCGGCGCTGCTGCCCGCGAGCCTGAAGCAGCGCCTCCGCATGGAGGACCTCCTCGGCTTCCGCCGCAACCCGATCACGGCGACGCCACTGTTCCGTCGGTTCGGCGCCCGCGCGCTGGACGGCCACCCGACGCCGGCGACGCCCTTCGTCAAGCTCAGCACCGGCGCCTCCGGCGTCGGCGTCGCCAGCTCCATCGGGCTCGGCTTCGGCGCCGCCGACCGCTACGGCCTCGACGCCCCGACCGTGCACATCATCGAAGGCGAGGGCGGGCTCACGCCCGGCCGCGTCGCCGAGGCCCTGGCCGCGGCCGGCACCGCCTCGCTCGCCAACGTCGTCGTGCACCTCGACTGGAACCAGGCGTCGATCGACTCGGACCGTGTCTGCCGCAAGGGCGTCGTCCCCGGCGATTACGTGCAGTGGGACCCGCGGGAGCTGTTCTACCTCCACGACTGGAACGTGTTGGAGGTGCCCGACGGTCACGACGTGCAGCAGGTCGTGGCGGCGCAGCGACACGCGCTCGCGCTGGACACGGGCCAGCCGACGGCGATCGTCTACCACACGCACAAGGGCTGGCGCTACGGCGTCGAGGGCAGGGCCAGCCACGGCGCCGGCCACAAGCTCTGCTCCGAGGGCTTCTACGAAGCGCTGGCGGAGCTGAGCCGCGCCACCGGCGCCGAGCTCGACCTGCCCACCTGCGAGCCGGGCGAGCAGCGCTGCGCCGGCGCGGACGGCGCGACCGTCCGCGAGGAGTGCTTCTGGACGGCGCTGCAGACCATCAGGACGCAGGTGCACGCACAGCTGCCGATGGCGGCCGCGCTCGCGAAGCGCCTCGCGGCCGCCCGCGACCGCCTCGACGCGCGCGAGCGGGCCCCGCGGCCCGGCGCCCCGCGCGTCGACGGCGCCTACGAGCTCGCCGAGGCGGCGGCGCAGCTGGCGCCGGCGCCGGAGGCGACGCCCCTCGAGCTGCGCCTGGAGCCCGGCACCTTCACCACGCTGCGCGGCGAGCTCGGCCGGGCGCTGCACCGGCTGCAGGAGGCCAGCGGCGGGGCGTTCCTCGTCGCCGCCGCCGACCTCATGGGCTCGACGAGCGTGAACACCATCGCCGACGGCTTCCCGCCGGGCTTCTGGAACGCGCGCACCAACCCGGACGCGCGCCTGCTCTCGGTGGGCGGGATCTGCGAGGACGCCATCGCCGGCGTCCTCAGCGGCATCGCCGCCTACGGCCACGACCTCGGCGTCGGCTCGTCCTACGGGGCGTTCATGGCGCCGCTCAGCCACATCGCGGCGCGCCTGCACGCCATCGGCGCCCAGGCCCGCAAAGCTGTCTCCGGCGAGCCCTACAAGCCGATCATCCTGGTCTGCGCCCACGCCGGCCTCAAGACCGGCGAGGACGGGCCGACGCACGCCGACCCGCAACCGCTCCAGATCCTCGAGGAGAACTTCCCCAGGGGCACGGCCATCTCGCTGACCCCGTGGGAACCGCAGGAGATCTGGACGCTGACGGCGGCCGCGCTGGCGAAGCGGCCCGCGGTCATCTCGGTGTTCGTGACGCGGCCGGCGGAGCCGGTGCTCGACCGGCCGGGCCTGGGCCTGGCGCCGGCCGAGGCGGCCGTCTCGGGCGTGTACGCGCTCCGCGCGAGCGAGGCGCCCGACGTGACCGTGGTGCTCCAGGAGAGCGCCGTCGCCTACGCCTTCGTGCGCGACGCGCTGCCCCTGCTGGAGGAGAAGGGCGTGGACGCGCTGGTCTACTACGTCGCCAGCGCCGAGCTCTTCGACCTGCTGCCCGAAGACGAGCGGCGCGCGATCCTGCCGGAGGCGCGCGCCGCTGAAGCCATCGGCATCACCGGCTTCACCCTGCCCACGCTCTATCGCTGGGTGACGAGCGATGCCGGCCGCGGCGCCAGCCTCTACCCGTTCCGCGAGGGCCACTACCTGGGCAGCGGCCCGGGCGACCTGGTGCTGGCCGAGGCCGGCCTCGACGGCGCCGGTCAGGCCGCGGCCATCCTGCGCTACGTCGACGCCCGCGCGGGCGCCCGCTGACCGGCTGACGCCGACCGCGTTCCGAGGAGGAGCGATGACCGAACCGAGAGAGATCGCCCCAGCCGCCGAGGAGGTCGCGCCCGGCCTCTGGCACTGGCGCATCAGCAACAGCAACATCGGCGGCCACGTCTCGAGCTCGCAGGCTCTGCTGACGCGAGAGGGCTGCGTGCTCGTCGACCCGGTCCGGCTGGACGACGCGGCTCTCGACGCCCTGCCGCGACCCACGGCGACACTGCTCACCGCGCGCTGCCACCAGCGCGCCGCGTGGCGCTATCGCGAAGAGCTCGGCGCGGCCGTGTGGCTGCCGGAGGACGCCACCGCGGCCGACGAGCAGCCGGACCACACCTACGCCGACGGCCAGGTGCTGCCGGGCGGGCTGCGCGCGTTCCGCACGCCCGGGCCGGAGTGGCCGCACTACTCGCTCCTCTACGAAGTCGACCCGGGTATCGTCTTCTGCTCGGACCTGCTGAGCAGCGACGACGCCGGGCTGCGCTTCGTCAACCCGGCGTACCACGAGGAACCAGACGCCACGCGAAGGAGCGTCGAGGCGCTGCTCGAGCTTCGCTTCGGGATCCTCTGCCTGGCCCACGGCGCACCGATCCTGGACGACCCCAAGGCGGCACTGCGCCAACTGCTGGCGCAGACGGGCTGAACACTCGCGCGCCTCACGGCACGGTCAGGCGCGCGCTGTCCCCGACGCGTTGCGGGTTGCCGGCCGTGTCCCGCGCCGGCCTTCAGCGCACCGCCAGCTGGAACGCCTGAGGCGAGGCGCCCTCTCCCACCGGCGCCGGCGGTGTCCCCCCGCAGGGGCATGCCGCCGGCGCCGAAGTTCCTCCCACAGTTGACCCGGGTTCAGCCCGCCGGGTGACGACGGGCGGCGGGCGCGGCCGTAGGCTCTCCCCAGGCAACGAACTCAAGGGGAAAGGAACCCATCATGACCGTGGACGCCACCACACCCGCATTCGCAAGACCCCGTCTCGACGTCGGGCTCACCTTCAAGGGCGGCTGGAACGCCTTCGCCGCCGACATCGTCGCGCTGCTCGTCGGCGGCCTGATCGCCTGCCTGCTCTCGGTGATCACGCTCGGCATCCTGGCCGGTCCGCTCGCCGCCGGGCTCTACAGCATGGTCGTCGGCCGCATCCGCGACGGGCGCCGCGCCCACATCGGCGACGTGTTCTCCTGCATGGACCGCTTCTGGGGCTTCCTCTGGGCGGCGATCGTGCTGGTCGTCCTGATCGGGCTCGCCTCCCTGACCATCGTCGGCGGCGTTCTGCTCGCGACCGTATGGCTGTACGTGTTCCCGTTCATGGTCGACCGCAAGATGGGCCTGACCGACGCGATGGCCGCCAGCTACCACCAGGTCGTCGACAACGGCTTCTGGGAGCACCTGGCCCTGCTCGTGGTCTTCTTCGCCATCGGCGCCGTCGCCAGCGGCTGGCTCGCGATTCTCACGACGCCCTTCACGATCGCCGTGATCACCGCCGCCTACTTCGTCTCCGGCGGCCGCGGGGACTTGATCGAGCACCCGCCGACTCCGGTCGCGCCGCAGGCGCCGCAGGCGCTCGCTCCGCCGCGCCGGACGCGCAAGCCGAGCTGGCCGCGCCGGCCGCGGGCGAGCCGGACGCGCAGGCCGCGACCGAGCAGGACGCGCCGGCCTGATCGGCCACGCGGACAGGACGGGCCCGGCGGAGGCGAAGCGCCTCCGCCGGGCCCGTCCCTTTGCGCTCTACTTCGCCGGTGCGTGCGTCCAGCCGTTGTCCTTGAACACGGCCCAGACGGCCATCGCGTGCCCCTGCCCCAGCCCGTACTCCGCCTTGAGCCAGTCGACGAGCTGCGTCGCCGTCATGTCCGGGTCGTACACGCCGGCCTCCTCGGCGGCGATCTTGAGCTCCGCCGGCGTCTTGCCGGTCTTGGCTTTCACCGCGTCCAGGTACGCCTGAAACGACATCGCGGCTGCCTCCTTCTCCGGTCACAGAAGCCTCCCCGCCGGGAGGCGCACCCAACCGAGCCCGGGGCGGCACACCGAGCGGAAGCCTGTCGCCCGCACAGACGACCCTCGACCCGGCCGCGCCGCTACCGCTTGCGGCAGATGAGCTGGCCGGTGAGGAACGGCACAATGACGGCGTCCACGCTCGCGTCGGCCCGGGCGCCGTCCAGCATCGGCTGCATGACACCCTCGAAGCCGACGGCGTTGTCGGCGACGAGGAGGCCGCCGGGCACGAGCCGCGGCACGACCGCCTCGTAGAGCTCGCCGTAGTCCTCCTTCTCGGAGTCGAGGAAGCAGAAGGCGAGGCCGTCCATGAGCTCGAGGTGGTCGCGGACGTCGGCGTGGACGAACTCGACGACGTCCTCCACGCCGGCCAGCGCGAAGGTCTCGCGCGCGAGCGCCGCCTTCGCGTCCAGCACCTCGAAGGTCGTCAGGCGCCGGCCGGTCTCGCGGCAGGCGAGCGCCAGCCAGAGCGTCGAGTAGCCGGCGCTGGTGCCGATCTCGATCCAGTGTCCCGGCGGCGTGCTCGCTGCGAGGACCGCCACGAACTTGCCGACCTCTCGTGGCACCTGCCGCAGGCGCTCGAGCCGAGCCGTGCCGTCTGTGCGGTCGCGCGCATCCAGCTCTTCGAGCACGGCCATGCGGGCGAGCACAGCCTCGGGGATGTCATGGAACACGAGCACCCCCCGGATGCCGCAGCCGCTCGGCGCGCTCCTTGATGCCGGTGAGCATCCTCCGCATCATCGGGAAGTCGCCGAGCTCGAGCAGCAGCAGGGTGAACACGGCAACGCAGTGGTCTCGCTCACCTTGTATGGTGATCGCTCGCGTGGCGTCGAACGGGGGGACGAGGTCGTCACCGCATCGCCCCGGCGACCTCGGCGTCGCTGGCGCCCCAGCGCAGGTGCTCCTTACGGCGGAACGGCGTACTGACGAACAGCGGCACGCCGCTGAGCGCGTCCAGCGCCGCGCGTGCCAGAGATCGATGTTCGGTCATCTACTCCTCCGATCGCTTCGTCAGTCTACTCGCGGAGAGGACGAACAGGCGCTCCGTGGACTGGAGCTCGTGCTCTTGCGCCTCGGCCTCGGTCGCAGCGCGAAAGCCGAGGCGGAGCAGCACCCGGATGGACCGCTCGTTCGGCGCCTCCGTGGTGGCCAGGAAGCGCGCGACGCCGCAGGTGGACCGCAGGTGGTCGATCACCGCCTCCGTCGCCTCGGCCGCGAAGCCGCGACCCCAGTGCTCTCGCGCCAGCACGTAGGCGACCCAGGCGTCGGCGCCGGCGACGGTCGCCTGGACGAAGCCGGCGGGCGCGCCTCCCCGCAGGCGGACCACCCAGTTGAGCCAAAGCTCCGAGCCGTCGGGAGAGACTCGCGACTCGAGCTGCGCGTAGACGTCCCGGAGATGCTCGACCGACGGCGGCGGGCCGTAGTCGAGATACGCGTAGAGCTCGGGGTCGCGAAGCACCTCGTACATGGCCTCGGCGTGACCGGCGACCAGCGGTTCGAGCAGCAGCCGGCTGGTCGTCAGAGGGTCCACGAGGATCGCCGCCTGCCGCCCGGCCTCACTCCACCGGCAGGTGGAAGAAGTCGCGCGGCGTCCGGAAGCAGACCTTGTCGATCGTCTCTTTGTCGAGGCCGAACAGCTTCATCGCCAGCTGCACGCGCGGCACCATGAAGTAGTCGTTGCCCATGCCGCCGAGCTCCGAGTTGATGATGAGGCGGTCGCGCCAGTCCGGGTGGTCGATGACGATCCTTGCGGCGGCCTCCGGGGGCATCTTGTCCCAGCAGATGGAGAGACCGACCATCCCGCCTGTGCTCATGCGGAACTCCATCGTCTCCTCGCCGGCGTGGTCGAAGACGCAGCGCTCCACCGGGTAGCCCTCTTCCTTGATGATCTGGAACACGCGGGGCGTGACGGTGGGACCCTGTGGCGCCAGGCGGATGGGGGTGTGGAGGATCACCGGGAGGCCGTGCGTCTTGGCAAGGCGCAGGTGCTCGCGGAACAGCCACTCCTCGAACTCGGTGCCGCAGTCGAGACCGATCTCGCCCATGGCGACGACGCGGTCGTTGGCGAGAAACTCGGGCATGCGCTCGAGGCACTTCTCCGCGTCGGCGCGGTTCACGCCGAAGAACGGCACGGAGATGGACGTGTACGCCTCGTAGCCGAGCGTCTTCGCCGTCGTCGTCTCCATGGTCAGGAAGCGTTCCCAGAGGAGCAGGACGGTGTCGGCGTCGTGGGTTCCGACGAACATATGCGGGCTCGGGATGACCGCCGCCTCCATGCCCATCATCACGAGCTTCTGCAGCTGGACGTCCTCGATCATGTCGGTGTGCAGGTGGGCGTCGATGAATCTCATACCTGGTCCTTTCGGGTCATGCGGGCGGCGTGGCTTCGATGAGCGGTTCTCTCTCGGCCAGGGGACGCTGCCGGTCCGTCGCCCAGCGGGCCACGGCGGCGACGCAGACGACGCCGCCGAGCACGCAGGTGCCGGCCCAGCCCCAGTGGTCGTAGGCGAAGGCGGACGCGGCGGAGCCGGCGGCCGCCCCCAGGAAGCACGACGTCATGTAGAAGGCGTTGATGCGGTTCCGCGCCTCCGGCCGCAGCCGGTAGATCTCGCTCTGGTTGCTGATGTGGACACCCTGGGAGCCGATGTCGAGCAGCACGATGCCGGCGATCAGCGCCGCCAGCGAGCCGGCGCCGAACGACAGGAAGACGAAGCCGGCGAGCATCAGCCCGCACGACGCGCCGGTCAGCCAGTAGACCCACCCGCGGTCGGTGAAGCGGCCGACGACCGACGCCGTGAGCGCGCCGGCCGCGCCGACCAGCCCGAACAGCCCGATGATGCCGTCGCTGTACCCGTAGTGCGGGCCGGCCAGCAGGAAGGCGAGCGTCGTCCACAGCACGCTGAACGTGGCGAAGGAGAAGACGCCGTACAGCGAGCGGCGACGCAGCACCGGTTCGCTGCGGGCGAGGGCCAGCACGGACGCCAGGAGCTTGGGATACGACAGCCCGGCCGAACTGCGGTAGCGCGGCAGCTTGACGTACAGCACCACGGTCTGGACGAGCATCAGGACGGCGGCGATGACGTAGACCGTACGCCAGCCGGCGAGCTGGGACACGAGGCCGGAGAAGGTGCGCGCCAGCAGGATGCCGAGGATGAGGCCGCTCATGACGGAGCCGACGACGCGGCCGCGCTCCGCCTCGGGAGCCAGCGTGGCGGCGAAGGGGACCAGCAGCTGCGCCATCACCGAGGTCATGCCGATGACACCGGCGGCCGCGATGAAGAAGCCTATCGACGGCGCGACCGCCGCGGCGGCAAGCCCCGCGACGGTGATCGCCGCGAGCGTCGTGATGAGCCGCCGCCGCTCGAAGAGGTCGCCGAGGGGCAGCAGCAGGATCAGTCCTGCCGCGTAGCCGACCTGGGCGGCGGTGACGATCAGGCCCGCGACCGCCGCCGACACGCCGAACTGGCCACGGAGCGTGTCGAGGAGCGGCTGGGCCAGGTAGTTGCAGGCCACGGCCTGACCGGTCGCGACGGCGAAGAGGAGGATGAGGCCGCGGCTCATGCCGCGGCCGACGATGTCCGAGGGGTGGGTCGAGTCGCTCACACGACCTGCCTACAGGTCGGGGCCGAAGCTGTCAAGCGAGCAGACCGTTCCGCGGAACGGTCAGTGTGTCCGCGATACGGAAGCTGGGAGGCCTGCAGTGCTGGCCCACGCCCGTGCGAAGCGGTAGGGTGCACAGGCCGTGGCGCATCCCCTGGACCTCAACGACTTCAGCCGCAGCCGCCGGGCGGCGATCGTCGCCATCCTCGGCGGCCTCTGGACCATCGGTCCCTTCTCCATCGAGCTGTACCTCCCGGCGCGGCCGACGCCGACATGACGGTCTGCTGAGTCGCATGGCCACGACCTCGCCGTTCTACGACTTCACGCCCCGGCGCCGCGCCGTCATAATCCTCATCTTCGGTGGCCTCTGGAGCCTGGGGTCGTTCTCGACCGACCTCTTCCTGCCGGCGATGCCCGCGGCGGCCGACGCCCTCGGCGCATCCGAGACCGCCGTGGCTCTCAGCGTCACGACCTTCCTCATCGGGCTGGGTCTCGGACAGCTGATCGCCGGCCCCGTCAGCGACGGGCGCGGCCGGCGGCCGACCCTGCTCGCCGGGCTGGTGGTGTTCATCGCCACGGCGCTCGTCTGCATCGTCGCTCCGTCGGTAGAGGTGCTCATCGTGATGCGCCTGATCCAGGGCATGGCCGCGGCCTTCGGCCTCGCGATCCCCAACGCGATGGTCACCGACTACGCCCGCGGTCGCGAGGCGGCCCGGCTCTTCTCCAGGATAGTGATCATCGGGGGCGTGGCGCCGCTGGTGGCTTCGCTGACCGGCGCCCAGATGCTCCGTCTGCTGGGCTGGCGCGGGCCGTTCGTTGCATTGACCGCGATCAGCGCCTTCGCGCTCGTGTGCGTCGCCCTCTGGCTGCCGGAGAGCCTGCCGCGGGAGAGGCGGCTGACCGGCGGCCTCCGCACGGCGCTTCGCACGATGGCCGGGCTGACTCGCGACGGCCGCTTCATCGGCTACACCTTCACCGGCGCCTTCGTCTACATGGCCTTCTTCGCCTATCTGGGCGGCTCGTCGTTCGTCTTCCAGCAACAGTACGGCGTCTCCCCGACGACCTACAGCATCCTGTTCGCCGTCAACGCGCTGGGGATGCTGGCGGCGGGCCAGGCGAATCACCGCCTCCTGGCCCGCTTCTCCCCGCGGAGCCTGCTCTTCGCCGCTCTCATCGCCTTCACGGTCGCCGGCGTGGCCGTCCTGGTCTCGGCGTTGAGCGGTGCGTTCGGCATCTGGGGCGTTGCGGTCCCATTCTTCGTGATCGTCGCCGTCATGGGGGTCATCCTGCCCGACCTGACCGCACTGGCACTGTCGCTCCATCCCGAGGTGGCCGGGACCGCGTCCGCCTACTTCGGCGGCCTCAGGCTCGGCCTCGGCGCGCTGGCGATGCCGCTGATCGGCATCGGCGGCACGGTCACGGCGACCTCCACGGGGCTCCTGACCGCCGCTTCGGCGCTCGCCGCCCTCGCGCTCTTCGGGGTCACCGCACGACGCGCGCGGGGCCAGCAGGTCCTGCTCGACCTCCCCGAGGAGAAGTCGTCGGACGTACCCATCGCCTGAGACCGGCGGCGGCGCAGGGTACACTCTCGCCAACGGCGGACGTCACAAGGAGCACACCATGTTCTGCGAGATTGCGAGGAAGCTCGAGGACGACGACCTCGACAAGATCCAGTCGCTCGAGGACGACCTCGGCCTCACGCTCGTCGCCTTCTCCTGCCGCTCGCTCGACCCGGCGCGCGAGGAGAAGCTCGAGAAGATCATGCAGGAGCTCGGCCCGGCGCTGCAGGCGCCTCTGGCCGAGCCGGACGCCGCGCAGCTCGGCCGCATCCGCGCGGCCGAGGAGGAGCTCGGCCTCACGCTCATCGCCGTCGAGGCGGCGTGAGGCTGCCGGTCCGGCCGCGCCCTCGTGGGCGCAGCCGGACCGGCAGCCGTCCTCAGGCCTTGGGGTTCGGCGTCTTGATCACGAGGAAGCGGACGCGCACGTCGCCCTGGTTGCGGATCGCGTGCACGTGGCCGAGCGCGCTCGGCACGAGGGTGTCCGGCGCCGCTGCGACCGTCTCCCCCTCGATCTCGATGGCCGGCGTCCCCTCGAGCACGTAGAAGAACGCGTCCACCGGAGCCTTGTGCGGCTTCACCACCTCGCCCGGCTCGAGCGTGATCTGGCTCACGACGACGTGCGGCGTGGAGTAGAGGTGCCGGACGTCGACGCCGTGCGGGTTGTCGGCGACGCTGATCTCGCCGGCGGTGATGGTCTGCATGGTGACTCCGTTTCGCTGGGGGAGGCCGCGGGGGCCGGTCCGTCACCTCTAACGTGCGCCGGCGGCGGCACCGCGAACCTTGACCCTCATCAAGCGGTTCACCGCCGCGCCAGGTCGAGGACCTTGCCGAGCATCACCGGGCGCAGATCCCAGAGCCAGGACAGCTCGATGACATCAGGGTTGTTGCACTTGGTGCAGGTCGCGGCCGCGGCCCCCATCCGGCGCCAGCCGGGCGAGCTGAACAGCGACGCCAGGCTCTGATCGTCCGCCCAGAGATCGCGCAGGTTCGCGAGGGGACGGTCGACGTGCATGCAGTCGCGGATCGATCCGTCGGCGCCGACGGTCAGCCGCGCCCGAGGGGCGCGGCAGGTGTAGGCGCTCAGGAGCGGGTCCGCGGCGAGCAGCTCCAGGTAAGCCCGCGAGGCGAGGATCGGATAGCCGGCCACCTTCAGCTCCAGCGCCAGGGTGGCCGCCTCCCGCAGCTCCTGCGACGAGAGCGCCAGACCGGCGAGCCGGTCGCCGGCCTCGCCGGCGCTCAGCTCCCCGGTCTCCATGGGACAGAAGTAGAGGCCCGCTCCCCAGCGACGCGCCACCGCGGCGACCCGCCGCAACGCGCCGGGATTCTGCCGTGAGAGGACGGTGTTGAGCAGCAGCGTCGGGCGCTGCGGATCGGCGCGCAGCGTCGGCGCGAAGCCCTCGAGGCGGTCGAACAGCCCGGGGAGACCGCGCATCCGGTCGTGCGCCTCACCGGCGTCGTCGAGACTGAGGATGAGCGCATCGACGGCGCCGCGCAGCTCCCCCCAACGCTCGGCGACATACCAGCCGTTGGTGATGAGCGTGACGAAGAGTCCGGCGCGGCGGGCGGCGATCAAGAGCTCCGGCAGGTCCTGCCGGAGCAGCGGCTCGCCGCCCCACGCCACCACCTGCGCCATCCCGGCGCGCCCTGCCTCCTCGTACAGCCGGCGGACAGACGCGGTGTCGAGCTGGGCGTCACGGGCACCGTCGTCGGGGCCGGACGCGGCGCCGAGCGTCGCGCCCGGCGCATCGCTGCGCCACAGACACGTGGCGCAGCTGCCGTTGCAGCGCGCCGTCACCAGGTGGCTGAGCGTGTGCGGGCGGGCGCGGGCGCGGGAGACGGCCATCCTGGCCGTGAGCCGCGCCCGCGCCCCTGCCCTCACGATCCGGGCGGCGACGCCGGCCTGCGAGCGGTCCTGCATGCCTCAGTGGTACCACAACGCCGCGGCAGCGACTCTCAGTCCCCTTGTCGGGCGCCTGTCGGCCGGCCCTCCGGCGACCTACACTCCGCGGGCGCGTTTGCCCCACACCTGCCGGGGAACGCCTCCCCTGTGACATCCGATGCACCCGAAAGGAGGCTGACACCCCATGTCAGCTGATCTCACAGGCAAGAAGATAGCCATCCTCGCCACGGACGGCGTGGAGGGCGTAGAGCTCATCAGCCCACGGGAGGCTCTCGAGCAGGCCGGCGCCACGGTGGAGCTCCTGGCGCCGAAAGACGCGACCATCCAGCTCTGGGACCACGCCGACAAGGGCGGCACGCTCACGGTCGATCGCGTGGTGTCCGAGGCGGACCCGGAGGAGTACGACGGTCTCGTGCTTCCCGGAGGCGTACGCAATGCCGACCACTTGCGCATGGACACGCCGGCGGTGAAGTTCGTCAGCGCGATCGTCCGGCGCGGCGTACCCGTAGGCGTGATCTGCCACGGCGCCTGGATCCTGATCGAGGCGGGGGCGGTCAACGGCCGCACCCTGACGTCGTACCCGTCGCTCCGGACGGACCTCCAGAACGCCGGGGCGCGCTGGGTCGACCAGGAGGTCGTCAACGACAACGGCCTGGTCTCGAGCCGGAGGCCGGACGACCTCCCGGCGTTCAACGCCAAGATCGTCGAGGAGTTCGCCGAGGGCGTGCACCAGCGCCGCGCAGCCTGACGCGGGGCCGCCGGCGAGCCAAGCGGTCGCGGTGGGAGCAGGCGGGCGGCGCGGCGCGCCGGATCCTCAGGCGGCGCCGACACCAGGAGGTTCCCGTGACCGAACAGGAAGTGTTCATCCTTGCCGACCAGGCGCTCAAGGCCGTGGTCGACCAGATCCGCGACGACCAGTGGGACCTGCGGGTCCCCGACGACATGACCCGCAAGCCGGGCACGACTCTGCGCGAGACCATCAACTACCACGCCTACGACGACGCGTGGGTGCCGGACGTCCTCGCAGGCCGCACGATCGCGGATGTCGGCGACGCGCACGACGGCGATCTCCTCGGCGACCACCCCAAGCTGAACTTCGCGAGCATCGTGGAGACGGCCGTGCTCACGGTGCGGGACTTCGACGACCTCGACCGCGTCGTGCACCTCAGCTACGGCGACTGGCCGGCGCGCGAGTACCTCAAGCACATCACCAGCTTTCGCGGCCTGCGCGCCTACGACATCGCGAAGTTCATCGGCGCCGACACGGCCCTGCCGCCCGACCTCGTGCAGGGGCTGTGGGAGGTGCTGTCGCCGCAGGCCGAGGAGTGGCGCGAGATGGGCGTCTACGGGCCGGCGGTGCCGGTGCCGGAGGACGCGCCGCTCCAGGACCGGCTGCTGGGCCTGACCGGCAGGCAGCCCGCCTGAGCGGTCGGTGATCGTCTGCCGGGCCACCCCTTCCCTTGACTGCCTGTTCACCGTAGCTCTAGACTGCGGCGCTAACGACTGTCGGGCTGTACGCAACGGCCTTCCGGCCCGCGTACAGCCCCCCTTCGTCGTTCATTCACCAGGGGGAGGAAATCGTGGACAAGGTCAGCAGGAAGCTCATCCTCGTACTTGTCGCGGTGCTCGCGCTGAGCCTCGCGACGCTCGCTCTTGCCGCCTGCGGCGGCAGCAGCAGCTCGAGCAGCAGCGCGAGCGCGGCCGCCGCACCGTTCAAGGTCGGCCTCGCCGCACCCTTCACCGGCGACTACGCCACCTACGGCGCCTCGCACAAGGCGGGCGCCGATATCGCCATGGCCGAGCTCAACGCCGCCGGCGGCGTCAACGGTGGCCAGGTCTCGACGGAGCTCGGCGACGACCTCGGCGACCCGAAGCAGGCCGTGCTCGTCGCCCAGAAGTTCATCGACGACAGCTCGATCGTCGTCGTCGACGGTCACATGTTCTCCGGCGCCACCATCGCCGCCGCACCCAAGTATCAGGCCGCCGGCCTGCCCATGATCTCGCCCTCCGCCACCAACCCCGACATCACCTCGCTGGGCAGCTACATCTGGCGCATCTGCATGACCGACGCGGTGCAGGGCAAAGGGCTCGCCGACTACAGCGTGACCACGCTCGGCAAGAAGAACATCGCGATCATGTACGACAGCTCCGACTACGGGCGCGGTCTCGCCGACGCCTACGCGTCGGGCGTCCAGGCGGCCGGCGGCACCATCGTCGGCAAGGAGCAGTACGCGACCGGCGACACCGACTTCAAGGCCCAGCTCACGAAGATCAAGTCGGCCAACCCCGACCTGCTGTTCCTCTCCGGCTACTATCCGGAAGGCGCGAAGATCGCCCAGCAGGCCCGGGAGCTCGGCATGACCGTGCAGCTCCTCGGCTCTGACGGCTACGCGTCGGACGAGCTGCCCAAGCTCGGCGGCGCCGCCGTCGAGGGCATGCTCGTCTCCACCTTCTTCGACTACACGAAGAACGACCCGGCGGTCCAGAAGTTCGTCGCGGCCTACAAGGCCGCGAACAACGGAGCCAACCCCGACTGGTTCGCGGCCAACTCCTACGACGTGATCATGCTGGCGGCCACGGCGGCCAAGAACGCCGGCAAGAACGACCGCACCGCCATCAACGATGCCCTCGGCAAGATCGGCACCTATCAGGGCATCGCCGGCCCGATCACGTTCGACGCGAACGGCGACGTCATCAAGCCGCTGCAGATCGTCGTGGTGAAGGGCGGCCATCTGGTCACCGCGCCGCAGCAGCCGGCCCAGTAACGATTCGCACGGGCGCCGGGGAGGGGCGAGAAGCGCTGCGCCGCTCGCCCCTCCCCGCGTCTGTTCACAGCACCGACGCCGAAGACCAGAGGACTTCGTGAGCCAACTCTCGCAACAACTTGTCAACGGCCTGATGATCGGCTGCCTGTACGCCCTGATCGCCGTCGGCTACACGATGGTCTACGGCATCATCGAGCTCATCAACTTCGCCTTCGGCGAGCTCTTCATGTTCGGCGCCTTCATCACCATCATGATGATGTCGACGGAGATCACGCTGTTCGGCCAGACGGTGGGCATGCCGGGGCTGAACTTCTTCCTCGCCATCCTCATCGCCATGGTGGTGGTCGGGATCATGGGCGTCGTCATCGAGCGGCTGGCGTACCGGCCCCTGCGCAACGCCCCACGCCTCGCGGCGCTCATCTCGGCGATCGGCGTCTCCATCCTGCTGCAGAACGTCGCCCAGGCCATCTTCGGGTCCCAGCAGGTCCCGTTCCCCGACATCCCGCTGTTCACGACGGCGCTCGGAGCGCCCAAGGCGTTCTCCGTCGGGTCGGTCGAGATCACGTACTTCCAGGTCTTCGTGGTCGTCGTCACGGTGACGGCCATGCTGCTCCTGAACCTCTTCGTGCGCCGCACCCGGATGGGCCGCGCGATGCGCGCCTCGGCCCAGGACAAGAGCACCTCGGCCCTCATGGGCGTCAACGTGAACAAGGTCATCGCCGTCACCTTCCTGATCGGCTCCGCCATGGGCGCGCTGGCCGGCGGCCTGTACGGTGGCGTCTATCACTCCGCCTGGCCGCTCATGGGCTTCAATCCCGGCCTCAAGGCCTTCATCGCCGCAGTACTGGGCGGGATCGGCAACATCCCCGGCGCGTTCCTCGGCGGGCTGCTGCTCGGCGTCATCGAAGCGCTGGGCTCCGCGTACCTGCCCCTGGGCTCGCAGTATCGCGACGCCATCGCCTTCGTCATCCTCATCCTGATCCTGTCGTTCAGGCCGTCCGGCCTGCTCGGTTCCACCGTCGGGCAGAAGGCCTGACGTGGCCGGCATGCCCGGGAACGACGAGAACGACGGCCGGCCGGCCGTCTCCGGCGGCTACCGCGCGAGACTCAATCCCATCGCCTCCGCCCTGACGGGACAGGGCTCGACGAGAGCCCAGCGCATCCTGCTGGCATCGCTGCTCGCCATCGCCGTCATCCTGCCGTTCCTCATCGGGTCCAACCGCTGGATCACCCTGATGACCGTGGTCGTCATCTACGTCGTCCTCGCCTCGGGGCTCAACATCGTGGTCGGCTTCACCGGGCTCCTCGACCTCGGCTACGTGGCCTTCTACGCCATCGGCGCCTACTACACAGCGATCATCTTCAACAACGTCCTCAAGGTGAAGTACGGCGTCGACCTGGACGCATTCTGGTGGCTGACCTGGATCAACTTCGTCGTCGGCGGCCTGGTGGCCGCGCTCGCCGGAGTCCTCATCGGCTACCCGACCCTGCGCGTGCGCGGCGACTATCTCGCCATCATGACCCTCGGCTTCGGCGAGATCATCCGCATCTTGGCTCTGAACTGGGTAGGGCTCACACGGGGACCGTCGGGCATCTCCGGCATCCCCCAGCCCGCGTTCTTCGGCTATCACTTCACCACGCAGAAGAGCCTGTACTTCCTCGGCCTGGCACTGGCCCTGCTCTCGCTCTGGGCGATATCGCGGATCGTGCGCTCGCGCATCGGTCGCGCCTGGACGGCCATCCGTGAAGATGAAGTGGCGGCCGAGGCGATGGGCATCCACACCTCGCGCTACAAGCTGCTCTCGTATGCCACCGGCGCCTTCTTCGCCGGCGCCATGGGCGTCTTCTTCGGCCACTACCTGAACTACATCTCCCCCAGCAGCTTCATGCTCATCGAGTCGTTCCTCATCCTCAGCCTCGTGGTCCTCGGCGGCATGGGCAACCTCGCCGGCCCCGTGCTGGGCGCCGTCGTGTGGGTCGGCCTGCAGGAGTGGCTGCGCGACTTCCCCTTCGTGCAGACGCACCCGGAGACGCGCGGCATCGCCATGGGCCTCATCCTCGTGCTCCTCATGGTCTTCCGCCCGCAGGGCCTGCTCGGGTCGCTCCGCGTGAAACTGGAGATGCGGCCCGGGAGCAGGAGCGAAGCCGAGCACGAACGACAGGAGTGGTCCGATGCCGGCAGCTGAGGGCACGGCCACGAACACGGCTCAGGACGCCGTCCCGGGCGCCAAACGGGTGCTCGAGACGACACGGCTCGTCAAGGCGTTCGGCGGTCTCGTGGCCGTCAGCAACGTCGACTTCCACGCCGATGAGAACGAGATCGTCGGCCTCATCGGACCCAACGGCGCCGGCAAGACGACGCTCTTCAACGCCATCACCGGCGTGTATCCGCCCACCTCGGGGTCCATCCGCTTCCAGGGCCGGGACATCGCCGGCATGCTCCCCTCCAAAGTGACCAAGCTGGGGATCGCGCGCACATTCCAGAACATCCGCCTCTTCAACGAGATGACGGCGCTCGAGAACGTGATGGTCGGCCAGCACTGCCGCTCGCACACCAGCATGCTGCGCATCATCGCGCGCACGCCGGGGGCGATGCGCGAGGAGCACGCGGTCCGCGACAAGAGCATGGAGCTGATCGAGTACGTGGGCCTCGCCGGGCACGCGGAAGAGCTCGCCAAGAACCTGCCCTACGGATCGCAAAGACGCCTCGAGATCGCCCGCGCGCTCGCCACCGAGCCGACGGTGCTGTTCCTCGACGAACCGGCGGCGGGCATGAACCCGCAGGAGACGGCCGCGCTCATGGGCCTCATCCGCCGCATCCGCGAAGAGGGCATGACGATCATCCTGATCGAGCACGACATGAAGGTCGTCATGGGCAGCTCGGACCGCGTCGTGGTGCTGGACCACGGCGAGAAGATCGCCGAAGGCCCGCCGAGCACGGTCCGCAGCGATCCCAAAGTGATCGAGGCCTACCTCGGGAAGGGCGCCTGATGAGTGCCGCGACCGTGGCCGCAGCCAAGCCGAACGGCGCCCTCCTCGAAGTGCGCGACATCCACGTGTTCTACGGCAACATCGAGGCGATCAAGGGCGTGTCGCTCGACATCCGCGAGGGCGAGATCGTGACGCTGATCGGCGCCAACGGCGCCGGCAAGACGACGACCCTCAACGCCATCTCCGGCCTCCTGCGCCCGCGCTCAGGCGCCATCAACTACGAGGGCCACGCCCTCGCCGACGTACCGGCCTACGAGGTCGTCACCCGCGGCCTCTCGCAGGCGCCCGAGGGGCGCAAGATCTTCCCGCGCATGTCGGTGCGGGAGAACCTCGAGATGGGTGCGTTCTCTCGCCCGCGCCAGGACCTCAAGGCGGACTTCGAGCGGGTCTTCGACCTCTTCCCCGTGCTCAGAGAGCGCGAGTCGCAGTCGGGCGGGACGCTCTCCGGCGGCGAACAGCAGATGCTGGCGATGGGCCGCGCGCTCATGGCCGGTCCGAAGCTCCTGATGCTCGACGAGCCGTCGATGGGCCTCGCGCCGATGCTCGTCGAGAGGATCTTCGACATCATCAGGGAGATCAACGCCCAGGGAACGACGATCCTCCTGGTCGAGCAGAACGCGCACGTGGCGCTCGAGATCTCGAACCGCGGCTACGTGCTCGAGACGGGACGGGTCACGCTCACCGACGACGCCTCGGCGCTGCTACGGAACCCGCACGTGCGCGAGGCGTATCTGGGCGCCGACTGAGCGCCACTCGAAGGCCGCCGGCGCCGGCGCGGGGACACCCTATCTCGTCGCGCCGCACCAACGCAGCAGCATGAGTGCCACGGCGGCGGCGTGGTCGACGCGGTCGAGCCGCTGCTTTGCGTGCGAAGACGAGATCTTCGGCCATACGTCCCCCTGGGAAACGACGTACGTTGGCGTGGGTCACGAGCCGGCGCCGCGGCAGCCCCTTCCGCGCGCCGTCGCCCTGCTCACGTCATCCACCACCTCCCGACGCGCGCCGGCCGGGTGCGTCCGTGTGGCCGATCATGATGAGCAAGCATGCTACGGCCGAGGGGTGGTCTGTCAAGGATAGGCGTCGGCGCGGGGAGCCCGGCGCGGCCTCCCTGCTTCGCCTTCCTTGCCTGCGGCTGAACTCGTGGAATCAATCATCTGGTAGGGCAAACACCTTATCCCCGACTACCTTGAAACCCTGAACCGCTGGACGTAGACTTTCGCTTGCACCGGCAGTCACAAGCTCGATCACTGGCATTGGGGTCCATGGTCGTGGCTGTCAAGCGGATCCACAGTCCGAGCGCAAGGAGGGGTGAGCGAGACCAACCGACCATCAACTAGTAATCCCTGATGGAGGAGCCAATGGGGAAGAGAATAGTACTTATCATCGTGGGGGCACTGGCCGCCGCGATGATCATTCCGGCGCTCGCGTTCGCCGCGCCGCCTCCGGGCCTGACCAACGACTACGGTCAGCACTTCGCCGGCCAGGACGTCTGTGTGGACTGCCACGGATCGAACTACAGCAGCACGGTGCACGGCCGGTTCACGAAGGCTGGCCTCGTGCCAGCGCCGCCGGCAAGCTGGACCGCCTTCCAGTCGCTGGGCGGCGGCCCCAGCTACAACATACTCGGCAACACGTGGCTTACGCTCGGCGCCTCCGCTGATGCGGGCGCCGATGAAGCCGGCTCGCCCAGCGAGATCCTGATCTGGAAGGGTCCCGTCGCGACGGGTGCCATGCCGTGGAACCTCGTCGAGGGTCTGAGCGCGGATCCGGCCACGGGCGAGTACAAGATCCCGGCCGAGCCTCTGTCTGACGGCCCCTACGGCTGCTACCAGTGCCACAACCTGGGCCCGACGAAGCCCGGCACCGGATTCCTCACGGCCTCGAAGGGCTGGTCGCGACCGGCCGGCAAGACAGCCGCCGACTTCGCGACCGATCCGGCCGTGTCCCAGCCTGGCATGAGCATCCAGTGCGAGAGCTGCCATGGCACAGGTGTGGCCGCCGACGCCAGCGCCGGTGGTCACTTCAATACCGGCACCAAGCTCTCCGCCGGCAACCCGAACACCACCTTCAACATCGAGGTCTTGGGCAACTCGCAGGTCTGCGGCGCCTGCCACGCGAGCTACACGCAGACAGACCCGCAGGGGAATCCCACCCTCGGCATCTTCGGCTATACGCCCGACAAGCGTCTCGCCGATGTCGTCAACGTGAGCGGTACGCCGGCCGGCCGCGCGCCCTACACCAAGATCCCGACCGAGGCCGAGTTCCTGGCCAGCCCGCTCGCCTACTCGATGTTCCCCAATGGGGACAACGCGACGGGTCACCACTTCTACTACAACGAGTGGCAGGCCTCCGCGCACTCCTGGCGGGGAGCCCTCACCAAAGACTCGGCTGACGCTTCCGCGTATCAGCAGCTCGGCACGAGCCACTACGCCAACTCGTTCGATCCTACCCTCAGCTCGGGCTGCTACAAGTGCCACACCGGCGAAGGCTACCTGACGTCCAAGAACGCGACGGTCGCCAAGTACATGCCGAGCCCGGCCGCCAGCAACGTGGGCCTCATGGGCCAGGAGTGCATCACCTGCCACACCGGCCATCCCGCCGGCACGGATCCGGCAAACGCCGGCGTGATGCGCGCTCCCGATCCGGCAGGTGTGCGCAGCAATACCGGCCGTACGACGGCCAACGCCAGCATCTGCGAGGACTGCCACAACTGGCAGTATGAGACGCAGGGCCTGACGACGCCGGGGAGCGCCAGCTTCAACTATGCTCCGGTGGCGGACCTCGCCGGTCATGCAAGCCCGAGCCATCCGCAGCGTGAGACGCTGCACGGCCGCTCCATGGTGGAGATCGCGCAGGCGTCGGAGTTCATGCCGAATGCCAAGTGCGAGGACTGCCACATGCCCGTCACCAACAGCGAGGACAACCGCTTCGCCCACGGCATGAAGCCCATGCTGCCGGGCGATGCCCAGGCGTGGAACGCCGCCGCCAACGCGGCCTCCGTCGCCGCCGGCAATGGCGCTGTCTACGAGGGCAAGGACTCCTGCACCAAGTGCCACCCCGGTCTGACGGCTGATCAGCTCCAGACCAGGGTCGACGACTGGCAGGCGGCCACCAAGGACGAGGCCGCCAAGGTGGCCACGGCCATCACGGCCGCTCAGACCGCGTCCGAGTTCTCGATGACCGACTCGAGCCGGCCAGGCTATGTCCTCGTCGGCCGCGCTACCTGGAACTACGAGGTCTACCAGAACGACTCGTCAGGCGGCGTCCACAATCCCGAGTACGTCGTGGCGGGTCTCAAGAAGGCCGAGCAGCTGGCCAAGTCTGTCGGCGGCAAGTTCGCCTTCTTCGGCGGCTCCGCGTCCATCGTGCCGGGAGGCACGGGCTTCGTCTCGGGCATGGTCGTGAACGGTGACGGCTCAGGCGCCGCCAACGCCATGATCAAGCTCTCGACGGGCGCGACCACGATGGCTGACGCGCAGGGCGGCTTCACGTTCATCGTGACGCAGGTCGCTGCCACCAGCTACACCGCCACGTGGCAGCGTTCCAGCGTGGCGTCCACCGACCTGACGAGCGCCCCGATCAAGATCGCCGCGGCGAAGCTCGCCTCCAAGACGACGATCGTCCGTTCCGCAAAGAGCATCGCCTTCGGCAAGTCCGTCAGGATCTCCGGCAAGGTCACGCCGGCCGCCACGGCGAGCGTCACAATCAAGTACCGCCGCGGAACGAGCGGTGCCTGGAAGTCGGCGAAAGCTACCCTCACCTCAGGCTCCTACGCCAAGAGCTTCAGTGGTCTGAGCAGGGGCACGTGGTCCTTCAAGACCCTCTACGCCGGCACCGCGTCGGTCGCCAGCTCCACTTCGGCGACGGTCAATGTGACGGTCAAGTAAGACCGCGCGACCAAGACGCCCGGCTTTCGGCCGGGTGAAGGCCAGAGGCCGCGGCGGGCGATGCCCGCCGCGGCCTCTGTCGCGCTGCGGCTACGACTCTCAGGATGTCTTCTTGCGCGACCTGGAGCGGTACATCCCGTCCGCACACCGGCGCTTCGCCAATCCTTCTGCGCACCGATGCCGGCATGCAAGGACCGTGACGCTGCTTCGCGGCCACTGGCGCCCGGGTAGTACGAGTCCCGGGACACTGATTCTCGAGGAGGACGGGCGATGGCTTGCGAGGAGCGGCTCCGAGACGCGACCTTGACCGCGACGGCCTTCGACCCGAGGGCCGCCGAGGGACCGCCCGCGCGAGCGCGGGCGGTCGTCGTCGGCGGCGGCATCATCGGTGCCTCCGTCGCGTTCCATCTGGCCCGGCTGGGCTGGACCGACAGCGTCATCCTCGAGCGCGCCCGCGTGTCGAGCGGCACGAGCTGGCACGCCGCCGGACTCATGACCCGCACCCGCGGCACCCACGTCCAGACCGAGCTCGCGAGCTACAGCCGCGACTTCTACGATGGCCTCGCGGCGCTCTCCGGGGTGGACGTCGGCTACTACCCGAGCGGCTCGCTCTCCCTCGCAAGGACACCCGACCGCCTCATCGAGCTGCGCTACGCGCTGACCATGGCGCACCACCACGGCCTGCCGGCGCGTGAAATGACGCGCGACGAGATCGCCGCCGTCTCGCCGCTGCTCGCCGTTGACGATCTCGCCGGCGGCGTGCTCTTCGAGGACGACGCGACGGTCAATCCCGGCTGGGCGGCCTTCGCGACGGCCAAGGCCGCCGCGGACCTCGGCGTGCGCGTCGTCGAGGGAGTCCGCGTGACCGGCTTCCGCCTGGAGCGCGGCCGCGTGACCGGCGTCGAGACCGACCGCGGACCCGTCGAGTGCGAGGTCGCCGTCATCGCCGCCGGCCTCTGGTCGCGCGACCTTGGCCTGCTCGCCGGCGCCCGCCTGCCGCTGCATCCCGCCGAGCACTACTGGGCCCAGACCGCGCCGGTCCCCGGCGCGGCCCGCGACCTGCCGATCGTGCGCGACCTGGACGGGTCCATCTACGTCCGTCACTACCGCGGCGGGCTCCTCGTCGGCGCATTCGAGCCCGACGGCAGGCCGCGCCCGAGCGCGTCGATCCCGGAGGACTTCGCGTTCGGCGAGTTCGAGCCCGACCTCAAGCATTTCGAGCGCCCACTCGCGAGCGCGCGAGCGCGCGTCCCGGCGCTCGGGGACGCACGCTTCGTCCACTACCTGTGCGCGCCGGAGAGCTTCACGCCGGACGGCCACTTCCTGCTCGGCGAGACGCCGGAGGTGGCCGGCCTCTTCGTCGCCGCCGGCATGAACTCGCAGGGCATCATCTTCGGCCCCGGCGTCGGCCGCGCGCTCGCGGAATGGGTCGACGCCGGGGCGCCGACGGTCGACGCCGCCGACCTCGACGTGCGCCGCTTCTCGCCGGCGCAGGCCGGCGATGCCTACCTCTTCGCGCGCACGCGCGAATCGCTGGGCAGGCTGTACGCGATGCACTGGCCCTTCCTGCAGCCGCGCACGGCGCGCGGACTGCGGCTCGTGCCGCTGTACGACCGGCTCGCCGCGGCCGGCGCCTGCTTCGGCGAGGCCGCCGGCTGGGAGCGGGCGAACTGGTACGCGCCGGCCGGAAGCCGGCCGGAGTATGCGTACTCCTGGGGTCGCCCGAACTGGTTCGACGCGGTCGCCGAAGAGCATCGCGCCGCACGCGAGACGGTCGCGCTGTTCGACCTCTCCTCGTTCGCCAAGGTGCGCGTCGAGGGACCGGGGGCGCTGGCCACGGTCCAGCGCGTCTTCACGGCCGACCTGGACCGGCCTCCCGGCGCCGTCGTCTACACCTCGATGCTCAACCGGCGCGGGGGCGTCGAGCTCGACGCCACGATCACGCGGCTCGCCGACGACGCCTTCCTCGTCGTCACCTCGGCGGTGGCGCAGACCAGAGCGTTCCATTGGCTGCGCCGCTACCGTGACCCGGCGGCCGTGGTGACCGATGTCACCTCGGGCCTGGGCGTGCTCTCGGTGACGGGCCCGCGCTCGCGCGAGTTGCTCGCGGGCCTGACCCGCGCCGACCTGAGCGATGGTGCGTTCCCCTTCGCGCGCGCGCGCGACATCGACGTGGGCTGGGCGACGGTGCTCGCGCTGCGGGTCTCGTTCGCCGGCGAGCTGGGCTGGGAGCTCTACGCGCCGGCGGAGTCGCTGCCGGTCCTCTACGACCAACTGGTCGCCGCCGGTGCGGCGCTCGGCTCGCGCCATGCGGGCTATCACGCCCTGGACGGGCTGCGCGCCGAGAAGGGTTACATCCACTGGGGCGCGGACGCGGGGCCGGCCGACAGGCCGCTCGAGGCCGGCGTCGGCTTCACCGTGGCGATGGACAAGCCGGGCGGCTTCATCGGCCGGGAGGCGCTCCTGGCGGCGGGAGCGCCGCGGCGCCGGCTCGTCTCCATCCTCCTCGCCGATCCGGAGCCGCTCCTCTACCACGGCGAGTCCGTGCTGGTGGGCGGCGACGTGGTCGGACGCGTCACGTCCGGCGCCTACGGCCACACGCTCGGAGCGGCCGTGGGACTCGCCGCCATCTCCGGCGATCCGGACGCCGTCGCCCAGGTCGTCGCCGGCGGCGACGTGGAGGTCGAGATCGCCGGCGAGCGCGTGCCGGCGCGACTGAGCGCCCGTCCCTTCTTCGACCCGGACGGGCGCCGCCTCCGGGACGCCTGACGCAGGCGGTCGGGCCGGGCCGGCGAAGGAGCCCATCTCCACTCGGGGTAGAGCCGCTCAGTGCAATCTCTGGCAGGCGAGCGTAGTATGCGCCCGTGGAGGAGGGCGTGGGTCAGAGGTCGTGGGTGCGGCGCGCCGCCGGCGGCGGCGCGCTCGTCGCGACCGTGTGTGCCGCCACGGCACTGGCCCTGGCCGTCATGGCGGGCACGAGCGCCGGCCAGGCCTCCCCCGACGCGGGGCCGGCCTCCCCGACGCCAGCCACCGCCGCCTCGCCGTCACCTGCCTCGCCGTCGCCTTCTCCATCCGGCGTCAGCGAGACCCTGACGACCACGGTGGTGCGCGCGGTGACCGTCCACAGCGGCTCGACCGCACACATCAGCTACCGAGCCGACGACACGGCGGGCGGAGAGGTGACCGTCGACCTGCTGGTCACCACGCGAGACGGCGGCGTTGTGAAGCGCCTGGTGACCGGCCGGGTGACCGCGGTCGGCGAAGAGCTCGTATGGAGCGGCCGCCTGCGGCTGCGCCGCGGCCGCTACGTGCTCGTCGCGCACGCCGTTGACGCGAGCGGCCTCTCGGAAGCGAGCGCGACCGGCGCCGAGCTTCGCGTCCTCGCGCCCCTGCCGCCGCTGGTGCCCACGGCGCGGGCCCGGCGCGCCGCGTTCGCCTGGGCGGCTCGGCGCGCCGGGCGCGTCGCCGTCGCCGTGGTCGACAGCCGCGGGCGAGCCTACGGCTACCACGCGAAGCGCCCGTTCATCACGGCGAGCGTCGTGAAGGCGATGCTGCTGGTCGCGTACCTGCGCCGACACCACACTGTCGGCACGGAGATGCGCGCCACGCTCACCAGGATGATCACCGTCTCGGACAACGCCGCCGCCGATGCCATCTTCCGGAGGATCGGCCGACGCGGTCTCATGGGCCTCGCCAGAGTCGCGCACATGAGCACGTTCCGGAGCAGCAGCACGTGGATCCTCAGCCGGGTGGGCGCCGCCGACATGGCCCGCTTCTTCCGTGACATGGAGCGGTACATCCCCAGTGAGCACCGCAGCTTCGCCAACGGCCTGTTGGCGCATGTCGTCTCGTACGAGCGCTGGGGCATCCCGCCGGCAGCCGAGCCCCTCGGCTACCGCGTGTGGTTCAAGCCGGGCTGGCTGGGCGCCTGGATCCTGGCCAACGAGGCCGCACGACTCGAGCGCCGCAGTGTGATCATCGGGCTCGCTGTGTTCACCGACCGGAATCCGACGTCGTCCTACGGCAAAGAGACCATCGCCGGGGTGACCGCGCGTCTGCTGCGTCGCTAGGCGATCGCCCTCACTCCCATCGGTGGCCGAGAATGCCCCGTCGCGGCCGCCGGTCCCATCGGCGGCGGACCCGGCCGCTGTTTCGCAAGGGGAACCGTACTGCTCGAGCGAGAACGACCAAAGGAAGGACGATGCCCGACCTCCAGATCTACAGCCTCGAGTGGTGTCCGTACTGCATCAAGGCCAAGGCGCTGCTGAAGGCCAAAGACATCCCCTATCGCGAGACCGACGTGACCTACGACCGCGAGCTGGCCCTCGAGATGATCGAGCGCTCGGGCCGCAACAGCGTGCCGCAGATCTTCCTGGACGACGAGCACGTCGGCGGCTACGCGGAGCTCGCTCGCCTCACCGCTACCGGTGAGCTCGACCAGGCCTTCGGCCGGCGGCCGGCGAAGCTCAAGCCGATCTACGACGTGGCGGTGATCGGCGGCGGCGCTGCGGGCCTCTCCGCCGCCATGTACGCGTCCCGCAAGGGCCTCTCGACCGTGCTCATCTCCGAGGATGTGGGCGGCCAGGTGGGCGTCACCCGGGACATCTTCAACTACCCCGGCTACGAGTACGTCACCGGTCCGGAGCTCTCCGAGCGCATGATCGCGCAGGCGGCGCAGAACCCCATCGAGCGCCTGCTCGGCGAGTACGTCGTCGGCCTGAGTCTCGACGGCCGCTGCAAGGTCATAGAGCTCGAATCGGGCCGCAAGGTGCGCGCCGACTCGGTCATCATCGCCAGCGGCGTGACCAAGCGCCGGCTGGAGATCCCCGGCGAAGCCGAGTTCGAGGGTTTCGGGGTCGTGTACTGCTCCACCTGCGACGGCCCGCTCTACAAGGACAAGGCCATCGCCGTCGTCGGCGCCGGCAACTCGGCGTTCGAGGCGGCGCTCGAGATGAACGGCATCGCGCGCAAGGTGTACCTGGTCACGCGCGGCCACATCACCGCCGACCAGGTCCTGCGCGACAAGGTCGCGACGGCCAAGCGCGTGAAGCACCTGAAGGGAAAGGTCGCCGTGGAGATCCACGGCGCCGAGGAGGTCGAGGCCCTGACCATCACCGACCGCGACGGCGGCGAGCTGCGGCGGCTGGCCGTGGACGCAGTCTTCGTCGAGGCGGGCCTGCTGCCCAACACGAGCTTCGCCCTCGACCTGGTGGAGACGAACGAGACCGGCGAGATCATCGTCGACGAGCGCGGCCGGACCGGCGTGCGCGGCGTGTTCGCCGCCGGCGATTGCACGACGGTGCCCGACAAGCAGATCGTCGTGGCCGCCGGCGACGGCGCCAAGGCGGCGCTGGCTGCGTTCGAGTACCTGGTCAGCCAGCGCTGAGACGGACCGGCGGATGAGGCGGCCGGCGGCGGGCTCATCCCGCCGGCCGTCACGTTCGCCCGGCCCGTACCGCAAAGCGCCGGTCGAAGGGCCTGCTGTTGAAGATCGAGAGTCTCACCGCTGTTGACCTTCCCGGCGGCGGTCACGAGGGAACCCGGAGACCGGCGGTCCGGCCGATCGCCCCGCCGCGCACCCGCCGAACGATGTGCCCCACCCCGACGAATGTTCTGGATACTCGGCGGCGCCAGAAGCCGATAGTCGCACTGGAACCGGCGTGAGGGCGCCGTCAGCACGAGGAGCGCGTGATGAACGCGGACCGCTACACCTACAGCAGATACCAGATCCTCTGCGCCGAGCGCGAGGCCTGGCTCGACGGCGAGAACGCGGACGCGGACAGCTACTACTACGATGGAATCAGCTTCTGGCGCCGCGACCCCAAAGGCAAGCAGCGCCTCGTCCCCTCGTGGCGCACGCCCGGGCACGGCTGGCGCCATACGGACGACTGCACCTGCTACCTCTGTGCGGCTCGCAGGCCGATCGCGCCGCGCCCCCTCTCCGTCGCCTAGGACGGGCGTCCGCGCTTCGATCCGCAGGCATCCCCGACGGAAGGACTGCTCCTCCTCATGGGGAAGGAGTCCAGGTCAACCAAGGGGGTCTTCATGCTCTGGTGGTATTGGCTCATCAGCCTGATCATCGCGGTGCTGTGCGCGTGGCTGTGCGCGTGGCTCGCAGGCAACAAGGGCTACAGCCCGGTCCTCTTCGGCATCCTCGGCTTCTTCTTCTTCATCATCACCCTGATCGTGGTGCTGGTGCTTCCGAGAAAGACCCCCGTCTGAGCACGGCGGGCGGAGGCGGACCGCCGCATCGCCGCATCGGACGACGAGAGGGGGCGGGACGCCGGGACGTCCCGCCCCCTCTCGTCGTTGAGCTGCCCTGACCGCGGTCATGCCGCCTGTCTGCGACCTCACTGCGGAGGCTGCTTCGGCGCGGCCCACGCGCAGAAGTGCCCGGAAACCCGGCCGACTCGGAGCATGCCACCACGGAGGCCTCTCTTCATGGCATTCAGTCGTCCGGTGACATTGACCGCGGGTCCAGCAGTCCCAGCTCGACGGCGCGCTTGACCGTCCCCGACCGGGACGTGGCGCCCAGCTTGCGGTGGAGGGAGCGCACGTGCGAGCCGACCGTGTTGGTCGAGACGGTGAGTCGCGCGGCGATCTCCGTCAGCGTGAGGTAGGTCGGCAGCAACTCGAGGACACGCATCTCGGCCGCGGAGACGGGCTCGGCCAGCACCGTCCGGTCCAGCCGCGACGCGAGCTTCTCGCGGCGCCGGACGAGGGCGGGCGCGGCCCACCGAACCAGCCACCGTCGTGCCTCGGCGAGCCACCGCCGCGCGCCCGCCGCGTCGCCGGCGTCGGCGGCGACCTCCGCCAGGATCAGAGCGATCTGGGGACCGAGCCAGGGGCAGAACTGCGGGTCGAGGCCCTCGAGCAGTTCCTCGAGGTCCGCGGCGGCGTCGCCGCGGTCGCCGGCGCGGGCGCTCAGCCGGTCGCGGGCGATCCGGGCCGGGACGCTCGGAAGGTAGTCCTCGATGTCGTAGTCGGCAGCTTTGTCGACGGCCTCGAGTGCATAGCTCTCGGCGTCCTCCCAGCGCCCTTCGTCGCCGGCGAGCAGCGAGAGATGCCCGAGCGCGGCGAACTCGATGCTGCTGCGGATGGCCAAGCCGCGCCGGGCGGCGGCCTCGAGGGCCTCGATGGCGCGACCGACGTCGCCGGAGAGCGCCCGGGCCACGCCGGCGAGGTTGGTGGCAAAGTCGAGCCACACGCTCAGGCGCCCGTGCTCGCGCTCGAGATCGAGCGCGCGCTCCGCCTGCTCGCGCATCTCGGCCGGCCCGCTGCTCCCGAGCAGGGCGTCGAGCATCGCCACCGACGACCGGAGCGACGCCGTGCCGTCGGGCGAGGGTCCGTCCAGCATCGCGGAGTCCAACCGGCCGAGCCGCCGGCAGGCTGTCGTGGCGTCCCCGGTGAGAGCCCTGATCCAGGCGGCGGCGATAGTCAGCGGAGGGTAGGCCGCCTCCTGACCGGGCGCGAACTGGTCCAGCCAGAGGCGCGCCGCGAAGAGGCGGCCGCCGTTGTAGCGACCGAGCCACCGCGTCGCGACCAGGTCGCCGGCCTCGGGCAGGTCTCCCGCGGCCAGCCAGTGCCGGACGGCGTGCCGGACCTGGTCGCGCTGCTGGAACCAGGCCGCGGCCCTGCGGTGAAGCTCTGGGACCTCGCCGGGGGCACGGCGCAGCAGCTCGGCGCGCAGCGCGGCGGAGAACAGGCGGTGATAGCGATACCAGCCGCGCTCGCGGTCGAGGGCGATCACGAAGAGGTTCTCTCGCTCGACGCGCTCGAGCGCGGCAGCGCTGTCCGACCGCCCCATGAGGGCGTCGCAGAGATCAGGTGAGAGGCGCTCGAGGATCGACGTGCGGACCAGGAAGTCCACCACCTCCGGCGGCTGCCCGGCAAGCACCTCACTGGCGATGTAGCCCTCGACCTCGTGCGCCGTGCTCGCCGGCGTCATGGCCGCGTCCGTGCCGTCGCACCTTCGCATGCCGACGACGGCCAGATACGCGCCGGCCGCCCAGCCCTCGGTCGTTTCGAGAAGGTCGGCGATCAACTCCGGCGGCGCCTCCGTGCCGCGCAGCCGGAACAGCTCGGCGACCTCGTCGCGGTCGAACGACAGCTGAGCGAAGCCGAACTCGGCCAGGCGGGCTTCGGCGCGCAGCCTGGCGAGGGGCAACGGCGGTTCGGCGCGCCCGCAGAGCACGGCGGCCGAGCCATCCGGAAGCGACGCCATCACCGGCCACGTCGCCGCCCAGGAGCGCTCGTCGCGGACGCACTGGACGTCGTCGAGCACAAGCACGAACGGCGACGCGGCGGCGACCGCGAACACGAGCGCCGGCACGACGGCCTCCGCGACCGGCGGCTGGGGCAGCCGCAGCCAGGAGTGCACGGCCGGTGGGACGGGCGCTACCGCCTCGAGCGAGCGCGCCAGGTACTGCAGCAGGGTCACCGGGTCGTTGTCGCCGTGATCGAGGTGCAGCCACGCCGTGGGCCGTTGCTCCGCCTCCAGCCATTGGCTCACGGCGAGCGTCTTGCCGGCGCCCGACGGAGCCGCGATCACGATGACGGGCGCCGTCTCTCGCAGGAGCGAGGCCACGAGCCGGCGGCGAGGCACCGTATCGGCCCGGCACTCCGGACGGCAGAGCTTTGACCCGCCCAGTCCGGCATCGAGGAAGGGGTTCGCGACGGCAGGCCGAGCCGCGAGATCCGCGTCGGCGGGTCGACCGGAGCGCGCCTGGAGCGAGGCCGCGGGCTTCCGCGGAGCCGCGGACCGCTTCACAGGCTCCTCAGCCACGCCGCCTCAGTCCCCCGTCCGGTGCTGCATCCGAACGCCTCTCGGAGCCGACGCCACGATTCTACTCCCGCGGCGGCGGCGGCGTCAGGAGCCCCCCGCCGTTCACGTTCCGCAGGCGGGCGGCGGCTGAGGAGCGACCCTGCGGCGGATCGAAAGCGGTCCGCCTGAGCGCCGCCGCGGGCTGTCGCCCGCGCGCGCCGCGCCGGCGTTACTCGAGGCGGGCGCCGGGCACGAGACCGCTCGCGGCGGCCCACTCGCCCGCGCCCTGCTTGGCGCCGCCGGCCGGCCGCACACGCGTCACGAGCAGGCGGCCGTCGGCGCAGACGACGCTGAAGCCGTCGGCGCCGACCTCGGCGACCTCACCCATCGCGCCGCCGACGCCCGCCACGTCGCGAGCGGGCAGCGGCGCCGCGGCGAAGACCTGCAGGGCCTGGTCGCCGCAGGTGGTCCAGGCCCCAGGCGCCGGGTCACAGCCGCGGACGAGATCGTGGAGCTGGCGGCAGGGCTTGCCCCAGTCGATGCGCGCGTTCTCGCGTTCGCACGGCGCCTCGTACGTGGCCAGCGCCTCGTCCTGCGGGATCCGCGGCGCGGTGCCGGCGGCGACGAGGTCCACCGCCTCCAGCAGCGCCGCAACCCCCATCGGGAACAGGCGGTCGAAGTAGACGGAGCCGAGCGTATCGGTCGTGGAGATCGGCGTCGTGCGCTGCAGCAGCACGTCGCCGGTGTCGATGCCGCCGTCCGGCCAGAACACGGTGAGGCCGGTCTCGGTCTCACCCTTGATGACCGGCCAGTTGATGGCGCTGCGACCGCGGTGCTTCGGGAGCAGCGACGGGTGGTACTGGATCGTGCCGTGCGTGGGCACCGAGAGGATCTCCTGGGGGACGATCAGCGTGACGAACGCCATGACCTGGAGGTCGGGTTCGAACGCGCGGAACGTGTCGATCGCCGCGGGGTCGCGGAACGACGCCGGGCGGACGAGCGGGAGCCCGGCGGCCAGGGCGGCCTCGGCCAGCGGATCGGGCCGCGCGCCCTCCGGCGCGGCGTAGACCGCCGCCACGTCGTCGCCCCGCTCGAGCAGCGCCTCGAGCACGGCCTTGCCGAAGGCCTGCTGGCCGTGCACCACGATCCGCATGCGTACCTCCCCTTCCCGGTCCGGACCACTGTGCGGGCGGTCGCCGCACCCTGCAGGCTGGATGCTACCCGAACCGGCGGCGCGCCGGTGCTAGAGTCGTGCGTGGCACGATGAAGACCGCCGGGAGAGGAACCGACCACTGAGGACCGCCATAAGAGAAGAACCGGCCAGCCGCGAGGCGTCGTGAGCGGCATCGCCGTCCGGCGGCGGACCGCGCGTGGCACCCTGCTGACCCTCACGCTGGGCCACACCGCCGCCGACCTCAGCGCGGGAGCGCTCTGGGCGCTGCTGCCGTTCCTCGTCGCCGAGCGCCACTACAGCTACGCCGCGGCCGGCGTGTTCGCGCTCACGGCCAGCGTCGCGAGCGCCCTGTTCCAGCCGCTGGTCGGCGCGCACGGGGACCGCCGGGAGGCGTGGCTGTTGCTGCCGGCGGGACTCGTGGTGGCGGGCCTCGGCATCGCCGCCGTGGGCTTCACGACCGCGTACGCGGCCACCCTCGTCGCGGTCGTCGTGTGTAGCGCCGGCGTGGCCGCCTACCACCCCGAAGGAGCACGGTGGGCAAGGCACTCGTCCGGCGTCGCCGTCACCACCGACATGAGCATCTACTCGGTCGGGGGAGGGCTCGGCTGGGCGCTCGGCCCGCTCGTGGTTGCCGCGGTCCTGGCGCCTCTCGGGCTGCACGGGACGGCGCTCATCGCCCTCATCCCCTTCGCCGTCGCCGTCGCGGTCTCAGTCGTCGTGCGCCGCTTCGACGACGACTCGCCGCACGCGCACAGGACCGCGTCCTCCGCGGCGGTCCCGACCAACGAGTGGCGACCGTTCGGCGTGCTGCTCGGCCTGTTCGCCCTCTCCAGCGGAGTGACCACCGGCCTCCTCACCTTCCTGCCGCTCTTCGTCATGAGCGAACGGGGCGCGAGCCCGTCGGCCAGCAACGTCATGACGAGCATCCTGCTCGGCGCCGGCGCCTGCGGCACCCTGCTCGGCGGCATCGGCGCCCACCGCTTCGGGCGCCGCTGGGTGCTGATCGTGCCGCAGCTGGTCCTCGTGCCTGCGATCGCCGTGCTGCCCAGCCTCAGCTACGCGGCGATGATCCCGGTCGTGGTCGTCGCCGGCGTGGCGATGAACGCCAACATGAGCGTCGCGCTCGTCGTCGGCCAGGAGTACCTGCCGGCGCGCATGGGACTCTCGGCCGGGCTCATCATCGGCTTGAGCAGCGGCTTCGGCGGCCTGATCGTCGCCGTCCTCGGGGTGCTCGGCGACGCGGCCGGGCTGACGCCCGTGCTCTACGTGCTCGCGGCGCTGCCGCTGGCGGTCGCCGCGCTCGCCTCCCTGCTGCCGCAGCCGACGGCGGCGCCGCCGGGGACGGTCTGGAGCCCGCGGCTCGAGGCGCATCGCTGAGACGGGAGATTCCGCGGCGAGATGCCCGGATTGCCCGGCGCCGCCTGCCCGCGTACCCTGCCGCCATGGACAAGGACGGGCTCATCACCATCGGGCGCTTCGCCAGGCTGACGGACCTGTCGCCGAAGCTGCTGCGCAGACTCAACGAGCGCGGCCTGCTGTCGCCGGTGTACGTGGACCCGGACACGCGCTACCGCTACTACGACAGCGGCCAGACTCGCGTGGCCGGCCTGATCCATCTCGGCCGCCAGATGGGACTCACCGTACGCCACCGCCATCAGGGGCTCCGGCTGGAGCAACACGGTCATCCCCGACATCGGGCCCCTGGCCAGCGACCTCGACGCCGTCGTGAGCGACAAGCCGGTCTCGATCATGTCCGAGGACGGGCACTCGTACTGGGTCAACACCAAGGCCCTCGAGCTCGCCGGGATCGACGGCACCACGCCCGACCCGGCCGGCGGCAAGATCGAGCGCCTGTACGGCACCGTCGACGCGGCCAACCCTTACGGCGTGCCCTCGGGCACCCTGCGTGAGTCCGCGGCCGACCTCGTCAACAGCAAGCTCCCCGACTACTCCGTGAATCAGTACAAGCAGGGCATCCTCTACTACCAGAGCGAAGTCGCCGGCCCGCTCGGCATCACCTCGATGTTCGACCCGCTGCTCCCGGTAGGCAGCAACGTGGTCCAGGCCTACGAGGAACTTGCCCAGGAGGGCCTGCTCACGATCCGCGTGCGCGGCGCCCTCGAGCTCAAGCCTACTGACGACCTCAGCGCGTGGCTGCGTGCGGCCAAGGCGGAGCGCGCGAAGCACACGACGCCCATGTTCCGCACCAACGCCGTCAAGGTCTTCGCCGACGGCGTCGTCGAGGGTCACACCGCGTACCTCAAGGAGCCTTACGCGGACGCGCTCTCGTACGCGGGCGACGCGAACTTCCGCGGCGAGCCGCTCTGGACGCCACAGGCCATGGCCCGGGCGTTCACGGCGATCGACAAGGCCGGCTTCCAGATCCACGTCCACGCCATCGGCGACGCGGCCACGACGGAGGTGCTCGACGCGCTGGCGGCGGCCCGCAAGGCCAACGGCCCTCACGACTGGCGCCCCGGCATCACCCACCTCCAACTCGTCGACCGGGCGGACTTCAAGCGCTTCGCCAAGCTCGGCGTCACCGCCGTCCCCGACCCGTACTGGTTCGAGAAGGACGACTACTACACGTACCTGCAACTGCCGTACCTCGGGCTGCAGCGGGCCGACCACGAGTACCCGATGAAGAGTTTCTTCGACAACGGCGTGCTCGTCGCGTCGGCCAGCGACTACCCGGTCACGGTCCCGCCGAACCCGCTGTGGGGCATCGGCGCCGGCGTGACCCGCTGGTTCCCCTACGGCCTCGTGTGGGAGTATCCCGCGTGGCCCGATCCCAGCGGCATGCTGTGGCCGGAACAGGCCGTCACCGTGGACCAGATGATCCGCAGCTTCACCGTCAAC
Organism: uncultured Thermoleophilia bacterium; assembly: GCA_963784975.1. GTDB lineage: Bacteria > Actinomycetota > Thermoleophilia > UBA2241 > UBA2241 > CAIXSE01. The sequence goes on along the minus strand of CAWAUK010000070.1, from coordinate 11,768 downwards.
GGCGCGGCGGCAGACCATCTCGAGAAGACCACCGGGACGATCAAGGTCGGCAAGAGCGCGGACCTCATCGTGCTCGACCGGAACCTGTTCCAGATCTCGCCGGACACGATCTTCGACGCGAGCGTCCTGTTCACGATGAGCGGCGGGGTGGTGGTGCACGACGCTCTGTGACGGGGATCGGCCCGAGAGCCGTCAGAGGCCTCGGGTCGCCGGGACCGCGAAAAGGGGCGGGGCGCCGATCGGCGCCCCGCCCCTTTTCGTCCCCGGTCCGTCGGAGCGCCCTGTGGGCGCGCGACGACCTGGCCTAGAAGCGCCCGCCGATCCAGGCGCCGCTGATGGAGTCATAACGGACGACGGCGCCGGTGTGCGGCGCGTCGATCATGCTGCCGCCGCCCACGTAGATGCCCACGTGGTGGCTGTAGCTGGCGCTGCCGAAGAAGACGAGGTCGCCGGGCTGCAGCGCGCTGAGCGGGACGGGCTTGCTGGCGCGCTGCTGGTCGGTGGCTCCGTGCGAGAGGTAGATGCCGATCTGCGCGTAGCAGTACATGGCGAGGCCGGAGCAGTCGAAGCCGCTCGGGCTGGCGCCGCCCCACACGTACGGGACGCCGAGGTAGCGCTGGGCGATGGCGACGACGCTCGAGTGGCCGGAGCCGCCGGGGTCAACGACGGTGCCGCCGCCCCCGCCGCCCGAGCTCGAGGAGCCGGACGAGCTGTTCGCGGCCGACGCCTGCGCCGCCGCGAGAGCGGCCGCAGCGGCCTCGGCCTTGGCCTTGGCGGCGGCGGCCGCCTTGGCCTCGAGCTCGGCGATCTGGTTCTTGAGGCCGCCGGCGGTGCTCTCGAGCTGCGACTGCAGCGCGAGCACCTGGTTCTTGCTCTCCTCGCGCTGCGCCACCAGCTTCACGGCCGCCTTGTGGTCCGCCTCGAGGGCGAGACGGCGATCGGCGATCTCCTGGCGATACGCCTTGGCGGCGTGGACGACGCTCGCGTCGCTCGCGGTCATCCGTTGCATCACGTCGAGCTGGGTGAGCAGATCGTCGAAGGTCCGCGAGGCGAAGACCACGTCGAGGATGCCGGCGTCGTTGGCCTTGTAGACCTGGCGGGCGCGAGAGGTGAGGTGGTCGTTGGCGACCCCGAGCTTGTACTCGGCGACGTGGAGGAGGTGCTTGTTCCGCGCGATGCGCTCCTCCACTGTCTGCAGCCTCGAGGTCGCCTCGTTGTACTGCTCGACCGCCACGTCCGACTGCGCGTAGACCTTATCGAGCTTGGCCTGGACGGCAGCGAGCCTCTGCTTCTTGGCGGCGATGGGGCCGGCGACCGCAGTCGCGGTGAACGCGAGCAGCACGAACAGCGATACGAGGCCGAGGAAGGTCGCCTTGCGGGTGAGGGTCAAACGGCTCGCCTCCTTTGCGCCGGGTGACTCAGGGTCCTTGGCCCGGCGCCGAGCTTGAGCTTGGGACCGTAGCATCCCGGGCCTCACAGGGCAAACCGCGGGGCGTCGGCGCTCACCCTCAGCTCCGGTTGTAGAAGCCCGGCTCCCGGACGACCGAGGCCTCGTCACCCGAGATGTCCACGTGGCTCGGCGCCAGCAGGAGCACCTCGCCGCCGATGTGCTGCAGCGTGCCCTCGACGGCGTACACGAGGCCGCTGCAGAAGTCCGTCAGACGGCCGGAGAGCTGCCGGTCGCACCCGCGCAGGTCGACCAGCACGGGCGTGCCGGCGCGCAGGCGGTCGGCGATGGTCTGCGCCACCTCGAAACTCTCGGGCGCGTCCACCACCTCGAACGCGAAGGGCGCGGGGCGCACCAGCGCAAGCGGGCGCGACGCCGATCCCTCGTACCACCCGTCCCCGGCCTTGCCGCAGGGTCCGTCGCCCTCGTACCAGTCGTCGTTCGCGTCGCGCGCTGAGACCATGCTTCCTCCGGCTCCTCGATCCTTCGTCAACCTTCCTTCGGCGCGCACCTGCGGTTCGCCTGCCCCCCGCCGTAGAAGGGGACGCATGCCGAACACCCCCGGTACGGCCGTTGACCTGGTCTACACTGCGGCCACACGAGCACGAGGAGGCAACGATGACCACCATCCCCAAAGAGCTCCACGACCTGCTGGCCGGCGGCCACAATGTGTGGGTCGCCACGGTCGCCCCCGACGGCACGCCCAACGTCTCTATCAAGGGCAGCGGCGCCCTGCTGGACGACCAGCACCTCTACTTCGCCGACATGTTCAGCCACAAGACGCGGGAGAACCTCGAGCACGACCCGCGCGTGGCCATCGGTGTCCACGACCCCGAGCGCAAGGTAGCGATGCAGGTCAAGGGGACGGCCGAGCTGATCGACCACGGCGAGGTCTTCGAGCAGGTCAATGAGAAGCTCAAGGCGATCAGCGAGCAACTCCACCTGCCACCGATGAAGTACGTGGTCCGGATCACCGTCGAGTCCGTCTGGGACATGGGACCCGGCCCGCACGCGGGCGAGCAGTTGGAGTAGGCGCCGGGAGGACCGCCCTCCCCTTCGAGCCGGAGCGGCGCGCGCGGCTCGACACTCTCAGCTGAGTCTCAGACGCGGCAGGTAGCATGACGCCCGTGATGGCGGCGACCGGCGCGCGCGGCGGGATGCCCGGCGGCCCGGGCGGCTTCCCCGGCGCCGCCCGGCGGAAGCGGCGTGCCCGGCGCGCCGCCGTCGGGCTCCGTGCCCTCCGGCGCGCCGTGCCCGCAGGGGACGCCGGCGCCGCCCGGCGGGCAGTAGCGGCGCGGCCGCCGGCCCGGCCGGCTCATCACTTCTCGGCCCCGGCAACCTCGCACCGGGCCTCGGCCACGACCGACCGGCGAGGGGAGCCGACCATGAACGGTGAATCCAGGTGCGCGGAGATCGTTCAGACGGTCGGGTCGAGACCGACGACGGCGCCCAGCTCACGGAGCGCCTCGGCCAGCCGCGGCTCGTCCACGGCGTAGAAGCTCCACTTGCCGCGCGTCTCCTCGGTGACCAGCTCCGCGTCCTTGAGCACGCGGAGGTGGTACGAAGCCTTGGACTGCGCGAGGCCGAACTGCTCCTGGAACTCGCACACGCAGATCCCCTCGGGGTCGCCGGGGCCGGGCACGCCCCGCGCCGCCGGGTCGATGACGCCGCAGCAGCCGCGCCCCTGCGTCATGACGTCGAGCATGCCGAGGCGGATGGGGTCCGAGAGCGCCTTGGCGACCCGGGCGAGGCGCGCGAGCGTCTCCTCGCCCGTGCGCGTGCAGCAGACGGGAGCGCCGTCGCCGGCCTTCGCTGCGGTCGTCGCCTTCGCCATGCGCGCAGCCTACCACAAGAAAACTTGATTTGGTATTGACATCGCTCGCCGACGCGGTATGGTAGTAGCAACAAAAGTTGATTTGACAGACTCGTGAGCAAGGAGCCGGTGATGAGCGAGACCACAGACCAGACCCTCAAGGGCCAGATCCGCGACCACTACGCCGAGCGCGCCGTCGCGGCTGCCGAGGCCGGGCCGTGCTCCTGCGGCCGCAGCGGGGCCGCGGTCGAGCCGCAGGACGAGCTGGCCCGCGGCCTCTACGCCGTCGACGAGACCAGCGACCTCCCCGCCGAGGCGGTGCTGGCCAGCCTCGGTTGCGGCAATCCGACCGCGCTCGCCGACCTTCAGCCCGGCGAAGTCGTGCTCGACCTGGGCAGCGGCGGCGGGATCGACGTGCTGCTCTCCGCCCGCCGCGTCGGCCCCACCGGCAAGGCCTACGGGCTCGACATGACCGACGAGATGCTGGCCCTCGCGCGCGAGAACCAGCGGAAGGCCGGCGTCGCCAACGTGGAGTTCCTCAAGGGCGACATCGAGACCATCCCTCTGCCGGACGCGTCTGTCGACGTGATCATCAGCAACTGCGTCATCAACCTCTCGACGGACAAGGCAAAGGTGCTCGCGGAGGCCTTTCGCGTCCTGCGGCCCGGCGGCCGGTTCGCCGTCTCGGACGTCGTCTTCCAGGGCGACATGGACCTCGTGCCCGACGAGTTGCTGCGCGACGTCGAGGCGTGGTCCGGCTGCGTCGCCGGCGCGCTCGAGGAGCGCGACTACCTGGCGAAGCTGGAGCGGGCCGGGTTCGCCGACGCCGCCGTCGAGGTCACCAACGTCTACGACGGCGCGCCAGAGAGCTCGTGTTGCGGCGCGCCGACTCTGCCGGACGGCGTGCAGCTCGTCAGCGGCTTCGTGCGCGCCGTCAAGCCGGCCGCCGACTGAGCAAAGCCGAAGGAGACTGGAGGAGTCATGGAACGCATCATCGGACTCGATCACCTCGGCGGCTGGAGCCGGGACGAGACCACGAAGGCCGAACGCCTGCGTCACCGGCGTGCGGCAGAGAAGCGCTGCGAGCGCGGGGGGCTCCTGCGCCGCTGCACCCCCGTCCCACCGGGCGCGCGCGGCTGCTCCGCGGCCTGAGCGCCGCACGCCCGACGAAGAAGAACCGGGCGCGGCGGGCCACGGGAGCTGCCGCGCCGCCCGCGGCCCTGGGTCTGTCGCGGGAGCGGCTACGCCGCCCGCGTCCGGTAGAACTCCTCCAGACGCTGCCGGTCGTCGAGCGTCATGTGCTCGCTGTCTACCTCGGGGGCGTCGTCCAGGTACGCCTTGGTCCGCTGTATCTCGAGCCGGCCGCCGACCTCGTGAAGTTCGTCCATGGGGATCAGCAGGTGGCCGGAGAGTGGCCGGTCGACGATCACGAACTCGGCGTCGCCGCTCACTCCCTTCACCTCGCCGATCTTCACATCGTCACGCGCGTACACGTCGCGCCCGACGAGGATGTGGCGATCGATCGTCATCTCGTCCTCCTTTGACTCATACCTGAGCTGTTCCCGGGTCGGCGCCCGGCTTGGCTCAAGCCGTTGCGTGGGATGGCGGAGGCGCGTGCTCGGACGACGGTGGACTCACGGATCGGCGGCGGCGGCGCGGCGCCGGCGGGGACCCGAAGCGGCGTCAGCGGGTCGAGAAGTGGACGATCACGCCGACAGACCAAACGGACGCGGCGACGCACAGCAGCAGGAACTCGACCAGGACGCCGGTCCCCATGGCCTTGAGGGTCTGCAGGCTTGAGCTGAACGCATGGCGCAGGTCGCCGTGACGCGCCGCCTCGATCACGAGCAGGCCGGCGGCGAAGCCGACGAAGATGCCGACGACGGGGATCAGGAACATGCCCACGATCCCGGCCACCGCCGCCACCGCGATCGACCACCACGGTACCTCGAGCTGCCGCAGCTTCCGCCCCGTGAGCGCCATGCTCGCCGTCCACCCCACGGCGCAGAGCAGAGAGCCGATGACGGCCGCGACCCACGCCGGCCACGAGCCGACCACGAAGGCCCAGACGAGCAGCGTGACGATGGCGATCGGGCTCCCGGGCAGCACCGGGTAGATGGTCCCGGCCGCGGCGACGACCAGCAGGATCCCGGCGAGCACGGTGACGAGGATGTCGACGTCCATGCGCCTATCGTGCCACAAGGGCCGTGGTCGCCGGCGGCGTCCCGGCGTCCCCATGGCCTCGCGGACCGCCGCCGACGGTCCGTCTCCCTGCGAACCGGGAAGGTGTCAGAGCAGACCCGTGACAAGGAGAGACGATGGGGTACCCGTTCTGGCCGGCCCTGTTCGTACCCGTGGTCGCGAGCGTCCTCGGCGGCGCGCTCCACTGGCTCGAATCGCTGTTCGCCCAGCACGGCTACCTCATCATGGCGGTGCTGATCGGCGGCGAGAGCGCGGGCCTGCCGCTGCCGGGCGAGACGAGCCTCCTCGCCGGCGCGGTCGAGGCCCAGCGCGGCGTCCTCTACCTTCCCTGGGTCATGACGGTCGCCGCCGTCGCGGCCATGGTAGGGGACAACGTGGGCTACTGGGTCGGGAGGCGCGCGGGGCGGCCGGCGCTGCTCAGGTACGGCCGCCTCATCCACATCCGCCAGAGAGAGATGCTGGTGCTGGACTACTACTTCTCCCACCACGGCGCCAAGACCGTCTTCTTCGGCCGCTGGATCACCGTCCTGCGCGTCGGCGCCGCCCTGTTCGCCGGGGCCTCCACCATGCCTTGGCGGTCGTTCCTGCTCTGGAACGCGCTCGGCTCCGTCGCCTGGGCCGTCGGCGTCTCGCTCCTGGGGTTCTTCTTCGCCGCGAGCGTAGGGGCGGTACGAGGCGTGTTCGGCTACCTCGGCATCGCGGCGTTCGTGGCCGCCACCATCGTCTTGTACCTCGTCATGCGCCGCATCAGCAGGCAGGTGTACCGGCACCTGGAGGGAGAGGATGGCGGTCCCGGGCGGCGCAAAGACGGGACGAAGAACGACGAGGCGGCGTAGAGGCCTCTCCAGGCGCTCGGGCATCTCGGCGGCGGAGCATCGGCGGGCGACCTGGGGCATCATAGCGGGAAGGAGGTGCTCCATGCGCCTGATCGGTCGCGTCCTCGTCAGCCTGATGGTCGTCGTCGTCCTCGCCGCCGCGGTCTACGGCGGGGCCTTCGGCTTGAAATGGCTGGACGGCAAGGGCGTGTTCGACGCGACGCTCGACCGGCAGCCCGAGCAGCCCGTCGCGTTCTCGTCGCTCAATCGCTACACCCACGAGGCGGCGGGCAAGGCGTGGTTCCGCCGCTACTTCACGACCATGGTCTTCTCGCAGGAAGGCGGGCAGGCCATCGGCCGCGGCGCCGTCGTCGCGAAGTGGGAGCGGCGGCAGGTCGTCATCAAGCTGCAGACCGGCGGCGGACCCGGCGTGGAGAGCTACCTGCGACAACTCGTCCGGCGCCTGGACCGCATGCAGGGGGAGGTGCACTTCGTCGTCGGCGACGCCCGCCCCCGCATCACGATCCGCTTCCTGCCTCACGACGCCTACGCGAAGGTGGCGGGGCCGGACACCGTAGGTACGACCGGGACGCACTACTACAGCACCTCGCCGGGCCTGATCAGCGCCAAGATCCTCATCGACGCCGGCACCCAGGACACGCCCGGCGAGCTGAAGTCGACGCTGATCCACGAGCTCACGCACGCGATCGGGTGCAGCGGCCACTTCACCTCCGTCTCCGACCGCCGCCGCAGCGTCCTCTACAAGGCCAGCCAGATCACGTCCTGGAGCCAGAACGACGCCGCGGTCATCCGGCTCCTGTACTCGCCCTGGGTCCGGTCCGGCATGACCGCCGCCCAGGTGACGTCCTCGCTGCAGCTGTACGCCGCGTCGAGGAAGTGACGGCCGATCCGGTGACGACGGGCCTCCCGTCAGATCCACGCCCCCGTCGGCTGCCGACCTCGACATCGGCAGCGGCGCTCGGCCGGTGAAGGCATTTGGCGCCGTTTTGATGCACCATAGTGGGAGTCATGCGTCGAGAAAGCGAGGGCACCGTGCAGTCAGGCGTTCGCAGCAGTCACGTCCTCGGAGACGACGGGGTCCGGGCCATCGCCCGGCGGGCGAACCTGGTCGCCGCCAACGTCGCCTCGGTCATCCTCGGTAAGGAGGACGTCATCGAGTCGTGCGTCGTCGCCCTGCTGGCCGGCGGCCACGTGATCATCGAGGACTACCCGGGGGTCGGCAAGACGCTGCTCGCCAAGGCCCTCGCCCGCTCCGTCGGCGGCCGCTTCTCCCGCATCCAGTTCACCCCCGACCTCCTCCCCAGCGACGTGACGGGCGTCAGCGTCTTCGACCAGAGGACCTCCGGCTTCGAGTTCCGCCCGGGGCCGATCTTCGCCAACGTCGTCCTGGCGGACGAGATCAACCGGTCCTCCCCGAAGACCCAGGCGAGCCTCCTCGAGTGCATGGAGGAGCGGCAGGCGACCATCGACAACGTCGCCCACGCCATCGTCCCTCCCTTCATGATCCTGGCCACGCAGAACCCCATCGAGTACGAGGGGACGTACCCCTTGCCCGAGGCCCAGCTCGACCGCTTCATGATGCGGCTCAGCATCGGCTACCCCTCGCCCTCCGCCGAAGAGGCGATCCTGGACTCCCAGACCACCGGCGACCCGTTCGTCGCGCTGGAGCCCGTCACCAGCTCGGCCGAGGTGCTCGCGATGCAGGAGGCGATCCTCCGCGTCGAGGTGGACCCGTCGCTGCGGCGGTACGTCGTCGAGCTGCTCGCGGCCACGCGCGCCTCGAGGGACATCTACCTCGGCGCCAGCCCGCGCGCCGGCATCGCCCTGCTGCGCGCCGCCAAGGCGCTGGCGGTGCTGCGCGGCAGGGACTTCGTGGTGCCGCAGGACCTCAAGGACCTGGCCGTCCGCGTGCTGAGCCACCGCATCATCCTCTCGCCCGACGCCGACACCCGTCACCGCGCGGAGGAGGCGGTCATCGCCCGGCTGCTCGAGGCCGTTCCGATACCGGGGCCGGCGCGATGACCAAGCCCACGCCCCGCGGGAGCGGCGCTCATCGGCGTCGCCGTCGCCGTCTACGTGGCGGCCCGGATCCTCGGCACCTGGGAGCTCTACGTCGTCGCGCTGGCGTTCGTGGCGATGGTCTGCGTCTCCTGGGGCCTGGTCGCGGCCGGCAGCCGCCGGCTGCAGGTCTCCCGCGGCGTCGCGCCCAGCGCCCCGGTGGCCGGCGATCTGCTGCTGTTCTCGTTCCTGGTGAGAAGCGGCTCGTCGCTCCCCGGACTGCAGATCACGTTGCACGACGCCGTGGGCACCCTGGGCGGGAGCGACCGGCCCGTCGAGGTCGAGAGTCTCGGGGCGCGCTCCACGCGGTCCATCACCTCGGGGCCGTGGCAGGCCCGGCGCGGCGTGCACCGACTGCCGGTCATGCTCGCCGTGGTGGAGGACCCGCTCGGCCTGGTGAGCACCCGGCGCCGCGTCGGTGAGGAGCTCCACGTCACCGTCGCGCCGCGTCTCCCGGAGCTCTCCTCCTGCGCTCCCTGCGTCGACTCGGGCATGCGCCACGGCGGCGGGCGGCGGCGTCTGCCCACGCTCGACGCCTCCGAGTTCCGGGGCATCCGGCCGCACGAACCGGGGGAGCCGCTCAACCGCGTGGACTGGAAGTCCACGGCCAAGACCGGCAGCCTGATGCTGCGCGAGATGGAGGCGGCCACGGACGACGACGTGACCCTGCTCCTGAACGGCGCGGCCGTGGACGTCGCCGGGGAGCTGCCCGACACGACCTTCGAGGTCGCCGTCCAGGCCGCCGGCGCCATGGCGGCCTACTCGCTCCGGTGCGGACACTCCGTCAACCTGCTCCTGCCCGAGAACGGGTGGCGACCGGTCCGGCTCTCGCCGGGCGCGAAGAGCCTGCGTCGCCTTCTCGGCGCGCTGGCAGAGACCACGCCGAACGGGCTCACCAGCCTCGGCCCGTCGCTGCGAGCCATCGTCGCCGACCGGCGGCCGAACGCGCGCAGCCGGGTGGTCACCCTCGTCGTCCTCAAGCTCGACGAGGGGCTGGTGAACGCACTGGTCAGGGTGCGCGCCTCAGGGCTGCCCGTCTCCGTCGTGCACATCGTCGACGAGCCGGCGGCAGACGCGCCGACGGCTCGCGATCTGCGGCGCTCGCTCACCGCCGCGGGCATCCGCTACGTCCCGGTCGGCCGCGCGGACGACCTGCACGCGGCCCTCTCCGAGGGGCCCGTGGGCCGGCGCGCCCTGGTGCGATGAAGCGCTCGCGCGCAGCCCTCTACGCCGCCGCCTTCGCCGGTCTCGCGGCGACGGCCGCGACCGCGGTCGGGGCGATCGCCACGCCGACGATCGCCCCGCTGCTGCTGGCGGCCTCCGCGCTCGCGACGCTGGCCGGCGGGCCCGGCATCGTCCGCCGGCGGGCCTGGCCGCTCGCCTTCCTCCTGCTGCCCGTAGGCGTGTACCTGCTGGCACGCGCCCAGGTGCCCGTGCCCGCGGACGTCCACGGGGCCGGGGGACAGCTCGCCTTCTACCTCGAGGCGCTCCAGTCGGGCGCGCGAGCCTACGCCCTCGACGTCTTCCCGCTGGAGGTCGCGGACAAGGCGGACGTCCGGCTGCTCCTCTCGCTGGTCATGTATGCCGCCATCTGGCTGGCCGCGCTGCTGGCTCTGGGCCTGCGCAAGCCGCTGCCGGCGATCGTCGTCGTCATCGTCCTGCTCGCCTTCGGCTTCACCACGGACGCGTCCACACGCAACGTCTGGGCGACGATGGCGTTCCTCCTGCTCGCCGGCAGCATGCTGGTCCTGTCCCGGTCCCTGCAGCGAGAGCGCTGGAAGTCGTCGGACATCGCGGCCGGCGCGGTCACGGCGACGCTCGCGGCCATACTGGCGTTGTCGATCATCGGCGCGACGTCGGTCGACGCGAGCCGGCCCCTGCGCGACTGGCGCACCTGGGACATCGTCGGCGTGGGCAGCACGCACCTCCGCTTCGACTGGATGCAGAACTACCCGCGCCTCCTGGACCCCGCCAACAACGAGCGTGTCATGCGCGTCCGGTCGGCGGTCCCCTCATACTGGCGCGCCAACGCGCTCGCCAACTTCGACGGTCAGAGCTGGTGGGCCGACACTCCGGGATCCTCGCCGGTGAAGCCCGACCAGCAGGAGGGCACCTACGTCTACACGGTCCCGCCCGGCGGCGTCGAGCCACCGGGCCGGGTCGTCACGGAGTCGTTCGAGGTTGAGAACACGTACTCCAACGTCCTCTTTATCGGGGGCTGGCCGTCATCCGTGCAGATCGCCAAGCCCATCGACCTGCGGGTCGGCGACGCGCGCGACCTGGCCGTCGAACCGCCGCAAGGACCGAAGCTGAGCTACGCGGTCACCGCCGTCGTGCCCCAGCTGGAGCCCACGGACCTCGTCGAGCGCGGCCGTGACTACCCGGCGGCCGTGGTCGAGCGCTACTCGGACCTGCCCTTCCCCACGCTGTCGCAGCTGGACGGCCAGTCGCCCGAGGCGGTGTGGAGCGCCACGATGAGCATGTCGCCGACCGGCCGCGAGTGGCTGGGTCTGTACCGCCTGAACGCCTCGATCGTCGCCGGGGCGACCGACCCCTACCGGATCGCCCTCGCCGTGGAGTCGTACCTGCGCACGAAGTACACGTACTCGCTCGCGCCGCCGGCCACCGACTTCTTCTCGCCCTACGCGGCCTTCCTGTTCAAGACCAGGACCGGGTACTGCCAGCACTTCGCCGGCGCGATGGCGACGCTGCTCAGGTTCAACGGCATCCCGGCGCGCGTCGCGGTCGGGTTCACCACCGGCGAAAAGGTCGCCGACGGCACGTACATCGTGACGCGCAACGACGCGCACGCCTGGGTCGAGGCGTACTTCCCCGGGGTCGGCTGGGTGCCGTTCGACCCGACCCCCGGCCGGGCGCTGCCCGTGGCCGGCGGCGCGCCGACGAGTGGACCGAACGCGGGGATCGCCGGCCAGAACGTCCCCGGCGTCTCCGGCACGGCGACGCCCTCTTCCCTGGCCGGGCCGCGCGGCCACGACAGGAATCCCAGCACCGCCGGCGGTAGCGGCGACGTCACCGCGGCGCCTTCCGGGAGCTCCGGCTGGATCCCCTGGGCAGCGGCGCTGGCGCTCGTCCTGGTCGGCTGGCCCGGGAGCCGCGCGCTGCTCCGCCGGCGCGGCCTCCACCGCGGCAGCCCGGAGGCGCGCCTGCGCGCCTCCCTGGCGCTCGTCTACGCCCTCCTGAGGGACCACGGCGTCGAGGTGCCGCAGTCCCAGACGCTCGACGAGACCGCGGGATACCTCCGGGAACGCCTGAACATCGACGCCGGCGACCTGCCCGCCCGCATCCAGGCGGTCCTGTACGGCGGCCGCCCGGTGGTCGCCCAGGACCTGACCGATCTGGCCGCCTTGCGCCGCCGCCTGCGCCGCAGGCTGCGCGAGCGCGAGGGCCGGGC